>CAWILK010000024.1:0-214851 GCA_963836845.1 uncultured Alphaproteobacteria bacterium | reverse complement strand
TGGAGGGCATGAAAAAATAGGCCGCAGCGGTCAAAATGACAAACTGGTTCGGCATTTCGAGCGTCGTCCGCCGGTTGCCGGCGGGATAATTCGGATAGGGCTCGTCCATCTCGCGCGGGCCGTTGCGGCCGCCTGGCCGATGATCGGGTCGTGCCCCGGGGTTACCGGCGCCCCGCCGCCCGGTCGGACCTTGCCGTCGACAAAGCCGGGGTTGTTCGCTTGACGCTGGATATATTCGAACTGCCGCTCGATCGAGGTCTGATAGCACACGAACATCAGTCCCGCGGCTGTGCCGGGTCGTGGTTTCGCCGGGCGCCACTTCGGGACCGAACGGGATGCCTTGGCGAATGATGCGATGGCGCTGCGCCTCCGCCTCGCCGCCGGCGCGTCGTCGCGCGGATACACTTTCCGGATATGGGCGGCGTAGGGGCATCTGCGCTGGTGCGGGTCGTCGCCGTATTCGAAATCATTGTTGCGGCTCTCGTCGCGGCCCAGCGCCAGGTCGTCGTGCCGCGGCGCGAGCTCCATCGGCGCACCGCTCTTCCAGCGGCCCACCATCCGGGCGGCGAGCAATTCCGGATCCATCCCCAGCCGCGCCGCCTGCTCCCGGACAAAGCGGCGGAACTCCGGCACTTTCTGCTCCAGCCGGCGAAAGACCATATATGACCCATTGCGCATCCAGGGCGCCGCCATTTCCGCAGGCGGGCCCTGTTTCGTCGGATGCTCGGGATGCTGCCCCGGATAGCCGAACACAAACTCGCCCGGCCAGATCAAATCCTGGCCCGGCAGCCCCTGATCGGGTCTCCGCCTCGGGTCGCGAGCCGTCGTCAGGCCGCGGATGCCCGGCTGCGAAATCCCATCCAGAAAGCCAAAATGCTCATGGCCCCGCTGCGCGCCCGGCCGAGTGGCGCCGATTTCTGAATATACCAGTTTGACGGAGCTGCCCAGCAAACGCAGCAGTCGATTGGAGTGCAACGTCACCGACGAGAGATCGGGCCCAGTGACCACAAGAATGCCATCAATCCGATCAGATACGAACTTCGTCAGCCAACTCGAAGGCGATCGATCGTTTAATTTCTCGATCGTGTTCTGATGATCCGCTCCCATTTCAAAAGCCGCCTCAAGCTTTGGCCGGACACCAACCAACTGGGTCAACCCGGTTCTGGTGAAACCCAAATTTCAAGCCCAGAAATCCTCTTCAAGCTTCTGTATCCCTGGGCTTTATGGCGTTGAAGGGCCAATTCCCGGTCAAATACCTGCCATGCATCAGTAATGCTGCGGATTACTTGCTGCCTTAAATGTTGTTTAAAGGCACCAGGGCTAATGATCCTGTAGAATAGAAAATTCTCGTGATTTTTTGGGAGGCCCCGCAAAACATCCCCTTGGATGTCAGCCAAATCTAGCGACGGTTGTTTCATGGCTGCTTCCGGCAGTCTCGATTAGTTGTCGAGCCACACGTCTTCCATACGCCAGCCGTTGAACACACTGTTCACCATTGTGGTCAGTCCCTTTACCTTTGGATGCCAGCATGTCGCTGCACGTGTATGATGGATGATCGGCCGTGCTCCGTCGCCCAACAATTTCTTCTCGATGTTCCACACCAGGTTCCTACGCTTCTCCTGATCCAGCTCGATCGATTGTTGGTCGAACATTTGGTCGACTTCGGGATCACAATATCCGGTATAGTTAAGTTCTCCTCTGCACCCGTAATTTTGAGCGAATATCGCGTCAGGATCGTCGACGGCTCCCCCCATAAACTCGAAACCGATTTGGTAATCCTTGCGAGCTAGTTTGGGAAACCAGTTCACGGTCTCGACGACGTCGAGTTCACTATCGATGTAAATTTCACGAAGTTGATCACTCAGTATCACCGCCGCGTCTCGATAGATACCTATATTCCGGGTTGCAAACTTGACGCTAATCCGATTGTCGGGTCCATAGCCGAGTTGCCGCATGATGTTACGTGCTTCTGCCCGGTTTTTCTGTACATCAGGATCGTACCCGGGCAACGTTTTCAGTATACCGGGCGGCATGCCCCATATCCCTTCCGGCGGTGGCATCATGACCCCACCGATTTTTGCTTGACCCTCGGTGAGAATGTCGATGTATCCCTTGCGATCCAACGCCAGCGCCATCGCTCGCCTAACATCAGGATTGTCAAAGGGCGCGATGTCTCTATTGAAGATCAACGTGCCCCTGGAATTGGTGGTTCGGAGCTCGCATATCGCCTCCGGTGCTTGCCCTTGCACGTCCTTCAATAGTGGGATTGTTATGTTGTAAGGCCAGGTCATATCGAATTTGCCGGCGATGAAAGCCAGTACGGCCGTCGATCGGTTCGGTACGATCGTGTATTCGATGCCGTCGAGGTAAGGTCGGCCATTTTTCCAGTAATGAGGGTTTCGCACCACTTTGATCGACTCGTTCGGCTTGAATTCGACAAATTTGAAGGGGCCCGTGCCGATCGGGTGCTGTCGCATGTCGCGCGGCGAAACATGGCAAGGATAAACCGGCGAAAACCCAGAGGCGAGAAGTGCAATAAAAGCAGGCTGCGGCTGCCTGAGATGGAAGCTCATAGTCCAATCGCCGTCGGCGGTAACTCGCTCCAGGTTCTGATACCAGGATTTCCGGGGATTGGTGCGCAGCGATACGTTCGAATTCCCCAGCAACATGTTCCAAGTGCACACGACGTCGCTGGCGGTAAAGGGCCTGCCGTCGTGCCATTTGACACCCTCGCGGAGCTGGAAAGTCATCGCAGTCCTGTCTCCATTCCACGACCAGCTGACCGCAAGGTCCGGCACGATCGATTGCAAGCTATTCTGGGCTATGTCCTGTTTGTAAATAACGAGGTTATTGAACACCCCCATCATTGGCACTACGGTCGAGATTGTCGGTTCCTCATGAATCGACATGCTGGGCGGACTGTCCCAGTGGTAAACCCTCAGAATACCGCCTTGCTTTTGAGCGAATGCCGCCTCTGTAGAAAGCGCTCCGACTAGCAACCCGCACACGGCCGCAAACAGGCAAAGATTTCGCGTCATCCCGTCCACCTCCTTGGCACGAGCGTCTCCGGCTATCTCCGGCTGGGCGAACGAGCGTGGGTCGAAGCTTGCGCACCGACCCACGGACTACAGGTCTTAGGGGCCACCCCCACCCTCGTAGCCGACTAGCACGTAGTCGGTCGCGAGGGCTCCGCCGCCGTTGTGTACCGGATAGCGGTACTCGAACCGCAATGCTCGCCTGACTATTCGCTCTTGCCCTTTGAACATCCATCTCCAATCCATCTCGTATGCTGGATTGTCTTGCGTCTCAAAGCGGAATACGGTGAAATCAGTTGCGAAGGCATCGAGATCGACGACGGGATCGGCCGCGCCGGCGGCTGCGACGATCGCGTTACGCTGGTTAGCAAGGACAGCGGGAGTAGGCGGGGGAGCAAAAATCATGGTCGGCGCGGGAGTGGGGGTTGCGTGTACGGATGCAGCCGAATGACTAGCCGCAAAAGATCGCGTTCCGTAAACATTTTCTGACCTCCTCAGGTTAGAGCTTGGCAGGGACTATAGGTAATTTATTAATCAGATTTGGGCGCGGCCGGGTGTGACTAGTCTTGCGCCCACTCCTCCGTGGCTCGAATTCCGCATAAGCAGGCGCTTGGGTGATTTGACCCCTCGCAGTTGTTCCACTCCGGCTTCACCGGTGAGTTGAAAGTAGAACGAGCGAACTCATCGTTTGTGTGAGGCAATTCACATTTGGTAAAATTTTATCCCTTTGCCACCGGCCTCGACATAAGTCGATTTGCCCAAACCGGATGGGTGTCGCAGCGTCACTGTTTACCTATAAGCAGAGGGATTTGCGAGCCGGCGTCGAGAGTAGCGAGTGCCGCTCCGACTTTGACCGGTTGATCGCGAGTGCCGAGGGCACGGAAAATCGCGTCGGCTTTCTCGAGCAGCTGCCGGGCCGCCGCCTTATCCCCATCCCTTTGGCGCAAGGCCGCTCGCGTGATCATTGCCTTAGCAAGATCGTTGCGTGCGTCGATGCGTTCGAGAATGCCTGTCGCCATCTCGACCCACTCCGCGGCCGCGAGTGGGGCGTCGGCGGCGAGGCACTCACTCATTAGCCAGCACGCCAAACCCTCGAAGTAGACGTAACCTGTCTCGCGGCTCGCTCGCAGCACCTCTTCGATCAACGGTCGGGCAGTGGCACGATCGCCTTGGAAAAGATGACCCTCGGCGAGCCACAAGTCCAAACGCAGGTGCGAATGGCGCAAGCGAGCACTTTCGAACCATCCGGCAGCTTCCCTCAATTCAGCCATACCGGTATGGACCCGTCCGGCCATGATTTCCGCGTAACCGCGCACCGCGCGCGCCATGGCGATGTCGTACGGGATGGGAGCTAGTGCGAGGACTTCGTTGCAGCACACAACTCCACGTTCGAGATCGCCTTGCTGAACGCAGGCTGATGCCATACGCCACCAGCCTCTCGTCTTCAGCCGAAGATCATCGAGGGCGCTAGCGTGCTCGAGCGCGCGACGGCAATAGTTTAGACTTGCCTCCCATTCGCCCAGGGCGTTGGCGGCCCAAGTTAAATGCCCGAGCGTGCGGCCGGCCCACCAGAGATTCCCGCGAGCCTCGAAGATCGCGAGGGCTCGTTCCCCCACCTCGATCGCATCATGTAGCCTGCCGGCTATGGTGTAGACCTGGGAGAGACAGCAGTTTGCGAAAGCGTCGATGTCGTCCAAGCCGAAGGCAGAAGCGATTGTCGCTGCCTCGCGGCAATGCTCGATCGCAACATCGGGTCGGCCCCTGTCAAGGCTGTGAAGGAAGCCAGTCCAATAATGCCAAGTGGCGCGGCGGCGCGGGTCGTCGGTCTGGTCCACGATACCGCGAATTGCTTCGAGCGCCGGAATGTGTTCCGCATGTCGCCCCAGCGCGAACTTTGCCTCCGCCTGTTTGAGCACGGCATCGACGCGGCGCAGCCGGTTGGCATCTGTGTCGGGCATCCTGTCGAGACGGCGCAGCGCATTGTTGAAATAGGTCAGCGCTTCGTTGTTGGCCCAGCGGCGTTGCGCTTTTTCCGCAGCCAAAATCGCGTAATCGACCGCCTTTTCGGCCTCGTCGCTGCGACCGAAATGGAAGCGCCAGCAGTTCCGCGACTTCTTCGGTGCGGCCGCGGTAGAGTTCTTCGAGCGCGTGTCCGATTGCGCCATGATGGACCGGCGGTGGCGCTCGAGCAGGCTGCCATAGGCCGCTTCCTGGGTCAGCGCATGGCGAAGACATAAATGTCTGCCGTCCGGCTCGACGCGCTCAGAAATGAATTCGAGACGGCTCAGCTCGCGCAGCTGAGCTTCGAGCGACCCGCGATCTCTTCCACACTGCACTCAGCAGACGGGAGTGAAAACTCCCGACCGATCACGGCGGCGATTTGGAGGAGCTGTTTTGTCTCGTCCGGCAATCGGTCGATGCGCGCCATCACGACATCGTGGATCGTGTTCGGCACCATCAGATCAGGTCGAAGAGCTTCTCACCCGCATGCAGTGCCAGCTGCTCGAGGAAGAACGGGTTGCCGTCCGCCTTTGGCGACGATTTCCTCGGTCACCAGCGTCGATCAGGCGCTCTGCGCTGAGCACCGAGCGAACCATTCTGAAGGCTGTCGTCCCGGGATAGCGGTTGCAGCGGCGTCTGCCCCGCATAAGACTTGTCCATCCACGGGGGGCGGTATCCCGGCCGGTATGTGGCCAGCATCAGGATGCGGGCATCCGGAGACGTTTTCCGCCAAAAACCCGAGGAACTCTTCCGATATCTTGTCGATCCAATGCAGGTCATCGAGCACCAACACCAACGGCCGTTCTCGACTGCCTTTGATACTCAGCTGGTGGAAGATTTCGAAGGCCTGCGCCTTAACGGCTTCGGGATTCGACAGCGCCGGCGAGTCGCCGAGCTTCCGTTGACCCCCAAAAGATGAAGAAGCACGGGACTGTCCTGATCGGGATCCATTCCGACCTCTTGCAGTACCCGCGCGGACCTTCTCGGTGATTGCTTCGGGAGCATCGGTCTCGACGATCCCGCAATTGCTGCGCAGCAGGTCGAGGAGGAGCCAATACGGGATGGCGGTGCCGTAGGAAACGCACCGTCCCTCGACCCAGGTGACGCGTCCATCGGCGAGGCTGCCGGCGAAATTCGGCGACGAGCCGAGACTTGCCGATGCCGGGCTCACCGACGACGCCGATCGCTTGGCTGTGACCGTTTTCGACCTGCCGCAGGAAGCTGTTCAGGATCGCGAGCTCGCTGTGGCGGTCGACGAAGGTCGTCGTGTGAGCCGTCGACCGCTCGCGCAGCGCCCGAGCGCCGATGGGAAACACCGAGCAGCCGGTAAGCCGCGACCGGCTCGTCCTTGCCCTTGAGGGTGAGCGGCCCGACCGGTTCAACACGCGCAAAGCCTTGAGCCAGCTGGCGGGTCGTTTCGCTCAGCAGGATGGTCCCCGGCTCGGCTGCTTCCTGCAGTCGGGCGGCGACATTCGCGGTGTCGCCGATCGCCGTCGCATCCATTCGGCAGACTGTCGCTGACCGGGCCAAAGACGACGGGCCCGGAATGGATGCCCATCCGCACTGGCAATTGCGCCGCAGAGTTTCGGCCGATCCGGCCGCCGAGGGCCCGCTGGATCGCGATCGCAGCCAGCAGGGCGCGCCGCACATGGTCTTCCTGCGTGACGGGAGCGCCGAACAGCGCCATGAACCCGTCGCCGGTGAATTGCGGCGCGGTGCCGCCATAGCGGTGCACCTCGGCAAGGCTCGTCTTCGAGAAACGAGCTGACGAGGTCTCGCATCGCCTCGGCGCCCAGCCGCTCGGTCAAAGGCGTGGAACCGACGATGTCGCAGAACAGCACTGTGACCTGTTTTATTTCACCAGGGAGCGTGCTCCCGGCGCCGGCGAGTCGCGCCGACGGCTTGGTTTCGGTCTGTAGGGCTCGGGGGAGGCGCTATCCTGCAGGCCGGGCTCGCCGAGCAGCGCGCCGCATTGGCCGCAATATCGGTGATCGGGCGGATTGCCGGAGCCGCAAGACGGGCAGCACGCCCCGAGCGGCGCGCCGCATTGCCCGCAGAATTTCATGCCGGCAGAGTTGTCGGCGCCGCACCGAGGGCACCTCATACCGAGCCTCCACGGAGCGCCGGATCAGCCGGTAGCGCCCCGTTTTATTAAGGCCCATGCGGCGGGCGGTCAAGGTGCGCCTTCCCCTCCGATCCGCACCGGCAGGCCCTCGACAATAGACTTAGACGATCATGTCATAATTGATAAAGGCTGAGACGATCTGTCATAAACTGATTAATATGGCGGAGCTCGATCGACCGGGTTCGGCCAGCGCCGGGGTGGCAGCCCCGGGCCGGCGCCTTCCGTGCGGCTCAGAGGAGAGCGTGCATGGACGGCTCGACTCACCAGGAAAAGCGGCGCATCTTTGAGCAACACTTCCTGCTCGAAGCTCCTCAGCCCCTGCGAAATCGACACGCTGTTCAGCTATTCCCGGGTCGAGACACTATCCTGCCGGGCGCGAGATCTTTGCCAAGGGGTCGCCCGGGCAAAGCATGATGGCGGTGCTTCGCGGAACCGTCAACATCAGCTCGCTCTCTCCCGAGGGCAAAGAGATCGTCTTCAACAGTGTCCATCCCGGAGAAATCTTCGGCGAGATCGCGATGCTCGATGGCGAGGAGCGAACCGCCATCGCCACGGCCGATGGAGGACTGCGAGCTTCTTGTGTTGAACCGTCGTGATTTCATGCCGCTGCTCGAAAAGCACGCCGATATGTGCATGGTCCTGCTGAAAATCCTGTGCCAGCGGCTGCGGCAAACGAGCGAGCAGGTCGAGGATGTGCTGTTCCGCCACCTTGGAGCCGCGGATCGCCAAGGCGTTGGTGCAACTGGCCAAGAACACCGGCCGCAAGGACCTTCGGGATCCGTCCGTCGATCTGCATTTGACACAGCAGGACCTCGCCCACGTCGTCGGCGGCAGCCGCGAAAGCGTCAACAAGCATCTGCAATGCTTGCAAAAGGCAGCCTGATCGAGCTCGGGAAAAGCTCGATCGTGATCCGCGATCTCGTCGGCGCTCGAGCGCATGGTGTGAACCGGTTTCGACGGCGGCGAGCGGCTGTTCTCCCCCTAGCACGGGATCCCTATATCGAGGGTTGCCGAAACACCGACCGCAGTGCTCGATGCCTTTCGCCGCCGCCGGCCCGGAGAGTTTGGCTAACAAAGACCGCCGGCCGGGCTCTATTGCGAGCCCGGCGATTTTTACATCGATCCGCTCGCGCCGGTGCCGCGCGCCGTTATCACCCATGGGCACGGCGATCATGCCCGCCCGGGCAACGAGCGGGTGCTCGCCACTCCGGCGACCATCGCCATCATGCGCTTGCGCTATGGCGAGCTGGCCGGCCGCTCGCTGCAGCCGCTCGATTATGGCGAACCCGTCACGATCGGGCGATGTCGCGCTGCGCATGATGCCGGCCGGCCATGTGCTCGGCAGCGCGCAGATCGTGCTCGACTATCGCGGCATGAGGGTCGTCGTCTCCGGCGACTACAAGCGCCGGCCCGACCCGACTTGCGCGTCCTTCGAGCCCGTGCAATTGCGACCTCTTCATCACCGAAGCGACGTTCGGCTTGCCGGTTTTCCGCCACCCGTCCCGACCGGCAGGAGATCGACAAGCTGCTGCATTCGCTGTCGCTCTTCCCGGACCGTTGCCACGTCGTCGGGGTCTATGCGCTCGGCAAATGCCAGCGGGTCCTGGCGCTGCTGCGGCGCGCCGGGTATGAGGAGCCCGTCTATCTGCACGGCGCTCTGCTCGAATTGACCGAGCTCTACGAGAGCCTCGGCGTCCCGCTCGGCCCGGTGCTGCCTTGGACCGAGGCGACGCGCGAGGCGCCTCAAAGGCCGCATCGTGCTGGCGCCGCCCGCCGCCACCACCGACCGCTGGTCGCGGCGGCTGCCGGACCCGCTGGTCGCGATGGCTTCCGGATGGATGCGGGTGCGGCAGCGCGCCAAGGCGCGCGGCGTCGAACTGCCGCTGGTGATCTCCGACCATGCCGATTGGGACGAGCTGACGGCGACGATCGACGAGGTCGCCGCCGAGGAGATCTGGGTCACCCACGGCCGCGAGGAGGCGCTCGTGCATCACGCGCGGCAACGGGGCTACGCGGCCCGCGCGCTGGCGCTCACCGGCTTCGAGGAGGACGAGTGACAGCTTGCGCCCGCGCTGCCCCTCGCCCCGCCCGCTTCCGCGAGAGCCCTCTCCCCTCTCCGCCGCCGGGGAGGGGCGGGTGGGCGGCAGACGGCGTGGCGCGACGCGCGGGTCCCCGCTTCCGAAGGCGGGAGGAGGTCGGGGTGAGGGGCAAGTCTGTGAACCGCTTTCGCGGCGCTGCTCGACGCGCTGCTGTTCACCCCGTCGCGCAACGGCAAGCTGCGGCTGATGCGGGAGTATTTCGCGACCGCGCCCGATCCGGAGCGGGGCTGGGCACTGGCGGCGTTGACCGGCGAGCTCGTCTTCGACGCGGCGAAGCCGAGCCAGGTCCGCGCGCTCGCCGCCGCGCGGGTCGACCCGGAGCTGCTCGGCTGGTCCTATGATTTTGTCGGCGACCTCGCCGAGACCGTGTCGCTGATCTGGCCCGCGGCCGCCCGACGGCGCGCGGCATGTCCCGGAGCCTCCCCGAGATCGTCGAGCAGCTGAAGGGCGCCAGCCGCAACGACGTCGCGCGGCTGCTCGAGCCCTGGCTCGACGCGCTCGACGCGACCGGCCGCTGGGCGCTCCTGAAGCTGGTCACCGGCGAATCTGCGGATCGGCGTCTCGGCGCGGCTCGCCAAGACCGCGCTCGCCGAGTGGAGCGGCGTCGAGCTCGACCGCATCGAGGAGGTCTGGCACGGCCTCGCCCCGCCCTACCAGCCGCTCTTCGATTGGCTCGAGGGCCGGCGCCCGCCGCCCGAGATCGGCGATCTGCCGACCTTCTGCCCGCTGATGCTGGCGCAGCCGCTCGAGGATGCCGACATCGCCGGGCTCGACCCGCGCGACTATCTCGCCGAATGGAAATGGGACGGCATCCGCGTGCAGCTCGTCTCCCGCGGCGCCGAAAAGCGGCTCTATTCGCGCTCCGGCGACGAGATCGGCGGCGCCTTTCCCGACATCTGCGCGGCGATGCCGCCGGATGTGACGTTGGACGGCGAGCTGCTGGTGATCCGCGACGGCGAGGTCGCCTCGTTCAACGACCTGCAGCAGCGGCTCAACCGCAAGACCCCGACCCCGAAAGTGCTGCGCGATTTCCCGGCGGCCGTGCGGCTCTACGACATTCTGCGCGAGGGGCCGGAGGATCTGCGCGGCCTCTCCTTCGCCGAGCGCCGGCACCGGCTCGAAGCGTGGCATCGCGCGCGAGCCGCGCCCGGCGCTCGACCTGTCGCCGATGGTGCCGTTCACCAGCTGGGACGAGCTCAAGGAACTGCGCGACGGCGCGCGCGAGCGCGGCATCGAAGGGCTGATGCTGAAGCGGGCGGATTCGCTCTATGTCTCCGGCCGGCCGAAGGGGCCGTGGTTCAAATGGAAGCGCGGCGCGCTGACCCTCGACACGGTGCTGATGTATGCCCAGCGCGGCCACGGCAAGCGCTCGTCGTTCTATTCCGACTACACCTTCGGCGCCTGGCGCGGCGACGAGCTGGTGCCGGTCGGCAAGGCCTATTCCGGGCTTTACCGACGAGGAGCTGCGCCGCCTCGACCAATGGGTGCGCAACAACACCGTCAAGCGCTGGGGGCCGGTGCGCGAGGTCACGCCCGCAGATCGTCCTCGAAGTCGCCTTCGACAGCGTCCACCGCTCGACCCGCCACAGATCGGGTGTCGCGATGCGCTTCCCGCGCATCCACCGCATCCGCTGGGACAAGCCGTTCCGCGAAGCCGACACCCTCGACGCGCTGGAAAATCTGCTGACGTAATGCTGGGCGGCCCGAGCACACCGGAGGAACAGAAATGGACGGCACTGACCTGACGCGAGCGCTCGCGAGCAAGGCGGCGGCGCTCGACTACGACGAGCTGCCGGGGCCGGCGCGCGAGGTCGCGCGCCAATGCGTCCTCGACTATTTCGGCGTGGCGCTCGCCGGTGCGGGCGACGAGCTGGTGCGGATCCTGCTCGACGAGATGGTCGAGGCGGGCGGCACGCCGCAGGCGAGCCTCATCGGGCGAGAGCCGAAACTGCCGGCGCTCTCCGCGGCGCTGGTCAACGGAGCGGCGGCGCACGCGCTCGATTACGACGACGTCAACATGGCGATGCCGGGCCATCCTTCGGTCGCGATCCTGCCCGGCCTGCTTGCGCTCGCCGAGTTGCAGCGCAGTTCCGGGCGCGAGGTCATCACCGCCTTTGTTGCCGGCTACGAGACGGCTTGCCGCATCGGCGCGGCGTTGCAGCCCGGGCACTACAATCTCGGCTTTCATTCGACCGGCACGGTCGGCTGCTTTGGCGCCGCCGCCGCTTGCGCCCGGCTGCTTGGTCTCGATGCCGAGACGACCGCCACAGCGCTGGGCATTGCCGGGACGCAGGCCGCCGGGCTCAAATCGCAGTTCGGCACGATGTGCAAGCCGTTCCACGCCGGCAAAGCCTCACAGAACGGGCTGCTCGCCGCCCGGCTCGCGGCCCGCGGGTTCACCAGCCGCGCCGATATCGTCGAATGCGTGCAGGGCTTTGCGCTGACCCACGGCCCCGATTTCGCGCCCGAGGCCGCGCTCGCTGCGCCGGAGGGCGGCCTGCATCTCTTCGCCAACCTCTTCAAATATCATGCCGCCTGCTATCTGACCCATGCGCCGATCGAATGCGCCCGGCGGGTGCGCGAGGAGCACCGGGTCAGCCCCGAAGCGATCGCCGGCATCACCTTGCGGCTCGATGCGAGCTGCGACCGGGTCTGCAACATCCCCGCCCCGGTCGACGGCTTGCAGAGCAAGTTCAGCCTGCGCCAGACGGTGGCGATGGCGCTCGCCGGGGTCGACACGGCGAGCCTCGGCGCCTACAGCGCCGGGAACGCCCGCGATCCGCATCTCGTCGGACTGCGCGAGCGGATGAAGCTCGATTGGCAGGACGGCTGGCCGCAGACGTTGAGCGAGATCGAGGTCGAGCTCGCGGACGGCCGCCGGGTCTCGGCGCGCCACGACGCCGGCATCCCCGCCGCCGACATCGGAGGCCAGGGCGAACGGCTCGCCGCCAAATTCGACGCCTTGGCCGAGCCCGTTCTCGGCGCGCCCCGCACCCGCGAGCTGCGCGAGATGATCGCCGATCTGGAGAGCATTCCCGACATCGGCAATCTCGCGCACCTCGCCGCCAGCTGACCCTCACTCGCCTCCCCTCAAGGAAATGCCTCGTCCTGCTCGCGAGTGGCTTTGAACAGCCGGCCGCCGCAGGTCGGTTCCGGGACGCCGGTGGTCGAGGGCAGGCTCAGAGGCAGTTCTTCGAGCGAACGTACCGCGAGATAGGCGAAGGCCCGCGCTTCGAGCGCGTCGCCTTCCCAGCCGACCGCCTCCACCGGGCGGACCGAGACCCCGAGGCGGCGTCGGAGAGCCTCCATCAGAGCCGGATTGTGGCGGCCGCCGCCGGTGACCAGCCACTGCTCCGCCGGCTGCGGAAAATGGCGGCCCGCCGCGGCGGCCGCTGCGGCGGTCATCTCGGTGAGGGTGGCCGCTCCGTCTTCGAGCGAGAGCCGGTCGGGCATGGCGCCCCGAAAATCGTCCCGGTCGAGCGATTTGGGTGGCGCTCGGTCAAAAAAACCAGCCACGAGAAACCGCTCGACCTGCGCTTCCGAAGCGAGGCCGGCGCGCGCGAGCGCGCCGCCGAAATCGGCCGGGGCGCCGGTGTGGCGTTGCACCCAATCGTCGATCATGGCGTTCCCGGGGCCGGTGTCGAAGGCGAGAACCCGCCCCTCCGGTCCGATCCACGTCACATTGGCGACGCCGCCGATGTTGAGGATTGCGAGCGGCTTTGGCAGCCCGGCCGCCAACGCCGCATGGAAGAGCGGGGCCAGCGGCGCCCCCTCCCCGCCCGCTGCGACATCGGCCGAGCGGAAGTCGGCGACGACATCCAGCCCGAGCCGGCATGCCAGCGCCGCGCCGTCGCCGATTTGCCATGTGCGGCGCTCGGCCGGGCGATGCAGGATCGTGTGGCCGTGGAAGCCGACCACGTCGACGGCAATTCCGGGGTTCCGGCGGATGAAGTGCTCGACCGCGTCGCTATGGAGGCGGGTGAGTTCGTCCTCCACTTCCAGCACCGGACCCGCCCCGCCGAGAACCGACCGCAATTTCTCGCGAAACTCCGGCCGGTAGGCGATCGTCATCCAAGGGCCCGGGTTCACCCTGTCATGTCCGTCGGTCTCGATCGACGCCACATCGATGCCGTCGAGCGAGGTGCCGCTCATCAACCCGATCGCGCGCCACATCCGCGGGGAGTGTTGTGGCCCGGCCGGCGCGCCTATGTTACAGGACGCAGCCATGTCGACACCTCGCTCTCCCTTTCTCCTCACTGCGCGCGAGCGCGGCTTCATCCATCAATGTACCGACATCGAGGCGCTCGACGAGCGGCTCGGCGCCGGCCCGGTTGTAGCCTATGACGGCTTTGACTGCACGGCGGACAGCCTCCATGTCGGCAGCCTCGTCGGCATCATGCTGTTGCGGCTGTTTCAGCGCTGCGGGCACAAGCCGATCATCCTGATGGGCGGCGGGACGACGCGGATCGGCGATCCTTCCGGCAAGGACGAAGCCCGCCAGCTCCTCGACGATGCCGAGATCGCCCACAATATGGCCGGCATCCGCAAGGTTTTCATGAAATTCCTGCAGTTCGGCGACGGTCCGAGCGATGCGATGATGGTCAACAACGCCGACTGGCTCGACGAACTCCGCTACATTCCGCTGCTGCGCGATATCGGTCGGCATTTCTCGGTAAACCGCATGCTGACCCAGGACAGCGTCCGGCTCCGGCTGGAGCGCGACCAGCCGCTCAGCTTTCTCGAATTCAACTACCCGATCCTGCAGGCTTACGATTTCGCCGAGCTGGCGCGCCGCTTCGGCTGCGAGCTGCAAATCGGCGGCTCCGACCAGTGGGGCAATATCGTAGCCGGCGTCGAGCTCGCCCGCCGCATCGACGGGCGCGCCTTGTTCGGCCTGACGACCCCGCTGATCACCACCGCCTCAGGCGCCAAGATGGGGAAAACCGCGGGCGGCGCGGTATGGCTCAACGCCGAGAAATTGTCGCCTTACGAATACTGGCAATTCTGGCGGAATACCGATGACGCCGATGTCGGCCGCTTTCTGCGTCTCTTCACCGAGCTGGATCTCGCCATGATCGACCGCTTGGAGCACGGCGACATCAACGAAGCAAAAAAGGTGCTGGCGACCGAGGCGACCGCGCTCTGTCATGGGCGCGAGGCCGCGGAGATCGCGGCCCGGAAACCGCGCTGCCGTGCTTCGAAAGCGGCGGCAGCGGCAGTTCGCTCGCCGCATAACCTCGATCGGTCGCTGCGCGCGCGCGAACTCGACGACGGCATCCCGGCGTTCGAGCTGTTCAGCCGCGCCGGGCTCGCCACTTCCAACGGCGAGGCCCGGCGGCTAATCCGCGGCGGCGGGGCGCGCATCAACGACAAGGTCGTCGAGAACGAGAACAGGCCGGTCTCACTCGCCGATCTCGATGCCAAGGGCTTATCAAGCTCAGCGCCGGCCGAAAGCGCCACGCCCTGGTTCGCCCGGTCTGAGCACCACCCCTCTCCGCCCTTTGCCGGGGGCCCCGCGGAGAGAGGGAGGGGAGCCGCTACTTCGAACCCGGGGTCCCCCCACCTCACCCCGGCCCTCTCCGCCTCCGGGGGCGGAGAGGGAGAATTGGGGCTTGGTATCGGCGGCGGGGGCAGGCCGAAATTGGGCTGGAGAAACCGGCGCAGGAAGCCGGGGGCGAGGGCGCTCAGCGGGTTGACCGAGATTTCCGGATCGGCGGCGGAACCGGTGACCCGGTAATTCGCCGCGAACAGGCCCTGCCCTTCGCCGCCGAGCAATAGCGAGCCGACGATCGGCACATTGCCGAGCATCGAGTTCAGCGCATAGGCCGGCACGATCGTCCCCTGCAGGTCGAGCTGGTCCCGGTGCAGATCGACCACGCCGTTCCCGGTCATTCCGATCGCTTCGCCGTAGGCTAGGAAATTGTCGAGCCTCAGGCGGTCCTCGCTGAGCGCAAACTCGCCGCGCAAGGTGCTGAACGGGATGCCGGAGCCAGCGAGCATGCTGCCCATCCCGCTGAACGACGGCAACGCCAGAATTCGGGCAATCGCCGGAGCCCGCGCGAGGCTGTAATCCCCGCCTTCGATGCTGCCGGTCAAAACCCGCTTGCCGGCAGCCTCCCCGACCCGCGCTGCCACGGCAACCCGTCCGCCCACGACATTGTCGGTGATGTCGAGCAGGTGCAGCGCCGAACCGAGATCATCGCTGTGGAGGTTCAGATTAGATCCGCCCGCATCCTTGCCGGACCACAGGGTCAGCCGGCGGCCGTTGGTAAAGCGCGCATCGATTTGCGCCGCCTCCCAATCGCCGCCGTTGCGCAGCAGATGGGCAGTGAAGTCCCGAACCTCGCGCTGCTGCCCAAAAATCACCCGGCCGAGACGCGCGTCCAACTGCAACGGCGGGTCCGATGGGGAGGATTGCCGCGAGAGGCTGTTGCCGAGATCCTTGATCCAATGAGAGAGGTCGAGGCTGGGGCCGCGAAGATCGACATGCCAGCCGCCCTGCTGACGACGGGTTACGAAGCCGGCGAGATCGTCGCTGCCGACCAATAGGCGCTGGACCTCCACGCGATCCAGCCGTCCGGTCCCCCGCGCGAGCGTCAGCGCGAACCTGCCTTCGAGCCCGGGCGCTTTTACCTCGATGTCCTTGACGCGCGTGATCTGCTCCTGCCGGAGCTCTGCAACTAATCGGGCGGTCGCAGGAGCGCCGGGCGGTTTTTTCCAATCCGCCTCCGCAACCGACAGGCCGGCTGCCCGCAGGTCAATTGCAGCTTCGGCCTCGGCCCGAGCCGCATCGAGCACGCTGTAGGTGAGGTCGATGCCAATCGGCCCGGCAACCCGGTCCGGAAAAAAATCGAAGCCGAGCCGCCGCCGCTGCTCGTCATTCAACGCCAGAGCCACGCGATAACGGGCCCGCGGGCCGTCCCTGCGCTTGAACGACAGGCTCGCATCGAGATTTACCGGGATACCGTCGAACCGGGCGTCTCCTTGGAGGCGAGCTCCCGGTCCGCCGATCTCAAGAGCGAAATTGCCGTCGGTGAGGTCGCGGTCCATCGCGACATCGGCGATGGCGGCGCCCGTCAAGCTCGCCTTCACCCCGTATTGCACCTGATCGAGCTTGAGATCGCGCAGCAGCGGCAGCTTGAAATGGAAATTGGCCTCGGTGCGCCCCGCGACCCGCGCCGGATCGACCCCGACCTCGTGCGCATAGCGCAGCGGCTTGGCGTCGATCACCTCCAGTACATCCTGGACCGGGCCGGTTGCCGAAAGGTCGACGGTGAGCCACTCGACCGGCGCGCCCAGATCCGTGATCTGCAGCGAGCCGCCGGTGACCTGGACGGATTTGACGGTGCCCGCCTTTGGCGTAAAGACCAGCCTCTTATCCTCGAGCATCGCGGTGCCGCTGACCTTTCGCACCGGGGGGAGGCCCTGGAAATAGCTGATCGTCGCGTCGCGGTACCGCATCGATCCGTGCGCCGAGACCACCTCCGCGGTCCGCGTCGCCGGGTCGACCTCGAGATCGAGCTGGACGGCGGCCTCGTCGAGAACCCCGTCACGCACATTGGCCAGCACCCAGCGCCGGCCGTTGCGGCTCAAGGCGGGAGGCCACAATGTCTCGAATTTATTGACCGGAACATCGACGAGCGTGACCCCGAGCCTGCCGGCCAGCGGCGAAGCCGGGGGCCTCTCGCCGGCAATAATATCCGGAGTGATGCCGTCGAGGCTGCCCTTGAAAGTAATGCCCGAACCGCCGCCGAGATCGAGCTCGAGCTTGGTGAGGCGCAATTGACTGCTTTCCGGCGCGTAGACCGCGTGGAGGGAGCCTTGCTCTAGGCGCAGCGCGCCTTCCGGCAGGAGCTCGCTTTTGAGCCAGCCCGCCCCGAAGCGAAGATCGGCGCGCACCCCTTCCCCCGACCGGGCCGCGAGATCGAGCCGGGTCGTCAAGGTGCCGGAGATCGGGAATTGGGCCGCCTCCAGCGGCGCGAGCTCGGGTGTGAGGGAAGCCAATGCCGCAGGCTCGACCGCACCGACCTCAACCGTCAGATCGAGCTTCCGATCCGAGGACGAGTATCGATAATTTACGTGGAATTCAGGGCGGCGGGCGCCGAGAGACAGTGCCAATGCCAGATCGCCGGCAAGGCCCGCCGGGTTGCGCTCGGCGGTAGCATCGACCCGTTCGGCCTGCCAGCGGCGTCCAGTCTGCCGGTCATCAAGGACGAGGGTGGCGTCGCGAATGATGATCCGGCGCATCTGCCCAAACGGTTCGTCCGGTTTGGCGGAGCCGGCGAACTGCTCGAGCATTTCGGGGGGGAGCCCGGGCGCCTCGGCATCCTGGTCGCCGAACCGGAAGCGGACGGCGCCATCTTCGTCGCGGACCAACCGCAACAGCGGGCGTTGAATGACCAGCCGGGTCGGCGCCACCCTGGCCCGCAATAGCGAGGTGAGGCTAAAGCTCGCCGCCACGACCGGCAGGCTCGCGACCGGTTCTCCGTCGGCGCGCGACAGCCGCACTCCTTCAAGCCACAATTCGAGCGCATGGGTGGCCGGGTCGATACCCAAATGCCCACCCGAAATCGCGATGCTCATGCCTTCGACCGAACGGCCGAGCATCTCCTGGACGTAGGGCGTCAGCTCATCGAGGTCGATCGGGCCCTGCGTCAACCGCCATAGGCCGGCCGCAAGGACGAGGATCAGCGCTGTCACCACCGCGCCCGACCAAACGAGAAGGCGCTGAACGCCGTGCCGGAGCCGCGCCGCCGGTTTCGGGGAGAGGAGGCCGGCCGGGGGGGACCGCCTTCTTGAAGCCGACCCGCCTTGACCTGAAATGGGTTGACCGCCAGTGTCCCCGGCGCGCGCGGGCTCCCCTGATGAAGCTGTTATCTCACCTCTCCCCCGATGGCGGCAGGCTGCCGAAGCCGGCCGACAACCGCAGGCTGGCCCTGGGCTTTGAAGCCTGGCACGAGGCTCTGTCCCTGGCGCCGGACGGCGCGGCAACCCGCTCCGCGGTCCAATGGAGCGCTACCTCGCCCGGAGACGGCCTGCTCGCGGCGATTTTCGGCAACAGCCCCTTTCTGAGCGGCCTCGCGGTCCGGGAATGGGAATTCCTGACGCGCCTCGTCGAGGAGGGCGCCGATCCGGTTTTTTCCGCGCTCTGCGCCGACGTCGAAAAGGCCGAAGATCTTGGCGAAGATACCGCGGCATTGATGCGGCGGCTGCGAACAGCAAAGCGGCGCATCGCCCTTCTCGCCGCCGTGGCCGAGCTTGCCGGATCGTGGTCGCTCGAGCAGCAAACGGGCGCGCTGAGCCGGTTTGCCGAAGCGTCCCTGGGGGCAGCGCTGCGCCATCTCTTGCGCGAAGCGGCGCGCAAGGGCCTCGTGACGCTCGCCGATCCCGATCAGCCGGAGCGGGACAGCGGGTTTTTCGTGCTCGGCATGGGAAAGCTCGGCGGGCATGAGCTCAATTATTCGAGCGATATCGACCTTATCCTTCTCTTTGATGCGGCGTTGGTCCGGGTTGCCGCGCGCGACCGGATGCAGAGTTTCTTTGTCCGCCTGACGCGCGACCTGGTGCGCATTCTGGAGGAACGCACCGGCGACGGGTATGTGTTCCGTACTGATCTTAGGCTTCGCCCCGATCCGGCATCCACGCCGCTCGCGATCTCGGTCGCGGCCGCCCTCACCTACTATGAGAGCGTCGGACAGAACTGGGAGCGCGCGGCGCTGATAAAGGCTCGGCCGGTCGCCGGGGACCGGGTGGCGAGCCAACGGTTCCTGCGCGAGCTGCGGCCTTTCTTATGGCGCAAGAATCTCGACTTCGCGGCGATCCAGGACATCCACTCGATCAAGCGCCAGATCAACGCGCATCGGGGCGGCGGGCGAATCTCGGTCGCAGGGCACGACATCAAAACCGGCCGCGGCGGGATCCGGGAGATCGAATTCTTTGCCCAGACGCAGCAGCTGATCTGGGGCGGCAGGCTCCACGAGCTGCAGGTCGGGCCGACTTGCGAGGCGCTGCGCCGTCTCGCCTCCGCCGGTCGCTCCGACCCCGCCACGGCAAGCTCGCTGATCGACGATTACCGGTTTCTGCGCCGTCTCGAGCACCGCCTGCAGATGGTCGACGACGCGCAAACTCACGCGCTTCCCGCCGACCAGGCCGGCCTTGAGCGCATCGCGGTCTTCCTCGGCTATCCGCGAGCGGACGCCTTCGTCACCGAGCTGCGCGCCCACCTCGCCTCGGTAGAGAAGCATTATGCCGAGCTGTTCGAGCAGGCCCCGACGCTTGCCGGACCCGGAAACCTGGTCTTTACCGGCGCCGACGACGATCGCGACACACTGCGCACTCTGGCCCAGCTCGGCTTTGGCGAGCCTGCCGCAGTCGCCGCCCTGGTCCGCAGCTGGCATCACGGCAGGGTGTCCGCGACGCGCAGCCAGCGAGCGCGCGAGATCCTGACCGAGCTCGTCCCCGAATTGCTGCGGATTTTTGGCAAAACGCGTCATCCGGATGCGGCGCTTCGGCGCTTTGACCAGTTCCTGTCGCGCCTCGCGGCCGGCGTGGCGCTGTTCTCCCTGTTCCACGCCAATCCAGGTCTTCTTGCGCTGGTTGCCGAGGTCATGGCGGGCGCCCCGAGATTGGCGGAGCTGCTGGCGCAGCGCCCGGCGCTCCTCGATTCGGTGCTGACGGAAGGGTTTTTTGCACCTCTGCCGGGCCGCGCCGCGCTGGCCGCCGATCTCGGGCAAATGCTCGCGAGGGCTCGCGACTACGAGGATGCACTCGACCTCGTCCGCCGTTGGGCCGGCGAGCGGAAATTCCAGGTCGGCGTCCAGCTGATGCGTCGCGCGCTCGACGGGAACGCCGCCGGCAGGGCGCTCGCCGATATCGCCGAAACCGCCTTGGCGGTGCTGCTGCCCGCGGTCGAGGCGGAGTTCGCGCGACGGCATGGCCGGGTCCCGGGAGGCGACTTTGTGGTGATCGGCATGGGGCGGCTAGGCAGCCGCGAGATGACGCTCGCCTCCGATTTGGACCTGATCCTGATTTACGACGCGCCGCCCGGCGCCGAGGTGTCGGACGGACCGCATCCGTTGCCGGTCGCCGCCTATTACGCGCGGCTGAGCCAATGGTTGATCGGCGCGATCACCGCCCCGACGGCCGAGGGCCGCCTCTATGATGTCGATATGCGGCTGCGGCCGTCAGGCGAGGCCGGGCCGATCGCCTCGCATTTCGCCGGTTTCGCCCGCTATCAGCGCGAATCCGCCTGGACCTGGGAGCACATGGCGCTGACGCGCGCACGGCCGATAGCCGGAGATCCCGCCCTGTGCCACCGAGTCTCGGGAGCGCTAGAGGCCCTGCTGAGCGAGCCGCGCGATCCCCGCAAACTGGTTCAAGACGTGGCCGCGATGCGGCGCCGGATGGCCGAGGAGAACCCGCGCCCGTCCCCTTGGGATCTCAAGAACTGCCGGGGCGGGCTGATCGACATCGAGTTCATCGTGCAGTATTTGATGCTGCGTCATGCCGCCGGCTCTCCGGGAATTCTGCATCCCAACACGGCCGAGGCGCTGTCGGCGCTCGGCTCCGCCGGGCTGTTGCCCGCCGAAGCGGAGCAGGAGCTGCGAGAGGGCGCGGCGCTGTTGCGCAATGTGCAGGCCGTTCTGACATTGCTCAGCGACGGCTTGCCGAAAACGACCGCTCTTTCCGAAGCGGATGCCGCGACCCTTGCGCGCTGCGTGGGCGCGGTTGACTTCGCCCAGCTCTCCGCAGATATCACCGGCGCCACCGAGCGCACCCGCAATTGGTACGACCGCCTGGTCGAGACCCCGGCGCGCGATGCGGCAGCAATTACAGGAGACAACCCCCAATGAGTGTCGAGGTCGGCGACAAAGCCCCGGATTTCACATTGCCCACCGATGGAAACGGCAAGCTCACCCTGTCCCAGCTCGAGGGGAAAAAGGTGGTGCTGTACTTTTATCCAAAGGACGACACCTCCGGGTGCACCGCCGAGGCGTGCGGGTTCCGCGACTCCTTCCCGGACTATGGCGGTGCCGGCGCAGTGGTGATCGGGATCTCGAAGGACTCGGTGGCCTCGCACGACAAGTTCAAGAAAAAACACGAGCTCCCGTTTATTCTGGCGTCCGATGCCGGCTCCGACGTATGCGAGAAATACGGCACCTGGGTCGAGAAGAGCATGTACGGGCGCAAATATATGGGCATCGAGCGCTGCACCTTTCTGCTTGACGAGCAAGGAGTGGTCCGCGGGGTGTGGCACAAGGTGAAGGTCCCGGGCCACGTGGCCCAGGTCCTGAACGCGGCGCGCGCGCTCTGAGCGGTGACCCACCGGCGCTGGCTACCCTGACCGGCGGCGCGGTTGCAATTCTGGCCACCGCCGACCCGGATGCGAAGGTGGCGGCGAGTCGCCCACTCGCCGAGCTATGGCGCAGCGGAGGGATAGCGGTCGGCCACGCCGTCCCGCCGCTGCGGCCGGCTCGCCCCGATCGGCCGTCATTGCGCCCGCCCAAGGAGATGCCGAAACGGCGCAATTTCGGCTCGCTGGCGGGGCGGATCGCGCTGCTGCACGCCCTCGCGCATATCGAGCTCAACGCGATTGATCTCGGCTGGGACATCATTGCGCGCTTTACCAGCGATGCGCTGCCCCGTGCCTTCTTCGACGATTGGGTCGGCGTAGCTGAGGAAGAGGCGCTGCATTTCGCGCTACTGACACGCCGGCTGGCCGAGTTCGGAGCCCGCTACGGGGACCTTCCGGCGCATGACGGGCTATGGGAATCGGCCGAGGCCACTGCCGGCGACCTGCTGGGCCGGCTCGCGGTGGTGCCGCTCGTGCTCGAGGCGCGCGGGCTCGACGTGACCCCCGAAATGGCGGCTCGGCTCGAGCGAGCCGGGGATGCGCGCAGCGCCGCGATCCTGCGGCGCATCTACGACGACGAGATCGGTCATGTTGCGGCGGGGGCGCGATGGTTCGACTGGCTGTCCCGCGCGCGAGGGCTGGTTCCGGACGAGGCCTTCCGCGAGTGCGTCCGGCGCTGCTTCAAGGGGGATTTGAAGCCGCCCTTTAATGCAGAGGCGCGTGCCGCCGCCGGGTTTCCGGCTGCTTACTACGAACCCCTCGCCCGGCCGGCACGGTGCGAGGATTGATCACCCGGCGGCGACGAGCCGCCGTTCCGCCTCCTCGTGGATGATCCGCGCGAGATCGGGCTGGCGGCCGATCAGCTGTCGAAAATCGACGATGTCGAGCACCAGCAATGCGCATCGTTGCACCGCCACCACGGTCGCGGTGCGCGGACCGCCGGTCAGCAGCGCAATTTCGCCAAAGAATTCGCCGGGGCCCAGGCGGATCGGCTGCGGGGCGAGCAGGATCTCGACCTCCCCGGCGGCCACGAAGTACATGCAGTCGCCGGTTTCGCCGCGGCGAACGATGACTGAGCCGGCGGGATAGTGCCGTGGGCGCAGAAGCCGCGCGACATCGGCAATCGTGGAGGCGCCGATATTGTGGAAGAATGGGACCTTGGCGACTAGGTCCCAGGTCCGCAGGAACTCGCGGCGGCGCGTTTCCTCGGCAAAGCCCGTCGCAAGGATGCCCGCCCACAGGGCGAAGACCAGAATCCCGCTGACCATGACGAAACCGGCCAGCACGCGCCCCAGCGGCGTCATCGGCGTGACGTCACCGTAACCGGTCGTCGTCAAGGTCACGATGGCCCACCACAGCGCGGCGGGAATGGAGCCGAATACGTCGGGCTGCGCGCTTCGCTCCAGCAGGTAGGCGAGGCTGGCCGCGAGCAGCAGGACGATGCAGAACCCGAGCAAGACCGAGAGAAGAGCGCTCCGAGCGTCGCTGATGACGCGCTGCAGGCTGGCCAGACCCGGCGCAAAGCGGACCAATTTGAAAGCCCAGATAAACCCGAAGAGGCTCGCATAGGCGGGGTTAAAAACGATATCGAGCACGCCAGGCAGTGCTCCGAGCAGGTCGAAGAAGCCGCCGAGCGAGACTGCCCAGGCGAGCCGCGAGCGCCACCTGCCACGATGCTCGGCGCCGGGCGCCCCCGGCGCAGCGATCAGCCGCAGCACGTATTCGGCAACGAAGAAAGCGCAGACGATCTGTAACCCGGCATCCAATGCGTCGTCCCAGGCCGCCCGCCAGGGCGATACCGTGTCGGCCAGCATGATGCCGATACCGGCTGCCACCATCGCATGGTGCGCAGCTCGGAACACCCGGGCGGCAGTGGCCGGCGCCTCCGGCTGCAGGAGTTGATAGAGCCGCTCGCCCTCCATGCGGCATTCTAGCTGCCGACTGCCTGAGGCGAACAGAGCCGCGGAGGCAGTTCCCGCTATTCGTAAATCCTGGTATTAGGGGCTCGCACGTATCGGGGGACGGCGCAATTCTTCCTAACAACCGGCGGGCCCTTCTTGCCTTTCTGCACGATGTGGCGATGGCCGCGCTGTCGCTCGTGGCAGCGCTTTACCTGCGGATCGGCAATGACGTCGTCGCCTACGAGCCACGCCTGACGGCGACCTACATCGTCGGTTTCACACTGATTGCCGCCGGCGTGTTTTTGCTCACGGGGCTCTACCGGGGCATCTGGCGCTACGCCTCGCTCCCCGATCTCTTCAACATCACCCGCGCCGTCACTCTCACCGTGGCGGTGTTTCTCGCGGTGATGTTCGTCATCACCCGGCTGGAGGCGTTGCCCCGCTCGACCTTGCTGATCGACTGGTTCGTGCTGATCGCGCTATTGGGCGGCCCGCGCCTCGCCTACCGGCTGTTCAAGGACCGCGGCCTCGACCACGTCCTCGAGCGCGCCAAGCACCCGGTCGTGCCGGTCCTGCTGATCAGCGCCAAGGACGGAGCCGACACCTTTATTCGCGAGATGCGGCGCGACCCTCGTGCCGTCTACCGGGTCGTCGGGGTGCTTTCCGACACTCCATCTCGCGTGGGGCGGGAGATTTATCGAGTTCCCGGTGCTCGGCACCATCGATGCGCTCGACGCTGTCGTCGCCCGCCTGGACCGACGTGGGAAGCGGCCGCAAAAGCTGATCATCACGGCGCAGAACCTGCCGGGGGAGCAGGTCAGGCGACTGCTCGAACGCGCCGACGCCCTGGCGATTCCCCTCGCGCGCCTGCCGAAGCTGACCGATTTCCGCCGCAACCTCGACAACCCCGAGCAGGCTGTCGAACCGATCGCGCTCGAAGATCTGCTCGGCCGGCCGCAGGCGGTGCTCGACCGCGACGGCATGGCGCGCCTGATCCGCGGCCGCCGCGTCCTCGTCACCGGGGCCGGCGGGACGATCGGCGCCGAGCTGGCCCGGCAGATTGCCGCCTTTACCCCCGGCCGGCTCCTGCTGCTCGACAACGGCGAGTTCGCGCTCTACGGCATCGAGATGGAGCTGCGCGAACGCTTCCCGACCCTAGCCCCGGTTCCATTGTTGCGCGACGTGCGCGATCGGGCGCAAGTCGAGGAGGTCATGGCCGCGAGTCAAGCCCGAGCTGGTGTTCCATGCGGCGGCGCTGAAGCATTTGCCGATGGTCGAGGCGAACCCGATCGAGGGCGTGCTGACCAACGTGATCGGCAGCCGCAACGTCGCCGAAGCCGCGCGCGCGTTCGGGGCCTCGCTGGTGGTCATGATCTCGACCGACAAGGCGGTCAACCCGTCGAGCGTGATGGGCGCGACCAAACGCATCGCCGAAGCATTCTGCCAGTCGCTCGACCTCTACGAGGCGCGGCGGCGGGCCGCGGCCGGCGGCGGCACCCGTTATGTGACGGTGCGTTTCGGCAATGTGCTCGGCTCGACCGGATCGGTGGTGCCGCTGTTCCAGCGTCAGCTCGCCGCCGGCGGGCCGCTCACCGTCACCGATCCGGAGGTCACGCGCTATTTCATGACGGTGCGCGAGGCGGTCGAGCTGGTATTGCAGGCCTCGGCCTTGTCGCCTTCCGGCGGGGCGCCCGAAACCCGCGGCAAGATCTTCGTGCTCGACATGGGCGAGCCGGTCAAGATCGTCGACTTGGCGCATCAGATGATCCGGCTGGCCGGGCTGCGCCCCGGCCGCGACGTCGCGATCGAGTTCGTCGGGCTGAGGCCCGGCGAGAAGCTGCACGAGGAATTGTTCCACCCCGCCGAGCCGCTGATGGCAACCGAGAACCCGTCGATCAGGCTCGCCGCGCCGCGCACCGCCGATTATGCGATGCTCGCGCGCTCGATCGACGAGCTCGAAGAGACCGCCCGTTCCCGTCGCGAAGAGCGGGTATTGCAGATCCTCGAGCGGCTGGTCCCCGAATACCGCCGTGCCCCGTCCCCGCCGAGCACCGCCGCCATCGCGGGACGGTGAACCGCGCGGCGGGTTGATGGCTTACGGACGGCGTAGGGCGGGTGAGCGAAAGGTAACCCGCCATGCCGGCCCGACCGGCGGCTTTCGCCGAGCCCGCCCGGCTGACTAGGGGTGGATTACCGTCTCTGTGCGGCTCACGACGAAGGCCTCGCGACGTTCGAGAAAATCTTTCGTCACTTCGGCGAAGGCCTCGGGGCGCTCGGTGCTGATCGCGTGCCCGGAATCATAGACGAACACCAGGTGGCAATTGGGCAGCAGCTCCTTGTAGAAGCGGCCCATCTCGGGCGGGATCACCTGGTCGAGCGTGCCGAACAGCACCAGGGTGGGCACGGCGAGGCCGCGCATCGGGGTTTCGAGATCGGGGTCGCGGTCGGGACCGCGGAGCCGCGCCACCAGAGCTCGCGTCTTGGCCTGCACGGCCGGGTCGGGGACCGGCAACGGGCCCAGCCGCTCGGGATGGGCATAGAGGCGGCGCGCCATTTCTTCCGGCGAGCCGGAAGGCGGCTCGGACCCGGCTGGGCGGATTGCGGCCGGCGCTTCCAGCAGCAGCGACTGCACCCGCTCCGGATATTGCGCCGCCAGCCACAGCGCGGCCTTGCCGCCGAACGATGTGCCCCACAGATCGAATTTGTCGATGCGCAGCTTCTCGACGGCGGCGGCCATCGTTGCGGCGAGCTCCGCCATCGTCCGCGTCCGGGTATTTTCGGGCGACGCGCCAAACCCCGGCATCTCGAAAGCAATCACCCGGTGATGCCGGCTGAGCAGATCATGCCCGGGCGTGAGGCGCATGCCTCCGGCGCCATGCAGATGGACGAGCGGGGCTCCCGCTCCCGCCTCCATATACCGGATGCGAAACCCGTCCGCCTCGACAAACCCTTCGCGAAACCCTGCGCCGGGGATCTCCGTCTGTGCCAATTCTCGAGCTCCCCTCAAATCTCGCGGATGCGCGGCAGAACCTTTTTTCCGAACAATTCGAGCGCGCTCATCATCGCATCGACATTGCCGGTGCCGGGATCCTGCAACGACAAATCGACCACTCCCGCGCCGGTCTCCTCGCGGCAGCGGCGGAGCTGCTCGACGACCCGGTCTGGGCCGCCGCAAAAGCTGATCGGCAACACCCCGCCGACATTGGCGGGACGCCGCTCGCCGGCGATGTTGCGCGTGACGTCGGCCTCGAGCAGCGCATTACGCAACCCGGCGCGGACCGGGAAGGGCGCCTGCTTGTCGCGCCGGGCGAGCGCCGCCTCGGCCGCGTCATCGGTCTCGCCGAGGATCATGTTGGCGCGGTAGATGATGTCGTCCGGCCCCGGCTCCCAGCCGTAGCGGGCGCATTGCTCGCGGTAATGGCGCGCCGACTTACCCATCAGCTCGAAATTGCCGTAGGAGAGGCCGATGCCGAGGCGGTGGCGCGCGGCGAATGCGCCGGCCTCGGCGCTGGTGCCGAGCGCATAGGTGGGCGGATGGGGCTGAGCCTGCGGGCGCGGCCAGATCGACACCGTGCGATACTGGAAATGCCGCCCCTGCCAGCCGAAGGGCTGCGGCTCGGTCCACGCCTTGAGGATCAGCTCCATCCCTTCGTCGGTGCGCTCGCGCGATTCCCTCGGGTTCAGGTCGTAGCTCAGATATTCGTTGGTCGTGCCGCGCAACAGCCCGACGACGATGCGCCCGGGCGCCAAGGTGTCGAGCATCGCCAACTCCTCGGCGACGCGGATCGGGTTGCTGACCGGCACGATCGGGCCGAGCAGGGCGATCTTGATCTTGTCGACCCGCGCCGCGAGATAGGTTGCCGAAACGACCGGCGACGGGGTGAGGATGCGCGGCGAATAGTGGTGCTCGGAAACGCTGACCCAGTCGAAGCCGAGCTCCTCGACGAAACGCACCCGCTCGACCATGTCGCGATAGGCTGCGGCTCCGGTCTCCGGGTCATAGGCGCCGGCCGGCACCGGCCATTCGCGCGGCAACTCCGGCGGCGTAACATAGCGGCCGGTTTCGAAATACGAGACTTTCATCGCGTCACCCGTGAAGCCCTGGCGGGGCGGAACGCCGCCCTCTGGGGGGCGTTATCTTCGGCCTCGCGGCGATATCCGTGCAAGCGGGAATCGGCTGACGGCAGGCGCTCCGTTTGCTGTATAGATCGAGGCTTCGGACTGGAGAGTCGTCTTGAGCAGTGCAATGAACGCTTTCTTGCGGCGGAGCGTGAGGTGACCTCGCTCGCCGGCCAGCTCCTGGTGGCGATGCCGCAAATGCTGGACGAGCGCTTTGCCCGGTCGGTCGTCTATCTGTGCTCGCACAGCGAGGAGGCCGGGGCGATGGGTCTCGTCATCAACAAGCTGCTCGGCTCGCTGACGATGGGCGAGCTGTTCGCGCAGCTCGACATCTCGCCGAGCGGTCCGGCCAGCTCGCGCCCCGTGCATTTCGGCGGCCCCGTCGAGGGCGGGCGCGGCTTCGTCCTGCACACCACGGACTACAACGAGGAGTCGACGTTCGTGGTAGGCGGCAATATCGCGGTGACCGCGTCGATGGACATTTTGCGGGCGATCGGCAACGGCCGGGGCCCCCGCCAGAGCCTCTTCGCCCTCGGCTATGCCGGCTGGGCCCCGGGCCAGCTCGACGCCGAAATACAAGCCAACGGATGGCTGTCGGTCGCGGCTGATGACGACATCGTCTTTTCTTCCGACGAGGACAGCAAATGGCGCCGGGCGCTCGGTAAGCTCGGCGTCGACCTATCGATGCTGTCGAGCGACGCCGGGCACGCCTAGCTCCGGCGACCGCAGCCCGCAGGCCGGGTGAGCGCCGCGAAACCGATCACGAGACGCGCCCCGTGCCGAGCACCCTTCGCGGCGGCGCGGTTGGCGCGCCGGCGTCACCAGGTCATTCGACGACGATGCGCGGTGGGAGGCGGCGCTCGGCGCCCTCGCCGGAAACCTTCTGCCAGATGCGGGCGGCCATTTGGCGGAAGAGGAGCGCGTGCGGGTTGTCGGGCTCGGCGACGGTGATCGGGGTGCCGCCGTCGGAGGTCTCGCGGATCTTGAGGTCGAGCGGCACCTCGCCGAGGAACTCGGCGCCGAGCCGGCGGGCCTCCTCGCGGGCCCCGCCATGCGAGAAGATCTCGCTGCGGCCGCCGCAATGCGGGCACAGGAAATAGCTCATGTTCTCGACGATGCCGAGCACCGGCACGTCGACCTTGTTGAACATGTTGAGGCCCTTGCGGGCGTCGAGAAGCGCGATGTCCTGCGGCGTCGAGACGATGACCGCGCCGGCGAGCGGCACCTGCTGGGCCATCGTCAATTGCGCGTCGCCGGTGCCGGGCGGCAGGTCGACGACCATGATGTCGAGCTCGCCCCACTCGACCTCGCGCAGCATCTGCTGGAGCGCGCTCATCACCATCGGCCCGCGCCAGATCATCGCCGTGTCCTCAGGCACGAGAAACCCCATCGACATGCATTTGACGCCGTAATTCTCCATCGGGATCAGGGTCTTGCCGTCGCGCGACTGGGGCCGCCCGGAGATCCCGAGCATGCGCGGCATCGACGGCCCGTAGATATCGGCGTCGAGCACCCCGACGCGCAGCCCATTGGCGCGCAGCGCCGAGCGCCAAATTGGCCGCGACGGTCGATTTGCCGACCCCGCCCTTGCCGGATGCGACCGCGACGATTGTCGCCACGCCGGGCACGGCGCCGCGCGCGGGGCGGGCGGCTGCCGGTCCGGCCGGCGGTGGCGCGCCCCGCGCTCGCGGCGGCGCGGTTCGCGCTCGCGGCGGCGCCTGCGCGGTCAGCACGGCCGTCACCGAGAGCACGCCGGGAAGCGCTTCCACCGCCTTTTCGGCCGCCTTGCGCAACGGTTCGAGCCGCTGGCCGCGCTCGGCTTCGACCTCGATCGCAAAGGCGACATTGCCGTCGCGGATCACCAGCCCCGAGACCATCCCGAGCGAGACGATATCGGCGCCCTTGTCGGGATCTGGCACACGGGCCAGCGCATCGAGGATTTGCCGCTCGGTGACCATGCTCATTCCATTCTCCTCGCCGGGTGGCAGCACAGCACGACCGCTCGTCGCGGCGCTTGGTTCCGAGCGCCGGTTGAGGCAGACTGAGCGATCGAGAAGGCCGGGCCGGTCCGCGCGAGGATTCCATCGTCGTGGCCGGGCCGAGGCGCCGCCGGATACTCGGGATTTAGGACCGGCGACCCGAATTGGCAACACCCGCGCGCGCTTATCGGTCGCATCTAGCGCGTTGCACAATGGACACCGGCCGATCGGAGGCGGTCCGCGGAAAGGTTTGAAGCTCGAATGTTTTGGCAAAGTCAGGGCGGTGGCCCATGGGGCAGCGGGCCGCGCGGCGGCGGCCCCTGGGGCGGCAACCGCGGCAGTGGCACGGCCAGTCCGCGCGGGCGCGGCCCGCAACCGCCCGACTTCGAGGAGCTGCTGCGGCGCAGCCAGGACCGCTTTCGGCGGGTGTTGCCGGGCGGTTTCGGGACCGGCACCGGGATCGCCATCGTTCGCTCGCGATCGTCGTCATCTGGCTGGCGAGCGGCTTCTACCGCGTGCTGCCCGACGAGGTCGGCGTGGTGCTGCGCTTCGGCGCCTACAATCGCACGACCCAGCCGGGCCTCAACTATCACCTGCCCGGTGCCGATCGAATTGGTGCTGAGGCCCAGCGTCACGCGCGTCAACCGGACCGAAATCGGCTATCGCAACGCCGAGGGCCCGACCCGCGGGCCGGCCACGCCGGCAGGTGCCGGAAGAAGCGCTGATGCTGACCGGCGACGAGAACATCGTCGACGTCAACTTCACGGTCTTCTGGGTGATCAAGGACGCGCGCTCCTATCTGTTCAATATCCGCGGCCCCGAGGCGACGGTCAAATCCGCCGCCGAGAGCGCGATGCGCGAGGTGGTGGGCGAGACGCCGATCGCCCAGGCCCTGTCCGAAGGGCGCGGCAAGATCGAGACCGACACGCAAGGCCTGCTGCAAGGCATCCTCAACGCTTACGGCGCCGGGATCGAGGTCACCCAGCTGCAATTGCTGAAGGTCGATCCGCCGGCCCCGGTCATCGACGCGTTCCGCGACGTGCAGCGCGCGCTGGCCGATCGCGAGCGGCTGCGCAACGAGGCCGAATCATATCGCAACGACATCATCCCACGGGCGCGCGGCGACGCGGTGCGGATCAAGCAGGAGGCGGATGCCTATCGCCAGGAAATCATGGCCCGCGCCCAGGGCGACGCCGACCGTTTTCTTTCGGTCTACAACGCCTTCAAGGTGTCGCAGGACGTCACGATCCAGCGCCTCTACCTCGAGACGATGGAAGAGGTCCTGAAGAACAGCAACAAGGTGATCATCGACAAGATCCGCCGAAGGCGGGACCGGGGTCCTTCCCGTACCTTCCGCTGCCTGCGCTCGGCAGTCATGGAACCGCGAGCGGCCCGTCGGGGGCAGTACCGCCGGGAGCAGCTCGGCGCCCGGGTCGGCGGCCTCGGGTGGGGCGGCGCCGCCGATGCCCGCCGTCCCGCCCTTGCGGCGTCAGTGAGGAGGCCGTCGTGAACCGCAGGATTCTCACCGTCGTCGCGGTCATCCTCGTGATCGTTGGCATTTTCACGATGAGCTCGCTGTTCATCGTGGACCAGACCGAGGAGGCTCTGGTGCTGCAATTCGGGCAGCCGCGACGGGTCATTCGCGAGCCCGGGCCTGCAGGTCAAGCGGCCCTTTGTCGAGAATGTCATCTTCTATGACAATCGGCTGCTCGATTTCGAGCCGCCGCCCGAGGAAGTCATCGTGTCGGATCAGAAACGGCTGGTCGTCGACACCTACACGCGCTATCGCATCATCGACCCGCTGCTGTTCTATCAGACGGTGAGCTCGGAAGCCGCCGTCCGCGCCCGGCTCAACGCGATGGTCAGCGGCAGCCTGCGGCGGGTGCTGGGCAACGTCACTCTTGTCGGCTCTGCTGTCGCATCAGCGTTCGGCGATCATGGCCCAGATCCGGGATGAGGTGAGCGCTCAAGGGAAGTCCTTCGGCATCAATGTCATCGATGTCCGCATCCGCCGCGCCGATCTGCCCGAGGAGAACAGCCAGGCGATCTTTGCCCGCATGAAGTCGGAACGCGAGCAGCAGGCGGCGCAATACCGCGGCGAGGGCGCCGAGGCGGCGCAGACCGTGCGCGCCAATGCCGAACGCGAGCGCACCGTGCTCCTCGCCGACGCGCAGCGGCAGGCCCAGAAGGTGCGCGGCGACGGCGATGCCGAGAGCATCAAGGTCTATGCCGGCGCCTTTGGGCAGGACAAGGAATTCTTTGCCTTTCTACCGCTCGATGCAGGCCTATCGCGACGCGCTGAACGGGCGCACCACCTCCTTTGTGCTGACGCCGGATTGCGGCTTCTTCCGATTTCTTCGAGAAGCCGGAAGCGGGTCGGCCGCCGGCAGCGCGCCGCCGGCGGCGACGGCGGGTTCGCAATGAGCCGGGCGAGCCGTCCGCGTGACGGCCGATCGGCCTCGTAACGGCCACCTCCGGCCGATGAGGGATCTGTGGACCGCCCTCGCTCTCGTGCTGGTGATCGAAGGCGCCCTCTACGCTCTGTTTCCGGACGGCATGAAGCGGGCCGCGGCGCGGGCGCTCTCGGTTCCGCCGCAAACCTTGCGGCTGGCCGGTCTCGCAGCGGCCTGCGCGGGGGTCGTTCTCGTCTGGCTGGTGCGCCGGTGAGGCTGGCCTTGGACCTCGATAGATCTGGCCTACGCAAGGCTTCTCTCATAAATTCGGGCCGTCCGAGAGGACGCCCCGATGACTGGTCGAAGACGACACTTCGCCTTCGTCCGCCCCCGAGGAGTTGACTCTGCTGTCGTCCCGTTCCTCGAAGCCGGCCTGCCATAGCCATTGGCAGCAGCCGCCATTGCTGCGGTCCTGATCCTTGCTCAGGCGAGTCTGTTGCGATTCCCGCCGCGGCTCGGCCGGCGCCGGACAGCTTTGCCGATCTCGCGGCGAAGCTGCTGCCCTCGGTGGTCAACATCTCGACCACTCAGACCGTGAAGTCCGATCGCGGCCGCGAGCACAGCGGCCCCGAAATCCCGCAATTCCCGCCGGGGTCGCCCTTCGAGGAGTTCTTTCGCGACTTTTTTGACCGCGGTGTGCCGAAGGGCGGGCGCCCGGAGGCGCAGCCCCGCAAGGCACCTCGCTCGGTTCGGGCTTTATCATCGACCCGACGGGCTATGTGGTGACCAACAATCACGTCATCGCCGACGCCGACGAAATCACCGTCATCCTGCACGACGACACCCATCTGAAGGCGGAGCTCGTCGGGCGCGACACCAAGACCGACATCGCGCTTGCTGAAGGTCAAGACGGACAAGCCCTTGACCGCCGCAAGCTGGGGCGACAGCGATGCGTCGCGCGTCGGCGACTGGGTTTTGGCGATCGGCAATCCCTTCGGGCTCGGCGGCAGCGTCACGGCGGGGATTCTCTCGGCGCGCCAGCGCGACATCAATGCCGGCCCCTATGACGATTTCCTGCAGACCGACGCATCGATCAACCGCGGCAATTCCGGCGGGCCGATGTTCAACATGGACGGGCAGGTGATCGGCATCAACACCGCGATCTACTCGCCCTCCGGAGGGTCGATCGGCATCGGCTTCGCGATCCCCTCGACCCTCGCCAAGGCGGTGGTCGCCCAGCTGCAGAACGAGCCCGACCACAACGTGCACCGCGGCTGGCTCGGCGTCCGCATCCAGGCGGTGACCGACGAGATCGCCGAAAGCCTGGGGCTCGATAAGGCGAAGGGCGCGCTGATCGCCAGCGTCAGCGACAACGGCCCGGCTCAGCTCGCCGGCATTCAGGCCGGCGACGTCGTCGTTGAGCTTCGACGGCCGGGAAGTGACCGACATGCGGCGCTTGCCGCGGCTGGTCGCCGAGACACCGGTTGGCAAGACGGTGCCGGTGACCGTCTGGCGCAAGCGCAAGGAGAACTCCTTGCAGGTCAAGGTCGGCCGGCTCGAGGAAAGCGATCAACAGCAAGCCGGCGCCAAGACACTCCCAAGAAGAAGGTCAAAGACGAAGTCCGGGGTGGTCAAGACGCTCGGCCTCACACTTTCCGGCATGACCGCGGATCTGAAGGAGAAATTCTCGCTCTCCGGGGATTCGAAAGGGGTGGTCGTCGTCGACGTCGCCAAGGACAGCCCGGCCGCCGCCAAAGGGGTCCGCCCGGGCGATTTGATCATGGAGGCGGCGCAGGAGGAGGTGAAGAGCCCGGGCGAAGTCGGCAACAAGATCGAGGAAGCCAAGAAATCCGGACGGAAATCGATCCTTCTGCTGGTCGAGCGCCAAGGCGATCTGCGTTTCATCGCGCTTCGCCTGGACCAGGGTTAGAGGCCTGCTCGCCGAGCGATGCTCTTCAACCTCGTCCGCGATATCCTTGGGCGTAGAGCAGGCCGGTCAGATCGCCGTGATCGATCCGCCACCGGGCCGTGGCGGCAACCGAGGGCTTGGCGCGGAATGCCACCCCGACCCCGGCCGCGGCAAGCATCGGCAAATCGTTCGCGCCGTCGCCGACAGCCATCGTCTGCTCCAGCGAAATTCCGTGCTCCGGCCGCCAGAGCGAAGAGCGTCTCCCGTTTGGTCTCGCCCGTCACGATTGGCGTCCGCACGGTGCCGTCGATGCGGCCGGCCGCCAGTTCGAGCCGGTTGGCGACCACGTGGTCGAAACCGAGCTCGGCTCGCGACCCGGTCGGCAAAGACCGTGAACCCGCCCGAGACGAGCGCCGTTATCGCGCCCCCTGCGACCGCATCGTCGCGACCAGCTGCCGCGCGCCCGGCGTTAACCGGATGCGGCTCGGCCGCTTCTTCGAGAACTCGATCCTCCATTCCCTTCAGCAAGCCGACCGCTGGCCTCGAGCGCCGCGACGAAGTCGATCTCGCCGTTCATTGCGCGGCGCGTGATCTCCGAAACCTGCGGCCGAAGCCCAAGGAAATCCGCCAGCTCGTCCAGCATTTCGTTCTCGATGATCGTCGACTCCATGATCGGCGACAAGAAGGCGCTTGCGCCGACCCCCGCAGAGGCTGGACGAGAACATCGGTCAGCCGTCGCCGCCGATCAAGCGACGCGCAGCTTGTTCGATCCCGCGCCGGGTCCGCGCCATCGAACTACGAGTCACAAGCCTCGCCCGAGGCGAGCCAGATCGGTCGGGCCTCGGCCCCGAGGCGCTCGCGATCGCCGCGGCGATGCGAGCGAGATCCCGGCCGGCTCGCGGTAACCGGCGATCAAGGTGAGGACAGTGCTCATAGGTTGCACGTCCTACTCCGGCGATCGGCGGCGCAGCAAGCCTCCGGTCCTCGTCATTGCCGGCCCGACGGCGAGCGGGAAATCGGCGCTCGCGCTCGAACTGGCCGACAAGCTCTGGCGGCGTCATCATCAATGCCGACAGCCTGCAGTGTCTACCGCGATCTCCGGATTCTGACGGCGCGGCCGACGAGGCCGCCGAGAAGCCGGGCTACCGCATCGGCTCTACGGCTTTCTCGATGCGGCGGAGCGCGGCTCCGCGGCGCGGTGGCGCGGCCTCGCGCGCAACGAGATCGCCGCTGCGATCAACTGCCGGCCGCCTGCCGATCCTGGTCGGCGGCACCGGCTTATATCTGCGAGCGCTCGAAGCGGGCCTCGCGCCGGTGCCGGAAATTCCCGAGCGGATCCGCCAAGAGGCGATCGATGCTCCATCGGGCGCTGGGCGGGGCGGCGTTCCGCGAGCGCCTGGCGCAGCTCGACCCGGCTGCTGCCGGGCGCCTCGTCTCCGGGGGACAAGCCAGCGCCTGGTCCGGGCTTTCGAGGTGGTGCGCGCCACCGGAGTGCCGATCGCGGATTTGGCAACGCCGAACCGACCGGCCATCGGCCTACCGCTTCGCGACGATCTTGCTGGACGCCGCCGCGCGACCGGATTTATGCCGCGTGCGATGCCCGCTTTCTTCGGATGCTCGAGGCGGGCGCTCTCGCCGAGGCCGTCGGCGCTCGCCGCCCGGCGGCTCGATCGCGGATTGCCGGCGATGAAAGCACTAGGCCTGCCCGAGCTTTTATCTCACCTGCGGGCGAGGATGCCGCTCGACGAAGCCATCGCTGCGGCACAACGGGCCACCCGCCGGTATGCCAAGCGTCAGATGACTTGGTTCCGCCATCAGATGACAAGCCGGATCTCGTTCTTGATGCGCAATTTCGGAAAGTTTGCTGCGCTGCTCACGCCATTTTATTGATCGGTTTCTGTTGACCGCACCGGAGTAGCTGACTACGTTGCGCCCCCGCCCTGGCGCCACCCCGCGGCGGCGCGCGCTGTCGCACGCGATATGGCTGCCGAAGGAGGATTCGTATGCCGGCCGAGCCGTTGAGCGGAGCGGATATCGTCATCAAGGCCCTCGTCGATCAGGGCGTTGATGTCGTTTTCGGCTATCCCGGCGGCGCGGTGCTGCCGATCTATGACGCACTGTTCAAGCAGAACGCATTGCGGCACATCCTGGTGCGTCACGAGCAGGGCGCGGTTCATGCTGCCGAGGGTTATGCCCGCTCGACCGGCCGAGTTGGCGTCGTGCTGGTGACGAGCGGCCCCGGCGCGACCAACGCCGTCACCGGATTGACCGACGCGCTGATGGACTCGGTCCCGATCGTCTGTCTGACCGGCCAGGTTCCCACCCATCTGATCGGCAACGACGCCTTCCAGGAGGCGGATACCACCGGCATTACCCGGCCCTGCACCAAGCACAATTACCTGGTCAAAGACGTCCGCGAGCTGGCCCGGATGCTGCACGAGGCCTTCTACGTGGCGAAGAGCGGCCGGCCCGGCCCGGTCGTCGTCGACCTGCCCAAGGACATCCTGTTCGCGCCCGGTCCTTACACGGCGCCGGAAGAAATCCGGCACAAGAGCTACCGGCCCGCAGCTGCGGCCCGATCCGGCAAGGATCGCCGAAGCGGTGGAGATGATCGGCAAATGCCAAGCGGCCGCTGTTCTACGGCGGCGGCGGGCTGATCAATTCCGGGCCCGAGGCCTGCGCACGCTTTGCCGAGCTCGTGCGGCTGACCGACGCGCCTTGCACCTTGACCTTGATGGGGCTTGGCGCATTTCCCGGCATCGCGACCCGCATTTCCTCGGCATGGTCGGCATGCACGGCACCTACGAGGCGAATTTGGCGATGCATGGCTGCGATCTGATGGTCGCAGTCGGCTCGCGCTTCGACGATCGGGTGACCGGGCGGCTCAACGCCTTCTCGCCCGGCTCCAAGAAGATCCACATCGACATCGACCCGTCATCGATCAACAAGAACGTGCAGGTCGACCTGCCGATCATCGGCGATGTCGGCGAGGCATTATCGGCGATGCTTGCCGCCGGGCCGGGCGCCTTGCGCCGCGGGGACGGCGCCGCGCGCCAGAAATGGTGGCGGGCGATCGAGGGCTGGCGCGCCCGCGACTGCCTGCGGTACGACAGGAGCCGGCGTGATCTGATCAAGCCGCAATATGCGATCGAGCGGCTCTATGCGCTGACCCGCGGCCGCGACGTCTACATCACGACCGAGGTCGGCCAGCATCAGATGTGGGCCGCCCAGCTCTTCAAGTTCGAGGAGCCGAACCGCTGGATGACCTCGGGCGGCCTCGGGACGATGGGCTATGGCCTGCCGGCCGCTATGGGCGTCCAGATCGCCCATCCCGACTCGCTGGTCATCGATATCGCCGGCGAGGCCTCGGTGCTGATGAACATCCAAGAGATGTCGACGATCGCGCAGTACCGGTTGCCGGTGAAAGTGTTCATCATCAACAACCAATACATGGGGATGGTGCGGCAGTGGCAGGAATTGCTGCATGGCGGCCGTTATTCCGAAAGCTACACCGCAGCGCTTCCCGACTTCGTCAAATTGGCGGAAGCATTCGGGGCTGTCGGCCGCCGGGTCAAGGACCCGGCGAGCTCGACGATGCGATCCGTGAGATGCTGGAAACCGACAGCGCGTTCATTCTCGACGTCGCCGTCGACCCGGCGGAAAATTGCTTCCCGATGATCCCGTCGGGCGCGGCCCACAATGAAATGCTGCTCGGGCCCGAAGACAAGGCCGAAAAGCCGGTCTCGGAAGAAGGCATGGTGCTCGTCTGAGACCTGGCCAAATGCTGCCCACCTTTCCAACGCCCTGTCATGCCCCCCTCGAGCGCCAGACGCCGCGCCGCGCTCTCGAGGCCCGAATATTCCCCCTCTCCGCCCTAGGGGGCGGAGAGGGTCGGGGTGAGGTGGGGGGAGCCCGGGGTTCGGAACAGCGGCTCTACCCACCTCACCCTCCCGGCGCTGCCGCGCCGGGCCCCTCCCTCTCCCCCCGCAAGCGGGCGGAGAGGGGCAAAACGCGGCAGTCATCTCCGGGCCGGGTCTGAGGTGCCGGTGGCCGATATCGAGCGGCATACGATCGCGGTTTTGGTCGACAACGAGCCGGGTATGCTCGCCCGCGTCATCGGGCTGTTCTCCGGGCGCGGCTACAACATCGAAAGCCTGACCGTCGCCGAGGTCGATCGGGCGAACGGTTTGTCCCGGATCACGATCGTCGACTTCGGGAACCCGGATGATCATCGAGCAGATCAAGGCTCAGCTGTCGCGCCTCGTCCCCGTTCACAAGGTCCATGACCTGACCGACGAGGGTCCGTACGTCGAGCGCGAGATGGCCCTGATCAAGGTCGCAGGCAAAGGCGAGTCGCGCATCGAGTCGCTTCGACTCGCCGATATCTTCCGCGCGCGGGTCGTCGATTCGACAACGGAAAGCTTCGTTTTCGAGATGACGGGGTCGAGCGAAAAGCTGAACGCCTTCATCACCTTGATGGAGCCGCTCGGGCTCGTCGAGGTGTCGCGCACCGGCTCGGCGGCGATCTCCCGCGGCCCGGCGAGCTTTTAAGAGGAACGATTACCGCTTTCGTACAGGAGCCATTGCAATGCGGGTGTATTACGATCGGGACGCAGATGTGAACCTGGTCAAGTCAAAAAAGGTCGCGATCGTCGGCTACGGCAGCCAGGGCCATGCGCATGCCAACAATTTGCGCGACAGCGGGGTGCGCGAGGTCGTCGTCGCGCTGCGGCCGGGCTCGGCCTCGATCAAAAAGGCCGAAGAGGCGGGGCTGCGGGTGATGAGCTCGGCGGAGGCCGCCAAATGGGCGGACATCGTCATGGTGCTGACCCCCGACGAGCTGCAAGCAGCCCTCTATGCCGGGGAGCTGCGCCCCAACATGCGCAACGGGACGGCGCTGGCCTTCGCGCACGGCCTCAGCATCCATTTCCGGCTGATCGAGCCGCGCGCCGACATGGACGTGTTCATGATCGCGCCGAAGGGCCCGGGGCACACGGTGCGCTCGGAATACGCCCGTGGCGGCGGCGTCCCCTGCCTCGTCGCGGTCGAGCAGAACCCGTCCGGCAATGCGCTCGAAATCGCGCTGTCCTACGCATCGGCGATTGGCGGCGGCCGCGCCGGGGTCATCGAGACGACATTCCGGGAGGAGTGTGAGACCGACCTGTTCGGCGAGCAATCGGTGCTGTGCGGCGGCCTGACCTCGCTGATCCTCGCAGCCTTCGAGACCCTGGTCGAAGCCGGATACGCGCCCGAGATGGCCTATTTCGAATGCTGCCACGAGATGAAGCTGATCGTCGACCTGATCTATGAGGGCGGCATCGCCAACATGCGCTACTCGATCTCCAACACCGCCGAATATGGCGACTACACGCGCGGCCCCAGGGTTATCGACACCCATGTCCGGGCCGAGATGAAAAAGATCCTGGCGGACATCCAATCGGGCAATTTCGCCCGCGAGTGGGTGCTCGAAAACACCGCCGGCCAGCCCAGCTTCAAGGCATTGCGCCGCCGCGCCGCGGAGCACGAGATCGAAAAGATCGGCGAGAAGTTGCGCGCGATGATGCCGTGGATCGCCCAGAACCGGCTGGTCGACAAATCCAGGAACTAGCTCAGGCGGGGCGTCACTTTTTCTTCTGAGCGTTGGAGCCCCCGCCGGCTGGGCGCGCCGGGGCGGCGGGCCGAGCCGCGATTTGCGATCCTCCCTTGGCGGCCCCGGCAGGCGTGCTTCGGCTGGATACTGCCGGCGCCCCCGGCCGCACCATCTGCGGGCCGCCCATGCGCGGCATGGCTGCCGCCGGTTGGGCGACTTGCGGCCTCCCATATTGCGGGGCTGCTGCGTGGTAGGCTGGAGCCGGGGTGTGGAAGACTTCCGGCCTCCCGTGTTGCGGCATCATGCCTTGACCGGCCGACGGAGTTGGGTGCGGCACTTCCGGGCGGCCATAACGCGGCCCCGGCGCGTGCGGCACCTCCGGCCGGCTGTATTGCGGAGCTGGAGCGGCCGAGTGGGGCACGTCCGGGCGAGCATATTGCCGGCCGGGGATCGGCGCCTGGGGCGCTTCCGGGCGGGTGAGTTGCGGGTTCGGTTGCGCTGAGTGAGGAACGCCCGGCGGCTGAGCATGCTGGGCCGCATGGGGCTCCGGTGGCCTGGCGAAGGCATGCGCTCCGGCATTGGGGAGGAGGCCGGGGCTGTTGGGATGATCCGGCGAAACCCTCTGCGGCGACGTGGTTGTCGCAGCCCGGCCCTGCGGCTCGCCCCGCAATGACCTCTGGCCGGAAGGCGCCTGCTGCAATCCGGCCGGCGAGGTCGCGCGCGGCGCTCCCGGAGCCGCCATGGCCGGCGATAAGCCATGCGTCTCGCTTCGCATTCCGAAACTCGCGGCCATCGGGCGCGCCATCGCCGGAACGATCCGCGGCGCCTCCCTCGCGATCGCCGCATGCATCAAGCGATCCTCGGGCACGCGCACGATCTCGCGCATCACCGGACGCCCATAGGCAAACGCGTCCCGCTGAACCACCGTTGCAAACCGTCGGTTGGCGAATTCTGCCCGCCCAGCCTGTGCTGCCGGCTCTCTGCGTTCGGACCCTGGATTGTCACGGTATTGGACCGGAAAAATAAGGTTCACGCGCTCGACATAAGCCGGCCCCGCTGCGTACCACGGTATGTACGCCTCCCCCGGCGCCAGCGGAAACCAGCCGACCGCAGGCTCGGCCACCCTTGGCGCGGCCGGGGGGTCGGCAGTTTCGAGAAAGGCAACCAGCGCCGGCGCGTAGACCGGCCGTTTGACGCGGGCGCCCGGCGCCCACGCCCACCGCTCGCCGACGCGAACCCAGCGGCCGTAATGGAACGGCGCGAACCCCCAGGGCTGGTCGTCGATCCAGGTCCATCCCCAAGGCGCAATCGATTTCCAATGACCGAACCGGTAGGGCGCCCAATCAGCCGGAACCGCGGTCGGGAACCAGATCGGGCCATACTGGCGATGAGTTTCCCAGCGGCCGTAGGCGTCAAGCCGCTCGTGGCCGGTCATTTCGCCGGAGACATATTGTGCCGATTGCGGCTGCTCGGGGTTGAACTCGGACGCCATTGCCCAGACGAGAAATTCGTCTGATTGGGTAGTTGCGGCGCTATCCTCCGGCCGGTCGGGATTGGGCTCGGGGCCGGGAGTAGCCGGCATCGAGCCCGGCGGCAGCGGCCCCACGGTTACGGTTGCCGGGTACGGCCCGCTCACCAGCGCTTCCTGAGCAGGCTCTACCGAGAGATCCGCGTTTACGTTGACGAACCGGGCAGCCCCGTCAAAAACGGCAATCCGCGCCGGCCGGTCCTCGGCCCCGGCGTCAATGTCATAGGCGCCGGGCTTCAGCAACCAAAACGAGCCGGTTGGGATCTCGATCTCGACCCTTTCGCCCTCCTGCAGGTTGCGAACCCGGAGGTAGATGCGGCCCTGCCGCAAACTGGCTTCGAACAGCTGATCGGTCAGGTTCAGCACGTCGAGCACCGTCTCGCTCGCGAGCTCGATCGCATTTGGGCCGATCCGGACCCTGGCGCGGGCGAGCCGGCCCGTCTGCACCGACATGTCCTCGGAAACCGGCTGATTGAAATCGGCGTGCAGCCAGCTCGACACAGTCGGATCGCCGGCACCTCCGCGAAGCGCGTAGGCCACCTCCCCGGAGAGGTAATCGAGGCTGCCGACGCGGCCGGGGGGATCATCGGCGAGCACCGCCCTCGGTATCGTCAAAGCCAAGGCGAGAAAGGCAACCAGGAGAAGCCCCGAAGGGCGCGGTCGTCGCAAACGTGCCGCTCGGTAGTACAACAACCCTTCTCAGAGGCTGGAGCGACGGATCGAAAACGAAACCACCAGCGCAATCCTGTTTCGGAAACCTCGGAACTCGCGCTCCCGCTTGATCAACCCTATAGCGGGCAAGACCACAGACGGTAGTTATCTCCTCCGTTGCAAGTTCGTCAACTGCATGTTGAAATAGAGATTGATGCCATCCAGCGTACGTTAACGAATTGCCCGAGATATTAACAGGTAACAGATCGCTGAAGGTGACCGGAAGGCGCTTGCCGTAAGCGAAAGCGCGACCTGGTCAGATCCAGCGACGCCCCGGCCCCCAAAAAAAGGAGAAGACATGGGTTGGCCTGTCAGCATCAATGGGTGGGCGCGCGTCTTCCATCGCGTTCTACTCCCTGTCGCGGTCGCGTTTGCCGGGTCCGCATCACCGCTCGCGGCCGCAGACAATGCCTCCTCGCCGTCGGTCGACGCGGCGGGCGAGTCGGGCCGGCCCTCTCCACCTCAAACGCCGCCATCGGCGTCCGGCAGCGCCGCAACCGCCACGCAACCGCAATCGGAAAAGGCCACCGAACCGGAACCCGGAGCATCAGCGACGAACCCACCGCCTGTCGTTCTTCGCGGTCCGGTCACCAAGCTGCCCAATGCCGCTACCTTGGTGATTGCCGAACACCGCATCCGGCTATCGGGCATCGATCCGGGTCCGTTCGCTGCCCTGCCCTCGTTCGAAAGCTGGCTGCGGGGCCAGGGCTCGTTGCTGTGCGAGCCGGACGCCCAGAGCGGGCGTTACCGCTGCTTTACGAGCAACGGGGTCGACGTTGCGGAGGCCGCCATTCTGAATGGCGCCGGCCGGGTCGGCGACGGAGCCACTCCGAGCTACCGCGAGCGGGAAAACGAGGCGCGACAGGCGCGCCGGGGACTCTGGCAAGGCCTCTGAAGAGGGGAAAAGAAAATGCGCAACCGGTTGCGGCTCGTTTGCATCAGCGCCTTGGTTTCGGTATCGGCCGCCGGCTGCACGCTGAAGAACGTCAATGTGCCGCCCGATGAATTGATGCGTCAGTTCCAGGCCGGTCAGCCGATGCTCGATTGCAGGGTCGAGTGCGGCGGAGCGTGGGGCAGCAACCGCCAGAAGGTCAGCGTGCTGGACGCTACCGGGCGTTGGCAGGACCTGGCGCTGCTCGTCATGCAGATCGGCTACATGAACGACCTCAGCTATTACTACCTCGGTCACGCCGCCGAAAATCTCGGTTATCTGCAGGCGGCTCAGCGTTACTACCGCATTGCCGAGCGGCTGTCGGTCAGTCAAATGTCCTGTCATCAAGCCGAGGTGAACATACAAGCCACTTTCGAGATCTCGGCGAACCTCTGCGACGGCTACTCTTTTCCCGATGCTCTCTACCCGCACCTGGAGGTCGTCGAGGCTCGGCTCGCCGCGCTGTCCGCCCCGGCCGCATCCACCGAGCGGTCGCGTGCACGGCGGGTCGTCCGCCGCCAGGTTCCGCAGGGTTCCGCCTCACGCGCGGCGGTGCCGCCGGGCCAGACCCCGACACCGGCAACAGCATCGAGCTCGGAGGGAAAGACGACTGGCTTTGTCGAACCCGCGCCGGCGACGGCGCCCCATCCACCCGATTTCTTCGAGCCGCCGCCGGTTCGGCGCTGACTTCGAGGGTGGCGCCGGCTTGCGGGTCCCCGACCGATGCGCGCCCTCTACGTGACGGCGGAGCTTTTCCCTTGGGTGAAATCCGGCGGGCTGGGCGATGTCGCCGCCGCGCTGCCGCCGGCGCTGACCGCCCTCGGCGTCGATATGCGCCTGTTGCTGCCGGGGTTTCCCGGGTTTCTCGATGCCTTCGCCGGTCTCACCGACATCGCCCGGTTGCACACGCCCTTTGCGGCGGAGCGGGTGCGGGTGGGTCTCGCCCAGCTACCCGGGACCGAGCGCCTCGCCTATCTCGTCGATCACCCGCCCTTCTACGATCGTCCGGGCGGCCCCTATTCGACCGCCGACGGCCAGGACTGGCCGGACAACCATCGCCGCTTCGGGCTTTTCAGCCTGGTCGCCGCGCAGTTGGCGCGCGGCGCCGACGCAGACTGGGCGCCGGACCTGCTCCATTGTCATGATTGGCATTGCGGGCTGGCGCCTGCCTATCTGGCGGCTCTTCCAGCCCGGGCCATTCCCGCCGTCTACACGGTCCATAACCTCGCTTATCGGGGGATATTCCCTGGCTCGTTGCTTGCGGATCTGGCGTTGCCGCAGGAGTTTTTCTCGGTCGATGGGGTCGAGTTCTTTGGACAGGTCTCGTTCATGAAGGCGGGGCTGTTCTACTCGGACCGTTTGACCACTGTGAGCCCGACCTACGCGCGCGAAATTCAGACGCCGGCCTTCGGCTGGGGCCTCGACGGGCTATTGCGGAGCCGCGCCGGCGTTTTGACCGGCATCCTGAACGGCGTCGACCCGCAGGTCTGGGATCCTCGACATGACCCGGTCTTGCCGGGCGGCTATGGCAGCGATGACGTGCCGACCGGAAAGGCTGCCGCAAAGGCGGCTCTGCAACGCCGGCTCGGGCTCGTTCAGCGTGACGACGTACCATTGTTCGGGGCGGTAACCCGGCTCACTCCGCAGAAGGGTTTCGATCTCCTGCACGATTGTTTGCGCGAGTTCGTCGGAGATGGCCACCAGCTCGTCATCCTCGGTTCGGGCGACCGTGATCTCGAGCACGGCTTTGCGCAGGCCGCGGAGGCCTATCCCGGGCAGCTCGGAGTCGAGATCGGCTACGATGAGGAGCTCTCTCACCTGATCATCGGCGGCTCAGACGTGATCGTGATGCCGTCGCGCTTCGAGCCTTGCGGGCTGACCCAGCTCTACGCCTTGCGCTACGGGACATTGCCGCTGGTGCGTCGCGTGGGCGGGCTCGCCGATACGGTCTCAGATGCAACCTCGGTCAGCCTCGCGGAAGATCGAGCAACCGGGTTCGCGTTCGATGAGGAGACCCCGCAAGCGCTGTTGTCGGCAATCCGCCGCGCCGCCGCTCTCTTCCGCGAGCGGAGCCTCTGGTTGCAAATGGTGCGGCGCGCGATGGTCCAGGACTTCAGCTGGACAGCCGCCGCGCGCCGATACCTGGAGGTCTACCGGGACGCTGCAGCGCAATAGCAAGCCCTGCCATGCTGCAGCGCAGCGGTCACCCGCCGAGGACTGTGCCCTCTGCGACGCCCGCCTCGCCGGATTTTATCTTGGGCCCGTCGTCGAGGCGCACCCGTGAGACCTCGATGAAGCCGCCCTGGGCAAGAATGCGCATCCCCGCATCGGTTACGGAGACGACTTCGCCGATCTTGCGGCCGCGCACCGCACCAAAGGTCTGGCGCAATGATCTTGCGGGCGTCGAACAAATAGAGCTTGCGCTCGCCGAGCATGGTCCAGGCGCCGGGGGCCGGATTGCAGCCGCGGATCAAGTCATAGACGAAATCCACGTGAGTTGCCCAATTGATCCGCAACTCGGCTTCCCGCACCCAGCCCTCATAGGTTGCCCGACTCTCGTCCTGGGTGGTTTCGGTCGCCCGCCCCGAGACGACCAGATCGGCCGCCTGGACCAAGGCCTCCACTCCGAGCGGAAATATCTTGTCGAAGTACAAGGAGCCGGCATTGTCGTCGGGGCCAATCGGCACGCGTTTTTGAAGAACCACGGGCCCTTCGTCGAGCCCGGGCGTGGGACGGAAGATCGACAATCCGGTTTCGCTCCGCCCGCGGATAATCGCCCACGGGATCGACGAAGGCCCTCGGTGCAGCGGCAGCAGCGACGGATGAAATTGGATCATCCCGTGCTTTGGAATGGCGCAGAATTCGGGCGGCGCGAACAAAAGCACATAGGCCATCACGCCGAGGTCCGCATTGAGGTCGGCGAGCGCCTGCTTCGCCTCGTCGCTCGAATATCTTGCATGGCGGTGGACCATCAGCCCGCGCTCCTGTGCTGCGGCCACCAGCGGATCGGGCCTGGCCCCTGGCCGTTCCGGGGCTGCGAATACACCGGCGACCTCGTCGCCTCGCGCAAGAAAAGCCTCGAGCACGGCCTTGCCGAAGGCCTGCTGGCCGACGATTACGACACGCATTTCTCGTTCCCTCCGTTTTGGCTCGCCGGCGACGTTCCGCGGTCCGGGCAGGATCCGTGAACGCCGTTGCTGATGGCGCAGATTTTCATGCCGCACCGCTCGGGGGCAAGTCCGGCGCACCGGCCTCGTTCGATGCATCCCGCTCGCCGCTCCTCGGCAGCAGCATCGTCACCGTAGTGCCCCGCCCGAGCTCGCTGCGGATCGTCGCCGAGCCACCGGACTGACGGGCAAACCCATACACGATGCTCAGCCCTAGGCCGGTGCCCTTGCCGGGCCCCTTGCTGGTAAAAAAGGGCTCGAAAGCCCGCGCGGCCACCGCGGGTGTCATCCCAGATCCGGTGTCGGATAACTCAAGACCGACGAAATCCCCGTCCTCGCCGAGACCGTATTCGGGATTCTGTTCCGGTGAGACCCTGGCATTGAATGTCCGCAAGGCGAAAACCCCGCCGTTCGGCATGGCGTCCCGCGCGTTTATCGCGAGATTAATGACAGCGAGCTCGAGCTGGGTGGCGTCGGCATTGATGTCCCATAAATCGTGCGCGAGATCGCTTTCGATACTGGACGTCGTTCCCAACGGTCTGGGCCAGCAATTCGGCCATTTGGTTGAGCTGCTCATTGACGTTCACACGCGCAGCGGTCAGCGGCTGCCGCCGCGCAAAGGCGAGAAGCTGGCTCGTCAGCTTTTCGCCCCGCTCGACCGTGGCAAGAGCCATCTCGACCCTGGCCTGCAGCCGATCGTCTCGCTGACGGCCGCTGATCATTTCCAGGCAGCCCTGCAGCACCGCCAGCAGATTGTTGAAATCGTGCGCCACACCCCCGGTCAGCTGGCCCAGCGCTTCCATCTTCTGCGCCTGGTGGAGCTCGGCCTCGGCTCGTGTGCGGCGGCCCATCTCGCGCTGGAGGCGTTGCGCGGTGGTTCGCCAGCGCCAGCTGGCGATCTTCTGTTGTTGAAGCTGCCGGACCGCGAAGAGCGTCATGCAAAACAGTCCGAGCGAGGCCGGGACCGCGAACAGCAGGTAGTCGACCAGATTGGCTCGCCAGGAGGCGAGGATGCCGCGTTTTGGAATCCCGAAGATGACGTACAGCGGGTATTCGCTGATCTGCCGATACGCGAATAGCCGCTCGATGCCGTCGGTTGCTCCTCCGCCGCGGAACAGCCCACGATCCGGCTCGGCGGCGATCGCTTTCATAATGGGCCGGTCGGAGGAGAAAATCAGCGGGCTCGGCAATTCCGGATACCTGACCAGCACGACACCGTCGCGGCGCATCAGCAGCGCCGAGAACTGCCGGTCCTGGGAAACGGTGCTGAAAAAATCGCTGAAGTATTCAGGCCGACCGGAGACGACGATAACGCCGTCGAAGCTTCCGTCGGACGTAGATCGCCGGCGGCTGATATCGAAATCCACGCCACGGGTCAGCTCGTCCGGCTTTTCCCGCCCGATGAAAATGCCGGCGTCGCGCTGCTTTTGCGCAATGAAGGAGTCGCGAGTGGAGGCGTCGGCGGGCGGGACCGGGAATGTGCGCCCGGTTGCCCGGATGCGTCCATCGGCATCGATGATCGAGACCGCGCCGATCTGAGGCAACGTCTCGATATCCGACAAAAATCGGTGCAGCCCGTCATCATGCTCGATCCGGTTCCAATCGAGCCCGCGAAGCCGGTCGTCGATCCAAGCCAGCACCAGCGCATAGGTTTCGAGCGCTCTGAGCGCATGCTCGTGGAGTTGGCCGGCATCGATCATCACCCGCTGCTCGGCCTGGACCTGCTGCAGCCGGAAATTCTGCCAGGCGGCGATCGCGAGGAGCAGCAACGGAACGGCGAGGGAGGCCGCGAGAAGCAGATGCAAGGGCCAAGTCAGGCCTCGAGAGGGACGGGCCTGGATTGTATTCGCGCCGCTCTCAATCAGACGGCGGTACCACGACCATTTCTCAGAAATGCCCGTCCGCCGTTCCGGGGCGCTGCGGGGCTGAGACGGCGGTTCGCCAGCCCTCGGGCCTTGACGAGGTACACCGCGGGCGCGCCGGGCCGCCGTGTTCACCACTGTTGCAAAGCCGAGCGCGAGCCGATCCGCAAGCCGCACCCTCCAATCGCCTTCGCTGCCTCCACCGCGCCCGAGCTTACGCCGAAACCGCGATCGGCGCAGCCTCATACGGGTGCCGCCTAGCCGGGCGCGCTCGGCCGCTAGCGCCCTACTGCTCCTCTGGCGATCCCATTTAAAGAGAGCGGTGCCTCATCTGACGACAGCGACTGCCACTTTGCATTGCCGGCAGGTCCAGCAACTCTCTATTTTCGCGCGATCAGCTCGCTTTGCGGGTTTCTCGGGATTACCGATACCTCGCGGAAGCCACAAGTCTTCGCCACCTCGAGGAGAAAGGCCTTTTTGTAGGCGACGGCCGCCTCGGGAAAGCGCGCGTTTTCGACATAGGCGTTGCCGCGGCGGTGCCGAAAAGTCCATCGCCGACCGAGTTCCACATCATCGATGCAGAAAAAGGTCATATACATGACGCCGTTTTCCCTGAGCGCTCGATAACTCTCACGAATATATTCAATCATTTCCTTTTCGAGCAAATGAGAATACAACGAAATAGAATAGATGAAATCTTTACTGTTTTGTTCAGAGAATCTGAAATTGTGTGGGTGATTGGGATATTCGTTATGACATCTCCGAGAATAAGTGGTGCTGTTATGGGGGGACAAGACAAATCGAAAGCGGTCTCCCGGGAAATTGCGCCGACAAAATTCCAGCATTTCACTGTCGATGTCGACCCCTAGATAGGTTCCCTCGAACCATTCTTGCTTGAGGACTCGCGCGACGCGTCCGCAGCCGCATCCAAGCTCGACCACATCGGAGCTGGAAGTGCAATACTGGCGAGAAAGAAAGGTCAACCAGCAGCGGCTGCCTGTTTCGATAAACATGAAGTGGTCATTGATAATACGGTTACCAGCTCCTATCCGAATGCGAAGATGATTTGGCGGCAGGTCGCCCAATTCGGGAAAGGGAAGCGCCAGCACGCCGGACAGGACATCGCCGACGGTCGCGACAACCGGGTTGTAACTGGCCTTTGCTATTGACGGCACGAATTTGCGAAGGATGCGATCGTATCTAGAATAGAACGCCACCACGTCCTGCCCAAAATTGGTAAACTGAACCCCGATGTTGCGCGGATATAGTGTATAAAGTACCAACTACGGCATAAAAGCAAGAACATGCTCGCAAATTATCGAAATTTATGGCTCATTCCATTGTTAATTAGTTAACAAATCTACTCGCGCGATCCTGCTCAGCCCGGCGAGGGCTAGAAGATTGAGGCCTAGAAGATTACCGTCCGCCCGATTTCGCCGTCACGCCGGGGAACCCGGCGACCTGCGGCAAAATAACCGTGAGATCCTCAGCAGCTGCTACACTTCGCCGATGGAAGCCGTTCCTCTCAATACCTCGTTCTACAAGGAGGCGCTGATCGTCCTCGGCGCGGCCAGCATCGTCATTCCCCTGTTCCATCGGCTGCGTCTGAGCTCGGTGCTCGGCTTTATGCTGGTCGGCCTCGTCGTCGGCCCGTTCGGGCTCGCATCGGCAGCGCCCCACCTGCCTTGGCTCTCGGCAATCACGATCAGCGATAAGGAATCGATCGAGCCGATCGCGCATCTCGGCGTCGTGCTGCTGCTGTTCGTGATCGGGCTGGAGATGTCGGTCGAACGGCTTTGGGTGATGCGCCGGCTCGTGTTCGGGCTCGGTTTCCTGCAGATGGCGCTGTGCGCCGCCGTGCTCGGCGCCGCCGCCGTCACTCTCGGGCAGTCCCCCACCAGTGCCGTGGTGATCGGCTTGGCGCTAGCGATGTCTTCGACCGCCGTGGTGGTCCAGGTCTTGTCGGAAGAAAAGCGGCTCAACACCGCCATGGGCCGCACCAGCTTCGCCGTCTTGTTGTTCCAGGATTTGGCCGTCGTGCCGATACTGTTCGTTCTGAGCGAGCTCGGCACGGCAGGCCATGCTGGCGGCGCGGCGGGGTTAGGCTTGGCCGTCGGCCAGGCCTTGGCGGCGGTCGTCGGGATCGTCGCATTCGGCCGGCTGGTGCTGCGCCCGTTATTTCGCAGCGTGGCGCGCACCCAAAGCGCGGAGCTGTTTGTGGCGGCCTGCTTGTTGGTGGTCATCGCGAGCGGCCTTGCAACTGCGGCTGCCGGCCTCTCGATGGCTCTCGGCGCTCTAATCGGCGGGCTGCTGCTCGCCGGCACGGAATACCGACGGCAAGTCGAGGTGACGATCGATCCGTTCAAAGGCCTGTTTGTCGGCGTATTCCTGATTTCGATCGGCATGAGCCTGGACATCCGCACGCTTGCTGCCCACCCATTTCTCGTTTTGGGCGCGGCTTGCGGCATGGTGCTGCTTAAGCTGCCCTTAATTGCGTCGCTGACGCGCGCTTTCGGTCTTAGCTGGGCGAACGGGCTGCGCATCGGCCTGCTGCTCGGTCCCGGCGGTGAATTTGCCTTCGTCATCGTGGCGGTGGCGATCGGCGAGCGCCTGCTGGCGCCGGACACTGCCGCCATCGGGCTGTTCGTCACCGCCCTTACCATGGCGACCATTCCGCTCTTGTCGAGATTGGGAGATCGGCTCGCCCCGCGGCTTTCTCCCGATGTGCCGGTAGACCCGCGGCTGCTGGTGCCGGAGGTATCCGACGCCCTGCCGCGAGTGATCATCGCCGGTTTTGGCCGGGTGGGGCAGACGGTTGCGACGATGCTGGAAGTGCACAAGGTGCCGTATGTTGCGATCGACCGCGATCCGGATCGCGTGGTGCGCGAGCGGCGGCGCCGCGCCGCCATTTTTTTTGGCGACATGACGCAGATCGAGCTGCTGCGGCGCTTGCACCTCGAAACCGCGCGAGCCCTGGTGGTGACGTTGGACGACCCGGTCGCGGCCGGCGCCCTGGTGGCTGGCGCGCGGGCGGAGCGAGCTGACCTGCTCATCGTCGCGCGCGCCCGCGACGCCCGGCACGCCGCTCACCTTTACCGCATCGGCGCCTCTCACGCGGTGCCCGAGACGATTGAGGCAAGCCTGCAGCTTTCCGAAGCGGTGCTGGTGGATATCGGCGTGCCGATGGGATCGGTGATCGCTTCGGTCCATGAGGAACGCGATGCGCAGCAGGCGACGATCAAGGCGATGGCGCCGAATGCCGAAGTGCGCAGACTGGGGCGCAGCCGACTGCGCGACCGTTCGTAATCGCGCAATGCGCGGGCGTCACCGACACCGCGCAGGTAGAGCGGGCGACGGAATCTGCCGCTGTTCAGGTTCGGGCCATCGCGCTAGTAGTCTCCGATCTTTTCGTACTCCGGCTGTGCGCATGCCCCTGGATCACTTTACCCCTTCCCGCCTCCAACAACGCCTGCACTGCGAGATCCAGGGGGAGGTGCTGTTCGATGCGTTCAGCCGCGGGCGGTATGCGACCGATGCGTCGATCTATCAGATCGAGCCGCTTGGGGTTGTCGTGCCGAAGAGCCGGGAGGATGCGGCGGCGGCGATCGCGATTGCCCGCGAGGAGGGGGTGCCGGTATTGCCGCGCGGCGGCGGCACCTCGCAATGCGGGCAGACCGTGGCCCGGGCGCTCGTCGTCGATTGCAGCAAATATCTCGACCGGGTGATCTCGGTCGACGTCGAGGGCCGGCGGGCGCGGGTCGAGCCCGGAGTGGTGCTCGACCGGCTCAACCGGCTGCTCCGCAAGGACCGGCTGTTCTTCCCGGTCGACCCCTCGACGGCGAGCCGGGCGACGATCGGCGGCATGACCGCCAACAACAGCTGCGGCTCGCGCTCATTGCGCTATGGCAACATGGTGCACAATGTGCGCGGCATTGATGCGCTGCTCGCCGACGGCACGCAGCGCCTGGTTCGGCGAGGTCCCCGGCAATTTCACAGACGGTGTCATGCCGCAGCGCTATGGCGAGCTGGTGACCCGCATGCGCGCCCTGCATCGCCGCGAGGCCGAGGAGATCGAGCGGCGCTTCCCAAAGGTGCTGCGCCGTGTCGGCGGCTACAACATCGATTCGATCGACGACAACGGCCACAACATGGCCCGGCTCCTCGTCGGCTCGGAGGGAACGCTCGCCTTCTTCAACGAGATCGAGCTCGAATTGCAGCCGATCCCGGCGCACCGGGTGCTCGGGATCTGCCATTTCCCGAGCTTCTACGGCGCGATGGCCTCGACCCGGCGGATCGTCGAGCTGGGGCCGAGCGCGGTCGAACTGGTCGACCGCACGATGATCGAATTGTCGCGGGAGATCGCGATGTTCCGCCCCGTGGTCGAGCGCTTCGTCCGGGGCGAGCCGGCGGCGCTGCTGCTGACCGAGTTCTCCGGCGACGACCCGGCGGAGAACTTCCGGCGGCTCAAGGCGCTCGGCGAATTGATGGGCGATCTCGGCTATCCCGGCGCGGTCGTCGAGGCGATCGACCCCGCCTTTCAGCAGGCGGTCTGGGAGGTCCGTGCGTCGGGCCTCAACATCATGATGTCGATGAAAGGCGACGGGAAGCCGGTCTCGTTTCTCGAGGATTGCGCGGTCGAGCTCGAAGACCTCGCCGACTACACCGAGCGGCTGACCCGGATCTTCGAGAAGCACGGCACCTACGGCACCTGGTACGCCCACGCCTCGGTCGGCTGCCTGCATGTCCGACCGGTGCTGAACCTGAAGCAGGAGATCGAGGTCAGAAAGATGCGGGCGATCGCCGAGGAGGCCTTTGCGATGGTCCGCGAATACAAGGGCTCGCATTCGGGCGAGCATGGCGACGGGCTGGTGCGCTCCGAGTTTCACGAGCAGATGTTCGGCGGCCGGCTGGTGCGCGCCTTCGAGGAGGTCAAGGACGCCTTCGACCCGCAAGCCCTGTTCAACCCCGGCAAGATCGTCCGGGCCACCAAAATGGACGATCGCAGCCTCTTCCGTTATCGCCCCGATTACCGGCAGGTGCCGGTCGATACCGCGCTCGACTGGTCGGAATGGGGCGGCTTCGCCGCAGCTTCCGAGATGTGCAACAACAACGGCGCCTGCCGCACCCGCGACGCCGGGGTCATGTGCCCTTCCTACCGTGCGACCGGCGACGAGCAGCATCTGACCCGCGGCCGCGCCAATACCTTGCGGCTCGCATTATCGGGACAGCTCGGCCCCGAGGCGCTTGCCGCCGAGGAAATGCGCGAGACCCTTGACCTCTGCATCGCATGCAAGGGCTGCAAGCGGGAATGCCCGACCGGCGTCGACATGGCGCGCATGAAGATCGAGTTCCTGCACCACTACCGGAAGCGCCATGGGCTGACCCCGCGCGACCGGCTGATCGCCTATCTGCCGCGCTATGCGCCCCATGCCGCGCGGATTGCGCCGCTGGTCAATCTGAGAAACCGAGTGCCGCTCGTCGCGCGGCTCGGCGAAAAAATCTTCAGCCTCAGCGCGAAGCGCAGCTTGCCGTCTTGGTCCGCCCACCCCTATGCCGCCTCGGATTTCTCCCTCTCCGCCCCCGGGGGCGGAGAGGGCCGGGGTGAGGTGGGGGGAGCCCAAGGCTCGGAGCAGCGGCGCGACCCACCTCACCCTCCCGGCGCGAACGCGCCGGGCCCCTCCCCGGATCGCGTCGGGGCAGCTCTCTCCCCGAAGGCGGGCGGAGAGGGGCGACGCAGGGCCATCGGCAGTGGTGCTGCTGGTCGACACCTTCAACCGCTATTTCGAGCCGGAGAATGCTCGTGCCGCCGAGCGCGTGTTGCAGCGCGCCGGCTACCGCGTCGTCAGCGCCGACCCGGTGAGAGGCCGGCCGTTGTGTTGCGGGCGGACCTTTCTCTCGGCCGGGCTGGTCGACGAGGCGCGGCAGGAGGCGCGTCGAATGCTGGACGCCCTTGCGCCTCACCTCGCGGCGGGAACGCCGATCATCGGGCTCGAACCGTCCTGCCTGCTGACCTTGCGCGACGAATTCCCGGCCATTCTGCCCGGCGCCCAAACCAAAGCGCTCGCCGAGCACGCCCAGCTGTTCGAGGAATTCGTCGAAACCGAGCGGGCGGCCGGCCGCTTCCAGCTCGCCTTGGCCCCGATGAGCAACTGCACGGTGTTGCTGCACGGGCATTGTCATCAGAAGGCGTTCGGCACCCTCGGCGCAGCGGTCAAGGCGTTGCAGCTGATCCCGGGCCTCACCGTCGAGACCTTCGACTCGACCTGCTGCGGGATGGCCGGATCCTTCGGCTACGAGGCCGAGCATTATGAAACATCGCTGAAGATCGGCGAGCTCGGCGTCTTGCCGAAGATGCGTTCTGCACCTCCGGATACGCTGCTTGCCGCCAATGGGACCAGCTGCCGCCATCAGATCGCCGACGCTGTCGGACGCGAGGCCCGCCACCTCGTCCGCATCATTGATGACGCCTCCGCGGCGAGCCCCGTGAGATGACGGATCTCGACCTGATCTTCGATCCGCTGCCGCCGGACTCGCTGCGGCGGTTCGTGGTCGACAGCCTCAACACCCACAACATCGCCAGGACGGGCCAGTCAGACTGGCATCCTGTTGGGTTCTTTTTGAAGAATGCGCGAGGAGAGTGGGTGGGAGGCTTGCTCGGGGATCTCTGGGGCGGCTGGCTGCACGTCAGGATCCTCTGGGTCGACATGGCCGTCCGAGGTCACGGCAATGGCGCGCGGCTGCTGCAGGCGGCGGAGGATTATGCCGCAGAGCGCGGCTGCTTCGCCGCCACCCTGGAGACGCACAGCTTCCAGGCGCGGCCCTTCTACGAAAAGCGCGGCTACGAAGTCTTTGCCACGCTCGACGATTACCCGCCGGGGCACTCGAAATTCTTTCTGAGGAAGCCATTGCCCGCCCGCCTACCCGACCGGGCGCGCAAGCTGATCGATTTCTGGTTCGGGCCGAGGGCGATCCCGACCGCGAGCGGCATCGCGCGATCTGGTTCAAGAGCACCGACGAATTCGACGAGGCGATCCGCCGCGAGTTTCTCGCCGATTATGAAAGAGGCGCCGGCGGCGAGCTCGGATCGTGGGAGATGTCCGCGGAGGGGGCGCTCGCTCTCGTGGTGTTGCTCGATCAGGTGCCGCGCAACATCTTTCGCGACACGCCGCGCGCCTATGCGACCGACCCGGCAGCGCTAACCGTAGCCGACCGGGCAATCGACCGCGGCTTCGACAAGCTGGTCCCGCCGATCTGGCGCCGGTTCTTCTATATGCCGTTCCATCACAGCGAGGACCTCGCCGACCAGCGCCGCTCGGTCGCGCTGTTCGGCGCCCTGCCGCAGGATCCCGACCGCGGGGGCGCCTTGCGCCGCTACGGGCGCCCCTATGTCGAGGTCATCGAGCGCTTCGGCCGTTTCCCGCACCGCAACGAAATCCTCGGCCGGGAATCCACCCCCGCCGAGATCGCGTTTCTCGCCAACAGAGCGCGCGGTCCGAAAGCCGACGAATAGTTTGGGCGGATGATGCCCGAAAGGGAACCAGAATGGATCACACGCCGTCGCCAATATCGCTTGCCGCTGCGCTTGCCCTCCCGCGGACACCCGGGCGATCGGCCGAGGTGTTTGTCGACGGCGATCTGGAAATCAGGTTCTCCGCTCGACCCACCAACGGGCCGCAGGTTCCGCATGAGCGCGACGAGCTCTATTTCGTGGCCTCCGGCACTGCCCGTTACCGGGTAGAGGACACTGTGACCCCAGTAGGCCCCGGTGACGCCCTGTTCTGCGCAGCGCACGTCGCTCATGGGTTCGAGAATCTGTCGGGGGACTTCTCGGTCTGGGTGATTTTCTATGGCCCACAGAAATAGCGATGCTAGCCGCGGGAGCCCGGCGAGCCGAGCTCATCCTCGAGCGATCTGTCCGCGGAGCGAGCGCGCTTCCCTTCTCCGGCCGGGAATGCAACTCTTGACGCATTGAGCTCAAAGGATCGATCCGATGAAAATATCCGGAATTCGCTCTGGCATCGTCAACTTGCCGGCCGACGAGCCGCTCGCCGGCGCGGCGGAAAACCCGGGCGGGACCCGCCCGATCGTCACCTTGGAGGTCCAGACCGACGAGGGCGTTGCCGGGCTCGGGGTGACCTATTTCGGCGGCTCGCTGACCGGCACATTGAGGAGCGCCATCGACGAGCTCGGGGCGCTAACTGTCGGCGAGGACCCGCTGCGCGTCGAGGCGGTCGTCGCGAAATTGCGCGCTGCGGCCGGCTCGGCGGGGCCCGGCGGGATCTTTCATCTGGCCTTGTCGGCGCTCGACATGGCGCTGTGGGATATCCGCGGCAAGGCGCTCGAACCTGCCGCTCTGGAAACTGCTCGGCGGGGCGCGCGAGCGGGTCCCGACCTACGCGAGCGGCGCCCTGATGCGCGGGCTCTCGCTCGACCGCGTCGTCACTGCCGCCGCCACCCTGAAGGACAAGGGCTTTCGCGAGATGAAGACGCAGCTCGCCTTGCCGGGCGAGACGACGCCGGCCATCGAGGTCGAGCGCATGCGGCGGGTGCGCGAGGCGATCGGGCCCGACATCAAATTGATGTGCGACATCAACCAGCGCTGGCGGGTCGAGCAGGCGATCGACATCGGCCGCCGCGTCGAGGACGCCGGGGTCGGCCTGTTCTGGCTCGAGGATGTGACGACGGCGGACGACTATGCCGGGCTCGCCCGGGTGACCGCGGCATTGTCGACGCCGGTCGCCGGCGGCGAATATGTCTGGGGCATCGTGCCGTTCCGCCACATGGTCGAGGCGCGCTCGGTCGACATCGTGATGATCGATCTGGTGCGGGTCGGCGGCATCACCCAATGGATGAAGGTCGCCGGCATGGCCGAGGCCTTCAACCTGCCGGTCGTCAGCCATCTGATCCCCGAGGTCCATGTCCATCTGATCGGGGCGATCCCGAACGGGCTCACCGTCGAGTACATGCCGTGGCTGATGCGCCTTTTCGAAGAGGTGCCGCAGCCCGTTAACGGCGAGCTCGAGATGCCGACCGCGCCCGGCCTCGGCCTCAAATTCGACCAGGCGACCGTGGATCGCTACCGCGCCGCATGACGATGTGGAGGGTGATCTGATGAAAATCTCGCGCATCAATTCGCAGATCCTGGTGCTGCCGGAATCGGACCCGCTGGCCAATTCGCCGGAGAACCCGGATGCGGCGCGGCCGATCGTCATTGTGCGAATGGGCACCGACGACGGGATCGAGGGCATCGCGGTGACCTTTTACGGCGGCGCAATGACCCGCAGCCTTAAAGCCGCGGTCGACGACCTCGGCGCTTTGACGATCGGCGAAGACCCGCTGCGCCTCGAAGCAATCATCGCGAAATTGCGCGCCGCCGCCGGCGGGTCGGGGCCGGGCGGCATGTTCACCCTGGCGCTGGCGGCGATCGACATCGCGTTATGGGACATCCGCGGCAAGGCGCTCGGCCAGCCGCTGTGGAAATTGCTGGGCGGGGCGCGCCAGCGCGTCGCGACCTATGCCAGCGGCTCGCTGCGCCGCAGCCTCAGCCTCGACGACGTCCTGACCGCGGCCGGGAAGCTGAAGGAAAAGGGCTTCCGCGAAGCCAAAATGCAGCTGGCGCTGCCCGGCCCGACGACCCCGGCGAAGGAGGTCGAGCGCGCCAAGGCGGTGCGCGAGGCGCTCGGGCCCGACATCAAGCTGATGTGCGACATCAACCAGCGCTGGCGGCCGGAAGAGGCGATCGACATCGGCCGCCGCGTCGAGGATGCGGGTGTCGGGCTGTTCTGGCTCGAAGACGTCACGACGCATGACGATTACGCCGGGCATTGCGCGGGTCAATGCGGCGTTGGCGACGCCGATCTGCGGCGGCGAATTGGTCTACGGCATCGTGCCGTTCCGCCACATGATCGAGGCGCGCTCGGTCGACTACGTGATGATCGACCTGATCCGGGTCGGCGGGATCACGCAATGGATGAAGGTCGCCGGCATGGCCGAGGCCTTCAACCTGCCGGTCGTCAGCCATGTGGTCCCGGAGATCCACGCCCATCTCGTGGCGGCGGTCCCCAACGGGCTCACCGTCGAGTATATGGGCTGGATGCTGAGATTGTTCGAAGGCACCGCCGCCTTCGCCGATGGCGAGCTCGTATTGTCCGACCGGCCGGGGCTCGGCCTCAGCTTCAACCAAGAGACGATCAACCGGTTCGGAGTGGCCTGATGAAGATCGCGAGCGTCGAGACCGGCATTGTTGCGCTTCCAAACGACGAGCCGCTCGCCGGATTCTCCGAAAACCCGAATGCGAAAAACCCGATCGTTTGGCTGCGGGTGCGCACCGATGACGGCGTCGAAGGCTTGGGGGTGACCTATTTCGGGGGTGCCTTGACCCGCAGCTTGCGGCGCGCGGTCGACGAGCTCGGCGCGCTGACGATCGGCGAGGACCCGATGCGCGTCGAGGCGGTCGCCGCGAAGCTGCGTGTGGCAGCGGGTGGCGCCGGCCCGGCCGGCATCTTTACGATGGCGCTCTCCGCGATCGACGTCGCGCTGTGGGACACCAAGGGCAAGGCGCTCGGCCTCCCGTTGTGGAAATTGCTAGGCGGCGGGCGCGACCGGATCGCGACCTATGCGAGCGGCGCGCTCCGGCGCGGCCTCAAGCTCGACGAGGCGGTGACCGCGGCCGGCAGGTTGCGCGAGAAAGGCCATCGCCAGACCAAGATGCAGCTCGGATTGCCCGGCGCCACCTCGCCGGCGCGCGAGGTCGAGCAGGCCCGGTTGATCCGCGAGGCGGTCGGCCCCGACATGGATTTGATGTGCGACATCAACCAGCGCTGGCGGGTCGAGCAGGCGATCGACATCGGCCAGCGGGTCGAAGACGCCGGGGTCGGGCTCTATTGGCTCGAGGACGTGACCGCCCATGACGATTACCCCGGGCTGGCGCGGGTCGCGGCGGCTTTGGCGACGCCGGTCGCCGGCGGCGAATACCTCTACGGCATCGTCCCGTTCCGCCACATGCTCGAGGCGCGTTCGGTCGACATCGTGATGATCGACCAGGTGCGCTCGGGCGGCATCACCCCCTGGCTCAAGATCGCCGGCATGGCCGAGGCCTTCAACCTGCCGGTGGTCAGCCACGGGGTGCCGGAGATCCATGTCCACCTCGTCGGCGCCGTCCCCAACGGGCTGACCGTCGAGTACATGCCGCGCCTCTTCCATTTGTGGGAAGAAGTGCCGGTCCCGGTCAACGGCGAGCTCGCCATGCCGACCGCTCCCGGGCTCGGGCTGAAATTCGACGAAGGAGCAATCACGCGGTTTGGGGTGGTGTAACATCACGATGCCGTCTCCACGCCGCGACCTCGATGCCGCTCGAAGAGGGCTTCAATTTGCGATTGACACGACACGCCGCGAGCTGGAAGCCGCTACCTCGGTCTGCGCCTAAACTGTCCGCATGGGCGTAATGCTAGCCGCAGGGCTCACCCTGCTCGGCTCTGTCCTCAAGATACAGTCGGCAGGTTGACACATGGTGCGGAAGGGATTAGACTAGTTAGTCTAGTTAGGGAAGCCCGCCTCCCATGACGAACCTGGAAATAGATCAACCCCGCCCGAATTGGCCGCTGCAGGACGCAAAGGCGCGCTTTAGCGAACTCGTCAAGAGAGCCCGCGAGCAGGGCCCGCAGCATGTGAGCGTCAGAGGCGCGCCCGCCGTCGTAGTCGTCTCCGAAGAAGAATTCGCGAAGCTCACCTCACAGCGCCGCTCGATTGTCGACCACATACTGGAAGGAGTGCCCTGGCCGGATAATCTGGTGGATGCCACCAATGCCCGGGCCCGCGACGCCGGCCGAGATGTTGTTATCTGATGTACCTTGTCGATACCAACGTCTTGTCCGAGGCTCGGCGAGGCAGCAAAGAGGCACGGATCTGGCTCCGCTCAGTCAATTCGACCACAATCTACCTCAGCGTTATCACCCTTAGCGAAATCATGAAGGGTATCGCGCTCAAGCGACGAAGCGACGCCCGCACAGCCGCATCGCTGACCGTGTGGCTGGAACAGCTACGGCACGACCACAGCAACAGGATTCTGCCAATCAGCGATCTGATCGCCCTCGAATGGGGACGGCTCGCCGCCGAGCGGCCGCGTGCTATGGCTGATGGGCTGATCACGGCGACGGCGGCCGTTCATGGCAAGATCATCGTCACGCGCAACGTTGGTGATTTCGAAGATACCCGCATCCCCGTGATCAATCCCTGGGAACGGTAATTTCCTCGGTCAGACGGGTTTCGCAGGACACCCGGCCTTTGCCTTTTCAAGGCTAGGGTTTCGCCGCGCGCGCCTTTCTTATCGCCGCCATCACGCGGCGTGGGGTGATCGGGGTTTCGTTGACCTCGGCGCCGATGCCGCGCGAGGGCGTCGCGGACGGCGTTGGCGATTGCGGCGGGCGGGGCGACGGCGCCGCCTTCGCCCATGCCCTTCATGCCGTATTCGGTGTGGGGGGTGGGGGTGTGGAGGTGGCCGATCTTGATCGCCGGCATTTCGGCGGCGCCGGGCAAGAGGTAGTCGGCCAAGGTGCCGGCGAGCGGCTGGCCGGCCTCGTCGTAGGGGATCTCTTCGTAGAGCGCGGTGCCGATGCCCTGCACGACGCCGCCCCTGATCTGGCCCTTCGACCAGCATCGGGTTGACCATCGTGCCGCAATCCTCGGCGACGGCGTAATCGAGGAGCTCGACAAACCCGGTCTCGGGGTCGACCGCGACGACGGCGCCATGCGTCGCATAGGAATAGACGCCGGTGCTGATCGCCGGCTCGTAGGTCGCGGTCGCGTCGAGCAACGGGTCGACCCCTGGCGGCAGCCCGTCCATCCGCAAATGCGCGACCTTGGCGATCTCGGCGATCGTCACCGACCCTTGCGGCCCCGCCACCATGCCGTCGGCGCAGCGCACCTCGGCGAGATCGCATTGCAGCAGATGCGCGCCGATCCGGCACAGCTTGTCGCGCAATATCCGGCTGGCGCGCGCCACCGCGCCGCCCGACATCACCATGCTGCGCGAGGCGAAGGTGCCAAAGCCGAAGGCGGTGCTCTCGGTGTCGCCGTGGCGCACCGAGATCCGCGCCGGGTCGATGCCGAGTTCCTCGGCGGCGACCTGCGACAGCGCCGTTTCGAGGCCCTTGGCCGTGCGACTGGATGCCGACCATCAAGCACGACGCTGCCGTCGGTCAGGATGCGCGCGGTGCAGCTCTCGAAGCCGGGAATGATCGACGGCGCCGCGGGCGGCGAATTCGGCGGCGCCGTGCGCGGTCTGCTCGGCAAAGGTGGCAAAGCCGACGCCGATCAGCCTGCCGTCCGGCTCGCCGCGCTGTTGCCGCGCACGGATCGCCGGCAAGTCCAACAGTTCGGCGCACAGCCGCACGCTCTGCGCATAATCGCCGCTGTCGAGGCGCATGCCGCCGATTGTCGAGAACGGCATTTGCTCGGGCCGCACGAGGTTGAGGATCCGCACCTCGTTCGGGTCGCGCCCGACCGCCCGGGCGACCTCATCGATCAGCCGCTCGATCACAAAGCATGCGCCGGGGCGGCCGACCCCGCGGTAAGGCCCGAGCGGCGTCTTGTTCGTCGCGACCGTGTAGTGCTTCGCCCGGTAGTTCGGGATCGTGTACGGTCCCGGCAATGCGCGCGCCACCATACCGGCCTCGTGATAGGGCCCTTGCGGCCACAACCCGTAGGCGCCGGCATCGACGCAGATCTCCGCATCGATGCCGAGAATGCGGCCCTGCCGGTCGGCATAGGCGGTGAGCCTTGTAATGATGGTCGCGGGTGTGGGCCGTCGTCAGCAGATGCTCGCTGCGGTCCTCGATCCAGCGCACCGGGTGGTCGAGCTCGAGCGCCAAGGCGGCGAGGATGATTTCCTCCGGGTAGAGGCGCGCCTTAGGCCCGAAGCCGCCGCCGACATCGGGCGCGACGACGCGAATGCGGCGCTCCTCGATGCCCAGGATCTCGCCGAGCGCCACCCGCACGGTATGGGGCGTCTGGGTCGAGGCATAGACGACGACCTCGTCGAGGCGATGATCGCGATAGGCGAGCACCCCTCGGCATTCGAGCGGCGCGCCCGACTGACGCTGCATGCGGAACTCGCGCGTCACCGTCACCTCGGCGGCACGCGCTGCCGCGTCGATGTCGCCGCCCTCCAACAGGTGCTCGATATAGAGGTTGTCGCCCCAGCTCTCGTGCACCGGGTGGCGGCTGCCCGCGCATGTCGCGCGGCGCGTCGACCACGGCGTCCAATACTTCGTATTCGACCGCAACGGCGTTGGCGAGGTCTTCCGCCTCGCCGCGCGACGGCGCAATGCAGGCGGCAATGGCGTCGCCGACATAGCGGACCTTGTCGGTAGCGAGCGGCGGCCAGGGCGGCGACTTGGCCCCGGCGGAGTGCGAGACGACTCGGATCGGCTTTACTTGCGGCAGGTCGGCGGCGATAAACACGCGGCCGGCCGCATTCGGCGGCACGGCGATCGATCGGATGCGCGCATGGGCATGCGGGCTGCGCACAAACGCCACCTCCTGCGTGCCCGGAAGCTTGATGTCCCCGACAAATTGGCCGCGCCCGTGCAGGTGCCGGTCGTCCTCTCGGCGCAGCAAAGAGGCGCCGACGCCATGATGGTCATTGGGCATCGGGCGCCTCCTTTGCGATCGCCTCGGCGGCCGCCGCAATCGCCGCGACGATATTGGTGTAGCCGGTGCAGCGGCAGATATTTCCGGCAAGCCCTTCGCGGATTTCGCGCTCCGACCCGGCGCGGCGCCGCAGGATCAGATCGCGCGCGGTGATCAGCATTGCCGGCGTGCAGAACCCGCATTGCAAAGCGTGATGCTGGTGAAAACAGCGGCGCAGCGTGTCGATTGCCGAGTCGCCGGCGAAACCTTCGATCGTCTCGACCTCGCGCTCGTCGCAAGCGACGGCGAGCATCAGGCAGGAGCGCGCCGGAGCGCCGTCGACGAGGACCGTGCAGGCGCCGCACACGCCGTGCTCGCAGCCGAGATGGGTTCCGGTCAGATTGCGCCGCTCACGCAGGAAATCGGCCAGCGACAGCCGCGGCGGAATGTCGTCTGCAACCGCGACGCCATTGATCCGCAAGCGGGTAGCGCTCATTGCAATACCTGTTGGACTGCGCGTAATGCAGCGACCGAGTGCAGATTGCGCTGGTATTCGTCGAAATGCCGGCTCGTCGCGGCGTCGAGATCTGCGGCGACGGCGGTTGCAACATTGTCGCTGCGATTATCGGAGAGCGCGCGGGAGGCGTTCTCGAGCACCAGAGGCGCGCCGTTCGCCGCACCGATCACGACCCGCGCATGACCCCGCGCCCGGTCGGCTACGGCAACCGCCAATGCGCTGGCGAATTCACCCGCTTTCCGGCATAGCTTCACATAGCCCCAGCGCGCATCCGCCGACATTCTGGGAACCCTCACGCCCGTTACGATTTCGTCTGCAGCGAGCTGCGTCTCGAAAATGCCGGTCGCAAATTCGCTGCATTTGAGCGAGCGTTGCCCGTTCTTGCCGCAAAGGATCACCTCGGCATCGAGCGCCGTCAGAACCGCCGGCCACTCTGCCGCGGGATCCGACAAGGCCAAGCTCCCGCCGATCGTGCCACGCGTGCGGATCGCCCGGTAAGCAAGTGTCGCGGCGACGCGCGGCATCAAGCCCCGAGACGGGTCATCCGCCAGCCCGTCCTCTATCGCGGCATGGCTCACGCAAGCCCCCACCGTCACGGCATCGGCATCGCCCCCCACCGAAGTCAATTCCGGCAGCCGGGCGATGTCGATCAGCAGGCCGGGCGCAACGACCCGCAGGTTCATCATTGCGACCAAGGATTGCCCGCCAGCGATCACCCGCGCCGCATCCTCGTGTTGCGCGAGCAGATCGAGGGCTTCCGTCAGGGTGCGCGGCCTCACATAATCGACCGCAGGGGCTTTCATGAGGCGCCAGCCCCGTCCGACGGACCCCACCAGCCGGGCGTGTTGTCCTCCCCACAGCGGGGATCTCTCATGAAATCCTCCCCTCAAGAGGCGCGGCGCTTCGGCCGAGCGAGTTTCTTTTCGGAAGAGATTTTCGATACATCCGTCGTCAGGTGCGGGTCAAGCCGAGGCTCGCTCATTTGGCGAACCGGCGCCTCTCTCTCACCCGATGCTCGGTCTGCCCGCGCGAGCTTCGGCGATCAACGCTTCGACTTCGGCGAAATGACCCTCCCAGGTCGGCGCCCTCCACCCGCCCAAGCGCCGGAGCTGCGCTGCGCGCCGCGGCGATGCGGGTCCCGAGTAATCGATCACCGCGGCCCGCCAGCCCAGCCCATCCAACGGATCGAGGTATTCCGGAACATCACCGCCATTCTCGCGCAAGGCGGCCAGATTGCTGCAGAGAACCGGAATACCCTGCGCCAGCGCCTCGATCAGAGGAAAGCCGAACCCTTCCGCAAAGGATGGAAGCAGCAGCGCTTGGGCACCTTTGAGCAGCCGCATCGCCTCGGCATCAGGCAGATTGCTGCGCTCGAAGACAAGGCCGTGCAAAGCAGGGCTGCGCTCGAGCATGTCGATTGCGCTTTCGGTCTCCCAGCCGCGCTGCCCGATCAGCACCAGAGCCGGGGCCGCATCGCCGAGCTCGGCCGCGAGCTGCCGCCATACATTGAGCAGCAGCAGATGGTTCTTGCGAGCTTCGATGGTGCCGATGCAAACAAAATAAGGCCGCCTCGGACCCGGCAGCTCATGCCCGGCGAGCGACGGCAAATCGACGCCGAACGGCGCGACCAGCACCGGCGGATTACGGCCCGCCCGCTCCAGATAAGGGAGAAACGCATCGCGCGTCACGGCGGAATTGACAATCACGGCATCGGCCAATGCGGCAGCGCTCTCGATCCGGCGGCGATGCTTGTCGTCCTGGCCGGGAAGCGCGTATTCCGGAAATTCGATTGGAATGAGATCGTGGATCAGGCAGACAAACCAGGCGCACGTCTGTCGTTTCAGACGCGCAATGGCGCGGCGTTTTTCCAGATGATGATGGGAGACCAGAAGGTAGGCCGGCCGATCGAACGCTGCTCGAAGCGATTTCACCAGCGCGCGCTCGCCTTGCAGGGTGGCGCGAAGCTCGAGCATTCGGGCCAGCTGTTTGGTATGCCGCAGATCCCGTCGCGCTCCGGCAGCGCCTCGCCAGGTTCGCGCAATGGTCTCGACATAATCATCCGCGACCGCTCTGGGCAACAGCCCGAAACGGCCGCCAGCCGTCAGCACAGTAAACGACAGCGGCAAACCCCGACCGATGAGGTGCTCGGCATAGGCGAGTTCGACCCGGTCGATCCCGGTCGGGGTCTCGCGGCCGGCGCGCGAGACCAGCCGCGACAGATCGAACAGAATCACCGCGGTCCTCTGGTGCTAGTGTGAGGGAGCCGCCCCCGGATCCGCGCTGTGCGCGGCCCGAGGACAGGCTCCACGGCTGTCTCGAAGAGACGCACGGGCGCTAATCCAGCCGATCGTGGTGCCGGGATCGCTGCGCGGCGTGGCCGCCAGCGCCGGAGATCAGGATCAAGCAATTGAAAAACCTAAATACCCGTTGTGAAAAACAGCGGATCGCAGCACAGCCGGCGATTTATGGCCATCAGCAAATTCCGGGCGAAACACGGTCACATGGTTCGCCATGTGTTCACCACAAACGTCCAGGCTGGTACTTTCGTACACAGGACAATACGCGGCCGGCTGCGACGGGCATTCAGGCGCCAGAGGCGACAAAATCCCGAACGCCGTTTTCGAGGGAGTGAAGCGGCTGAACAAAGCCGGCGGCCCGCAATTTCGTCATATCCGCCTGGGTAAAGTACTGATAGGCACCCCGAACCCCTGCCGGCATATCGACAAATCGAATGTCCGGCGACTGGCCAGTCGCGGCTCCGACCGCGTGGACGAGATCCAGGAAGCTGCGGGCGACGCCGGTTCCGACATTGAATAAACCGTTGACACTCGGATTCGCCAACAACCAGCGAACCACAGCGACGCAATCCTTCACATACACGAAGTCGCGCAGTTGACCACCATCGCGATAGTGCGGATCGTGCGACTTAAACAGCGATATGGTCTCTCCGGCCCGAACCAGCGGCAAAATCTTGCTGGCCACCGACTGCATGTCGCCCTTGTGAGCCTCATTCGGGCCGTAGACATTGAAGAATTTGAGCCCCGCCCACTGCGGCGGAGATGAGTACCCGCGCACCAGATCATCGACCACCCGGCGGTCGACGACGTGTTTGCTCCAACCGTAGGCATTCATCGGACGCAGCGACGCAAGGGCTGCAGGGCTCTGCTCATCGCTGAAACCGGCACTGCCGTCGCCGAAGGTTGCAGCCGACGAAGCATAAATGAACCGCACCTGGTTTTCGGCACACCATTGCCAAAGGTCCAGGGTCGAGCGAACGTTGTTCGCGACGAATTTGTCGACATCGGTTTCGGTAGTGGAGGAGATCGCGCCCATATGCACGATTGCCGCAACATCCTTGCCCCGACGCCCGAGCCATTCGGCTACGGTATCGGGCCGAATGATATCGTAGAGCTGAGCCTCGGCGAGGTTACGCCACTTGCCTCCCGAGCGTAAATGATCCGCCACGACCACCCGGGAGCCGGCGCTCGCCAGATCGGCGACGATATGGGACCCGATAAACCCGGCGCCTCCAGTGACGACGATTAGATCACGACCTGGCGAACATCTCATCACAGCCATGGTCGGCTCCTTCACACCGATTTGCCAGCTAGAGATTATTGGTTATTAACGGAGCCCTTAACCACAATCCCAGTGATCACCGGGCCGGTAATAGTGTTTAGAAGAGTAAAGAATTTTTGCAGCTCATTCAATTTCGCGTTGGCCACGTAAATGATGTCCTTGTCCTCGACCGGGAAGCGCTGGGCCAGGAAATAGGCATTCGCGTCGCTCATGTCGAGGCGGTAAACGACCGGCGAGCTGCGGTCGGGCCCGGTGCCCAGCTGCGGGGCATTGAGCGCGGCCACCACTCCCGGCGGCTCGAACCGGAAAAGGAACACGCCAGCCGGGTCCGAGCGAAAATCCTGCAGGCCGCCGGCTTTGGCGAGCGCCTCGACGAGGGTTATCCGTTCCGCATTGAAAGTGAGCTGGGCATTCTGCCCGGTCGCTCCGAGCACGGAATAGGTTTGCGGCACGCGGACCAAGGTCAGAATGTCTCCGGGCTGGGCGTAAATGTTCTCGGCCGGGTCCGACACGAGCCTCTCCATCGGGATCGCCGCAGTGACGCCGCCGCGGGACAATCTGACGAAGGTGTCATAGACCGCTGACTTCGCCCCCCCGGCGAGTGCAATGAGATCGAGCAGGCGATCGCCATCGACGGAGAGCGGCACCCTGGCGCCGTTGACAACTTCGCCTGACACGGTCGCTGCATTGGTGACACTCTTGGCGACTGTCACGATGACCTGAGGCTCGATCGCCTTCTCGGCGAGACGGCGCTCGAGTTCGTGTTGGACTTCGACGGTCGAGCGGCCGGCCACAGGAACACGCCCCGCGAATGGGACGCTGATTGCCCCGTCTCGGGCGACGACTTGCTCCGGGATGGTGACGCTGCGCGAGCCGGCCGAAATATGGTCGGTGGGCGACGTCCCGAACAGGCCGCCTCCTGCGGCTTCCCAAATCGACACGGAAACCGTGTCGCCGATCCCGATCTTCGGCGCGGGAGGTTTCCCGTTCTTTCCAAAACGCCTTCGAAAACTCTCCGCAGGTTGGGCCAGTAACGTCGCCACGACATTTGCATTGACCTCGATCACGTCGTAGCGGGTCTGGTTGTCCTGAACGCCGCGATCGATAACCTCGCTAGCCGTCGGGCCCGCGGTCGGCAGATAGGCGCATCCCGCAAGGCCGGTTCCGGCAAGCCAAACAAGAACGGCGGGAAGTTTCATCGATGCGATATGGTTGCTACACCTGAAATGATTTTCTACTGTTACGAGGAATAGGGCAAGGCGGCACACCGGTTCTCGGCGGGGTGGCTTCGGCGTTCAAACGATTTGCAGTTGGGTTGCGATCATCCGCGAGGCATAAACCCCCATCCAACCTATCGGATCGAGCCAGCCCTTTTCGTTGCGGGGCGGCCGGATGGCACGAATGTGAGCGTCGGTGATCTCGGACAGGTCTTTGATGGGGCGTGGCGCATCGAACTCCGTCGACCAGAAAAAGCGCGCCGCACCGGAAACCTCATGTTTAGCGATCAGACAATTCGGCGCACCTCCCGCTCGATTATACAGCCCTACCGCAGAGTAACTCTCCTGATGACTGACCACCATGACCCCTTCGGTGCCTGGAAAGGCGTATTTCATCGCCGAAAACCAGCGACACAGGTCGGCTAGTTCTTTCTCGGTAAATTCGTATTTGGTCGGCACCCAGTCCGCCGCGGCCGGCAGCAACCCCCGTACCGTTAGCGGGAAAGGCAGAATGTTTGTGTTCTCTGACACTTCGTCCCCTCGCCCCGTCTCAAGCTGCGCAACCGCAGCCGTATCCCCCTATGCTCGGACGCGTACGCCAGCAACTCCTAGCTCCATTGGAAAACGTAAACCGGATAGGCGAACTCTCATCGACTACTTCTCAATTCGAGACCGATACAGCACGCGAGCCGAACTCCACTCGCAGAATACTATACAGCCATGATTTCGAGTCAATTCAGCCTGGAGCCGGCACACGGTTTTTCGCAGATATGTGGTTCTTAAGCAACAGTGGCAACAAAGCAACAGATCGTGAAACTTGCGGTTAGGATGCCATGGTTTGGTATGCGTTACCGTCGAGGCTGACGCGAAATCCGACAGTTGACCGGCGGACGCGGTTCGGCTAGGGTCGGAACGCTATGTATCTTGAGCGCTACGAGCTACGACTTACCCGCTCGGCGTCCTGAAAGGCGCCGACCTCTGCTCGTTGGCCGTTCCCCATCGGGAACCCTCCCACGCTCGGTTGCACTGATGATTTTCTATATTTTGTCGAGTTACCGTCGCCGATCGGTTGCCGTAGATAACGTTCCACCGTTTTTACTATGGCGACTTAGCAGCGGTCGGCGGCACTGAGACGCCCCGGCCGTACCGATTCTCCGACTGCTTGATAATGCCGCCGACCGGCGGCGAGCCTATTCCCTGGAGATTCTCATGCCCGGCATGCCGATTCACAAATACCGCGCTTTCCCGACCATAGATCTGCCCGACCGCCGCTGGCCGACGCAGGTCATCCGACATGCGCCGCAGTGGTGCAGCGTCGATCTGCGGGACGGCAATCAGGCGCTGGTCGAGCCGATGGGTCCCGACCGCAAGCGGCGGATGTTCGACCTCCTCGTCCAGCTCGGCTTCAAGGAGATCGAGGTCGGATTTCCGGCCGCCTCGGAAACGGACTTTACGTTTGTGCGCGAACTGATCGAACAGCAACCTCGTCCCGGACGATGTCACGATCCAGGTTCTGACCCAAGCCCGGCCCGAGCTGATCGAGCGCAGCTTCGAGGCGGTCCGCGGCGCCCGCCGCGCCATCATGCACCTCTACAACTCGACCTCCACCCTGCAGCGCCGGGTCGTCTTCGGCCTCGACAAGCCCGGGATCGTAGACATCGCCGTCAATGGCGCCAAGCTCATTCGGGAACTCGCCCGAGCGATGCCCGAAAGCGAGATCATTTATCAATACTCGCCCGAAAGCTTTACCGGGACCGAGCTCGACTTTGCCGTCGAGATCTGCGAGGCGGTGATGGACGTCTGGCAGCCGACGCCGGAGAAGAAGACCATCCTCAATCTTCCGGCGACCGTCGAGATGGCGACGCCCAATATTTACGCCGATCAGATCGAGTGGTTCGGCCGGCACATCCGCAACCGCGACTGCATCACCCTGAGCGTGCACCCGCACAACGACCGCGGGACGGCGGTCGCCGCGACCGAGCTGGCGGTGATGGCCGGTGCGGAGCGGGTCGAAGGCACGCTCTTCGGCAATGGCGAGCGCACCGGCAATGTCGATGTCGTGACCTTGGCGCTGAACCTCTTCAGCCAGGGGATCGACCCGGGGCTCGTCATCACCGACATCGACGAGATCGTCCGTACCGTCGAGCACTGCAACCAATTGCCGGTCCATCCGCGGCACCCCTATGCCGGCGAGCTCGTCTACACCGCGTTTTCGGGCTCGCACCAGGACGCGATCAAGAAAGGGCTTCGACGCGCTGGCCAAGCGCAACGACGATTTCTGGGAGGTGCCGTATCTGCCGGTCGACCCGAAGGATCTCGGCCGCAGCTACGAAGCGGTGATCCGCGTCAACAGCCAGTCGGGCAAGGGGGGTGTCGCCTATGTGCTGAAGGCCGATTACGGGCTCGACCTGCCGCGCGGGCTGCAGATCGATTTCAGCAAGCGGGTGCAGGAAGTGACCGACCGCACCGGCAAAGAGATGACCAGCGCCGACATCTGGTCGCTGTTCGCGGACACCTACCTGCGCAAGGATGGCATCCATCTCGAGGAATACAACCTCTACCCCGAGCCCCGGGCGCCGGAGCGGCGCAGGATCGCAGCAACCGTCCTGATCGACGGCAGGGAGCGACGGATCGAAGGTGTCGGCAACGGCCCGATCGCGGCCTTTGTCGACGCATTGCAACGCGAATGCGACGTCGAATTGACGGTCGTCGACTATCGCGAGCACGCGATCGGCGCCGGCGCCGATGCGCAGGCGACCGCCTATATCGAGATCCGCAATGCGGCCGGCGCCACCCTTTACGGTGTTGGGATCGACGGGAACATCGTCACTGCCTCGCTGCGGGCAGTGGCGAGCGCGGCCACGCGAGCCGTGCTTCACTCGCCCGCGAAATAGCCGGTCGAAAACGGCGCCGAACGCCCCTCTCCGCCCTTTCGGGGGGAGAGGGAGGGGCCCGGGCGCGTCAGCGACCGGGAGGGTGAGGTGGGTCGCGCCGCGCACCCGTAGGTCGGCCCCCCTCACCCTGCCCTCTCCCCGGCCGGCGGGGGGAGAGGGTCAATACGCGGGGCGAGGGATCGCAACCTGCTGTAGCCTAGCGTTGCCGGTCGGCTCGGCTGGTGCGGTCGGCTGATTGCTGCCGATAGTGTTCCCGCTGCTTTTCGCGCCAGGCGGCGCGCTCCTCCGGGTCGAGAGTGCCGTCGTGATTGGCGTCGATCTGGTCGAATCGGTCGCGATAGAGCTGGTCGCGCTCCTCGGCGGGCATCGCCGCCTGCTGGTCGTAATACGCCTTGCGCCGCTCGAGATTCGCCTTCTCGCCTGCCGAAAGATCGGGCGCGGCCAGTTGCCGCGCGAGGCGCGCTTGGCGCTGCTGCAGATCGCGAGTGCGGAAATCGCGGTACTGCTCGAACGTGATCGCGTCAGCTGCTGCCGCGGGCTCGGGGCTGCGCTGCGCGACGGCCGGCCAGTGCCACCAGGCCGCCGTGAGCAGAGCGACGGGAATGATGACCACCAGCATCCAGCGCTTCATTTTTGCCTCCTCCAGAGGTGTGGCGCCCCCTCCGATCAGGAGAACAAAACATGATCAGGATTGCAAGCGAAATCTGCACTGCCGCACCCGTCCTCTTCGTTTAGGCGAACAGGCGCTCTTTTTCGAGCCCGTCATAAAGGTGGGCGACGAACTCGCCGTAGCCGTTCCATTTGAGGGTCGGCACGCGGTCGTTCTTGCCGAGCACCCGCTCCGTCGCCTGGCTCCAGCGCGGATGCGGCACTTCGGGGTTGACGTTGGCCCAGAAGCCGTACTCGCTGCCTTGCACGGTCTCCCAAAACGACACCGGCCGCTTCTCGGTAAACGAGAAATGGACGATCGATTTGACCGATTTGAACCCGTATTTCCACGGCAGGGCGAGCCGCAGCGGCGCGCCGTCTTGTTTCGGGACGGGCTTGCCGTACATGCCCGTCACGAGAAAGGCGAGCTCGTTGCCGGCTTCGGCCATCGTGACCCCTTCGACATAGGGCCAGGGATACCAGAATTCCTTCTGGCCGGGCGCCATCTTGGGGTCGAGAAACGTCTCCATCTGCACGTACTTAGCCGAGCCCAGGGGCTTGGCGAGATCGACCAAGGCCGCCATCGGAAAGCCGCTCCACGGCACCGCCATCGACCAGGCCTCGACGCAGCGGTGGCGGTAGAGCCGCTCTTCCAGCGGCATCTTTTTCAAAAGGTCGTCGATGTCGAGGGTGAGCGGCTTTTCGACCAGCCCGTCGATCTTGATCGTCCACGGCCGGATCTTGAGCGCCTGGGCTTGCGGCGCGATCGTCTTTTGCGAGCCGAACTCGTAGAAGTTGTTGTAGGTGGTGGCCAATTTCTCATCCGTGATCGGCCGGTCGAGCGTGTAACGCGGATTGCGCTTTGCCGGGTAGAGGCTCGCCGACGGATCCTCCTCTTCCCCTGCCGCCGCCGCAAAAGCTGAACCGAGGATCGCGCCCGCTGCTATGGCCTTGATGAGAGTTCGCCGCGCGATAAATACGTGCTCGGGCGTCGCTTCGCTGTCGCGAAGCTCCCAGCCTCTCTTCCGCCGGATCAGCATGGCCGCACCTTGAGAGTTTTGCGACCCTAGATCTGGATCGGCAACCGCCGGGGCCAAGTCACGGTTTCGCGATCGGCCCTATTGCGCGGCGTCCGCCGCGCGCGACGACAATACCTTTTCTGCCGGCCGCCCGGTCAGCTCCTGCATATGGTCGAATTGGTGGGCGAAGCTGCCGACCCCCATCGTCAGCGACCGCAATTCGACGATCAGATCGTGCAACTCGCTTTGCGGCAGATGGGCGCTGACCACGTCCCAGCCCGGCCAGTCGGGCTTCGCATCATAGCCGAGGATCTGGCCGCGGCGGCCCGAGACCAGCCGCTGCACCCGCGCGGTAAACGCGTTCGGCACCGAGATCTCGACCGAATCGATCGGCTCGAGCAGGATCGGCTCGCATTTCGGCAATGCCTCCTGGACGGCCTGCCTTCCTGCTGTCTTGAACGCCTGGTCCGAGCTGTCGACGGCGTGGAACTGGCCGGTGATCAGATTGACTGCGGCATCGACGACCGGAAAACCGAGCGGGCCGTGGTGCAGCGCCTCGACCACGCCTTCCTCGACCGCCGGGATGTAGTTGCGCGGGATGGCGCCGCCGACGACGCCGTCGGTGAAGGTGAAGCCGGAGCCGCGCGGCAGCGGCTTCAGCTCGATCGTGATATCGGCGAACTGCCCGTGCCCACCGCTCTGGCGCTTGAAGCGGGAATGCTGCTGGGTGCCGCGCCGTATCGTCTCCTTGTACGGCACCGCCGAGCGCTTGCCGTTGACCGCCAGATTGTGGCGGTTGCGCAGGCGGTCGATCGCGATTTGCAGGTGGATGTCGCCCTGCCCCCAGAGGACCATCTCCTGGATATCCGGGTTCTGCTCCAGCTCCAGGGTGGGGTCTTCCTCGACCAGCTTTCCGATGGCTCCGGTCAATTTGACGTCGTCGGTGCGGCGCTCGGCGGAAATCGCCAATCCGAACACCGGCTGCGGGCGGTCCGGCCGCGGCAGCGGCTCGGCCTTGCCGGACGGGGTCAGCACGGCGCCGGTCGCGATCTCCTCCATCCGCGTCAACCCGACGACCTCTCCGGCCTGCGCGGAAGGGGTCTTCTCCTGCTGGCCGCCGGTCAGCCGCAAGAGGCCGGCGACCCGGCTGCCGTTCAGCACCATCCCTTCGGAGATCGTGCCGCGCCATACCCGCGCCAGGGACAATTTTCCGGTATGCGGCAGATGGTAGGTCTTGAACACCTGGGCCAAGGGCTCGCCCGCGGCGGCGATCCCGAGCCGCGCCGCGGTTTCCTGCGGCGACGGCGCCTCGTGCCGCAACGCCTTCCACAATCGCCGGATGCCGTAATCGGCAAGCCCGGAGCCGAGGAACACCGGCACGACCTGCGCCCCCTTCAAGGTGCGCGTCAGGTGCTTGTAGATCTCCTCCTTCGGCGGCTCGACCTCTTCGAGCAATTGCTCCAAGAGCTGGTCGTCGAAATCGGCGAGCTTTTCAATGAGGCCGGTGCGGGTGGCGCGCTCCGCGTCCCAGAAATCATCGGGCAGCGGGATCAGATCGGAGGCCTGCCCCGGGCGGTAGCGGTAAGCGCGCTCGCTGACGAGGTCGACATAGCCGGTGATCTCCTGCTCGGCCCCGCGCAATGGCACCTGGCGCAACACCAGCGGGCGCTCGGAGACCGATTGCAGCGCGGCGAGCAGGTCCCGCACCCGCGCATTCGCGTTGTCCATCTTGTTGATGAAGATCATGTGCGGGATCTTGTGCCGGTCGAGAAACCGCAGCAGCGCGCTGATCGTCAGGGCGCGCTCGACCTCGGGCTCGACGACGACGACTGCGACGTCGCTGACCATCAGCGCGCCCTGCGCCTCGTAGAGCAGCTCGACCGAGCCCGGACAATCGAGGATCGTCCACGAGTCGCCGAGAAACGTCGCGTTCGCGACATTCAGCTCGGTCGACATCTGGCGCGCCCGCGCCTCCGGCGCATGATCGCCGACCGAATTGCCGTCGCGCACGCTGCCCCGCCGGCTGGTCGTGCCGCTGGCGTGCAGCAGGGCCTCCAGCAGGGTCGTCTTGCCCGAGAGATACGGTCCGATCAGCGCGGCACAACGCGGTGCCGCAGATCCATTCGCCATAGGCGCCTCCATCCTGAGCGGCGAGCGCCGGCGCCCAGCACGAGCGCGCCAGCGCCGCCTCTAACCTGTTCCCGATCGTTGCGCCCGGCCGGCCGGATGGCAATCGAAATCTGCCCCCGCCGCACCATTTCTGTTTAACCAGCGAGGCGGTGAGCCATCTCCTTCGTCATGCCCGCGAAAGCGGGCATCCAGAGCTTCCCCTGCTTGAACAGGAGGGGGTCATTACCGTGCCCGGCGCCCTGGACCCCCGCTTTCGCGGGGGCGACGCAGAAAGAAAAAGTCGGACCGATGCAATAGAACTATTATGAGAGAGCGCGGCAGGCCCGGTCGATGCGCGCGCAAGCCTCGCGCAAGATCTCGGTCGAGGTCGCGTAGGAGATGCGGAAATGCGGCGACAGCCCAAAGGCCTCGCCGTGGACCACCGCGACGCCGGTCTCCTCGAGCAGATAGCGGACGAAATCCTCGTCGTTCGCGATCGTCTGGCCGGCCGCGGTGCGCTTGCCGATAACGCCGGCGCAGGAGGGGTAGACATAAAAGGCCCCCTCGGGGCGCGGGCAAAACAGGCCCGGCACCCGGTTCAGGGCGTCGACGACCAGATCGCGGCGCTCCTTGAAGCTGCGGTTGTGGACCGGGATGAAATCCTGCGGCCCGGTCAGCGCCTCGATCGCCGCCGCCTGGCTGATCGAGCACGGGTTGGCGGTCGAGTTCGACTGGATCGCGCCGATCGCCTTGATCAGCGCCTTCGAGCCGCCGCCATAGCCGATCCGCCAGCCGGTCATGCAATAAGTCTTGGAGACGCCGTTGACCGTCAGGGTGCGGTCGTAGAGCCGAGGCTCGACCTGGGCGATCGTCTTGAACGCGAAATCGTCATAGACGAGGTGCTCGTACATGTCGTCGGTCATCACCCAGACGTTCGGGTGGTGCAGCAAGACTTCGGTTAGGCCTCTCAGATCCTCCTCGGTGTAGGCGGCGCCGCTCGGGTTGGACGGCGAATTGAGGATCAGCCATTTGGTCCGCGGCGTGATCGCCGCGTCGAGATCCTCCGGCCGCATCTTGAACGCCGTTGTTCTGCGGGCAGGCAACCGGGACGGGGGTCCCGTCGCACAGCAGCACCATCTCCGGGTACGACACCCAGAACGGCGCCGGGATCACCACCTCGTCGCCCGGGTTGATCGTGGCGACGAGCGCGTTGTACAGCACCTGCTTGCCGCCCGAGCCGATCGTGATTTGCGACGTCTCGTAATCGAGCCCGTTCTCGCGCTTGAATTTGCCGCAAACCGCCCGTTTCAGCTCGATCGACCCGTCGAACACGGTGTAGCGCGTCTCGCCGCGCCGCATCGCGGCGATCGCCGCTTCTTGGATGTTGGCCGGAGTGTCGAAATCGGGCTCGCCCACGGACAGGCTGATGATGTCCCGCCCCGCCGCCTTCAATTCGGTGGCGAGCGCGGTCATCGCCATGGTCGGCGATGGTTTGACGCGGGCGAGGCGGTCGGCGAGAAACGGCATGAGTGACGCTATCGGTAGTTCAAAAGCAAGGGGTCCAGCTTACCGTCGGCGGCCGCGCTTGGAAAGCTCGGCAACAGGGTTGTCGAAGCCGCGCTCAGGCTGCCGGTCTGGTCCTCCATGTTGCAACTATACTTTGTGACGACTGTTAACGACGGTCATATCTGCAGCGAATCTGCAGCTAAATACCCGTTTTGATTGTGCCAGCCGCTCTCCACTGATCGACACTTTGCCCAGGATGACATACAAAGTCGGCATTTTTTCGACCGGCCCCGATGTCGCTCCGCGGATGCTGCCGCCGGCTCGATCCCCGATCGGCTCTCATCGCGGCGCTTCCGCGGCATCGGGAAAAAACAATTGCGCGCCGTTGATCCTATAGTCCGCGATCGTTTGCTGCCCGGTCGGCGAGGCCAGCCAGTTGATAAACTCCTCCCCGAGATCCCGTTTGACGTGCGGGTGTTTTTCGGGGTTCACGAGCATGACGCCGTATTGGTTGAACAGCCGGCGGTCGCCTTCGACCAGGATCTTGAGGTTCTGCTTGTTCTTAAAGCTGAGCCATGTCCCGCGGTCGGACAGGGTGTAGGCGTCCATCGCGGCAGCCGTGTTGAGGGTCGGGCCCATCCCCGAGCCGGTATCGCGATACCAGCCTCCGTTGGACGCCCTGGGGTCGATGCCGGCTGCCCTCCACAAGCGCAGCTCGGCCTTGCTGGTGCCGCTGTCGTCGCCGCGCGCGACGAACGGCGCTCTTGCCTCCGCGATCCTGCGCAATGCGGCAACGATGTCTTTGCCGCCATCGACCTTCGCGGGATCGCTCCTCGGGCCGGCCAAGATAAAGTCGTTGTACATGATCTCGCGACGGTCGACGCCAAAGCCGCTGTCGACAAAGGCTAGCTCCGCCGGCCTGTCGTGGACGAAAACGACATCGCAGTCGCCGTGCTCTCCGATCTTGAGGGCCTGTCCGGTGCCGACGGCGATCACGCGCACCGCTATCCCGGTTTCTCTCGTAAATACCGGCAGCAAATGGCCGAACAGCCCGGATTGTTCGGTCGAGGTCGTCGAGGCGACCGTAATGAAAGCTTGCTGCGCGACGGCCGCCGAGGCGTAAAGCAGAACCAAGCCTCCCGCGAGGAGCCGCCGAACCTGCGCGCTCATATCGCCGCCGCTCTTCTGGCGGTGTTGCGGAGGAGCTCAGCGGCACCGTTGACCGCCAGGACCAGGCTCAGAAGAATGACGCCGAGACCGAGCGCGAGGGAGAGGTCGCCCCGGCTCGTCTCGAGGACGATGGCGGTTGTCATCGTCCGGGTCACGCCCGCGATGTTGCCGCCGACGATCAGGATCGCGCCGACTTCTGCAGCCGACCGGCCTAAGCCGGCGAGCACGGCAGTCAGCAGGCTGAACCGCCCGAGCCATAAGAGCGAGCAAACCGTGCGCGCCCGGCCCGCGCCGTCCAGGGTGTAGAGGTCGCCGTATTCGCGCCACAGGTCTTCGAGGATCTGGCGGGCGACCGCTGCAATAATGGGCGTGACCAGCACCACCTGCGCGATCACCATGGCCGTCGGCGTGAACAACAGGCCGAGGCTTCCGAGCGGGCCGGAGCGCGACAGCAGCAGATAAAGGAACAGGCCCACGACGACCGGCGGCAACCCCATCGATGCATTGACGACCACCACCGCGCCGTTGCGTCCCGGGAACCGCAGGATCGCGAGGGCTGCCCCGATCGGCAGCCCAAGGATCGACGCGACAAGAACCGCCGTCAGGCTGACGCCGAGCGACAGGGTAATGATTGCGACGAGCGTCGGATCGCCGGACAGGACAAGCTGCCAGGCAGCGGCAAGGGGATCGATAAGGTCGTGCACGGGCGAGCCTCTCGAAGCGAGTGCTCGCCTACTCGATCACATCGGGTCCCCAGGCCCGATATGGTATTTGATGCATATCGCGTCCGGCGGTCAATCCTCGGGCGGATCGTCGACCATCAGGGCGCGCAGCTGCTCCATGTCCGAGAGCACGGCTGCTGCGGCATGGTCCTCCATCGCCCGATAGAGCGCCAGCACCTCGCGCCCCATCGCGGTAAGCCGCGCCCCGCCGCCGCCGACACCGCCTTTTGCCGCCGCGATCAACGGCTCGCGGAAACAGGCGTTCATCGTCTTGGCGAGCACCCAGGCGCGCCGGTAGCTCATCCCCATGCGCCGGCCGGCGGCCGCGATCGAGCCGGTCTCCCCGATCGCCTGCAGCAGGGCGGCCTTTCCCGGGCCGATCGCGATTGCGGACCCGAGCAGGATACGAATGCGCGGCTCCAAGCGGTCATTCATCGGCAATTGCTCCCCTCGTCATCGCGGAGCTAACCAGGCGAACGACTTGCGCAGCCCTCTTCGTTTCCCAGCCGCCCGCAGGGCTGTCCGGGGAATCGAATTCGGTTGCAGCATCGCCGCCAGCTCAACCGAAAGCGCAGAATTCGGCGGGATGGGTTTCGAGGAAAAGCCCCTCTCCGCCCTTCAGGGGTGTAAAGGCCCGGGGAGATAGTGAACAGGTGTTCGGGGACATGGTGGACGGGTTGGCACAGTCGCAGCTTGTCCTCTCCCCCCGGCCGGCGGGGGAGAGGAGAGAAAAGCGGGTCCTCGAGAGCCCGTTTCGCGGGGAAAGTGTAGCGCCAACTTTCCCCGGACAGCCCTGCAGCCGCCCAGGGCCGCAGCCGCCAGAGCGTCCGCTCTGGGCGCCTGTTTTGCACGGGATGAGGAGAGAAGCGACAGGTGCCATTTCCGTTGAGAGCCGCCCATTGTAATTTAATCTTCATCAGTGTTGTCAGTCGGCGTAAATCGCTGCTGTTAGGTTCAATCGCGCTTCCGGTGGTGGCATGAAGTCGGCTGACGCCCTAGATTTGATCACCATGCTGCCGCTGATGGCCGCCGAGCGCCCGCAGAGCGATATCGGCAGGCCTTTCCGGCTTCGCTCCGATTTCCAGCCGGCCGGCGACCAGCCGCAGGCGATCGTGGAGTTGTGCGAGGGGATCGCCGCCGGCGAGCGCGAGCAGGTGCTGCTCGGGGTCACCGGCTCGGGCAAGACCTTTACGATGGCGCATGTCATCGAGCGCACCGGGCGCCCCGCGATCATCCTCGCGCCGAACAAGACCTTGGCGGCGCAGCTCTACGGCGAGATGAAGAGCTTCTTTCCCGAGAACGCGGTCGAGTACTTCGTCTCCTATTACGATTATTACCAACCCGAAGCCTATGTCCCGCGGACCGATACTTATGTCGAAAAGGAATCGTCGCTGAACGAGCAGATCGACCGGATGCGCCACTCGGCGACGCGGGCCATTCTCGAGCGGCGCGATGTCATCGTCGTTGCGTCGGTTTCGTGCATCTACGGCATCGGCTCGGTCGAGACCTATTCGCAGATGACGCTGCCGCTCGCCAAGGGCGACCGGATCAACCGCACCCAGCTCCTCGCCCGCTTTGTCGAGTTGCAGTACCGGCGCAACGACCACAATTTCTTCCGCGGCTCGTTCCGGGTGCGCGGCGACACGATCGAATTGTTCCCGGCGCATTACGAGGACCGCGCCTGGCGCATCTCGCTGTTCGGCGACGAGATCGAAGCCATCCACGAGATCGACCCGTTGACCGGCGAGAAGACCGCGGCGCTGCAATCGATCAAGATCTACGCGAACAGCCACTACGTGACGCCGCGGCCGACCCTGTTGCAAGCGATCGAGCAGATCAAGGGCGACTTGAAGATTCGCCTCCACGAGCTCCATGGCGAGGGCAAACTTGCTCGAGGCGCAGCGGCTCGAGCAGCGTACCAATTACGATTTGGAGATGATCGAGGCGACCGGCAGCTGCGCCGGGATCGAGAACTATTCCCGGTATCTGACCGGCCGCAAGCCGGGCGAGCCGCCGCCTACCTTCTTCGAATACATGCCGCGCGACGCGCTTGTGATCGTGGACGAGATGCCACGTCACCGTGCCCCAGCTCGGCGGCATGTTCCGCGGGGACTGGGTGCGGAAATCGACGCTCGCCGAATATGGCTTCCGGCTGCCTTCCTGCACCGACAACCGCCCCCTCAAATTCGAGGAATGGGACGGCCTGCGCGGTCAGACCGTGTTTGTCTCCGCCACCCCCGGGCCCTGGGAGATGCAACGCGCCGGCGGCGTGTTCGTCGAGCAGATCGTGCGGCCGACAGGGCTGGTCGATCCGCCCTGCATCGTTCGCCCGGTCGAGAACCAGGTCGACGATTTGATGGCGGAGTGCCGGGACGCGGCGGCGCGCGGGCACCGCGTCATGGTCACCACCTTGACCAAGAAGATGGCCGAGGCGCTTGACCGAATATCTGCACGATTCCGGCCTGCGGGTGCGCTATATGCACTCCGATGTCGACACCCTCGAGCGCGTCGAAATCATCCGCGATCTCCGCCTCGGCGTGTTCGATGTGCTGATCGGCATCAATCTGCTGCGCGAGGGGCTCGACATTCCCGAATGCGCCGTGATGGCGGTGCTCGATGCCGACAAGGAAGGCTATCTGCGGTCGCGGACCTCGCTCATTCAGACGATCGGGCGCGCGGCGCGCCACATCGATGGCCGGGCGATCCTGTATGCCGACCGGATGACCGACAGCCTGACAGCGGCGATCGGCGAGACCAACCGCCGGCGCGAGAAGCAGCAGGCCTACAATGTCGCGCACGGGATCACCCCGGAGAGCGTGCGCCGCGGGATTTCCGATATCCTCGAAAGCGTGTACGAGCGCGACCACGTGACCTTCGGCTTGTCGGAGGGCGAGGCGGCGCATTACCAGGGCGCCGATTTGAAGACCGTGATCGCCGACCTCGAAAAGCGCATGCGCGCGGCCGCTGCCGACCTCGAATTCGAAGAGGCCGCCCGGCTGCGTGACGAGATCCGGCGGCTGGAGCAGGCCGATCTCGGGCTTCCCCTCGGGATCGCCGCAGGGCCGGGGGCGGGGCTGCAAAAATCCGAAGGCCCGCGCGGCCGCTCCATGGCGGGGCGCGCCGGCATATCCGCACGCGAGGTGGCTCGCGCCAAGATGCGGGCGCGAAAGGAACGCCGTGCCCGGCGCTGAGGCGGAATTGAGCGCGCCGACCGGTGCGCTGCCGGCGCCGCCGGTTCCGAAAGCGGCGCTGATCACCGGCGGCGCGCGGCGGATCGGCCGCGAGCTCGCTCTCGCCCTGGCCGAGGACGGTTTCGCTGTCGCCGTTCATTATCATGGGTCTCACGCGGCGGCCGAAGATCTGGTCGAGCGGGTTCGCGACCGAGGCGGGGTGGCGGTTGCGCTCGATGCGGATCTCGCCGATGAATCCGCGGTCGCGGCGTTGCCGGAGCGCGCCGAGCGCGAGCTCGGCCCGGTCGGCTGCCTGATCAACAACGCCGCAGTTTTTATCAACGACACCGCCGAGACCGCGACGCGGAGGAATTGGGACCTGCATATGGCGGTGAACCTGCGGGCGCCCTTTGTCTTGATCCAGAGCTTCGCCAGCCGGCTGCCAGCCGATGCGGGCGGCGTCGTGATCAATATGCTGGACCAGCGCGTGTGGTCGCTGACGCCCTATTTCCTGTCCTACACCGTGTCGAAGTCGGGGCTGTGGACCTTGACCCAGACGATGGCGCTCGCTTTGGCGCCGCGCATTCGAGTGAACGGGATCGGACCGGGTCCGACCTTGCCGAGCCCGCGCCAGACCGCGGAGCAATTCGCGCGGCAATGCGAGCTGATGCCGTTGCGGCGCGGCACCGGCCCGCGCGAGATCGCGGCTGCGATGCGCTTCATCCTGGCGGCGCCGGCGATGACCGGCCAAATGATCGCACTCGACGGCGGGCAACATCTCGGCTGGGCTCAACCGCAGCGATCACCCCCCATCGAGTAGGAGAGAGCCAATGAGGCGGAGTTGTTCACAGGCCAGGGATCGGCAGCCGGAATGCCGGGCAACGGTTTGAAGCTGTCACATTTTGCTAAGGAAATTAACCAATCTGCGGTATTATATTGTGATTCCAAAGGCTTGTTCGATTGCACAAAATTTAGTCAAATGTCATAAAGCCCAAAGCAGAGCTGCAATCCGGCCCGGCTTACCCCAAATTCTCAACAGAGTTATCCACAAGTTTCGTGGACACCCCGAATTGGCATGCCAACTCAACCAGTTGACGATGGAATGACGGCGACGGGTGACGGGAGAATGACGGAACCCAGGACGGTTGGCACCGGGCGGCACCGTGCGTCTCGGCCGGCGAAGCCACCAATGGATCCGCGCCGGGCCCCGGGAAGCGTCGCCGGATGGACCCCCGGCGGCGGCGAAACAGGTCCGGCTCACGAGCCGCCGCCTCGAACGACCCTGCAGCTCGGGTAGCTGGAATCGCCGCCGGCATCGCTGTGATCCGAGAGGCGCTGCGAAGCATGCCGGCAACCCCCGGCGTGTATCGAATGCTCGACCGCAGGGGGGAAGCGGTCTATGTCGGCAAGGCGCGCAACCTGAAGAGCAGGGTGCAGAACTACGCGCATCCAGCGGGGCTGTCCAACCGGCTGCGGCGCATGGTCGCCGAAACCGCCGCCATGGAGATCGTCGGCACCCATACCGAGGCAGAGGCGCTGCTGCTCGAGTGCAACCTGATCAAGCGGCTGATGCCGCGCTACAATGTTTTGCTGCGGGACGACAAATCGTTTCCGTTCATTCATCTGACCGCCGGCCACGACTTCCCGCAGCTGACCAAGTATCGCGGCGCCCGAACCAAGGACGGCAGCTATTTCGGCCCTTCGCCTCGGCCGGCTCGGTCAATCGCACCCTGGTGACCCTGCAGAAGGCGTTTCTGCTGCGGTCGTGCAGCGACGCCGTCTTCGCGGTCCGCGCGCGCCCCTGTCTGCTCTACCAGATCAAGCGCTGCAGCGCTCCTTGCGTCGGCCGCATCGGCGGCGAGGATTATGCGGCACTGATCGAGCAGGCGCGCGTTTTCCTTTCCGGCAGAAGCGACGACGTGCAGCAACGGCTGGCAGTGCAAATGCAGAGCGCTGCGGAAGCGTTGGATTTCGAGGCTGCGGCGCTGATCCGCGACCGGATCCGCGCCTTGACGCTGGTCCAAGGGCATCAGGACATCCACGTCGCCGGAGTGGTCGATGCCGATGTCATCGCGGCGCATCAGGCCGGCGGACAGACCTGTGTGCAGGTCTTCTTTTTCAGCGGCGGCCAGAATTGGGGAAATCGGGCCTATTTCCCCAGCCACGACCGGCAGCTTTCAGTCGAGGAGGTGCTGAGTTCCTTTGTCGGCCAATTTTACGACAACCGCGCCAAACCCCGGCTGATCCTGCTGAGCCATCGGCTGGTCGAGCAGGAGCTCGTCGAGGAGGCGCTCTCGTTGCGCGGCGAGAAGGTGACCCTCGCGGTGCCGCAGCGCGGCGACAAGAAAAAGCTTGTCGATCGCATCCTCGCGACGGCGCGGGAGGCGCTCGGCCGCCGTCTCGCCGAAAGCGCATCGCAACGCCAGCTGCTCGACGGGGTGCCGCGGCCGCCTTGGGTCTCGATGGGCCGCTGAACCGCGTCGAGGTTTACGACAACAGCCATATCCAGGGCACGAATGCGGTCGGCGCGATGATCGTTGCCGGCCCGGACGGGCTCGTGAAAAACGCCTATCGCAAATTCACGATCCGCGGGACTGGCCCCGCAGGCGGGGCGAGCGAGCGCGGCGGCGTAGTTCCTGTCCCCGCCGGCGGGGACGATTACGCGATGATGCGCGAAGTGCTGCTCCGGCGCTTCGCGCGCGCGCTCAAGGAAGACCCGGAGCGCGAGCGCGGCACTTGGCCCGACCTCGTCCTGATCGACGGCGGCCAGGGGCAGCTCAACGTGGCGCAGGCTGTGCTCGAAGAGCTCGGCATCGCCGATGTCGCGATCGCCGGAATTGCCAAGGGGCCGGACCGCGATGCCGGGCGCGAGCGCTTTTTCCTGCCCGGCCGGGCGCCCTTCTCGCTCGACCCGCGCGACCCTGTCCTCTATTTCCTACAGCGCTTGCGCGACGAGGCGCATCGGTTTGCGATCGGCACGCATCGCGCCCGGCGGACCAAGGCTCTGGGGCGCTCGCCGCTGGACGAAATCCCCGGGATCGGCCCACGCCGCAAGCAGGCGCTGCTGCATCGTTTCGGCTCTGCGCGAGCCGTCGCCCGCGCCGGCCTCGGCGAGCTCGAACGCCTGGAAGGCATAAGCAAAACCGTCGCAAAAAAGATTTATGATCATTTTCATGCCGATGGGTAAGATCAGCCGGATCCCCCTTCAGCGCAACGGGAGTGATGCGTGCCGATCACCAGCCTGCCTAATTTACTGACACTCTCGCGAATCCTCGCGATCCCGGTGGTGATCGCGACATTTTACGTGCCGGGCGACTATGCCCGATGGTTCGGTTGCGCGCTGTTCTCGGCAGCCGGGTTGACCGACTGGCTCGACGGGCATATGGCGCGGCGTTGGGAACAGCAATCCGAGATCGGCCGGTTCCTCGACCCGATCGCCGACAAGCTGCTGGTCTCGGCCACCTTGTTCATGCTGACCGCCTTCGGCCGGCTTTCACCCGAGACGCTTGCTGCCCGCGTTGGTGATCCTCTGCCGGGAGATCCTCGTTTCCGGGCTGCGCGAATATCTCGCCGGGTCTGCGGGTTGGCATGCCGGTGTCGCGGCTCGCGAAATGGAAGACGCTGATCCAGATGGTGGCGATCGGCGTGTTGATCGTCGGCGATGCCGGCCCGGCGATTTTGCCGGTCGATGGCGATCGGCGAGACATTGCTGTGGGTCGCCGCATCGCTGACTTTGGTCACCGGATACGATTACCTGCGGGCCGGGCTTCGCCATATGGCGCGACCCTCGGCCCGCGACCGGGGATCGACCGCCGCAAATCCGAGAATTTGGCTTAGGACGCGCATTGCAGCAGCCGCGCTCGCGCCCCAACTCAGCCTGCAAGGATGGGCGCTGATGCGGATATTCGGGCTCGCCGGGTGGAGCGGCAGCGGCAAGACGACCCTGATGGCGGCGCTGATCCCCGAATTCGGGTCACGTGGGCTCACCGTGTCGACGATCAAGCACGCCCATCACGCCTTCGATATCGACCAGCCCGGAAAGGATTCCTGGCGGCACCGGCAGGCGGGAGCGCGCGAGGTGATGGTCGCCTCGGATCGCCGCTGGGCGTTGATGCACGAACTGCGCGACGAGCCCGGAACCGCCGCTCGACGAGCTGTTGCGGCAGGCTGAGCCCGGTCGATGTGGTCCTCGTCGAGGGGTTCAAGCGCCATCCCCACCGCAAGATCGAGGTCTACCGCCGTTCGGTCGGCAAGCCGCTGCTCCATCCCGATGATCCTCGACATCGTCGCGATCGCTTCCGACGAGGAGATGCGCCGAGTCCCCGTGCCATGGCTGCTCGCTGTCCGATGCCGGCGCGATCGCCGATTTCATTCTCGGTCACGATGACGGGCGGGTCGATGACCCAGCTGAGCTGACGATTGCTTCGCGTTCGGCGGCGCCTTGCTGAGCGTCGATGCGGCGCTCGCGCGGATCGACGAAGCGCGTGACGGCAGTCGTCGATACCGAGATGTGCATCGCTGGCGGAAGCGCGCGGCCGCATTCTCGCGCGCGACATCGTCGCGACGATGAACCTTGCCGCCGCACGCCAACAGCGCGGTCGACGGTTACGCCTTTGCCCATGCCGATCTGCTGCCCGATCGCGATACCGTGCTCCCGGTTGCGGGCAGAGCGGCGGCGGGCCATCCGCTCGGCCGGCCGGCCGGCCGCGGCGAGGCGATCCGGATCTTCACCGGCGCGCCGATGCCGGAGGGCACCGACACGGTGATGATGCAGGAGGACTGCACGTCGAGGATGGCCGGGTTCGGCTGCGGCCCGGGATCCGCAAGGGAGCCAATCGGCGCCACGCCGGCGAGGATGTGGCCGAGGGCGCCGTCGCGCTCGCCGCCGGGCGGCGGCTCGGCCCGGCGGAGCTCGGGCTTGCCGCCGCGCTCGGCCATCAGGAGCTGCCGGTCTTCCGGCCGTTGCGGGTTGCGCTGCTGTCGACCGGCGACGAGGTCTGCGAGCCCGGCATGCCGCTGCCGCCCGGCGCGATCTACGACGCCAACCGCTTCATGCTGGCGGCGCTGCTGGCCGGGCTGGGCTGCGCCGTCACCGATTTCGGGATCCGCCCGGACCGCGAGGCGGCGCTCGCCGACACCCTCGCCGCGGCGAGCGCCGAGCACGACCTGATCGTGACCTCGGGCGGGGTTTCGACCGGCGAGGAGGACCATGTCAAATCGGCGATCGAGCGGCTCGGCAGCCTCTATTTCTGGCGGCTGGCGATCAAGCCCGGGCGCCCGGTCGCGCTCGGGCAGATCGGCGGCGTGCCGCTGATCGGGCTGCCCGGCAATCCGGTGGCGGCGATCGTGACCTTCGCCGTGCTCGCCCGGCCGCTGATCCTGAAGCTCGCCGGCGCGGCAGCCTCGATCGCCGCGGCTGTTTCGGGTGCGCGCCGATTTCAGCTACCGCAAGAAGCCGGGCCGGCGCGAATACGTCAGAGCGAGCCTGAGGCGCGACGGAGACAGCATCGCCGCCGTCAAATACCCCAAGGACGGCGCCGGCATCCTGTCTTCGATCGTGCAGTCGGACGGCCTCGTGATCCTCGACGAAGACATCGGCGACCTTGCCTCGCGGCACAGATGGTCGATTTCCTCCCCTTTTCCGAGGTCATCGGGTGAAGCTGCTTTATTTCGCGTGGCTGCGGGCGCGCATCGGCTGCGCCGAGGAAGAAATCGATCTGCCGACACGGGGTGCGGGACGTAGCCGGGCTGCTCGGCTGGCTGCAATCGCGCGGCGGCAGCTACGCCGAGGCGCTGCGCGACCTTTCGGTCGTTCGGGTCGCGGTCAATCGAGGACTATGTCGGGCGCGAGCATCCGTCCGGGAAGGCGACGAGGTCGCGATCTTCCCGCCGGTCACCGGAGGCTGAGGCATGATCCGGGTGCAGCGCGAGGATTTCGATGTCGGCGCCGAGCTCGAACGCCTCGCCGCCGGCAATCATCGCATCGGCGGGATCGCGAGCTTTATCGGACTGGTGCGCGACATGGGCGGCGGGGACCAGGTTTCCGCGCTGACCCTCGAGCACTATCCCGGGATGACCGAGAAAAAGCTCGCCGAGATCGAGACCGAGGCGCACCGCCGCTGGCCGCTCGACGCGGTGCTGATCATCCATCGCTACGGCCGGCTCGAGCCCGGGCGACCGCATCGTGCTCGTCGCCACCGCATCGCCGCACCGCGAAGCGGCGCTCGCCGCCTGCCATTTCCTGATCGACTGGCTGAAGACCGACGCGCCGTTCTGGAAGAGCGAGGAGACCCCCGCCGGCGAGCGCTGGGTCGAGTCCCGGGCCGAGGACGAAGCCGCCAAGCGAGCGTTGGACGCCAGGCTCGAATTAGCCTCGGTCGCGCTTAGCTGGGCATGGGCCAATCGACGAGCTCGAGACGCTGCTCGATTCGTCCAACGCGACGGTCGAGATTGTCGAGCCGCACGGAGAGGCCGGCATAGTCGCTGTGCAGCCCCGCAACCTCTCGTTCGAGCCGGCCGAGCCGGCCGATAATCTCGTCCAGCTTCTCGCGCTGGGCCGCTTGCTCGGCGTGGATTGCGCGCAGCATGTTCAGGATCAGATCGGTGCGCTCGTCGCTCACGATGGCGTCCCGAATTAAACGACGGCTAAGCGGCGCTGGCGACCCGCTTGCCGACGGCGCGGTCGTAGTCTTCCCACATCAGCCGGCAGATCGTGCCCGGGGTGAAGCGGTAGTGGCCGCGCTCGCCGATGATCTCGCCGACCGGCGTCACCTCGGCGGCCGAGCCGGTCAGGAACACCTCGTCCGCCTTCGCCAGCTCCTCCGGCATGATCGCCCGCTCGACCACCTTGATGCCGCGCTTCTTGGCGAGGCCGATCACGGTCTGGCGGGTGATGCCGTTGAGAAAGCAGTCCGGGGTCGGCGTGTGCAGCTCGCCATTGATGGCGAGAAAGATGTTGGCTCCGGTCCCTTCGGCGAGCCGGCCGCGCCAGTCCAGCATCAGCGCATCGTCGCAGCCCTCGGCCTCGGCGTCGTGCTTCGACATCGTGCAGATCATGTATAGGCCCGCCGCCTTCGCCTGGGTCGGCGCGGTGTGCGGGGCGGGGCGGGCCCATTTCGCCCATTTCATGCGGATCCCCTTGGCCCGCGCCTCCGGCGAGAAATAGGCCGGCCAATCCCAGGCGGCGATCGCCAGGTGGATCTTCGTCGCTTGCGCCGAGACCCCCATCTGCTCGGCGCCGCGCCAGGCGATCGGGCGGACATAGCCGTCGAGGATGTTGTTCGACGAGATCACCTGCTCGGTCGCCCGGGCCAGATCGTCCATGCTCGCCCGGCACCTCGAAGCCGAGTATCCTCGCCGAGTTGAGCAGGCGCTCGTTGTGATCCTCCAGGCGGAAGACCGAGCCGTTGTAGACCCGCTCGCCTTCGAACACGCAGCTCGCATAATGGAGCCCGTGCGAGAGCACATGGAGCTTCGCATCGCGCCACGGGACAAGACGGCCGTCGTACCAGATGAAGCCGTCACGGTCATCGAAGGGGAGCACGGACATGGGTGTCATCCTCGCGCTTTCGGGTGGTCGGGCCGGTGCAGCGCCACCGATCGACCACGACGGAACTTTATATCCGACAGGACGCCATACTTATGTCAAAGGTTGCGAATTAAGTCAACATGCCTGACATAAAATCGCCCGCAAGCCCGGTCTCGCTCCCCGACGAGGAGGTGCGTCAAGGCATCGAGCTGCTGTTCTTTGCCTATCGGGACTTCACGGCGGAGCCCGATGCCATTCTCGCGCGCTACGGGTTTGGCCGCGCCCATCATCGAGTGATCCATTTCGTAGGCCGGCATCCGCACATCACGGTGAGCGAGCTGCTCGCTATTCTGCGGATCACGAAACAGAGCTTGAGCCGCGTCCTCGGTCATCTGGTCCGGCAGGAATTCGTCCTGCAGCGCCCGGGGCCGCATGATCGGCGGCAGCGCCTTCTCGAGCTGACGGCGAAGGGGCAAGAGCTCGAGAGAAGCCTGTCCGAACCGCAGCGGGCGCGGGTCGCCAACGCCTATCGCCACGCCGGCCCTCAGGCCGTCGAGGGTTTCCGCAAGGTGCTGCTGGGAATCCTCGCCAGCGAGGAGGATCGCCGCCGGTTTGTCCGCACGTCGCCGAGGCGGCGCTGACATCAGATCCGTCGTATACTTCGCGGCGTGTCGAGCGAGAGCGAGCCCCATCTCCTGGTCGTCGACGACGACCGACGGTTGCGAGAGCTGCTGCGCCGTTACCTGTCGGATAACGGCTTCCGGGTGACGACCGCCGCGGATACCGGGGAGGCCCGGTCGAACCTGGCGAGCTTTGCCTTCGATCTCGTCGTGCTCGATGTCATGATGCCGGGCGAGAATGGCCTCGGGCTGACCCGCGAGCTGCGCAGGGAAGGCCGGGTCCCGGTGCTGCTGCTGACCGCGATGGCGGAGCCCGAGGATCGCGTCAACGGGCTGGAGCAGGGCGCCGACGATTATCTGTCGAAGCCGTTCGAGCCGCGCGAGCTGGTGCTGCGGATTCGCAACCTGCTGCAGCGGCGCCCGGCGGCTGATGCCGGGCCGCGCGAAATCCGCTTTGGCGAGTGCCGCTTCGATCTGGTCCGCGGTGAACTGTACCGCGGCGGCGATATCGTGCACCTGACGGCGGCAGAGACGGGGTTGCTCTCCATTCTCGCCGAGAAGCCAGGGCAAGCCGTGTCCCGCGAGGAGCTTTCCTTGTCCGTTCAGCGGGAATGTGCGCAATGTCGATGTCCAGATGACGCGGCTGCGCCGAAAAATCGAGCGCGACCCGCGATTTCCGCGCTTTCTGCAAACCGTCCGCGGCACCGGCTACATGCTGAAGCCGGATTGAACGTCAGGGGCGGGCAATGACGGTGCAGGAGACGAACCCGGAGCCGGTCTGGGGGGAGCCGGGAGGCGAGATCGAGATCCGGCGGGCGGCATGGATAAAGCGAGTGCTGCCGCGCACGATGTTTGGCCGCTCGCTGCTGATCGTTGTCGTCCCGCTGATCCTGCTGCAGGCAATCGCGACGTGGGTATTCTACGACCGCCACTGGGCGGCGGTCTCATGGCGGCTGTCGACAGGAGTGGCCGGCGATATCGGCTTGCTGATCGAAGCCCTGCGACCTCGCCGACTCGCCTGGTGAAACCTCCCGGCTGCTCGAAAGAGCCGCGGCCCTGACCGATCTCGATTTTACCTTGCAGACGGGCGCGACACTGTCTCCGTCGCGGACCGCGGCAGCCACCCGAGGACCAGCTGATCCAGGCGATGCAGGGTCGGGTCGACCTCCCTTATCGGATCGCCGCGATCGACAATGGCGGCGTCCGGATAGAGGTTCAGCTCCGGGACGGCGTGCTGGTTGCCGAGACGCCGCGCAAACGGCTCTACAGCTCGACAACCTACATCTTTGTGATGTGGATGGGAGGCTCGTCTCTGGTCCTGCTGGCAATCGCCACGGTGTTTCTTCGCAACCAGGTAAAGTCGCTGCGCCGCCTGGCGGCGGCGGCCGACAGCTTCGGAAAGGGCCGCTCCGTGCCGTTCTTCAAGGTCGAAGGCGCCGTCGAGATCCGCCAGGCTGCACTCGCGTTCATGACGATGCGCGATCGCATACAGCGCCAGATTCGCCAGCGCACGCAGATGCTGGCTGGGGTGTCGCACGACTTACGCACGCCGCTGACTCGGATGAAGCTTGCTTTGGAACTTCTCGGGGAAGACCCCTCGGTGGAGGAGCTCAAATCGGATGTGGCCGAGATGGAGCACATGGTGCACGGCTATCTCGATTTCGCCCGCGGCGAAGGCACCGAGGAGCCCGTGGAGACCGATGTCTCGCTGCTGATCGAGGACATTGCCGCGGCGATGCGCCGCGAAGGCACGCCGCTGTCGGTCGCCGCCGGTGCGGAATTCGTCATGCCGGTCAGGCCAAATTCACTTGCGCCGCTGCCTCGCCAACCTGATCGGCAATGCACGCCGCCACGGCAGGCATGTCTGGCTGACCGGGGTGCCGGCCGCCGACGGGATCGATATCCTCGTCGACGATGACGGGCCAGGAGTGCCGGCGGCAGACCGGGACCGCGTGTTTCGGGCCTTTGTGAGGCTCGATCCCTCGCGCAACCGGTCAACGGGAGGCGTCGGTCTCGGCCTGACCATTGCCCGCGACGTGGCGCGGAGCCATGGCGGCGACGTCAAGCTCGAAACCTCGCCGCAAGGCGGCTTACGCGCTCGGGTTCACCTGCCGCGATGATCCGATCCGGCTGCCGCGGCAGCCGGATCAATTCTCCCCTACCTATAGCCCAAGAAGGCGCGGGCCGCGGATGTCAGCGGACGCTTTGCTGTTTTGCCAGGTCGCGGAACTCGTCGAGCCCTTCGCTCGCGCGCTTGCGCAGCACATCGGCCGCCTCGGTGCCGGCCTTCGTCGCCAGCATCGTGATCTCGCGGCCATGGTTGAGGCTCTTCTCGAGCATCTGTTTTGCGTATTCGGTGTTCTTTGCGATCCGGTCCTCGGCCGACGCCGGCTGGGCGAGATCGCGCAGCAACGACCGACACATCCTCGACGGCTTGACGGGCGATCTCGATCTGCCGCTTTGGCGACTGCCTGCAAGCCCTCGACAGCGAGTTGGTTGGCCTGGCTTATGCGCCTCGATATTGCGTCGCTGGCAAGCCATCAAGCGCCTCGATGTCGAACGGACGGAAGCGAAAATCGGCCATCATTTTCGTGACGTCGAAATCGAAAAAATTGGGGCGTGCTTCAGACATAGGCGGGTTTCCGATAGAGACAGGAGCAGGATTTTGTGCAGTGCACAACGACGCTATATCGGCAGTGCTGGAAAAAGGGTCAAGAGTTTTTTGCAGTGCACTAGGACCGGTTAGGCGGGAAGCGGCTCGCCGTTCCTGCCCTCGGCTCGCGCTGGCGTCAACCAACGCTCGATGCGCCGCAGACGCGCATCCAAAGCCGCCATCGTGCGGCCGAGATCGGGCGAAGTCGTCGTGGTGCCAAACCCTCATCGCGGAAAGGTAAGCCGCCGCAGCCAGCTTGTCGCGACCACGCCGCGAATCCCCGCCGGTCGGGATATCCGCGGCTTCCAGCATCCATCGCATCGAGCACAATAACGCGGCTCCGCGCGCAGAGCGCGGTCACCGGATCCCGGGGCAATTCGCGGCGCATCACCTCGAGCGCGGCCTTATTGCTTGAAGCGCGTCAAATCGACGCATCAGCAGATCAAATAACCGGTCGCGCGGACGCTCGTCGGGCTCGGCGGGCGGTGGATCTGTCAGACCATTTCATCGATCCGGCGATGACAAGCCGCAGAGGATCGCCTGTTTCGAACGGGAATGTCCGATATAGCCTGCAATATTGGAAGTTCGGCCGCGGCGGCTATCGCCGCGAGCGACACGCCCGCGCCAGCCATCGGTCGCTATGAGGGCGAGTGCCGCATCGATTATCCGATCCGCTCGCTCGGCGAAGCCGCAGGTTTCGGCGCCGTCCGCCGCTCCGGCCGGCTCTCGCCATTTCAGCTCGCCAGCTCTCGCGACCGGACCGCCGCCGCGGCGACGGCACGCTGGATCAGCGCCGGGAGGCCGTCTCGGAGCCATCAGCACGTCGAGCGCCGCACGGGTCGTGCCGCCCGGGCTTGTCACATTTTCGCGCAGCTGTGCCGGGCTCTCAGGCGACACGCGGGCGAGCTCGCCCGATCCCGCCACTGTGCTGCGGGCGAGCCGCAGGGCCAGTTCCGAGCCGGCAGGCCCTCCAGCTTCCCCGGCGCGCGCCAAAGCTTCGATCAGCAAGAAGACATAAGCCGGCCCGCTGCCCGAAACCGCGGTTACCGGGTCGAGCAGCGCTTCGTCCTCGACCCAGGCGCTCTCGCCGATTGCAGCGAGCAATTCGTCGGATAGCTGCCGCTGCTCGGCCGTCACCAGCGGGCTGGCGCAGGCGACAGTGATGCCGCGCCCGATCGCCGCCGGCGTATTGGGCATCGTGCGCACGATCGCGGCCGGGCCGAGATGCCGCGCGAGACCCGCCATCGTCTTGCCAGCGACTATCGATACAAAGACAGTGGCGGGGCTCGCCCAGCGGCGGTAGCTGGGCACGACCTCGTCGACGACCTGGGGTTTTACGGCAAACACCACCGCGTCCGGCGCCAAATCGCCCGGCAGCGCCTCGACTGCCGGAATACCAGGCGACGCCTTCGCCGAATCCAATCGGCCGGCGCCCGCCGGCTCGACGACCCAGAACCGGGATGCCGCTTTTGCGGCGACCCAGCCGCGCAGCATCGCCGTCCCCATCTTTCCAGCAGCCCACAAGAACAGGCTCCGCTCGCCCCTCCGCCATCACCCATAGCAAATGGTCCCTCGCTCAGGCTTCTCCGACCGGATCGATCATCGCCGAGGCGATCGCCTGGGCGGGCGACTTGCCGCCCCAGACGACGAATTGAAACGCCGGATAAAACCGCTCGCATTCCGACAGCGCGATATCGACAAGATCCTCGACTTGCTCGGCGCTTGCCGCCGAGACGCCGCGCAACAGCACGGCGTGACGAAAAGCCGGCGAATTCTCCTCGGCGGAAAGATCGAAATGCCCGAGCCACAGCTTTTCGTTGGCGAGCGCGAGAAGCTCGTAACACCGCGCTTCGCCGCCCCCTCGACACCTTCATATCGAACCCGCAGGAGAAGTGCAGAGCACTGATCTCCTCCTGCCAGACAAAATAAAGCCGGTAGTCGCACCAGCGGCCGGAGATTTCGACGACCAGCTCCTCCTCGCTGGCACGGTCATGCGCCCAATCGTTGGCGATCACGATCTCCTCGACGAGATCGATCGGGTTTCCGAAGAAATGGGTCGGTTCGACAACTGAGACGGATGTCATCAAGCCCTCCTGGGGCCGCACGACAAGCAGATCGCAGGGATCAACGCTGCCGATGTGCGAACAATGACGCAAGCAGATTTGGCATTGTTTTCGTATGCTTCCCATCAAATCTAACGGCCACTCGTCGGTCGCCGCGGCCCGGCAGGCGGCGTGGGGCGGCCCGCGGACAGCCTGGATTCGAGTTCGGCCACCTTTCTCGCCAAGTCTTCCTGCTCGGCGCGCGCCTTGGCGGCCATCGCCTTGACCGCCTCGAATTCATCGCGGCTGACGAGATCCATCCCGGCGAGCACCCTTTCGAGCTGCTCGCGCAGCCGGGCCTCGACTTCACCCCTGACGCCCGAAAGCGCCTCCATCGCGCCCGCGGCGACCCGGGCGAGGTCGTCAAAAAACCGGTTCTGACTTTGCATCGGCGCATCCTTCGCCGGCCCGGCTTTTCCCCGAGCCGTCTTCAGATATGGCACTCCGGTATCACGAAGGGCATGGCAAGCGAAAGAATTTCACACAGGGAAATTCCCGGATCTGCACCGGAAATCCGCATCATAGCGACACGGACGAGCGCCCGCGCTCGCTCCGAAGGCGAGGCGCGCCGGGGCGAGGTGAAAATCCTGCTCGTCGACGACGATCAAGCCGTTCGTGCGCTCACCGAGGAAGGTCTCTGCGCTCATCCCCCCGCCGGTATCGGCCACCGAAATCTGCACGTAATCCCCGCGCGGAGCCCCGGAGGCGACCGTGGGTCGGATCAGGCCGACCGGACTCGCGAATGACGCCGTTGATATCGAGCGGATGCGGCGAGACGCCCCTGTCTGGGAAAACGCGGGCATCTGCGCCGTCAGGCACGCGCGGGCCAGGCGGGCTCGTTATAGCCGAGCGGCACCGAGGGGCGGGCCCAATGCGGCGCGGTCTCGGAGAGCCGCACGGTCGGGCCCGAGATGGCGCAGCCGGCCGGCCGGGGCATCGCTCTCGATCGACCAGCGGTCGATCTCGGCTTGCGGGAACTCCTTCGGCACGTCCTTGAGCGCGGTTTCGGGCACCTCGCCGCGGCCCACCAGCCAGCGGCCGGTCTGCGCCAATGAGATGCGAACGAGCCAGCTGCCGCCTTCGCGGGCGCGGCGCGCCAAGCGCCACCATCGCGCCGAACGCCATCAAATAGCCGGTCAAGTAATCGATTGCCGACACCGGGTAGAATTGCGGGCCGGGCTCGGCGCCGGGGAACAGCTCGCCCTGGCGCGTCGTGATGCCGCTGACATTCTGCACCACCGTGTCGAAGCCGCGGCGCGACGCCCACGGCCCGTTATGGCTGAAGGCGGACAGCGAGACGTAGACGAGACCCGGCCGCAACCGCACGAGCTCTTCCGGGGAGAGACCGCGGCTGGCGAGCGTCCCGGGCCGATATCCTTGTGAAAACACGTCGGCCTCGCGCACCAGCTCCTGCAGTCTTTCGAGCTCCTGCGGCTGCCGCAGATCGAGACGCGCCGATAATTTGCCGTGGCCGGTATCGTATTCCTGATCATCGCGCGCCGCGATATGCGAGGCGGTGACCTTCAATACGTCGGCGCCGTGCTCGGCGAGGGTGCGGGCGCAGGTAGGACCGGCCAGCACGCGGGTCAGATCGAGCACCCGGATGCCCGACAATGGCCGGTCGCCCTCGGGCAATTTTTCTGCCGGAGCCTCGCCGATCTTCAGGATCTCCATCAATGGCAACGAAGCGATCGCCGCGCCCTGCGGGTGCTGTGCCCATTCGCTCATGCTGCGCACCATGCCGCCCGCACCGCCGGCGGCGATGATGGCTTCTTCAAGCTCGAGTGCATCCCATTGCGCGACGGCGCGGCGCGCCGCCTCCCGGTTTTCCTCACAGCCGAGGACGCGCAGCGCGGCGGCGCGATGGTTCGGGAAATTGGCGTGGATGTAACTCCAGCGGCCGTTCTTGGCGGGGTACATCCCCATCACCGGGTTGCGCTCCTCCCTGACCTTGGCGCCGTTCACCTGCAGATAGTGCCCGCTGCGCAGCGAAGCGACCGCCTGACGCAGATCGACTGCGACCTCCTGGCGCCGGCCGGTACGCAACTCCCAAAGATCGGCGGCGGCGAGGCCGGTTGCGGCGAGCGCCGCGGCGCCGGCGGCGCCGATGCGGAACGGGGTCGGCAATACCGGGTCGGAGCCGCCGGTGATCTCGACCGCGCGCGCCCGCTCCTCGGGCCACCCGGCGATCGGCAAAATCGTGCGCAAGGCGTCGTGTGCCATGGTCGAAATCTCCCCAGCGGTGTTGGCCGGTGCTTGCCTCAGGCGGCGGCCGATCGCCGATGATGCCGCGGATCAGCCCCGGAGGGAATGTTTATGAGCCGCCTGATGATCGTCGTCGAATTCGAGGTGAAGCCCGAGCACCGCGATGCGTTTGTCGAGCTGATGAAAAATCACGCGCGGCTCTCGCGCGCCGAGGATGGCTGCCAGCAATTCGACGTGCTGCTGCCGCAAAACGATGCGAGCCGCGTGTTCCTGGTCGAGGCATGGCGCGACCAGGCGGCGCTCGACGTTCACGCGAAGCTGCCGCGGATGGCGCAGAACCAGGAGACCTATCGGCCGTGGCTGGTCGGCCGGAAGGCGGTGCGCTGCATCGCGGATTGAACAGCGGGCGGGGAGGCGCCCTCAGCCGTCGACGACGGCGACCGCCTCGATCTCTACCATCGTGTCGGGATCGGCGAGACGGCTGATCTGGACCGTCGTGCTGGTCGGAGTGGCGGGGCCGAAATAGCGCAGCCGCATGTCGCCGTGTTTCGAGAATTCGTCGTAATCGGTGACGTAGGTGTTGGTCTTGACGATGTCGGCGAGGGTGGCGCCGGCGGCTTCGAGACAGGCCTTGATGTTCTCGCCGACCTGCTGGATCTGGGCCCGCATGTCGCCTTTGCCCACGCAATTGCCGTTGGCGTCGCGAGCGAGCTGCCCGGCGACAAAGATCATTTTGCCGGTGCCGCTGACGGTGACGACGTGGGTGTAGGCCGGGTGGCCGGCCCGCATCACGACATGCTGGCCCTGCGGCTGAATCTTTTCGCGCTTGATCGCCATCGCGTCCCCTTTCCCTATAATGCCGTCATCGATGATACGCCGAGAGCGAGGCCCTGATGACCCAAATCACGCTGCGCCACGGGATCTTTCTGCCGCCCTTCCATCCGATGGAAGAAAACCCGACGGCCTGCCTCGACCGCGATCTCGAATTGATGGTGTGGCTCGACCGGCTCGGCTTTCACGAGGCCTGGATCGGCGAGCACCACTCGGCCGGCTTCGAGATCATCAGCTCGCCCGAGATCTTTATCGCGATCGCCGCCGAGCGCACCAAGTTCATCCGCTTCGGCACCGGCGTCATCTCGCTGCCCTACCACAACCCGCTGATGGTCGCCGACCGCATCGTCCAGCTCGACCACCACACCCGCGGCCGGGTCATGTTCGGCGCCGGCCCGGGCCTCCTCGCCTCCGACGCGCTGATGCTGGGCATCGACCCGATGACCCAGCGCGACCGCATGGCCGAGGGGATCGACGTGATCCTGCGCCTCTTCCGCGACGAGACCGTCACCGAGAAGACCGACTGGTACACGCTGGTCGGCGCGCGGCTGCACCTGCCGCCCTACACCAAGCCATACCCCGAAATGGCGGTGGTCAGCGCCGTCACGCCGTCGGGCGGGCGGCTCGCCGGCAAATACGACCTCGGCATGATCTGCGTCGCCGCGACCAACCCGTTCGGCTATGACGCGCTGGCGAGCAACTGGCAGATCGCCTGCGATGTCGCGGCCGAGCACGGCCGCAAGATGGACCCGGCGCGGCTGCGCCTGGTCGGCCCGATGCACATCGCCGAGACCCGGGAAAAGGCCTTCGCAGAACGCCAGTTTCGGCTTCGAGCGCTACCTCAACTACCTCAACAACAACCAGCGCCGCTTTGTCGTGCCGGCCGGCGAGGACCCGCTCGAATGGTTTGTCGAGAACCGCTACGGCGTGGTCGGCACGCCGGACGACGCGATCGCGCTGATCGAGCGGCTGCAGGAGAAGCAGGGCGAGTTCGGCGTCTTCCTGCAGCAGGCCCACAACTGGGCCGATTGGGAGGAGACCAAGCGCTCCTACGAGCTCTACGCCCGCTACGTGATGCCGCATTTCAGCCGCGACAACCGCCCGCGCATCGAGTCCTACGACTGGTGCACCGAGCACCGCGACGAGCTCAGCGAAAAGCGCTCGGCCGCCGCCCGCGCGATGTTCGACAAGCACGAAGCCGAGCAGCGCGCCGCCGCTGTGACAGCCGCCCGCCGCGCGGCCGCGAGGCGTGGTGATATCGCGCCGCGAGCAACATCCGCGTCGCGCGCTGTTAAAAGGCGTCAGCACGGAAGAGCGTCTGGGAGCATTACAGAGTGTAGACGAAAGTGGAGACGCATTTCCCCGGCGGCCGCAGATGCGGTTCAACTCAACCGCTCAAAGTAGTATCCATTTAGGGCTTATGCCTTTGCTTCCGGTGCAATCAACATTTGATAGCTAACGGGCGAGTGGCTGGCGGCCATGCCGAGCAGCGAGCGGAAGGCGGCGTTGCGGGTGTTGTGATGGCTACGCCGTTCCCGGTCGCGGCCGTACCGATGTCGAAGCCGTCGAGCTGATCAACAGCCGAATGACAGGAATTGACGCTCCGAACCTTCGAACCTCAAGGAGCTATTACATAAACTGTCATCGTAACCCCACCGTCACCGTAACCCCACCGCAACCCCCCGATTAGCCGCAGACGCCTTCTTGACGCCGGCCGAGTTAGTGTGCGCCCGGCATTTGATTAAAATGAGCGTGGTTGAACTTCTCCGCGGTCACATCAATCGGGCGGGAGCCCTGCCCAGTCTCGGCTAGCCCCCAGCCGAGTGATCCGAGGGCGGTTTCTCTTGAGCGCCTAAGAGGCAGGAGGGGAAATGAGTTTTGAAACGATAAGTCTGCTGCTGAGCTGGATGGAGTTGGGAGCTCTGCTGGCGATCCTGTTCCGCCTTTCCAGCACCTTTAATCTGATCGCCAATACTCAGCGCGAGCTTAGACGAGCCATCCATCATCTCGGCGGGCACCGCGGCGCCGAGCCGGGAACCAGCAATGCGGCCGACGGGCTCAGGACTGCGGCGGCGCGCTCGGGATACGCCCGCGCCGGCAGTGATAGCGGATCGGTCCCGACCACTTGGCCCGCTTCCTTCCAAGGGTAGGCAATTAACTCTGCTGGCCCCCATTTGGGGTTTGATCGGCGCCGCAGTTAACGAAAGCACACCGAACGGCCAATACCACCGATCCCACTCTCCGTCGCGCACGGCCTTTAACAGCGTAGGAACTATCGCGTGCACGAGGAGGCAGCGCCGCCTGAGGCGGCGCTGCTCTTGCCGGGGTTATTCGGCGGCGGCGAGGGTGGGGGTTTGCGCTGCGGCGAGGACGCTAGCGGGTTCCTTGGCGACGCGGGTGCCCTCGAAGAAGCGCGGGGTTCTGCGTGCCCCACAGCTTGACCGCGTTGGCGAAGGTGAAGGCGCGGAAATCGTCGGCGGTGATGTGGCCGTCCTTGACCAGTTCGTAGGCCTCGGGCAACGGGTGGCCCATGTCGATCACGTCGAAATGCCCGATATCCGAGCTGAAGATTGCGTTGAGCTTCGAGCCGAATGGTAGGGTTACGGTGACAGTATTTATTCTTTAGTTTATCTTATTCTGCCGCGCGGTTCGCACGGAGAAATCAGGATACTGCCACCGCCCTCGCCGCCGCCGAATAACCCCGAACCGCAGCGCGGTCGGCTTGCGGCGCTGCCGTCTTCCGGCGGATGACGGCGGCGGCGAAATGGCCGGTGTGGTTGTAAGTGAAATTGGTCGGCGACAGGCGCAGGCCCTGATTGCTGCTGGCGCTGTGGAAGGTCGGCGCAATGCCCAATTCCACGCATTTCGCCCAGAGCGGGTCGTAACCATACTCACTGTCGAGGCCGAGCACGTCGTACCACACCGCAAAGCGCGCGGTGTCGGGTCGTGGTCGCGGCCGCCGGCACCTTGCGGGCCATTGCGCAGGGCGCAAGGCGCCGGTCTTATGCGCCGGTCGACCCCGCGTCATGCAATCAATTTTTGGTGACGCCAGTCGCCGACAGCTGATAGGTGCGCTAGGCGTCTTGATTTAAGATTTTAGTTACCAGGCACCCGAGAAAAATCGTTATAATACACGTCAATCCCGGATGCATCTCGGGAACCCGGAGTTCGCCGGGTCGGAACCGGTAGATGTCAGGTTTAGGGGAGCGCCTTGATGAAAACGAAACCAATGCTCTGGTGCTTTGCGATCGCTCTATTCGGTGTCTGCGGACTTGCCGTGCCCGCCTATGCGCCGGCCGCGGATGGCAGGCACGATCGCGGCGGTGATGTCCATTTCGTTCCCGATTCCCAGGAGTTCTGGGATTTTTCGAAAAACTGGACAACCAATTTCGGCCCGGCCTATCGCGACACGGTGCCGACACCCCCAGCCCTTGTGCCGTGCTTTGGCAGGTACGCGTTCTGCTTCAATTCCGGGCCCGACCCGCTCCCCTGCGAACCGACCGGCGATGGCCGCTTTGCAAACTGCAAGTGCCCGATCCAGAGCGGACTCAACTTCGTGCTGATCACCGGTATCCTGAACTACGAAGTGTATCAGGAGACCGTCAAGAAATGCGGCGCCGACGGGAGTTGTTGCGGAAAAATCAACTCGGCTCCGGTCTGCGAGGCGATCAACCGGGGCGAGCTGATCCCGGGCGCGGACGTGATCTCCACTTTCAGCGCCGACCACAAAACGGCCCTCGTCAAGTCGCAGACCAACGGCCCGAGCAAACCAGGCCTGACAATTTGTCCGAAGGCTCCTTATGCAGGATGCATGACTGCCCCATGCAAAATGACGAAATCAGGCTACGCGGAATGTTCGTGCCCGATTTTCTGGGGCATTTTTCAACTGGCCCATGCCCACGCGAAGTGCGATCTCGGGGACGACCTCGTGTGGTCCGCATCCTACGATCCGGTGTTGGACGCGCTTCCGTAAGGGCGCTTTCCCGCCACTGGGGCATGCAATGATTGGCGAGGCGGCGGAGCATCGCGCCGCTAGCCGCTACTCGCAGCGCCGCCGAGGGCGGCGCTGCGGTGCCGGGGTTATTCGGCGGCGGCGAGGGTTGGGGTTTGGGCGGCGGCGGGGTTGGAGTTTGCGCGGCGGCGAGCACGGCGGCGGCTTCCTTGGCGACGCGGGTGCCTTCGAAGAAGCGCGGGTTCTGCGTGCCCCACAGCTTGACTGCGTTGGTAAAGGTGATGGCGCGGAAATCGTCCTCGGTGATGTGGCCGTCTTCGACGAGCTCATAAGCCTCGGGCAATGGGTGGCGCATGTCGATCACGTCGAAATGCCCGATGTCCGAGCTGAAGATCGCGTTGAGCTTTGAGCCGAACGGGCCGGCGCGCCTGATGCAGCCCCCCGGAGCCCCTCCCCTACCTGAACAGCCTATAAAGGATCAGCGCTGAGAGCATCAATCCGCCGATCGCAAGGTAAGTCTCGACCAGTTGGGAGCTGAAGAGCGCCTGAACGGTCGGCGAGAAGGGGTGAGCGACAAGCAACAGCGCGGTTGGAAAAGTTCCACCGAGCATCAGGGGCCCGCCAATTGCAGCAGCAAAATCGAAGACCCTGGTCCGGTGAAAGTGCCGGATGACACCCAGGACGATACCGATCACACCAAACAACACCGCGCAAACGATCTGGAGGGCGAGCAGCTGAACCCAGGTTTGCGGTGGTAGATATACCGATATGTCCAAATTGCGTCTTCAGGTGGCCGGCACCATCCGTGCGTTAGTTACGTCTACCGGCGAGCCAAGTAATTGCGAGGTAGGCCATCACCGCGATCGGCAGCGCCGACCAACCCGGCACTATCTTGCCAAATCCCCAATAGGCAATCGCCGCGACGATCGCGATCCCGCAGACCGTTAGGGCGCCAATAGAGAGGATCATGTCTGTTACGGACAGCCCCTCGCAGGGGTGATCCCGCGAGGGAGGGAAAAGCCCGTCACGGCGTGGTGTGTAGCTCATCTCGAATTCCTAGACCGACCATCCTTGCTGGTCAAACAGCGAGAGCAGAGAGCCGGTCGCATCGCTCTTGTCGGAGATTTCGTCGCGATGCCTCCGAGCGTCAAGCGAAGAACCGAGAGCTGCGGTCCGGAGCCGCATGATCCGCGCGCTCCTGCGTCCGGGTTATTCGGCGGCGGCGAGGGTTGGGGTTTGGGCGGCGGCGAGCACGGCGGCGGCTTCTTTGGCGACGCGGGTGCCTTCGAAGAAGCGCGGGTTCTGCGTGCCCCACAGCTTGACCGCGTTGGTAAAGGTGAAGGCGCGGAAGTCGTCGGCGGTGATGTGGCCGTCCTCGACCAGCTCATAGGCCTCGGGCAAGGGGTGGCGCATGTCGATCACGTCGAAATGCCCGATGTCCGAGCTGAAGATCGCGTTGAGCTTTGACCCGAACGGGTTGCTCTTCCCGAAGGCGGTCGCGTTCATCCGGTCGTCGGCCTCGCAGCCGAAATAATAGGGCTTGGCGTAGAGATCGACCCAGTCCTCCTTGCGGGTGATCCGGCACGCCGCAGAAATCATCGATGTTTTCAAGGTTTCCAGTGAGATAAGCCTGTTCCGGGTCGGGCAGGCCGCCGCGCTCCTGCAACGCCGCGGCGATGTCGCTGTAGCCGTATTTCTCGACGAGGCTCATCAGTTTGGCGCGGTCGAGCTTGTCGGGGTGCATGCGCTCCAATGCCTTGGCGCTGCGCCGCTCCCAATGCTCGATCAGATCGCCGAACAATTGGCGAGGCCCAGCCGACGCCGCCTTCGAGGAACGCGAAGCGCAATTCCGGGAAGCGCCGGGTGACGCCGCCCAAGAAGATCGCCTTGGCGGTGGCATGGCCGGCGGCGGCGAAATGGCCGATATGGTTGTAGGTGAAATTGGTCGGCGACAGCCTGAGGCCCTGGTTGCTCGAAGCGCTGTGGAAGGTCGGCGCGATGCCGAGCTCGACGCATTTCGCCCAGACCGCGTCGTAATCGTATTCGCTGTCGAGTCCTAGCACGTCGTACCACACCGCAAAGCGCGCGGTGTCGGGGTCGTTGGCGGCGGCCGCCGGCACCTTGCGGGCCATGTTGCTGCCGAACATGCCGACCTTCGAGCCCAATTGCTTGGTGACGAATTCGAGCTCGGCGATCGCCTCGTCCGGGGTATGCATCGGGATGATCGCCGCCGGCGTCAGCCGGTCGCCGAGACCGCTGAAATAATCGGCCGAGACGATGTTGTAGGCGCGGATCACGGCGCGGCGCGTGGCGTCGTCCTGGATGCGCGGGAAGCGCAGCCCGGCGGTCGGGTAGACGACGACAAAGTCGAGGCCCAATTCGTCGAGGCGATCATAGAGCAGCCTCGGCATCATCGCGGTGGCGCGGTCGAGCGTGTTTTCCGCCTGGCGCGCCCAGAAGGCTTGCTGCCCCAAGCGCTTCTCGCGGCGCTCGGCGGGGGTCATCGACAAGGATTTGCGGGTCGTCCCCATCGCCTTCAGAAACCCGTCCGCGGCGAGATCTCCGCCCACTTTGCGCATCTTGTCGCTGAACACCGGGTCGTATTCGACCCAATGCCCGTCGCCATCGACGATCGGATGGTCGATTTTCGAACGGACTTGTTCAGGGGTCATATGGGCGGACATGATCTTCTCCGGAAAGTGGCGGCACGACGGATCGATTTTGCGTGCAATGCAATCGATACGCCACAAGGGATCGGCGCCGAGCGTTGCACCCGGCGCAAGGCCGCCCCTCATCTGCGCCGGGTCGCGCCCGAGCGGTTATTCCGGCTTTACGCAGTAGGCCGCGAGCTTGTTGCCGTCGAGATCGCGGACATAGCCGGCATAGGCGTGGGGCCAGAACCCGCGCGGCCCGACGGCCCCTTCATCCTTGGCGCCCGCCGCAAGAGCGGCTTGGTGAAACGCCGCGACCGCGGCGCGGCTCGGCGCGCAAAGCTGACCGTGCCGCCATTGGCGGGGCTGGCCGGCTTGCCGTCGGCCGGCGTCAATACGATGAATTCCTCCACCGACTGACCCCAGCACGACCCGCGGTCGCCCAAATCCTTCAGCCGCTTGTAGCCGAGCGGGGCGAGCACTGCGTCGTAAAACGCGCGTGCCTTTGCGAGGTCGTTGGTGCCCACTGCGACATGCGTGAACATCGCCATGATTTCCTCCCGAAGTGTTCGCGGGCCCTTGGCCGCCTCTGAGCTTAACCGATCAGCCACGCCGACGGAACTCTCGGAGGGTCGACCCGGTCATCGGCTCGCATCGCGCGTACCGCCGGCGAGCGAGGTTTGCGCTTGCCGAATGTTTCTTATCGAGCAAGTGTCGCGTCTGGTGCGCCCCGGGAGGGATCTTCGATGACCCAGCCGCTGATCGTTTCGATCCCGCACAAGCTCGGCCGGCAAGAGGCGAAGCGGCGGCTCGACAGCGGGATCAGCCGGATTCGCCCCGAGCTGGCGGGGCTGGTCAACTCGCTCGACTATAATTGGAACGGCGACGATCTCAATTTTCGCGCCGTCGCGATGTGGCAGAGCATCACCGGCCGGATCGAGGTGCTGGAAGAGGCTGTCCGCATCGAAATCGACCTGCCGTGGATGATGCGCCTGCTCGGGGACACTATCCTGAAGCAGGTGCGCGGACGAGGCGTCGCGATGCTCGAAAAGCCGCCCGGCCCCGCCGCGAGCTGAAGGAGGAGCGGTCATGAGTTGCTTTTTTGGCCCGCTGCGGCAGATGGGTTTTGTGGTGCGCGACATCGACAAGGCGATGCGCCACTGGGTCGAGGTTTGCGGGATCGGCCCCTGGTTTGTCGCCGAAAAGCTGCCGCTCGACGGCTTCTGGTACAAGGAGCAGCGCTGCGACGGCATCCACTTGTCGATCGCGCTCGCCAATTCCGGCGAGGTGCAGCTCGAGCTCATCCAGCAGCGGGACGATGCGCCGAGCATGTACCGCGATTTCCTCGCTGCCGGCCATGAGGGCCTGCAGCACTGGTCGAGCTGGCCCGAGAATTACCCTGAGCTGCTCCGCCGCGCGCTGCAGCACGGCTGGGCCATCGGCCAGCGCGGCGAGAGCCCGCGCGGCCCGTTCGTCTATTTCCTCAATGAGGGCCACCCCGGCACGGTCATCGAAATGGCCGAGCTGACCCCCGCGCGGCGGCGCATTTTCGACGCCGTCCGCGCGGCTGCGGTCGATTGGGACGGCAAGGACCCGATCCGTCACGACTGGCCGGCCGGGTGATCAAGCGCCCGGCAGCAGCCGGATATCGAGCCATCCGAGCGGGGTGACCGTCGCCTGATCGCCCGGCCGCAGCAATACGGTCGTCATCGCCAATTCGACGATCGCCGGCCCGGTGATGCGTTGCGCGGGCGCCAGCGAATCGAAATCGAAAACCGGCGTCGCGACCCAGTCCTCGAGATAGATCCGGCGCACCGAACGAGGGGCGGCCGGGGGCGCCTCGGGCAGACGCGGCTCCTGCGGCAAGGCGGACAATATGCCGGAAACGGTCACCCGCGCATTGACGAGCACCGTCTCCTGATCGGGCAGAAAGTAGGTGTAGAGCTCCTCGTGCCGGCGGTGGAAGCGCTCCACGATCTGCGGCAACGGATCGGGCGCTGACCAATCGACCCCGTCGAGCGGCACGGCAATCTCGAAGACCTGCTCGCCGTAGCGCATCTCGACGGACCGCGCGGTCCGCGCCGGCCCGTCGAAGGACGCGCGCAGCCGGTCGAGCCCCTCCCCCTCCATTTCGTCGAACAGCCGCTTGACCGCTCCGCCATCGAGCGCCCGCGTGTCCCCGATATGGGTGCGGACGATTTCGAAGCGCAAATCGGTCGCGAGCATCCCCCAGGCCGAGAGCACCGCGGCGACGCGCGGCACAAAGACCCGGGCGAGGCCGAGCTGGCGGGCGATGTCGGTCGCGTGCAATCCCGATGCGCCGCCGAACGCCAGGAGCGCGAAGCGGCCGGGATCGACACCCCGGCGAACGGACACCAGCCTCACCCCCTCGGCCATCGTCGTGTTGACGACCCGGTGAATGCCTCGCGCCGTGGCCAGCCGGTCGATCCCGAGCGCAGCGGCGATCTCATCCACCGCGGTCTCGGCGGCTGCGCGGTCGAGGCGCCGCCGGCCGCCGAGAAAGCTCGCCGGATCGAGATAGCCGAGCACCAGATTGGCGTCGGTGACCGTCGCGGCGCGGCCTCCGGCCCCATAACAGGCCGGCCCCGGGACCGCGCCGGCGCTCTGCGGGCCGACATGCAGGATGCCGCCGGCGTCGACCCGGGCGATCGACCCGCCGCCCGCGCCGATGCTGGCGATGTCGAGACTGTTGAGCGCAATCGCATGGCCGGCGACCCGGCGGCCGGTGACGAGGGTCGGCCGGCCGCCAACGATCAGCGAAATGTCGGTGCTCGTCCCGCCCATATCGAACGGGATCAGATCGCCCTCCCCCAGCAGGCGCGCGGCATAGATGCTGCCGGCGATGCCGCCGGCCGGCCCCGAAAGCACGGCCCCGGCGGCGAGCCGCCCGGACTCGGCGATCGGCGCGACCCCGCCATGCGACTGGATCACCAAGGTCGGGCCGCGATAGCCGGCCTCGGCCAGGCGCCGTTCCAGCCGCGCCAGATAGCGCGACAGGGCGGGGCCCACATAGGCGTTGACGACGGTCGTCGAGACCCTCTCGTACTCCTTGATCTGCGGCAGCACCTCCGAGGAGAGCGAGACGTAAACGCCGGGCAACCCCGTTTCGAGCGCCTGCTTGGTCGCGAATTCATGGCGCGGGTCGCGATAGGCATGCAGGTAGCAGACCGCGACAGCCTCGACCCCTTGCTCCTGCAACGATGCTATCGCGCTGTCGAGGGAGGCTTGGGTCGAGCGGCGTTTCGACCCGGCCGTCGGCTCGGATCCGCTCGCGCACCCCGATCCGCAATCTGCGCGGGACGAGCTGCTCCGGCGGCGGCACACGCAGATTGTAGCGGTCGTCCTTCAGGCCTTCGCGCATCTCGATCACGTCGCGATGGCCTTCGGTGGTCAATAACCCGACCCGCACACCCTTGCGCTCGAGCAGCGCATTGGTCGCCACCGTCGTGCCATGGACGATGCGGCCTGTGTCGGCCAGTAGCGCCGCGCGATCGAACCCGAGCGTCTCGGCCAGCAGCCTCAGCCCGTCGAGAACCCCGACCGACGGGTCTTCCGGCGTCGACGGCACCTTGGCCAGCGTGGCTTTGCCGAGATCATCGACCGCCACCAGGTCGGTGAACGTCCCGCCGACATCGATCCCGATGCGGTACACGCGGTCACGCCCCCTCTGCCGAAACTCCCTCACCCGCAAGCTTGCGGGGGAGGGCGATATGGCGGTCACGAACCCGTTCTCGACATCGCTTGCGGCTGCCTCGGGGTCGCGTTCGGCCGGATCGCCCCAGCCGCCGCCACCGCCGGATTCGAGGAGCAGCACGTCGTTCGGCTGGATTGCGAGGCCGACTTCCTTGGTCTTGATCGCGCGAGGCGGCTGCCCGTTCGAGCACAGGACGTAGCGATGCGGCACGCCGTCGGCGCCCCCTAAAATCCCGCAGGCGCCGTGGCGGACGCCGTCGCCTGCGGTGTTGCCGATCGCGGGCTCGGCGGTTTCCACCACCATCTCGACGACCCCGCCGGGGCCGCCGCGATATTTGCCCCCGCCACCTGAATCCGGCCGGAACTCATGACGGCGGAAATATAGCGGGAAGCGCACCTCGGTGACCTCGAGGCTGCCGAATTTGATCCCGCCGGCGGCCTGCCATTCGCCGGCGCCCGGCCAGCCGTCGCCGGCGGGCGAGGCGCCGCCGCCCGGCCGGGCCTGAAAGAAATGCCAGATGAACGGCTTCCCCCGGGAACCTTGGGGCGCGGGTCCCTGCCCTGAATGGCGATGCGGAAGCGCCGGCCCCAGCCGGCCATCGCCCGATCCGGGCAAGCCGGCGCCAATGCCTTGACCACCGCCTCGATGATCTCCTGCCCGCAATGGTTGGTCGCGAGGGTGACCGGAGCGCCGGGGTTGGCCCACACCACGGTGCCGGGCTTGGCGATCACGGTGACCGGGCGGAAGGTGCCGTCGTTCTTCGGCGTATGCGGGTCGATCAGATAGGACAGCGCGACGACCACCGACGAATACATGTTCGGATAGGACGAGTTGATAAAGCTCGTGACCTGCTCGTGCGAGTCGGAGAGGTCGATCGTCAGATCGCTGCCGCGCTTGGTCACGGTCGCGCGGATGTAGATGTCGTCGTGACCGCGCCCGTCATCGTCGAGCACCGCCTCGCCGTGATAGACGCCGTCCTGCCATTGGGCGATGACCGCGCGGGTCTGGCGCTCGGCGCCGTCGAGCACCGCCTCGATCGCGGCATTGGTCATGGGCCAGCCGAACTCGGCCGCCAAGGCGAGCAGCCGGCGCTCGCCGACATGCGCCGAGCCGATCATCGCCGCGAGGTCGCCGCGGAAGTCGCGCGGGTGGCGCACATTGGTCGCGATCATCTCGAGGAGATCGCGGCGCACCTCGCCGCGGTCATAGAGCCGCAGCGGCGTGATCCGGATGCCCTCCTGCCAGATGTCGGTGGCGGCGGCGTTGTAGGCGCCGTGCGTCGCGCCGCCGATGTCGCTCTGATGCGCCCGGTTGATCGACCAGAAGCGCGGCCGGCCCCCCTCGAACACCGGCACGAACGCGGTCAGGTCGGGCAGGTGATTGCCGCCGTGATAGGGGTCGTTGAGCAGAAACACGTCGCCCGGATGGATGTCGTCCTTGAAAAACTCGGTCATCGCCTTCGCTGCGTAGGGCAAGGCGCCGACATGGATCGGCACGTGCTCGGCCTGCGCGATCAGCCGGCCGTCGAGGTCGCAGATCGCCGTCGAGAAGTCGCGGCTCGAATTGAGGATCTGCGAATAGGAGGTGCGCAGCATCGCCTCGCCCATCTCTTCGACGATCGCCAGCAGGCGGTGCTGGATGACCGATACGATGATCGGATCCACCGGGCTCGTCATCGCTCCTTCCTTCCTAGTGCTCAGACCATTCACACAATTCACCAGCCGAATGCCAACACCAAAAGAGGGAAAAGACGACCTCCACCGGGGGCCGGTTTGCCGAGAGAGGAATCTGGCGGGACCATTTAGCCGCGGCCGCGCCACCGGGTTTTGGTGGTTGGGGCATTTTGGGGGCAGGTCGTCTAGGACGGGATTAGAAAAAATCGCACGCCGTTGAAGCACCAGCAAAGGCGACGCCTTATCGCTTCAACACTATGTCAACACCTGGCGGATATTTTGCACGAATGCCATACGAGCGCGCGACACGCCCTGGCTCTCGCCGCCTTCAGACCTTCATCTCGTTCTTGATCTTTTTGTTAATCTTGGCGGCGGCTTTTTATGCCTTGATCCGGATCCTGGCTCGTTAATATGACGAGGTAGGCCGATGACTTCTTCTCTTGGCTACTTTGTCGCCGTCATTTTCATGGGTTAGCCTCGTTTCGACCGGCGATACGCACGAGCGCGGATCAGGTTCGCGAAATGTGGTCCCGTCTGCGCCAGAATTCCGCTAAGAGAGCAGAATATGAACCGGTTTTCCGACGAGGCTTGGCAGCGCACGGCATCGTTGCGCGAGGCCATCCATAAGCTTCCGTTCAACGCCGAGCTCGCCGCCGGCTCGCTCGGCCGCGACCGCTTCCAGGCCTATATCGTGCAGGATGCGATCTATCTCGGCAGGTTTTCGCGCGCCTTGGCGATTTCAGCCGCCAAGGCGCCGGACACGGCGACGATGCAGTCTTTCGCGCAATCGGCGCTGGGCGCGATCGCGGTCGAACAGGCGTTGCACGGCCGGTATTTGCGGGATTTCGGGGTCGATCCGCTCGCCATCGCCGATGCCGAGCCGTCCCCCGACTGCCTCGCCTATACGAGCTACCTGATTGCCGCCGCCTATCACGACCCGTGGGAAGTGCTGGTCGCAGCCTTGTTGCCGTGCTTTTGGATCTATTGGGATGTGGGTTGCGCGATTGCGCGCCGATCGGCCCCGGAGAACCCGTACAAGGCCTGGATCGACACCTATGCCGACGAGCGCTTTGGCGACGCGGTGAAGACGGTCATCGCCATCGCCGATCGCGCCGCCGAGAACGCCGCGCCCGCGACGCGCGCCCAGATGCTGGCCGCCTTCAGCCGCGCCTGCCAGTACGAATGGCTGTTCTGGGACGGCGCCTATCAGCGCCGCGGCTGGCCGCCCGTCACTTCTTGACAATCACCGCTTCGAGATACTCGCCCGGCACCACCATGGTGCCGTCCTCGGCGCGGTTGAGACGCGCGATCAGCGCCTCCACATCGAGGAGCAACGCTGCGCGCTTATCGCTGTCGAGCGCAGCCAGCGCCTTGAGCATTGGCCCGTAATATGTCTTGAACACATCGAGAAAATGCGCGGGCGAGCGATAGCGGAAGACGAAGTTGCGCAGCTCGGCTCTGATCGAGCCGGCCCCGGCGCCGAACAGCTCGTTCAGCCGCTCGCGGGTGCCCCACAACGCCGGCGATTTGACGCCAGCGGGCGGCGGCACGTATTGCCCGAGAGCCTTGAACATCTGACCGATGAAGCCTTGCGGTGTCCAGTTGGCGAGGCCGATCTTGCCGCCCGGCCGGCACACGCGCAGCATTTCGGCAGCGGCTTTGTCCTGATCCGGCGTGAACATGACGCCGTAAGTGGAAATCACGGCGTCGAAGCAGGCATCGGCGAACGGCAATGCTTCGGCATCAGCCTCCTCAAAGGCGATGGTCAAGCCGTTAGCGACGGCACGCGCCTTGCCGCGCTCGAGCAAGGCCGGGACAAAGTCGGTCGAGATCACCTCGCACCAGCGCCGGGCCGCGGCTAGCGAGGCATTCCCGTTGCCTGCCGCGACATCGAGCACGCGCTGGCCGGCTCGCAAGTCGAGCGCCTCGCACAGCTCCTCGCCGACGATTTGCAAGGTTGAGCCCACCACTGCATAGTCGCCGGACGACCAGGCGCTGTGCTGACGCGCTTTTAGGCTGGCGATATCCGGAACGGGCCGCGCCGCACTCTCTACCATCGACACGATGTTCCTCCGCGATAAATTCGAGCTTGGACAGCGTGACACGGTCGCCGCGCCGCCACTATGCAGCCTCCGCAAGATCGTGCAGAATCCGCAGCCGAATATCGGGTCCACATGCAGCTGGCGCCGGTCCAACGCTGAGCCGGGGCAAACGCCATGGAGCTTGAGTGGGACATGCCGAACGGCGGCGGCTTAGCGTCGGAGGCACGCCATCCTCTGCCCGCCAGCCTGGTGCATGCGCTGCGATATCTCAGTGATCGGCTGGACGAGCCTGTCAAGCTCGATGCCCTTGCCGCTGCTGCGGGTGTGCGGCCGCGCACTTTGGAGGCGCATTTCAGGGCCTATCTCGGAACGACGCCGCTGGGCTGGGTGCGGCGGCGCCGGCTGGCGCGCGCCCGTCAGCAATTGCTCGCCGCCGCCGATCGCGAAAGCGTTACCGGGGTCGCGCTCGCCAACGGCTTCACCGAGCTGGGCCGCTTTGCGGGACAGTACAGAAATCAATTTGGCGAATTGCCGTCGCAGACCCTAAGAGCGGCGCGCGGCAAACAGTCGAACCCAGCCGATGCGCTCGGGGATGAAGCGCTGCGCCTCAGTTGGCGCGCGCTGGTATCGGCTTTCATGGTAGGGCCGGAGGCCTGCAGTGCGGCGCTTGCCGATGCCGAACGTGCTCAGGAACTGGCGCCGCATCATGCTTTGCCCAAGGCAATCGCGGCTTGGTGCTGGAGCCAGCGCGGAGCGCACAATTTCAGCGATACGCCGGATCTCGACCGCACACACGCACTGCGGCTGGCCAAGGAAGCGGCGCGGGTTGCGCCGCACGACGCGCTTTGCCTGAGCCTTTGCAGCGGAGCTCTGACGCTGGCGCGCCAACTCACCGACGCCGATCGGCTGATCGAACGCTCGCTGGCGATGGAGCCGTGGTCGCCCTGGGGCTGGGTACGACGCGGGTGGCTGTCGGCCTACGCCGGCGACAATGAGGGGGCGCTACGCGAACTGCAGATCACGTTGCGGCTGATGCCGTTCGAGCCGTTGCGGCATCTCCTGTGCATCGGGATCGGCTGCGTCCATTTCAACGCCGGCCGCTACGAGCGCGCTGCGCTATGGGTTCGCGACGGCGTCGCCGCGGCGCCGGACTCGTTCTGGGCCGAGCGCGTTCTGGTGGCCGCCGCGGCGCATGCCGGCGCTATCAGCGAAGCCCGCCGCCACGCCCGCAAGCTGCTGCGCAAGGATGCGAACCTGACCGTGGGCGTTGCGCGCGAGGCATGGCCCTTCACGCCGTCCTTCATGGAGCGGCTGGGCGATGGCCTCGCGATGGCCGGCGTGCCGGCCTAATCGCCGATCGGCTCGCAGCGGAAGCCGTCGCCCCAGCGCTTGATGTGACCGACCGAGGGCGACGGGAAATGCATCGTGCAGCACAAGGTGTCCGTGTCGCAGTAGCGCTCGAGAAACCGGCGCCGGGTCGCGGCCGCCTGCGCCGGATCGTAATCGACCCGCATCACCAGATCCGGGTACCGCGCCTGCAATGGCGAATGGATCAAGTCCCCGGTGAACACCGCCTGGTCGCCACTGCGCCCGGCGCGGACAGCAAAGTGATCGGGTGTGTGGCCAGGGGTCGGGGTGAGCCGGATGTGGTCGTCGACGGCATAGTCGCTGGTGACGAGCTCAGCCTTTTTGGCGTCGATGATCGGCAGGACGCTGTCCCTCATCGGGTCGAGCGGGGTCTCGCGATGGACCCCGTCCCAGTATTCGTATTCCTTTTTCGAGAAGAGATATTTGGCGTTGGGAAAAGTCGGGACCCAGCGGCCGTTCTCCAGTCGCGTGTTCCAGCCGACATGGTCGCCATGCAGATGCGTGCACATGACGATGTCGATATCGTCGACGGTCACACCCGCCGCCTTGAGCGCCTGCATCCAGCTGCTGTCGCTCTTGCGGTGCCAGGTCGGGCGATGCGGAAAAGACTTGTCGTTGCCGATGCAGGCATCCACCAAGATCGTGTGATGCGGCGTCTTGACGACATAGGATTGAAAGCACAGCACCGCCATGCCGGTGGCCGGGTCGAGCGCCGCCGGCTCCATCCACGATCGGTTTTCGTCCAGAAGCTCCCTGCTCAGGCTCGGCAAGAACTCCAGGATCGGCGTGAAGCCCGCCTCCTGCTCGACGATCCGATGAATGGTCATATCGTTGACGGTGAAGCTCGTGCGCATCGCGGCAGGCCCTAGGCGAAGTTTCATTCGGAACGATGCTAGCCCTCGGCCACCCGGCTGACAACGGCAACGGCGGCTCCGATCCGCCGCCAATCGTCCAGCTGCTGCGGCCAGGGCCGATTGATCAGACCGAGCGGGCCGCAATGACCGACGGCGAAGACCCGGGTGTTGTCGTCGGCGATCCAATGCGAGCCGGCCGCATGTGAAATCAGCCGCGGCGCCTGGTCCAATGCGAACACCCGCCGCACCGCTCGCCAGCCTGCGCCGCCCATCCCGACGACGACCGGCGGCCGCAGAAAGCGGATAAGCGGCCGCAGGTGCCGCTCCGAGCAGGCGTCTACCCAGCTCGCACGGATCGGCGCATTCATCGCCCCTTCCTTGATGCAGAGGATGGAGTTGGTCAGAAAGACCGGAGCATCGTGATCGCGCCGCGACGGGTGCTCGACCGCGATCCCCGCCGCGCCCAGCAGCCGGTACAGGTTTTCGTTGGTCTTGTTGTCGGGCTCGTCGCGCCCACGGCAACGGACGAAATAGCCGACATTGCCGAAATCCTGTCCTACGGCGAGAAGCTTCGGGTTTTTATGACCGAGCCACTGCTCCCAATGGCTGACGACATCGGGGTCGAACTCGAATTCGGCACAGCTCCGGATCTTGCCGGGGCTGCGCTCGACGCAGACGCGGCAGCGTTTGCGCGCCTCGATCAGCGCCTCAAACCCCATTAGGCGCGGCCAACGCCTGGACCCGCTCGGCGAGGCGGCGCAGCGGGCGGTCGGCGAACCCGAGCTGTTCGAGATGCCGCAACGTATTCTCGAAATATTCGCGGCAGGCGCCGCGCCGGCCGGCGGCGCCGAGGATGAGGCGCGCGGCCTCGTCGAGAGGCAGCTTGCCCGCGTAATCCGGGCAGCTGCGAAGCGCGGTGAATGCAAGGGTCCGTCGCTTGCCACCCGCCGTGCGCACCGACAGCAGCCGGGCGGCATAGACCAGGCGGCCGCTCATTTCGCGCTGCCAGACCCGGTCGAACGCGTCGGTCGGCAACCGCAGGACCGCGCCGCGGCACGACCCGCCGCGGTCGAGCCCGAGGGTCAGTCCGGGAAATTCCGGCGAGCCGCGATAGTCGTAGGAATAGAGGCAAAAGCTGCGACGATACCCGCGCAGCAAGGCCGGCTCGGCCACCGCGCCGGGCAACGCGCCATCCCAGAGCAGCGAGCCGTAGGCGAAGACCGAGACCGGCTCGCCGCGGTCCCGCCATGCCGCAATCTCCGCCGGCATCGGCGGGGCGGGATCATCTCCCGTGCCCTCCCCTATCGGAGGGCGTAGGATGGGTTGAGCGGAAAGCGAAGCCCATTGCCCGCAGCCGTTCCGATGGGTTTCACGGTTAGGCTGGGCAAGAATGCGCTGCATCGGGTGCTTTGCGTGCTTCGAGACGCGCTTCGGCTGTCGCCGGATCGCTCCTCAGCGTGAGGTTATGTTGTAAATGGCATTGAGGAAATGCCCCATCCTGAGGTGCCTCGCGAAGCGGGGCCTCGAAGGACGCACGACATTCTTCCCGCTTGTCGGAACCTTGCCTATCCTACGGGGCTCCGGCGCTGGATCATGCGCTTCGGCGGGCGCCGAGGCGCAGGCGCAGCGCGTTGAGCTTGATGAACCCCTCGGCGTCGCGCTGGTCGTAGACGGCGTCTTCCTCGAAGGTGACGTGGGCGAGGCTGTATAGGCTTTTCGGGGACTGCCGGCCGACGACCCGGGCCGAGCCCTTGTAGAGCTTGAGCCGCACCACCCCTTCGACGTTTTCCTGGCTCTTGTCGATCAATGCCTGCAGCATCGCGCGCTCGGGGGAGAACCAGAAGCCGTTGTAGATCAGCTCGGCGTAGCGCGGCATCAACTCGTCCTTCAGGTGCGCCGCCCCGCGGTCGAGCGTCAGGCTTTCGATCCCGCGATGCGCCGCGAGCAGGATCGTGCCGCCGGGCGTTTCGTAGACGCCGCGCGATTTCATGCCGACAAAGCGGTTCTCGACAAGGTCGAGCCGGCCCACCCCGTGCTTCCCGCCGAGCTCGTTCAAGTGCTGCAAGAGGCTTGCAGGAGAGAGCCTCTCGCCGTCGACCGCGACCGGGTCGCCGCGCTCGAAGGCGATTTCGACATGGTCGGGCCGGTCGGGCGCCGCTTCGGGAGCGACGGTGCGGCTGAACACGAATTCCTCGGGCTCGACCCAGGGGTCCTCCAGCACCTTGCCCTCGGCGGAGACGTGCAGCAGGTTGGCGTCGACCGAGAACGGCGCCTCCCCGCGCTTGTCGCGGGCGATCGGGATCTGGTGCTGCTCGGCGTATTCGAGGAGCCGGCTCCGTGAGGTCAGATCCCACTCGCGCCACGGGGCGATGACCTTGATGTCGGGCGCCAGGGCATAATAGCCGAGCTCGAACCGCACCTGGTCGTTGCCCTTGCCGGTGGCGCCATGGGCGACCGCGTCGGCGCCGACTTGGCGCGCGATCTCGATCTGGCGCTTGGCGATCAGCGGCCGGGCGATCGAGGTGCCGAGAAGGTAGGCGCCTTCATAGAGCGCATTGGCGCGAAACATCGGGAAGACGAAGTCGCGGACGAACTCCTCGCGCAGATCGTCGATAAAGATCTCGTGGACGCCCAGCGTCTCGGCCTTCCGGCGCGCCGGCTCGAGCTCTTCGCCCTGGCCGAGGTCGGCGGTGAAGGTGACGACCTCGCAGCGATACGTCTCCTGCAGCCAGCGCAGGATCACCGATGTGTCGAGCCCGCCGGAATAGGCGAGAACGACCTTTTTTACCGCTTCGGGCCTTACCCCGTCGGACATGCCACGTCCCTCCCTAATTCCCCTCACCCGACCTGCTGTTCGAGAAACCGGAGCACCGCATCGAGGGCGCCAAAGCGCACCAGATTTTCGTGCCCGGCCTCGCGCGACGACCAGAACTCCTTCGGTTGCGGCGCCGCATCGAACAGCGCGCGCCCGAAGCGGATCGGGACGACCCTGTCCCGCTCGCCATGCAGGATCAGGATCGGCGCCCTGACATTGCCGATCTTTGCAAGCGAGTCGAAACGGTCGCGCACCAGAGCCGAAGCGGGCGCGAAAGAATAATGGTGCTGGGCCACTTCCGCGACGCTGGTGAAGGGCGCTTCGAGCACCAGGCCTGCGACCTCCCGCTGGGCCGCGAGCGTCACGGCCACGCCCGATCCGAGCGATTCGCCGTAGAGCACCAGCCGGCTCGGCGGGATGCCTTCGTCGGCGAGAAAATCGAGTGCCGCGGCGCCATCGGCATAGAGGCCGTCTTCCGTCGGGGCGCCGGGGTTGCCGCCATAACCTCGGTACTCGACCATCAGCACGCCATAGCCGCTTCGGGCAAAGGCGAGCAGGCGCTCGGCGCGGTGGCCGATATGACCGCCATTGCCGTGGAAATACGCGACCACCGGCCGGCCGGGCCGCGGCGGCGAATACCAGGCGAGGAGGCCGAGGCCGTCGGCCGTCCTCAGCTCGACCTCGCGGACGCCGAACGCGGCAAGCTCACCAAGCTCGGGCCGGCCGCCGACCGGGAAATAGAGGAGTTGCCGCTGAAACAAATAGAGCGCCGCGACAATCGCTCCGTAGGCGAGCAATGCAGATCCGAGGACGACGGACAGCACGCGAGGCAACCGCTACGAACCGAGGGCTCAGGCGGCAGCGGTCGGCGCCCGCTCGCCGCGGCGCAGCTTGACGCTGTCGGATTTGAGCTGTCCGCAAGCAGCGAGAATGTCGCGGCCGCGCGGCGTGCGGACCGGCGCGGAATAGCCCGCCGCGAAGACGATGTCGGAAAACGCCTGGATGGCAGCCTCGGAGGAGCATTCATAGGCGGCCCCGGGCCACGGGTTGAACGGGATCAGATTGACCTTGGCCGGGATTCCCGAGAGCAGCCGCACCAGCTCGCGAGCGTCGCCGGGGCTGTCGTTGACCCCTTTCAGCATCACGTACTCGAAGGTTATGCGGCGAGCGTTGCTGGCGCCGGGATAGGCCCGGCAGGCTTCGAGCAATTCGCGGATCGGGTATTTGCGGTTGAGCGGCACCAGCCGGTCGCGGATGTCGTCGCGCACCGCATGCAGCGAAACGGCGAGGTTGACCGCGAGCTCCGCCCCGCAGCGGCGGATCATCGGCACCACCCCCGAGGTCGACAGGGTGATCTTCCGCCGCGAGATCGACAGACCCTCGGGGTCCATGACGATCTTCAACGCCGCGGCGACATTCTCGAAATTGTAGAGCGGCTCGCCCATCCCCATCAGCACGATGTTGGTCACCTGCCGCTCGTCCTGAGGCGACGGCCACTCGCCCAGCGCATCGCGCGCGATCACGACCTGCGCGACGATCTCGTCCGCGCCGAGGTTGCGGACCAGCCGCTGCGTCCCGGTATGGCAAAACGAGCAGGTCAGGGTGCACCCGACTTGCGAAGACACGCAGAGGGTTCCGCGATCCTCCTCGGGAATGTGGACGGTCTCGACCTCCTGGCCGTCGGGAAAGCGGAGCAGCCATTTGCGGGTGCCGTCGATCGAGGCGAGCGAGCGCGACACCGCCGGCCGGCGCAGCTCGTAGCGCGCCCGAAGGCTCTCGCGAAACGCCTTTGACAGCGACGTCATCTCCGCGAAGTCGGCAGCGCCGCGATGGTAGATCCAGTGCCACAGCTGGCGCGCGCGAAACGGCTCTGCCCCGAACTCGGCCATCTCGGCGGCGAGCGCCTCGCGCCCGAGGCCGACGAGGTTGCGGCGCGGCGGTTGGGATGCGGTGTCGCTCGGCATGCTATCCCTATATAGGAAGCGCCGGAGCTCAGCGCTTGATGTCGCAGGCTTTGTCGATCATCGCCAGCGCCTGGGCGAAGCCGTTGAGCGAATACGTGTCGGTCGTCGACGGCCCCTTCTGTGGCGTCCCCTTGACGACCGCCTGCTTCCCCTTCGCCATCGCCTCGACGATCGTCTTGTCGAGCTCGGCCGTCCGGGCCCAAGCGCTGTCACTTTTGGTAAACAGATCGAATTTCGTGCCGCCAATGTCGAGCGAGACATCGCTGCTTTCCTTGAGCGGGTAACCTTCGACAAAGTTGACCACATTGGCGGCCTTTTCGGCCGGCCGGTGGGTGACCATCGCCACGGGTTGCTTGCGCTTGCTGCCGGGCGGCTCGCTCTTTTGGGGATTGCCGGCGAGGTAGCAAACTTTGCCGCCCTTGTCTTTGTACGAGTAAGCCGTCCACGCATCGACAGCCCCGAGGCGTTCGGTCGGCGCCGCGGCAGAGCCGTGCGCGGAGCCTTCCGCTTTCTTGGTTTTGGCGGCATCAGCCGCGGGGTTGAAAAGCAGCATCAAAGTACTGATACAAATAAGCAAGAAGTTCGGCATGCCGCGCAGCATAGCTGCGCCCGGCGCGGAACGCCACGCGGCAACCGATCGCGGAGCGCGCCAACGATCACTCGTTCCGGTCAACCATTTGCGTTGGACCGCCTCGACGGGCGAACTCGATCAGCTCGAGCGATGGCGGCACGATCTCGGATTGACAGAGCAAGGCATGCGCCTGTCCCCGATAGTGCGCCTGGTTGTTGAAGAAATGGCCGAGCACGACCCGCAGCGGCAGCTCGACGCGATCTCCCCGCGAGCTTCGATATCCGAGCGGCTGATCGAGCCGTTCTTTCGGAATGGCCGCGATCACGATGCGAATGCGTTCGTCTTCGGCAACCCGCGCGACCTTGAGGCCGGTGAGATCGCCATAGAGGATTTGGTCGAGCTTCAGGGCCGGCGGTTCCCGGCCCTCGATCCGGGCGACCCAGATCCGGTCGGCGGCCAGAATGCGATTGAGGACCGCGTGGAGCGGGCCGAAGGGCGCTCGGTCGCGCATGTATTCGGTCGCGGTCAGCCCTTCGCAGGCCTGGTAGAGCCGGCGGTTGGCCCAGGCGTTATAGTCTGCGAGCATCGCGAAGAGAGGGTCCGGCATGGCGGTTCTCCGGGCGAGATCCGAGCCATGTTAATCGATGCGGCGGTTTTTCGCATGGCCCTCCCCACGGCGCGCCAAACCGGGCACAATGGGATCATGATCGAGATCACGATCCGGCCGGCGCGGCCGGGGGACGCGCCTGGAATTGCCCGCCTCGATGTCGAGACTTGGCGGACGACCTATGCGGGCGTGCTCTCCACCGCTTATCTCGTCGGCCTGTCGGAGCGGCGCCGCGAGGCAGGATGGCGAAGCGTCATCCTGCGCGAGCCGCGCGATGTCCGGGTCGCGGTCGATCCAGCCGGGGCAATATTGGGCTTCGGCAGCTGCGGGCCGCACCGCGGCGACCGCTCGTTTGCCGGTGAGGTGTTCACGCTCTATGTCGCCCCCGACCGGCAGAACCAAGGCATCGGCCGCCGGCTGCTGATCGCGCTGTTCCGCCGCCTGGTCGCGACCGGGCGGCATTCTGCGATCCTGTGGGTATTGCGCGAGAACCCGTCGCGCTTCTTTTACGAACGGCTCGGCGCCACTCAGGTAAGCCGAAAGTCCCTCGCGGTCGGCGGCGCGGCGATCGAGGCGACGGCCTATGGCTGGCGCGACCTCCGCGGCTTTCTCGCGGCGGTGTCGAGCGAGGATCGCGAGTCCGAAACGTAGCGACCGCGACAACCGATCGGGAGTTTGCAGAAGCCGGCATCGGTGTCGTTTTTCTTTTCTTGGTCTACATCGCAGGCACAATTGCCGGGGGCAATGCCCTTCTCGGTTGGGATTTGGGTGTTGCCGACCGCGAGAGTCAAACATTTCGAAAAACCAAGCCGCTACGCGGCCTCGGAGCGGTCCTCGGCGAATTTCAATATGTATTCTACCACAAGGACAATCTGCTTGACTTGGTTGTCAAAGAAATCGACAGCCGGCTTCACAAGCTTGGCCCATCGCTGGCGCTGCAGCACAAATCCTACAGCGACACCGACAAGAATCTCAGATCGCCAGACAAGCGCGACTTTCTTGTGCTGGCGTTGGAGCCCAACCTGCGCGGCACCGAGCTTGCCCTGGCGATCCATATCCGGCAACGCGCAGAGGCGCAATCAATCCAGTGGTGGGTTTTGGGGCGAGGGGTGATCGACCAAAACAGAAGGCTCATCCTGCTTGCATCGGCGCCGGTGGCATTGCCGTTCTGGCTGTGGCAAAGCTATAAGCAGGAGTTGGATTTCGTGTCCTATGTGCGGACAATGTACATTGCGTTCTACAATTCTCTCGATGTGACGACGGAAGCGCGAGCCTTGCACACCTTGGTATTCGACGCCGTAGTGGACACGCTCGACAAGCATGGCGTCGACATCAGCGACCTGAAGCAGCAACGCGCACAGGTGATGAATATCAGCATCAGCGGCGGGCGGGCGCGCTTTGGCAATATCGTCCAGGCGTTTCAGCAGGCAAATCTCGTAAAGACCGGAACCCCGAGATGAGCGGCATCAACATAAAGGTCGGCGGCCAGGGCAGCTTGAATATCGGCAACCTCGCGCAAGGTGAAAATATCACAATCGCTTCGGGCGAAATGAGCTTCTCGGAGAGACGGCAAGCGTTGACCCGAGAACTCTTAAAGGCGGCGCGCACGGCCGCGGCAGATGATGAAGCCCGGTTTCAGGCAATCCACGAAAAGGTGCGGCAGCTGGGCGGGGAGCTCGCAGCTCAACCGCCCAACCCCGGCAAGATCAAGAGCATTCTCGCCTTGATCAAAGACCATCACGGCTGGGCCTTTCCAGCGATCGCTACCGTTGCGGCCAAGATCGTCCCGGCTATCGGCGCCTTGCTGTAGCGGGTGCGACGGTTCTTCTCAACCGGGCTTGGCCGATGGCGCGGCTGCGCCGCCCGCGGCTGTGAGGCGTTTGACCAACGGCAGGATCTTCGCCGTGACATCCTCGGGGGTCAGCGGCCCGACGTGGCGGTATCGGACATGCCCGGTGCCGTCGATCACATAGGTCTCCGGGACGCCGTAGACGCCGAAATCAATCCCCGTCGTGCCGGCGCGGTCGACGCCGACCCGCCCGTAGGGATTGCCGAGACGATCGAGAAAACTGCGCGTCTCCTCGGGCTTGTCCTTGTAGGCAATGCCGTCCAGGGTGACGCCGGATGAATGCGCGAGCTTCATCAGCTGCGGGTGCTCCTCGCGGCACGGCGCGCACCACGACGCGAAGAAATTGACCAATGTGACCCGCCCTTCGAGGTCCTTGCGGGTCAGCCCTTCAGCGCGCTCATAAAGACCCGGCAGCGCGAAGTCCGGGGCCGGGCGGTCGATCAGCGCCGACGGCAGAAAATGCGGATCGTGCCGCAAGCCGATTGCGAAGGCGGCGAGCAATGCCGCGAACAGCACGGCAGGCAGCAGAAACAGAAGTTTGCGGCTCGCCGCCGGGGCTGCTTGCGCCGTCATCGCGCTTGCGGCAACCCTGCGGGCACCGCCGCGGCGCCTTTGAGGCCGCTGCCTTCCTGCCAATGCCCGCTCTTCTTCAAGGCGTCGACGACTTCCCGCGGCATGTAGTTCTCGTCATGCTTGGCGAGCACGCTCGATGCGGCAAAAACGCCGTCCGCCCGCAGCTTTCCTTCGGCGACGGCGCCCTGCCCCTCGCGGAACAGGTCGGGCAGCAGCCCCTGATAGAGAACGGCCACGGCGTTCTTGCCGTCGGTGATGCGGAAGGAGACGCTGCGCCCGTCGCCCGCGCGCGACAGGCTCTGCGCCTCGACCAGACCGCCGATCCGCATCCGCCGGTCCTCCGCGCCCGTCTTCGCCTTGAGCTCGGTCGGGCTGTAGAAAAAGACGAGATTGTCGTTGAACGCAACCAGCACCAAGGCGGTCGCGCCGGCGAGCGCGGCCATTCCGAGAGCGAGCAGGCCCAGCCGTTGCTGCTTGCGGGTCATCGTCTCGCCCGGCCCCGGTGCTGCAGCTTTTCGAGCGTCCTAACGCTCTCGCGGTAACGCCGCCAGGACTGGGCGGCAAGGCCGCCGAGGACGGCGACCGCCACCCCGTAGGCCGGCCACACGAACTCCGCATAGCCGCCCATCCCGAGAAAGACCCCGATATCGCCCATCGAGAGTTTCAGCGCACCGCTGGTTGGGCCGGCGCCTCCGGGCCCCGTTGAGGGCGGGGTGCGGAGGGGAGGCCGGCATTGAGGCGCAGCGCCGCCGCCTTGCGCTCGTTCAGGATTGTCCGCATGCGGATCAGCAGCAGCGCCAGAAACAGCGCCGAGAAGCCTGCGGCCATCACCAGCAACGGCACGAGCATCGCAACGTCGATCCGCGGCCCGCCCATGCGCACGACGCTCGCCGGCTGGTGCAATGTGTTCCACCAATCGACCGAAAACTTGATGATCGGCAGGTTGACGACGCCGACCAGCGCCAACACCGAGCCCGCCCTGCCGCCGCGCGCCGGATCATCGAACGCGTTCACCAGGGCGATATAGCCAAGGTACAGGAAGAACAGGATCAGCACCGAGGTCAGCCGGGCATCCCACACCCACCAGGTCCCCCACATCGGGCGGCCCCACAGCGACCCGCTGACGAGGCAGACCAGGGTGAAGGCCGCGCCGACCGGAGCGGCTGCCTCGGCGGCGAGCTGGGCCAGCGGATGCCGCCAGACGAGCGCGACGGCGCTTGCGACCGCGAGAAACAAGTAGACGCTGAGCGCCATCCACGCGGCCGGGACGTGAACATACATGATCCGGACCGTGTCGCCCTGCTGATAGTCCGGCGGGGCCACCAGCAGCGACCAATAAAGCCCAGCAGCGAGCAGGGCGGCAGCCATGCCGGCGCACCACGGCAGCGCCGCGGCGCTGAGCCGCATGAACCGCGCAGGATTGGCCAGCCGATTGATCATGTTCGCACCCGAATATAGCGGCAAAAAACGTCAGGGTCGAGGCGGCCCGGTCAATCGAGCGCCTGGCGCAATGCCGCTGCGCTCGCCCAAGGACAGCAGGCCAGGGCCGCCAGGGTCAATGCGGCAAGGACCATCAGATGCGTTTGCCCACCGACGCCGGCGGCGCTCGCTTCGACCGCGCCGGCCCCGAAGACAAGCGGCGGGACATACAGCGGCAGGACCAGGATCGACAATACGATGCCCTGACGGCGGGCGCCGAGGGTCAGCGCGGCGGCGACGCTGCCGATCAGGCTCAAGGCCGGGGTGCCGATCAACAAGCTAAAAAAGAGGGCCGGGATCGCCGCCGGATCGAGATTGACGAACAGCGCCAGAAGCGGGCTGATCACCGCCAGCGGGAGGCCGGTCGCCACCCAATGCGCGGCGCATTTCGCGAGCACCGCCAATTCCAGCGGCATTTCGGACAGAGCCAGCAGGTCAAGGCTGCCGTCCCGGTGATCGGCTTCGAACAGCCGGTCGAGCGAGAGCAGAGCCGCCAGCAATGCCGCCACCCAGACGATCCCCGCCCCGATGCGTTGCAGCATCGCCGGCTCCGGGCCGACCCCGAGCGGAAAGAGCACCACGGCGAGCACGAAAAAGCCGAGCACCAGGCCGGTATCGCCGCCCTGACGCAAGGCAAGGCGCAGATCGCGCCGAAAGAGACCGGTAAAGGCCGGCATGTTCAGCCGGCATCGGCATCGGCGAGCGTCGGGGCGAAGCTGTCCATCGCCAGAATGCCGACAGCATCGAGATCGACCGGCGTATGGCTGGCAACGACGATCCGCCCGCCAGCGGCGCGGTGGCCGGCGATGACGCGCTCGAGGCGAACGACATTGTCCTCGTCGAGCCCGGTCGTCGGCTCGTCGAGCAGCCAGACCGGGGCCCCTGTCGCGACGACCCGAGCGAGCGCCAGCCGCCGGCGCTGGCCTGCGGAAAGCCATCGACACGGCCATTCCGCCACCGCGCCCAGCGCAAAGGCCGCCAGCGCCGCCTCGACACCCGGCGCATTCCGGCGAGCTTCGCCGCCGCCCAGCCCCGCCCAGAACAGCAAGGTTTCGCGGGGCGTCAAGCCGGGCTTCACTCCGTCCTGATGGCCGAGATAGTGGAGCCGCCCGCGATAGGCCGGGAGGTCGGCCTCGATCGGCAAACCTCCCCAAAGAATTCGGCCGGCGGCCGGGGTAACCAGGGTGGCGAGGACCCGCAGCAGGCTGGTCTTGCCGCTGCCGTTCGCGCCGGTCAGCATCAGCGCGCCGCCTGCCGGCAAGCGAAACGACACCCCGGCGAACACGAGACGCTCGCCGCGCCGGCAGGCGATGTCCTCGGCGATCAGATCGGGCCCAGCCTCAGTCAACGGCGGCAGAACCCACCTCATCCTCGGCGCTGGCACGACAGGCCCGACGATCTTTGGATGAAAAAAGCGGCTCCGGTGGGGGAAACCGGAGCCGCGGGGCCACGGCCGAATTGCTCGACCGGGTACGAGGTTTGGGGGACAAACCTGTAAGGATCAACCTTACGCCTACCATATAGGCATCCGATTGGGACGCCGGTTTGAAAAAATTGTGACCATTCGGTGAATTTCAATTCAATTGCCGCCGATCCTCGATCAGCTTGCCATCCGCGGGCAGGCTGCCCTCCGGCACCGGCTTGACGGTGCCGCGCAGCTTTGTGACCGATTGCAGGCTTTCGGCGATGCGCGCCGGATCCTCCGGCGGCTCGCCGATCTCGGCGAGCAAGGTCATTTCATCCGTGCTGCCGGGCCGCTCGACGAGGAGCCGCGCGCGGATGATCGATTTATGGCGCCGCAGGATGTCGGCAACCTGCTCGGGGTGGACGAACATGCCGCGCACCTTGGTGCTCTGGTCGGCCCGGCCGAGCCATCCCCTGATGCGGTGGTTGGTGCGGCCGCACGGGCTTGCTCCCGGCAATATCGCCGAAAGGTCCCCCGTCGCGAAGCGAATGAGCGGGTATTCCGGGGTAAGAGTGGTCACCACCACCTCGCCGATTTCGCCCGGCGCGACCGGCTCCCCCGTGCCGGGCATCACGAGCTCGAGGATGACGCCTTCATCGAGCACCATGCCTTCGCAAACCTCGCCCGCCGGGCCGACGGTTTCGTAGGCGACGAGGCCGAGATCGGCGGTGCCGTAGCACTGCAGCACATCGAGCCCGCGGCTGCGGAATTCGGCGCGCAGCGCTGCGGGCAGAGCTTCCGCCCCGACCAACGCCTTCTTCAGCGACGAGACGTCGGTGCCTTCGCTCGCCGCCCGGTCTAGCAGCACTTTGAGGAAGGAGGGCGTGCCGACATAGCCGCCCGGCTTCAAATCGGCAATCGTTCGAAGCTGCTGCTCGGTCTGGCCGGTGCCGGCCGGAATGACCGGGCAGCCCAGCGCATCGGCGCCGCTTTCTACCATCGCGCCGGCCGGGGTCAGGTGGTAGGAGAAGGTGTTGTGCACGAGGTCGCCAGCACGGAAGCCGGCGGCAAACAATGCCCGGGCAAACCGCCAGTAATCCGGGCGGCGGCCTTCCGGCTCATAGATCGGCCCAGGCGACACGAAGATCCGGCGCAGCGCCGCAAGCGGCGCCGCCGCAAGGCCGCCGAACGGCGGATCCTGCCGCTGCATCTCGATCAGCGCGGATTTGCGGGTCAGCGGCAGTTCGGCCAAGGTGCGCCGGTCCGCGACATCCTCCGGGTGCACCTGTGCGAGCAGCCGGTGGTAGGCGGGCGAGCGCTGCTTTGGCGGCGGCGATGATCTCCGGCAGCGCCGCCATCAACACCGCCTCGCGCGCGGCCGCATCGCGTGTTTCGAGCGCGTCGTAGAATTGCGACTGCACCGACGGCCTCCTCTGGTTCGATACGCTGCCGGGCTATCAGCGACGAAGAAGACCAATTTGCGCCCGATCCGCTCATCCTATCAAGCATCGGCTTCTCCGCTAATAACGTGTAACGCGCTTCGGGCGCTTGCAGCGCAACTCTCGGATAACTAAAATCCCCGACGCAGAAAGCGAGGCGAACCGCAAATCGGGGGGAGAAGTGCGGTGGGTGCTTTGAAGAACATGGCCGGTGCGGTACGCCGATTGCGGGGCGCCCTAGGTGTTTGTCTGTGGAGTCTTGCTGCGATCGCGGCGATTCCAGCCGGCGAGTCTTCGGCGCAGACCGCTACCGCGGAGGAAAGGCCGGCCTCGAAGCACAAAAAGAAGCTTTGTTCCAGCAGATGTTCCGCGACCCGGCAAACCTCGACGTGACTTTCGCCTATGCCGACGTGTCGGCGCGCCTGGGAGATTATGAAGCGGCGGTTTCGGCGCTGGAGCGGATGCTGCTGTTCAACCCGAACCTGCCGCGGGTCCAGCTCGAACTCGGCGCGCTCTATTTCAAAATGGGCTCTTACGAGCTCGCCCGGGATTATTTCCAAAAAGCCGCTGGCGCGAACCCGCCGCCCGAGGTGCAAGGGCGGGTCGAGCAGTATCTCGCGGAAATCGACAAGGGTCAGTCACGCCATCATTTGACCGGCTACGTCTTTTTTGGCGGCCAATATCAATCCAATGCCAATGTCGCCCCGGGCTCGCCGCTGATCTTGTCGCCTATCGGCCCGGTGCTCCTCAACAATCAATTCGTCAGGCAAGGGTCGGGCAGCATCTTCGCCAGCAGCTCGCTGCTCTACAGCTACGATCTCGAAACCCAGAACCGCGACACCCTGGAAGCCACCAGCGTCACCTACTTGAACCACTACTTCAATTCGCTGGTCGACCGGCTCGACCTCGCGCTGATCGAAGTGACGGGCGGCCCGCGTCTTCAACTTCCCAAACGGCGGCCTGGGCAACAAGCTCGCATCGTTCCGGCCGTATGTGATTCTTGACGAGGTCGGCCTCGGCTGGAACCAATACTTCAACGCCTATGGCGGCGGGCTCGAATACGACGAGATCTTTTGGAACGACATGCCGGTGAAGGCCATCTACGAGTACCGACAAAAAAATTTCAGCAACGCCCCCGACCGGCCGCTGTCGCGCGGCCTCAACGGCGCCGACAGTCTGGTCTCCTTGCAAGCGACCAAGCCGCTCAATCCCAGCTCGGCGCTGACCTTCCAGTTCGACTATCTCAACCAGTCAACCCGGCTTCCGTTCTATTCGAACCGGAGCTATGCCGTGACGGGCGCCTATCGTCTCTGGTACAACGATCCGACCGGGATGACCTCGACCACTTGGGAGACCTCGCCTTTCGTGGGGCGGGCCTGGAGCTACTATGACGCCCCGGACCCGTGCTGCAACACGAGCGGCGACCCGTTCGTCTTCTCGCCCAGCACCCAACTGACCCGGCGCTGGCGTTTCGGCATCAACCACACGATTGCCGTCACGCCGACGATCGGGATCGTGCTGCAACTGGAGCGGGATATCGTCTCCTCCAATCTCCCGCTCTACGCCTATACGAACAACTCGATTCCTGATCGGTCCGCGGATCCGCTTCTAGGGGGCTGGACATGGCGATTGTCAGGTATCCGTTACGCGCCACTGCGCTGGCTCCCCTATTGCTCGGAACCGCGTTGGTAAGCCCCGGGGCTGCGCAGCAGAGGATCGGGGTCAGCAGCGCCGTCAATCCCGACGTGACGGGCATCCCGCCCAACGCCGCGCCGCGCCGGCTGGTGCTGGGCCAGGACGTTGTCTTTCGCGAGCGCATCACGACGGGGCCGGGAGGTCAGACCCAGGTCTTGTTCGTCGACCAATCCTCGATGACCGTCGGGCCCAACTCCGACATGGTGATCGACGAATTCGTCTACGACCCGAACGCCGGCGCCGGCAAGCTCGCCGCGAGCCTGACGCGCGGCGTGTTCCGCTATGTCGGCGGCAAGCTCAGCAAGCAGGACAACGCTGTCACCTTTCAGACCCCCGCGGCCACGATCGGCATCCGGGGCGGGCTCATCCTGGTCGATTTGGCTCCGGACGGCCGCCTCGAGGTGATCTTCGGATACGGCACCGGCGTCACGATTACCGGGCTTAACGGGATTTCGCAGACAATCACGAGGCCCGGCTTTCAAGTGACGGTGGCGGGACGGGGCGCAGCCCCGTCGGCTCCCGCCCCGGCGCCGCCGGGCGCGACCACAGCGATATTGGCGCAGCTCGACGGCCAGCCCGGCCGCTCCGGCGGCGCGCGGACGATCCCGACCGACACCATGGTCGCCAACAGCGGCGTCGCCGCGACGATTTCCGGAAATGTCCTGGCGGGCACCACGACCCAGACATTCCAGCAGCCGACAAGAGTGGGCGGCGTCGTCCAGCAAGCCGCCCAGACCGTGCAGCTTTCCGCCAATCAGGGCCAGGCTGCTGACCAGGTGCAACTCGTATCTCCACCGCCACCCCCGCCGGCTCCGCCATCACCTCCGCCACCGCCACCGCCCCCTGCGCCGCCACCTGCGGCGCCGCCTCCTCCACTTCCGCCGCCCCCTGCACCGCCACCCCTGTCGCCGCCACCTCCACTTCCGCCGCCACCGGCGCCGCCTCCCCCGTTGCCGCCCCCACCGGCACCGCCGCCTCCGTTACCGCCGCCGCCCCCACCGCCGGTCGTGATCAGCTATGCGGGGCTCACGAAAACGACGCCTGGAACCGGCACTGCGCTGACGCAAGGGTTTATCGCTCAGGGTCCGGCGAACCGAATTCCCTACACGAACGGCGCGGTGACCTTTCCGGTCGGGCAGCCGGCCGCCGGTGTGTTCACAGCGACATTCGATGTGTCGGGCACCCCGGCGATGGTGCAATTCCCGCTCCCGCCGGGTTCCACCAGCCCGGGGTTTCGCAATTTCGGCCCTGACGGGACCCAGAGCCCGTTTGGCCCGGTCACCGGGACGAGCTACATGGCGCCGGATTCGACCTTCTTCTACGCCAATCTGACCCCGACCGACCCCGCCCTCCAGGCCGAGCGCGGGTTCATCTTTGGCGGCCAGGCGGTCCCCGCCACCTCCCCGCTGCTCTCGACCGCGCCGAGCACGACTCAGCTCTACACCTTCGCGCTTCAGCCCGACGCCGCATTGCAATCGCCAGTGCCGTTCATCACCCAGGGCACAGGCGGCAACATCCCCAATGCCAGCGTGTCGCCCTATTACGTCGTTGCGCGACCCGGATCGCTGTTCGGCGGTTTCAATCCGACCACGAACCCCAACGGAACGTCCCCCCGGACATTGCAGGCGAGCCTCGGGATCAATGGGGCGGGAGCGGCTCAGACATCGGCTCTGGTGGTGCAAACCGGAACGTTTTTTACCTCCACCGACACCAATAACGTAGCCGGCAGCGGCATCATTCGCGGCTCGTTCCAGCCGGACGGGACGTCACGCCCGGTGCGCATCGGTTCCGGAGCCGCGACCGGTCCCGACGGCAACGGCAACAACATTTTCGGCACCGGGAGCGGCTCCTTGCCGATCAGCGGGTTCGTGCTCGATCAAAACCAATACAACGCCAACCTAAACTTCGTCCCGAATCAGGTCGCCAATCAGATCCCGCTTGGTGCCGCCGCCTCGCCATACGCCTTCAACCAGCCGGCGACGCCGACCGCGGTGACGCCGAGCACCGCGCTCGGCACCCGGACGACGCAGACCACCGCTGGTTATTTCGGCGGAATCATGAACCCGGTCATCTCCGGAACCGTGAGCTCCGCCTTATGCCGTGACCGGCACCACTTCGGTGCAGACCAGCACCACCGACAACCGGGTCGCCGCCACCTTTACCGGCAGCGACCCGTTCGGCAGCAACACCTTGACGGCAGAGTTCGGCACCCTGGTTAGCCGGCCGTTCGGCCGGGTCGCCTTCATCGACGATACCCGATACGCCGCGCTGGAAAGCCCCGATAGAACCTCACAAGTCAATGGGGTCAACATCCAGCTGAACGGCGACCCGCTGCAGGCATCCCGCATCGCGATGGTGACGGCGGCGACAGTTTCGAACACTCTGCTGCCGAACGGCCTGTGCAGTACCTGCCAATTCTTGCAGTGGGGTTATTGGACCGGCACGCTCGACACGCCAAACATGGCCGGCACCGCCATCATTCGCCAGGACGTAGCTCATATCAACCCATGGGTCGCCGGGGTCGTCAGCCAGACCCTGCCGGCAACCGGCGTCGGCACCTTTGCGGGCAATGCGTTCGGCTCGGTGAACAATGACGGGCAGAGCTATCTGGCGGCCGGGCAGTTCAGCAACACCTACAATTTCGGAACCCGGACCGGGACCTTGTCGATCAGCAATTTTGACGGCAAGAGCTTTTCCGGGACCGTGTCCGCTGGCGTCGGCGCGACCTATGGCGGCCCGCTGGCGGGCTCGGGGCTGGCGGGCTCGGCAACCGGGGCATTCTTCGGGAACACCCCCGGCAATCCGGCGAGCGAGACCGGAGGCAACTTCGCCGTCCAGTCGGTCACCGGGCCGCCTTACCTGGCCTCCGGGATCTTTGCCGGCAAACGTTGACCCGATCGATCTTTGGGAATGGCGGCGCGCATGCGGCTCATCTGCTATCCGACGTCCGGGGAGCCGCCAAAGATCGTCGCGGCCCCGGTCCAGCGCGCCTGGATGGACCGCACCGACCAGGGGTTCGCCTATCGCTGCCTGCCGCTCAACATCGCCAATGCGCATGGCTGGCTGCTGTTGAATACCGTCCCTTTCAGCGCCCGCTGGGACGGCGGGGCGGGGCTCGATGCGATCAGCCTGCACCCAGCGGCGGAGGGGCCGCTATTGGCGATGAGCCATTTCGGCTATGGCGTGCTGACCTTCAGCGTCAACGCCCTGTTCCGGACCGAGCGGGGATACGATTTGATGGCAACCGGCCCCTTCAACGAGCCAAAGGACGGTCTTCAGCCGCTGACCGGGATCATCGAAACCGACTGGGCCCCGTTCACCTTCACGATGAATTGGAAGTTCACACGCAAGCTGGCCCCAGTCGCCTTCGAGCAGGACGAGCCTTTTTGCATGATCTTCCCGGTCGCGCGCGGACTTGTCGAAACCGTCGAGCCGGAGATCCGCGCGCTCGAGAGCGATCCCGCTGTCAGCGAGGCCTTCTTGCGTTGGACGGACAGCCGGCGCGAATTCAACAAGGAATTGCAGCAGCCGGGCTCCGATGCCCAGGCGAGGAAATGGCAAAAGGACTATTTCAGGGGCACATCATCCTATCGCGCCGCCCCGCCCGATCATCGCACCAAGCTCAAGCTGGCGGAGTTCAAGCGGGTGCCGTAAGCCGCGAAGCGCTGAACCTGATGCTTTAGATTTAGATTCCCGCTTTCGGGTCGCTTCCGCGGGAATGACAGCGACGAGTTGGAGAACGGCCAATTTTTTTCGGTAAGCCTCTGAGCCATACAGGCGCTTACTTCGGAACCGGCAGGCCTGCCGTGAACGCGAGCGGCTGGATGACTGTTGTTGAGCCGGCTGCCCGTGGAAATTTCAGCGCCGTCAGCCGCTGGATGAGATCCGTTCGCAGCGGCTCCCACTCGCTGTGCCCGATGTCCGGGTGCACGACCCGGTCGACGAGTATGTCGCAGGTTTCGACCGTGCCGCGCGAGCTGACGACGAACCGGAGCACCAAGGGCCCTTGGTAGAGGGCGAGCCGTGCCGCGCAGGATGCGCCGAAACCGTCGAGGAGCTCGCTCACCGCCGATTCCACCAGCGCGACTGGAAGCGCGCCGTTGACGGTGCCGGACTCGCTCAGATGGCCATGCAGCACAAACCGCCCTTCGACCGGGTCCATCGAGCCTTCGACACGCTCGACGGCATGGGGGAGACGGTCGTCAAAGATGACCAGCCGGTTGAACTGGGGCTCGATCACGTCATAAAAGCCGCGCCCGGCCGAGGCTTGGGCAAGCCTGGCGCGAAACGGGTCGCCCTCGCGAAACACCAATGTCTCCCCGCCGATCGTTCGGCGCCCGTTGCCAGTCAATGAGTAGACGAAGGCGAAGCGACCGTTGACCGCGTCATTGTGCAGTGCTTGTCGGCATCCGGCGACGTAGAGGCTGAGATAGGGCCACGTCACGTTGCCCATGCCGAGCGCGGCGGTGGACCACGCCCGCAGGGCCGCCACAAAGCTCGCGACATGATCGCGGCCGATTACCTTTTCCGGATTGGTCCGCAGATAGGTGTAAAGCTCGGGCACATGCCAGTAGTTCCACACCTGATGGGTATCGGCACGGTGGGCACCCGGCTCGGCAAAATGGGCATCGATGTCCTGGCGCATTGCCGCGGCCAATTCGGCAGGCAGGAAATCGTCCACCACCCAGACAGGCGCGCCCGGCTGCCTGACCCCCAATTTCTCGGACATGCCGTGCCCCGCAGACATTCTGGCGCCAGTTTCCCACGGGAAGCGCAGGGCGGTCCATGCTCGCGGGTGAGGGCCGACAACAAAAAAACCCGCCGGCGGGGCCGGCGGGTCCGTCGGAAAGGGGCTGGTAGCCAGCCCCCGAAAGGCGGTCTAATTTGGCCGGGGGCCGGTGCCGCTCGAAGAATACGGGCGCCGCGCCGGCGAGGAATCCTGCTCGGTCGCCTCATAATGCACATCCTGTCCGGAGGAATGAGAGCCGGGTCGCGGACCGATGGATGTCGAATAGGGATGCTGCGACTTATCGGCGTCATACTCAGCGGTAGGCTGATAACGATCCTCCTGCCACTGCCCGTTGCCGCCGGGCTTCGGATAGAAGGATTGCGCCGGCGATGTAGCGGCCGGCGGGCTGGTCGGGGCTGTCGCTCCGGTCGGCGGCAGCGACGAAACCGATTGTGCCGAGGCCGCTGCGGCAACGCCCACCAGCAAACCCGCGCCAAGAACGGTCGATTTCAGCAAGCTCGGCATAGCGGTTCTCCAGCTCTCGATTATTCCTGAATTGCACTGTGATCCGCCCCCCTTCGCCCCGCAAATGATAATTGTGCATCGCACAGATGAATCCAATTCATTTTGGTTCCCTCGACCTAAACCTGCTGCGGGTCTTTGATGCGCTGATCGAGGAGCGCAGCGTCACACGGGCCGGAGAACGGCTCGGGCTGAGCCAATCGGCAATCAGCCATGCGCTGAACCGGCTGCGCTACGTGCTCGGCGACGAGCTGTTCGTGCGCGTATCGGACGGCATGCGCCCCACGCCGCGGGCTTCCGAGATCGCACCTCGGCTCAGGGAGGGCCTGCTCCAGCTTCAGCTCGCCCTGGCTCCCGCCGAGTTCGATCCGGCGCAAACCGAAAGGCGTTTCACGATCGCCTGCACCGAATATATCGGAACGGTCCTGATGCCGGGGGTGATCGCCCGGATCAGAGCCCTCGCGCCCCATTGCGAGCTCAGAATCCGCCCGAGCAACATGGGAATGGCCGAGCCGCTCGTTGCCGGCCGGGTCGATCTGGCGATCGGCAGCTTCCGGCGGGTGCCGGAGCCGTTCGTCGCCGAGACGCTGCTCCAGGAAAACCGCGTCTGGGTGTTGAGCCGGGACCACCCGGCCGCGCAGGGCGAGCTGACCCTCGGGCGCTTGGCATCGCTGTCTCACCTGATCATTTCCGCCACCGGAGAGGACGAGCACGCGGTCAACGGCTACGTCACGGATCACGGCCTCGAGCGGCTCGTCATGCGCAGCGAGATCGGGCTGCTGCAGGGAGCGCTCGCGGCGCACGGCCTGCGCCGCGTAATCGGCCTGACGACGCCGCATTTCATGGCCGCGCTGGCGGTCATAAGCCAGTCGGACATGGCGGCGCCGCTGCCGCGCCGGCTGGCTGCCGCTTTCGCCGAGCAATACCGGCTGAAGCTGTTCGATCCGCCCTACCCCTCGCCGCCCTTCGACATCATGGCGCTATGGCACCGGGACCACGGCAACGAGCCCGCCATCGCCTGGCTGCGCTCGGTGTTGCGAGAGGTTGCGCTTCGCCTGTAGCGTGGCCGAACATGGAGCGTCGCAAGCTTGGCGAGCTGGAGGTGTCGGCGGTCGGTTTGGGCTGCGCGACCATGACGCCGTTTTACGGCGAACCCGATCCCGCATCGGCGATCGAGACGATCCGCCGCGCCGGCGAGCTCGGCATCGACTTTCTCGACACCTCGGATGCCTATGGGAATGGCCGGAACGAGGAGCTGATCAGCCGGGCGGTCGAGGGGCGCCGGCACGAATACGTCATCGCGAGCAAATTCGGGAATCTGCGCCGGCCGGATGGAACCCCGACCGCCAACGGCCGGCCGGAATACGTCAAAGCGGCGTGCGAGCGCAGCTTGCGGCGGCTGCAGACCGATGTCCTCGATCTCTACTATATCCACCGAGTCGATCCGGCCGTGCCGATCGAAGACACGGTCGGCGCGATGAGCGACCTCGTGCGAGACGGCAAGGTTCGCTTTCTCGGCATCTCGGAAGCCGGCCCGCAGACGATCCGGCGCGCCCACGCGACCCATCCGATGGCGGCGGTGCAGATCGAGTACTCGCTGTGGACGCGCGATGTCGAAGTCGAGATCCTCGGGCTCTGCCGCGAGCTCGGCATCGGCTTCGTCGCCTACAGCCCGCTCGGCCGCGGCTTTCTGACCGGGACCGTCACCGGCAGGGAGGCATTGCGAGACGGCGATGCGCGGCAGCGCATGCCGCGCTTTCAAGAAGAGAATTTGCGCCGCAACCTCGAGCTGGTCGCGGAATTGCGCCAGCTCGCCGAAGCCGAGCGATGCACGCCAGCCCAGCTGGCTCTCGCCTGGGTCCTGTCGCGCGGCCCCTCGGTCGTGCCGATCGCCGGCACGAGCCACCGCCGGTGGATCGAGGAGAACGCCGCCGCAGTCGACATCCGCGCGGCCCAGGCGACGGCGGAGGCTCTCGATCGGATATTCCGGCCGGGCGCCGCCGCCGGCGCCCGGTACCCCGAGATGTTCAGCCGAACCCTCGGCATTTGAGTAAACCGGGAGCTCACACAGCGGAGCCGCCGCGGTCCAGTCAGATCCTGTACGCCGGGCTAGCGGGTGCGTTGAGGGCCGCGGGTCCGCCGCTGCTCTTTGGCTTGCGGCTTTGGGCTTCGGTGTGTCTCGCGCTCTACGTCGCATTCTGGCTCGAGCTCGACAACGCGTACTGGGCCGGCACCTCGGCGGCGATCGTGTGTCAGCCGCATCTCGGCGCCTCGCTGCGCAAGGGCTGGTACCGGATGATCGGCACCGTGGTCGGCGCCGTGGCGATCGTCGTGCTGACCGCGTGGTTTCCGCAGGACCGCGCCCCGTTTCTCGTCGGCCTGGCGCTGTGGGGCGCCGGCTGCGCTCTCGTCGCCACGCTTTTGCAGCAACTTTGCCGCCTACTCGGCGGCGCTGGCCGGCTACACGGCCGCGATCATCGCGAGCGACGAGCTCGGCGCGACCGGCGGCCCGAACGGAGCAGGCCTTCATGCTCGCCGTCACCCGCGCCAGCGAGATCTGCATCGGCATCGTCTGCGCCGGCATCGTTCTCGCCGGAACCGATTTCGGCGGCGCCCGGCGCCGGCTGGCCGCGTTGTTCGCGGCCATTTCGGCCGAGATCACGGGCCGGTTCACCGGCACGTTGGCGCTGGCCGGAGCCGAATTTCCGGACACGCAGCCGGTGCGGCGCGAGCTCGTCCGGCGCGTCATCGCGCTCGACCCGGTCATCGACGAGGCGTTCGGAGAGTCCTCGCAACTGCGCTACCATTCGCCGGTATTGCAGACGGCCGTCGATGGCTTGTTCGCGGCTTTGGCGAGCTGGCGCACGGTGGCCGTGCATCTGAGCGAGCCTGCCGGCCGACCAGGCTCGGCAGGAGGCGGACGCCGTTCTGCAAAGCATGTCCGCAGGAGCTGCGATCCGCGCCGGAGCAGGCGGCCGAGCTGTCCGGGGCGGGCCCGGCCGCTGGATCGCCGATCCCGTCGGCCTGCGCCGGATCTGCGAGGCGGCGGTGCGGACGGCTGATCGCGCTGCCGGCCAGCACGCCGTCGCTGCGGCTGCTCGCCGACCAGACGGCCGAGGTGCTGGCCGGCATTTCGCACGCGCTCAACGGGCTGGCGCTGCTTGTCGCCGATCCTGCTCGGCCCGTTCCTCCGGCGCGGCGGCGTCCGGCTCCGCGTGCCCGATTGGCTTCCCTCTCTCGTCAATGCCGGGCGCGCTTTCGTCACGATCGGCGTCGTCGAGCTTTTCTGGATCGTCACCGCATGGCCGAACGGCGCGTCGGCCATCACCTTCGCCGCGGTCGGTGTCATCCTGTTCGCGCCGCGAGCCGACCAAGCTTACGCGGCAGCCATGGGTTTCATGGTGGGCACCGCCATCGGCGCCGCTGCTCGCGGCGATCATCGCATTTGCGGTGCTGCCGAACTTGGAGAGCTTTGCGGCCTTCAGCCTCGCATTGGCCTTGTCCTGGTGCCCGTCGGTGCCGGGATGGCGCAACCGTGGCAGACGGTCGATGTTTACGGCCATGGCGCGCAAATTTTGTGCCGCTGCTCGCGCCCGCGAACCAGATGAGCTACGACACCGTGCAATTCTACAACGCCGCGCTGGCGATCGTCGCCGGGCTGGGCGCCGCGGCGCTCTCGTTTCGCTTGATGCCGCCGCTGTCGCCGGCATTTCGGACCCGCCGGTTGCTGGCACTGACCTTGCGCGATCTGCGCCGCCTCGCGAGCGGGTCCGATCCCGCGGACGCCCGACGACTGGGAGGGCCGCATGTACGGCCGGCTCTCGGCATTGCCGGACGCGGCCGAGCCGTTGCAGCGCGCGCAGCTTCTGGCGGCCCTGTCGGTGGGGACCGAAATCATCCAGCTTCGCCGCATCGCTACGCCGCTCGGATCTGGGATCCGAGCTCGACGCGGCGCTCGACGCCTTGGCGCGAGGCGACAGCGCGCTCGCGACCGCACGCCTCGCCCGGCTCGACGACGCGCTTGTCCGCCCGTCCGGGCGTCGCCGCTCTCCGGGCGCGCGGCAGCATCCTTGCAATGTCGGAGGCGCTCACCCAACATGCCGCCTATTTCGACGCGGGAGCGCCCGGGTGAGGTTCACCGAGATCAACCTGTTCGGCGTCTACGTCGCGCCGATGTCGGTGATGATGGTCGCGGCCTGGGTGGTCACGATCGGGCTGCGGCGGTTTGCCGCCCGTTTCGGCTTGCTGCGCTATGTCTGGCACCCGGCCTGTTCGTGTTTGCCGTTTACATGATCGTGCTCTCGTCGATGGTGCTCGCCGTCGCTGCGCGCTGAGCTCGCGATGGCCGATATCGACACGAAGGCGAGGCGTGTGGTCGAGGACGAGAGTCCCGCAGCGGCGCGGTTGCCGGAGCCGCCACCGGCGCTGCCCGCCACGCGCCAGGCGCCGGTTTCGTATTTTCCCGCTGCTGATCACGCTGGCGGTGATCGCGGCCGCGGTCGTGCTGGGACGGGCGATGTGGGACGCCTATATGGGAGCGCCCTGGACGCGCGACGGCACGGTGCGCGCCTATGTCGTGACGATGGCGCCGGAGGTCGCCGGGCGGATCGTCGAGCTGCCGGTCGCCGACAACCAGTTCGTGCACAAGGGCGACCTGCTTGATGGTCATCGACCCGACCAACTACAAGATCGCCGTCAGCCTCGCCGAGGCGGCGGTGCAGCAGGCCCAGGCCAGCGCGCAGAACGCCGAGAGAGAGGCAAAACGCCGGCAGGAGTTGACCAGCCTCGCGGTCACGGTCGAGGAGAAACAGACCTTTGCGAGCAGCGCGGTAGCCGCGCAAGCCCAATATCAGCAGGCCGTGGCCAATCTCGACCAGGCGCGGGTCAACCTCGAGCGCACGCAGATCCGCTCGCCGGTCAATGGCTGGGTGACCAACCTGCTGGCGCAGCTCGGCGACTACGCCACTGTCGGCGAGAACATAATCTCGCTCGTCGATGCCAACTCGTTCTGGGTCGACGGCTATTTCGAGGAGACCAATCTCGAGCCGATCCGCGTCGGCGACCCGGCTAGCATCAAGTTGATGGGCTACATGCCGATCCTTCGCGGCCATGTCAACAGCATCGCCCGCGGCATCAATGTCCCGAACGCGCAACCGAACAGCGCGGGGCTGGCCACGGTCAACCCGATCTTCACCTGGGTGCGCCTGGCGCAGCGCATCCCGGTGCGCATCCACATCGACGAGGTGCCCGAGGGCGTCGTGCTTGCGGCGGGAATGACCGCCACCGTGCAGATCGAGCCCCGAGCCCGTGAGACGAGCCGATGAGGGCGCCGTCCCCACGAGTGCTCACGCGGCCACCTAATCGCCTTCGCCCTGGGTCTGTGGGCGGGCACGCGTCGAGCGCCAGCCGGTTGCGTTGCGCAGTTTCGATCGGTTAGGGTCCCCGGGGATTTTCACCGGGAGCATCGCCGTGACCAAGCTCAGCGCCTACGCAGCCATGGCCGCCATGACGCTGGCTATAGCCGGATGTGCGAGCCCGCAACAGCAGGTCGCGCAGAAGGAGGACCTCCTCGCCGCTGCGGGGTTTCAGGTCAGGATCGCCGACACGCCGCAGCGATTCGCGGCGATGAAGCGCCTGCCGCCCAACAAATTCGTCACGCGCGTGGTGAACGGTCAGCCGGTCTACCAGTACGCCGATCCGCTGGTCTGCCGCTGCGTCTATTTCGGCACCCAGCAGAACTGGGCCGCCTACCGGCAAGAGGTGTTCGCCAGGCAATTGGCCGACGAAGCGCAGATGACCGCGATGATGAACCAGGAGGCGTGGGATTGGGGGCCGTGGGGTTGGCCGTGATCAGCCCTGTCTGGTGAACCCCTTCGCCCGCATGCAATTGTTGAGCACCTGATCGGCATAGCTGGAGGCTTGCCGCCGCATCGACTGGGCCTCGACGGCCTGGGTTCCGCCCAATTGCCAATTCCGCCCGAGGGTCGCGTTGATGTCCGCATTGATGCCCTGCTCGCTGGCCAGCGCCGCATTGGCCTGTGAATTGCAGTCGCGCAGCTCGCGGGCGATGGTCTGCTCGTCAGCCCCGGTCTTCACCCAGTTGAGCGTCGTCATTGTGGTCGTGGTCTCCCCGGCGCAGGCGGTCAGCAACAGACAACCGAGAGAGACTGCGGCGATCGCTGGACGACGATTGCGCTTATAAGCAATCATTGGCACATCTCCTCGACATTCTTGTGCAACAATCAGTAACAAAAGGTGATTTGAGGCGGAGTCGGGGCGACGATACGCTTTTGTCAGCCGGGGGACCACTTTCGAAAAGACCAGTCGCATGTTGGGGGATGTCGCGACAGCGTCTCAGCAGACGCTGAAAACGGCCATCGGGTGCCGGGGGATCGGCCTGCACTCTGGCGGCAAGGTGTCGATGACCCTGCATCCGGCGCCGCCGGATGCAGGGATCGTGTTCCGCCGAACCGACCAGGCCGCAAAGATTCGGGCGAGCTGGGCCAATACAGTCGAGACGACGTATTGTACCACGCTGGCGAATAGTGACGGCACCAGCGTCGGAACGGTCGAGCACCTGATGGCGGCGCTCGCCGGCACCGGAATCGATAACGCGGTCGTCGAGCTCGATGGTCCCGAAGTGCCGATCATGGACGGGAGCTGCGCCCCCTTTGTGTTTTTGATCGAGTGCGCCGGGATCGTCGAGCAAGACGCGGCGCGGCGGGCGATCAAGGTATTGAAGCCGGTCAGTGTGATCGAGGACGGCGCATCGGCGGCGCTGTTTCCCGACCGGGGTTTCTCGATGAGCTTCGAGATCGATTTCGACAACCCGATGATTCGCCGCCAGACGATCAGCCTCGCGGTGGATTCGGCGATCTTCAAGACCGAGCTCAGCCGGGCGCGCACCTTTGGCTTCCTCGACGAGGTCGATCGCTTGCGGCAGGCCGGTTTCGCCCGCGGCGGGTCCCTCGACAACGCCGTCGTGGTCGGCCGCGACCACGTTTTGAACGCCGGCGGTCTGCGCTATCGTGACGAATTCGTGCGCCATAAGCTGCTGGACGCGCTCGGCGATCTCTATCTCGCGGGCGGGCCGATTCTCGGGCGGTTCCGCGGGCTGCGCTCGGGCCATGCGCACACCAGGCGGCTGCTCGCGGCGCTTTTCGCCGATGGGGATGCGTGGTGCCACACGACGCTGCCGCGGAACGCGGGGCCGCCCGGGATCTCAGCGAGCGAAGAGCTGAAGCTCGCGGGTGATTGACCGCGCCTCGGCTTGCCGGGGCGCTCTCGACCTGTGCTATAAGGCCGTCCCCCAGTCTATCTCACGAGTTGGCCGATGCGCTCGTTGACCTTGCTTCGCTGGTTCGGCGCCGCGGGATTTGTCTGTTTATTGAGCGCTTGCGGCGGCGCAAAGAAAGAGGCGTATGTCGAGAAGCCGGTCGACGATCTCTACAACAGGGCGATGGACGAACTGGTCGAGGAACGTTACGCGACGGCCGCAAAAACGTTTCAGGAAGTCGAGAGCCAGCATCCCTATTCTGTCTGGGCAACCAAAGGGCAGCTGATGGCGGCCTACGCGCTCTACGAGGCCGGGAATTATGGGGAAGCGATCATTGCGGCCGAGCGCTTCATTCAGCTCCACCCGGGCCATCGCGACATCGCTTATGCCTATTACTTGAAGGCGATCTCCTACTACGTGCAGATCGTCGATGTCGGGCGCGACCAGAAGACGACCGAGCTCGCGCTGCGTGCGCTCGACGACGTGGTGCGCCGTTTTCCCGACAGCAAATATGCCCGTGACGCCAAGCTGAAGCTGGATTTCACGCGCGATCACCTGGCTGGGAAAGAAATGGAGATCGGGCGTTATTATCTGAAGCGGGGGCAATACCTCGCGTCGATGAACCGCTTCAAGCGGGTCATCGACTCCTACCAGACGACGACGCATGTACCCGAGGCGTTGGAGCGGCTCGTCGAGTGCGATTTGGCGCTCGGCCTGACGGATGAAGCCAAGGCCAACGCCGCGGTGCTTGGCCATAATTATCCGGGCAGCGATTGGTACATCGATGCTTACGCCTTGGTGACCGGGAACGGCAGCCCCGAAACCCCGTCGAAAGGCTGGTTCGCCCGCAACTTTGGCGGTGCATTCTGACCTCGTTCGTACAGCGGGCCGGCCCGACAAGATGACAAATTGTTAATTTCGGCCTGCGGTCGGTCTGCCGTATGTCAGCCCCCAGCAAGGGTGTCCGGAGGTCTGGGATGCTATCGCGGCTCTTCGCCGTTTGTATTGCCGTAACGATCGCGGCGGCCGCTCAGGCCGCCGACAAGCCTTCGGGGCTGAGCGGGGTCTATCTGACGACCCGCTACCCGGCGCTCACCGTGCGCGCCGGGGAGACGACCACGATCGATTTGTCGCTGCGCAATTTCAACCATCCACCGCAGCAGCTGGCTCTTACGGTGCCGGACGTCGCCAATGGGTGGAAGGCGACGATCCTCGGCGGCGGCCAGCCGGTCGAGGCGGCGATCGTTGCGCCGGACACTGAAGAAAAATTGCAGCTGCGACTCGAGCCTCCAGCCGGCACCGGACCCGGGAATTACCGGTTTCTCGTCGAGGCCAAGGGCGATGGAAGCGACCTCAAGCTCCCGATCACGGTCACGATCGGGCAGGAGCTGCCCGCCAAGCTCAAGCTCAGCACCAACTTTCCCTCGCTGCGCGGCACCGCTACGACCTCTTTCAAGTTCAAGGTCGCTGTGGCGAACGACAGCGGGCGCGACGCCACGATCAATTTCAGCGCCGATGCGCCGAAGAATTTTCAGGTGACCTTCACGGAAGCCTATGGCAGCCAGCAGCTCACCAGCATCCCGATCGAGGCCGGCAAGACCAAGGATATCGAAGCATCGGTCGCCCTGCCGCGCGACACCCCGGCCGGCGACTACAAGCTCGCGCTGCACGCCAAGAGCGAGGCAGCTTCGGCCGATCTCGACCTCGGCATCACGGTGCTCGGCCAGGCGCGGCTCGCGCTGGCCGGCGAAGGCGGCCGCCTCAGTGGCGAGGCTTATGCCGGGCAGGATGGTCAGCTGACCGTCATCGTCCGCAACGACGGCAGCGAGGCGGCGCGCGACGTCGAATTCAGCGCGACCGCTCCCGAGGGCTGGAAGACCAGCTTCGATCCGAAGCAGCTGTCCGAACTAGCGGCGGGCAAATCGCAGCCGATCAAGGTCAGCCTCACTCCCTCGCCGCGCGCGATCGCCGGCGACTATCAGACGACCGTGCGCGCCAATGCGACGGGCGGCCAATCGGAATCGGCCAATTTCCGCATCACGGTTCTGACCTCGACCCTGTGGGGCGCGGTGGGGATCGGCATCATCGCGCTGTCGCTGCTGGTCGTCGTCTTCGCCGTCGCCCGCTACGGCCGCCGCTAGTTGCATCTGATTGGTCATTCCGCGGCGCGGGCCATCGGCCGCGAGCCCGGAACCCATGAATACGGACAGTTGCAAACCTAAGAAGGCCGGTGTTCATGGGTTCCGGGCTGGGCCCTGCGGGCCGTCCCGGAATGACGGCTTTGGAGTTGGAAATGGCTGAAAACGCTGTCATCCGAGCCCAGGGGCTCACCAAGCGCTACGGCCCCACACTTGCAGTGGACCATGTCGACCTCGATGTCGGGGCTGGCGAGATCGTCGGGATACTGGGGCCGAACGGGTCGGGCAAGACGACCACGATCCTGATGCTGCTCGGGCTCACCGAGCCGACCGAGGGCCGCGCCGAAGTCGCCGGCTTCGACCCGTTGCGCGATCCCCTCGAGGTCAAGCGCCGGGTCGGCTATCTGCCCGATTCGGTCGGCTTCTACGACGGGCTGTCGGCGCGCGACAACCTGGCCTATACCGGAAGGCTGGCCGGGCTTTCGCGGCGCGAGATCGACGAGAGGTTCGCCGAGGCGTTGGCGCGGGTCGGATTGCCCGATGTCGCCCGCGACCGGGTCGCCACATTTTCGCGCGGCATGCGCCAGCGGCTGGGCCTTGCCGAGGTATTGATGAAGCGCCCGAGCATCGCGATCCTCGACGAGCCGACCGCGACCTTGGACCCGCATTCGACCCAGGAATTTCTCCGCATGATCCGCGGCCTCAAGCTTGACGGGACCGCGGTTCTGCTGTCGTCGCATCATCTCGACCAGGTGCAGAGCGTGTGCGACCGCGTGGCGCTGTTCAATCACGGGCGGATCGCCTTGTCCGGCAGCGTGACCGAGCTCGCGCATCGCGTGCTGGGCGGCGGGTATGTGATCGACGTCGAGGTCCGCGGCGCTGCCGCCCGCAGCCAGCTCACCGCGATCCCGGGTGTCGTGCGCGTGCAGGGGCTCGGCCCCGAGCTCTACCGCGTCGATTGCGAGCGTGACCTGCGCCCCGAAATCGCCAGGCAGCTCGCTCCTTCCTTCGATCTGCTCGGCATCCGCTTTGCGGAGCCCAGCCTCAACGAGGTCTATACCCGCTATTTCGACGAGGTCCGCCATGCGGCGTAGAGGCTCGCCTTTTACGGGCGTCGGTGTCGTGCTCGCCAAGGAGGCGGCCGACTACCTCTCCGGCCCCCGCATGTGGGTGCTCGAAGCGCTGGTGTTTCTGACGGCGATCGCCTCCGCCTATGCCGCTATCCTGTCGATCCGCGCCAGCATCGGCGAGAGCCCGTTCTTGTTTCTGCGATTGCTGACGATGGCGCAGGACCCGCTGCCCTCGTTCATCGCGCTGCTGGGTTTTCTGATCCCGCTGGTCGCGATCGCGATCGGCTTCGACGCCATCAACGGCGAGTTCAACCGCCGCACCTTGAGCCGCATCCTGGCGCAGCCGATCTATCGCGACGCGCTGCTCTTGGGGAAGTTTCTCGCCGGGCTGGTGGCGCTGGCGATCGGCCTCTTCTCGCTGTGGCTGTTGACGATCGGCCTCGGCCTCTTGCTCCTCGGGCTGCCGCCCAACACCGAGGAGATGATTCGGATGCTCGGGTTTCTCGTCGCGACCATCGCCTATGGCGGGGTTTGGCTGGCGGTGGCGTTTTTGTTTTCGGTCGTGTTCCGCGCCCCGGCGACGGCGGCCCTCGCCGCGCTCGGCGTGTGGCTCCTGTTCTCATTGTTTTGGTCGGTCGTGACGCCGCTCGCCGCCACCTTGATCGCCGGGCCGCCCGAAGGGATCTTCGGCCCCAACCTCGCCTACCTGCATACCGCGCAGACCCTCGACCGGATCTCCCCGAACACGCTTTACGCCGAGATCGCCTTGGCCTTATTGCAGCCGGCGACCCGCGCCCTCGGCCCGGTGCTCTACAGCCAGGTGCAGGGCGCATTGCTCGGTGCGCCTTTGCCGGCGGCGCAGAGCTTTATCCTGGTCTGGCCGCAGCTGACCGGGCTCGTCGCGGCGATGATTGTGATCTTTGCCATCGCCTACGTCGTATTTCAGCGCCAGGAGATCCGCGCCTAGCCGGACACCAGAAGGGGCGGTCCGAATGGACCGCCCCTGGCGTGGTCCGAGGGCTCCCATTTTCCCCCTAAATGTCCCGCCGACCAATCGGCCACGGCCTCGAGGGCACCGTGTCGACCACGAGAGGCAGCTTATCGACGCCGGTCGGCGGCGCAAGCGATGGAAGCTTTGCCCACAGGCTTACCCCCTGAACAGCGACTCTATCCCCCGCTATCCCCCGAACCGTCCACAAGCGGGCCTTGCTCACATTCCTTTCGACAGGGGTGCCGGGCGGGGGTACCCTCCCGCGAAACCGACAGTTCATCCAGCAGTGCAGACCTGGAGCGCGCCGATCTTGACACTGTTGGGCTTGCCGTCAGTCTCGGATTCGGACGTGTAGATTAGGCGCGCGATTGCAGTGTCGCCGACGATTGCGACCCTCATCGCGCGGGTTTTTGGCGCTGCGGAGAACTACGGCTTCGTTGGGTTCCCCACGACGCACACGACAGTCGTGACGACAGGGACTCCAACCAATTTAGCTGTGGTCCCATCTGGACAGCACCAGTTTTTCCCGAAGGCGGCAACCGGAAGATGACCCTTAATGTAGGTCAATCTGCCGGGCGCCATGCCAACGCATTTAACACTTTCCTGACATGTCGGGGCGTCCTCCAAAAGGCATGCAGGAAATTCGGTCCCGGGGGGCAAGGAAACGCGGAACACCGGATGATTGAGGTACACCACAGTGGCCACGCCTAATGCAGCAGCCAAACCTAACGCTGTGACCGCTACGGCCGAACTCTTCAAGTTGATCCTGAAATTGGCCATAAGAAATGCGCCCCCATCTGCGCACCGAGCCTTCGAGCACATAATCGACGCGCAGGTCGCGCCCGACCTGCTTCACATCGACAGCCCGGCACTCGTATGTAAAGGTTGAATTTGCGGCGATTACGCTAATGCGCTGGCATCGCCGGCTGCGCCTCAGCGGCGCTGGCGTCGCGGACTCGCTAGACCCGCACCGGGCGGGGCGATGTTCTTGACCTGCTGCTCGCCCAGATCCCTTGAACCGCCCCATCTGCGCGTAGCATCCGGCGAGGCGGCGATATGCGGCTGGGTGTTCCGGATCCTGCTGGATGCCAAAAAGGAGCATCGGGATCGCCGCTGAAGGCGGAAGGAAAGATGTTGGCTGGCGGCTTGCCGGTCGGCGACCGCGCCTTTGTCTGTATCATTGAGGCCGTGCCAGACCCCATCCCTGCGACCGCCCCATCCTCAATACCGCCTCGCCCTCCAGTGATCGACCGTTCACTTCAAAATCCCCGCACAGCAGTGCGCTTTCGCAGGCATGACGAGGAAACTCCGCGGGGCCGAGCGAGCGCCGCCACCTCGTCGAGGAACGCGCGACGCACATCGCCTGCCAGCGCAGGCCGGTCCGGTACTTCTTCATCTAATGCTAAGCATCCCCCAGTAATTTCGCGGGGTGCTGCAACCCGACCGCCCTCAAACCCGACGTTTTCGCGCCAGCCGACGCCTCTGGCTCGTCGGTATCGGACTGCTCGCCGTCATCCTTCTGGCCGCCGCGGCCGGGGTCTGGGACCGCCGCGCAGAGGCTGTCGCGCGCTCCGCGCAAGGTACGACCAATCTTAGCGTCGTCCTCGCCGAGCAGACGGCCCGCTCGATACAGGCCGTTGATCTCGTCCTGCAGGAAGTTCAGGCGATGGTCGCCGCCGCCGGCGTGGACAGCCCGATGCAGTTCGAAGCCTCGATGGGATCGGAAGAGATCCATCGGTTTCTGGCCGACCGGCTGAAGCTGCTGCCGCAGGCGGACGCGATCGGGCTCGTCGGCGAGAATGGCAGGCTGGTCAACGGTTCACGATTGTGGCCGGCGCCGGCGGTCGATATCTCGGACCGCGACTACTTCATTCACTTGCGCCAATACCGTGACCCGGCGGTGTTCATCAGCAATCCGGTCATGAGCCGCACAACCGGCGCCTGGTCATTCTTTCTCGCCCGCCGGATCGAGGGGCCTCAGGGCGGGTTTCTCGGCCTGGTGCTCGGCATGGTCGACATTCGATATTTCGAAGGCTTTTACCAGGCGATCACATTGCAGGAGGGCGGGTCGGTCGCGCTGTTCCGCCGCGACGGCACGATGCTGGCGCGCTATCCGCATGCCGAAGGCATGATCGGCCAGAAATTGGCTGCGCAATCATCCTTTTATCCCCGGGTCGAGGAGGGCGGCGGAACCTACCACTCGCCGGGCTATATCGACGCGGTCGCGCGCGTCGTTGCGGTTCATCCGCTGCGCGACATTCCACTGGTCGTCACAGTCTCCGTTTCGGAAGATGCGATGCTCGCCGATTGGCGCCGCCAGACCATGTTCATCGGTCTCGGTACGCTGTGCACGGTGGTTGGTTTCGCCCTCCTGTTTTGGGCGCTGGTGGCGCACTCGCGCTCGCTCGAGCGATCCGAAGCCACGTTGCGCGAAAGCGAAGCCCGTTGCCGGGATTTCGCCCTGACTTCGTCCGACTGGTTCTGGGAAACCGACGAAAATCATCGATTTGCGTACTTGTCCGATCACATTCGCGCCTTTGGTCAAGATCCGCAAACCCGGATCGGCCGAACCCGCCTCGATCTCGCCGGCGACACCGGCATCGAGCAAGCCAAGTGGCAGGAGCACTTTGCCCGGTTGGAGCGGCACGAACCGTTCCGCGATTTCGTCTATGCACGCAAGATCGGGGATGATCCCGAACGCATCGTCTCGGTCAGCGGCAATCCGTTCTTCGACGACGGCGGAAAGTTTCTCGGCTATCGGGGAACGGCCCGCGACATCACCGAAAAGGTCCTGGCGGAACGCGCCTTGCGGGACGCGAAAGCTGCTGCCGAGGCCGCCAATCTGGCGAAATCTCAATTCCTGGCCAATATGAGCCACGAGCTGCGTACCCCGCTCAATGCGATCCTCGGCTTTTCCGAGGTCCTCGAGCACGGGATTGCCGGGCCGCTTCAGACACGCCAAATGGAATATATCGGCCTTATTCGGCAGAGCGGCGAGCATCTGCTGCACGTCATCAACGAGATCCTCGATCTTGCCCGCATCGACGCCGGAAAATTGCAGCTCTACGAAGAGATCGTCGAGCCTCAGAGGCTGGTCGATGAATGTCTCTCAATCGTCCGGGACCGCGCCGTTGCCGGTGTAATTCGCCTCTCCGCCGAAGTCGATCAAGGGGTGCCGCCGGTAACGGCCGACCGGGCGCGGCTGACGGAAATCCTGCTCAAGCTGCTGTCGAACGCCATCAAATTCACCGAGCTTGGCGGCTCCGTCACTCTCGCGGCACGGCGGGCCGCGGCGGGCGGGGTCGATTTTGTTGTGCGGGATACCGGGACCGGCATGACGGCGGCCGAGATCGCGGTCGCGGTGGAAACTTTTGGTCAAGTGGAAGCCGGGCTGGCGCGCCCCCATGAGGGAACCGGGCTCGGCCTGCCGTTGGCCCGCAAGCTGGCCGAATTGCATGGCGGCTCGCTTGCCGTCGAGAGCGAGAAGGGGCGCGGGACGAGCGTCACCGTGACCTTGCCGCCGGGCCGGGTTGTCGCGGCGCCCGCTGCGGCAGAACTGACCGGCGAAGCGGCCGAAACCGGGCACGCGACCGCGGAGATCCATCCAATCCCAGCGTGAGCCGGCGTCAGAACGTCACGCGGATGCCGCCGTAGACGGCCAGGGGCGCGCCCAATACTTCAGTCCGGCGGTCGGTCAAGACAACCGGCAATCTGACATTGGCGACATCACCGAGGTCGAAAAAGGTCCCGAAGAGCGCGTACCGCTTGTCGAACAGGTTGTTGATCAGCCCAAAAATTTGCATTTCCTTGGTGAGCTGATAGGAGGTGTGCAGGTCGACGAGCCAATAGGCGGGGAGCTTGGGGTTCTGGTTGGCATCGTCCCCGACAAAATAACGGCTGCCGACGACGGCCATGTCGGCACCGATGGTCCACTGTGGCGTTGGGGAGAAGTAGACTCCCAATCTTCCTTGGTTAAGCGGCAGGCCGGGGATCCGGTTACCCGGAGTCACGTGAACATTCCCATCCGCGTCGGCCATGGGATTGTTCGGAGAAGGGAGATCGCCGGTGAATTGGTACGTGGCGTCGAGAAGACTGTAGCCCGCATAGATCAACCATTGCGGCGATTGGTACTGGATGCTCGCTTCTAGCCCTTGGCGCCGCGTGCCGGGGACGTTCTGAAAAAAGCCGCGGCCCGAGATGATGCTGGCGACGTTTATGATGTCATTGCTGGTGTTGGTCCGGAATAGCGCGGTTTTCCATTCAAGCTTTCCGTCACTCAACGGCAGGCTTTGCCGCAAGCCGGTCTCGTAGGTCGCGGCCACAACCTGCTTCAGCGGCGGGTCGGACACCAGGAAATTCTCCAAAAGACATGGGTTCTCCCGGTTCGAGCAACCGAGTTCGAGGGGCGTCGGCGCCCGGTTCGCCTGGGAGTAACCAAAATAGCCCGTGAGGGTCGGGGTGAGCTTATAGGTCAGGCCGCCTACCGGATTGAAATGGGTGAATGTCTGATTGCTGTTGAGCTCGGGACTGGTGCCGAGCGTGTCGCTGACGCCGACGCTCGCTATGTTCAGACGCGCCCCGGCGGTTGCCGAGAAACGCTCATCGATATCGAACGTGTTGAGCGCGTAGAGCCCGTAATAGATGTTTCTGGTATCGGTACTGACCGGCCCGAAGCCGACTCCCCCCAGCGTATGGATAATCGCGCCATTGCCCGGAATGGCGGGGTTGACCGTTACGGTGAGGTCAGGATTGATGAAACCCAGTGTGCTGTCCGCGTTGAAATTGCCGACGCTGCGATCGATGCTGCCGCCGACCAGGAAATTATTGCCATGGTCGAACAGCCTCGCCGTGCTGGCCGCCTGCAGCGACGCGCCCAAAGTCGTCGCATGGTTTGCGGTGCGGTCGATCGTCCCGTACGGGGTCACTGCGCAAGGATTGCCGCTTCCCAGCGGACAGGGGATCGGATTGTTGTTCAGAGCGAGAATGGCGAACTGATTGCGAAATGCCGTCGTCACCGGGTCCGGTCGCGGAAAGCCGTCATCCTGGAGGCACAAATGATTGATGAATTGCGAGCTGACACTGCTGCTGCAACGCTCGAAATTCGCTGCGTTGCCGTCGACGTGATCTTGCGAAAAACCGCGTATGTAGAGATTGCCTTGCAGCGACCACGCGTCGGTCAGCGCATATTTTCCATTTAGGGCTACGAGCCCCATTTTATTGTCCGTCGTCTGCGGCGTGGTGAAGATCGCCCGGTTGTCGAGATCGAGAAGCTGCACTGGGGTCGCCGCGGCCACCCCGAACGAGGAGGTTGCCCCGGCCGCGATCACATGAAGCTCGCCTCCGTCACTCCGCCAGCCGAGATCGGCGTATAGCCGAGCAATATCTGCCGGTGATTTGAAACGCCAGCCGCCATCGCGTAAACCCTGCGCCGAGAAGTAGGCGGAGTAGTTGCCGATTTGGACGCCGTATTGAGCGTCGCCGGTGAATCGACCAAAGGAGCCGCCTTGAACTTCGCCTTCGAATCCTTGATAGGTGAAGCCGTTCTTCATGGTCAGATTGATTGCGCCGCCGAGCGCATTGAGCCCGAATACCGGATTGTTGGTCCACAAATCGGAGCGGTTGATCGCGTTGGTCGGAATGAGATCCCAGTTGACCGTGTCGCCGAACGCCTCGTTGAGCCGTATGCCGCTCATATAGACGGCCACGCCCTGAGGGGTGCCCTGCACCGGGGAGGCGGAAAAGCCGCGATAACTCAGTTCCTGCGCGGCACCATTCCCATTGGGATCGGATAGCGTAATGCCGGGAGTACGCTGAAATAGGGTGTCCGTGACGATCGGCGACCCCGTGCGCCTGAAGTCACCGGAGGAAAGCGACTGCACAGTGCCCGGCACCTTGTCGCGATCGATCTCGCCGCCCAGCGGTGAGGGCGCGACGACAGCGACCTCGGGCAATGCGATGGCTCCACTCTGGGCCAGCGCCGAGCCCGGCTGAATCAGGATCGCGGCGATTGCCCCGGCGATTCGAAACACCCAGGGCCGGCTGGATGCGCGCGCTACCGCTCGGGCCCGACGCATCCACCTGCCGTCGCGGCGACGCTTTCGATTCCACCGAGCAAATGAACCCGAAACAACGGCTCGGAGTAGGAGCTGACGGTGTGGCCCATGCCGGTGTACCAGCTGCGGCCGCCCTCCACGTCCTGCTGGCACCAGGCGATCGGGTGATCGGCGCCCATGCGTCCGCCGGAATAGCTTGTCTCGTCGAGAATCGCCAGAACGCGAACCGCTCCCCGTGGTTTGCTCGCAAAATTATACCATTCGTCGGTGCGCCCCCAAACCGCCGGCAGGTTTCGCGTCGAGGCGTGATTCCGGTCCGCGATGCGGACCGCCGCGCGCTGGATCTCCGGATGGCTCGCGAAATGGGCGCCGACGAGCCGCCCATAGAACGGCCATCGGTACTCGGTGTCGCTCGCCGAGTGGATGCCGACAAACCCCGCACCGGCTCGGATGTATCTTTCGAACGCCGCCTTCTCGTCTCGGTCGAGAATGTCTCCGGTAGTATTGAGAAATATCACCGCGTTGTATCGGGCGAGGACAGCATCGCTGAAGCGCGCCGCATCTTCGGTGCTGTCCACCGCAAAACCGTGCTCGGCGCCGAGCGCCGCAATGGCGGCGATCCCGGCCGGGATCGAATCGTGGCGGTAGCCGGCCGTCTTCGAGAAGACCAGCACCGTGAACCGGGGAGCGCCCTTCTCTGAGGCAGCTGGCGCCTGGAGAGCCCCGGCAAAGATTGCGCCGACGCCCAGCAGAAATCCGAAGAGGGTGTGCAGCCGCCGGGTTCGGCGCGGAACGATCGCTTGCTGCGGCTGCTGATTGACAGCGCCTGCAGGCCGCCATACCTTGCGCGGCGCGGCCAGCAGGCCGAGGGAGAGAGCCATGAAGTGGAAGACCCCCGTCATCGTCGAGATCGCTGTCGGTCTCGAGATCAACGCTTACGCCTGCGCCGAGGTCAAGTAAGCTCCTGTTAGCGCCGCCGGCGCATCCGGCGAGGCGGTTCGGTGCTCCACGCCGTAGTCCTCGGCGCCGCCGCCGGGGGAGGTTTTCCGCAGTGGAACTCGAACGCGCCCGCCTGCCGGCGCGCGCGCCTGGGCGATGCGGGCGCGATAGCTCGCACCCAAGCGTCGGTCGCCGTTTCGGCCAATGAACGAGACTGGGTAATCCTCAACGCGTCGCCTGACCTGCGGCTGCAGATCGAGGCGACAAACCTGTTGCACCCGCGTCACGGCTTGCGGTCGTCACCGATTTCCGCCGTGCTGGTGACGGGCGGCGATGTCGATGCGCTCGCCGGGTTGCTGCATTTGCGCGAGCGGCATCGCTTTAAAATTTACGCGCCTCCCCGGGTTCTCGCAGTCCTCGCGGCAAACCCGATCTTTGACGTGCTCTCGCCGGATTGCGTCGAGCGCCTGGAATTGCCGTTTGGCCGACGCATCGAAATCGCCGGGTCGTCGGGGACCTCGGGGCTGGCCGTCGTCGCTTTCCCCGTGCCGGCGAAGGTGCCGCTCTATCTCGAAACCGCCGGCGAGGATCCGCTGCTCTCCGAGGAGGGAGACTCAATTGGCCTCGAAGTTATTGCCGATGACGGCGGCAAATCGTTTTTCTTCGTCCCCGGCTGCGCGGCGATGACAGAAGGCCTGCGCGCCCGGCTCGCCGGGGCGGAGCTGGTGTTGTTCGACGGGACTTTGTGGCGGGATGACGAGATGATCCGGCTCGGCGTCGGCGACAAGACGGGCCGGCGCATGGGCCATATCAGCATGAGCGGCGAGGGCGGCGCGATCACGGCATTTTCCGATCTCGATGTAGGACGCCGGATCTTCATCCATATCAACAACTCGAACCCGGTGCTGCTCGATGACTCGCGGGAGCGGGAACTCGCCGAGGCGGCCGGCTGGGAGATCGCCTATGACGGGATGGAGGTGAGGCTTTGAGCGGGCCGCTGCTGTCGGGAGACGAGCTCGAGCGCCGCCTGCGCCAGATCGGCGAAGAGCGCTATCACCATCGTCACCCGTTTCACCACCTGATGCGCGACGGCAGGCTCGATCGCGGCCAGGTCCAGGCTTGGGCGCTCAACCGCTATTATTATCAGGCGCGCATCCCGGCCAAGGATGCCTATCTCGTCGCCCGGCTGCCGACGCCGGCATTGCGCCGGGAATGGCGCCGGCGCATCATCGATCACGACGGCGAAAGCGAAGACACCGGCGGGATCGCGCGCTGGCTCGGATTGACCGACGGTCTCGGGCTCGACCGCGATTACGTGGTCTCGACGGAGGGGCTGTTGCCGGCGACGCGCTTCGCGGTCGATGCTTATGTCAATTTCGTCCGCGACCGCTCGCTCCTCGAGGCGGTGGCCTCGTGCCTGACCGAGATGTTTTCGCCGGAGATCATCGCCGAGCGGGTCGAGGGCTTGCTGAAAAACTATGACTTCATCAGCCGCGACACGCTTGCCTATTTCACCCCGCGGCTGAGCCAGGCGCCGACCGACGTCGCCTTCGCCCTCGGCTATGTCAAGGAGCATGCCGACACGGCCGACAGGCAGGCGCTGGTGCTCGACACCCTGCGGTTCAAATGCGATGTGCTGTGGGCGCAGCTCGACGCGCTTTATTTTGCCTATGTCGAGCCGCGGCTGATCCCGCCCGGCGCCTTTGTCCCCAAATGAGCGATCCGGGCGGGCCGAGCCGGGTGAAGGGCGGCAACGTCTTGGGCTTCGCGCCGCATGTCAGGTTCCGCTTCGACGAAGTGCGCCACGCCTGGGTGGTGCTGGCGCCCGAACGGCTGCTGCTGCCGGACGAGCAGGCCGTCGAAATTTTGCGCCTGATCGACGGCAAACGGGATGTCGACGATATCGTCGACGAGCTGGCCGCGCGCTACGACGCGCCACGCGAGGTTATCGCGGGCGATGTCGTCGCGATGCTGCAGGATCTCGTCGACAAGAAAGTGCTGCGCCGGTGACGGCCGTCGCGCCCCCCTTGGCCCTATTGGCCGAGCTGACGCATCGCTGCCCGTTGCGCTGCCCCTATTGCTCCAATCCGCTCGATCTCCGCGGAGCCAGCGGCGAGCTGGATACGGCTACCTGGAAGCGGGTATTGAGCGAGGCCGCGGCGTTGGGCGTTCTGCAGGTTCACTTCTCGGGAGGCGAGCCCCTTGCCCGGCGCGATCTCGTCGACCTCGTCGGCCATGCGACCGAAATCGGGCTCTACGGCAACTTGATCACATCCGGGATCGGCCTCGACGCCGGGCGCCTTGCGGCGCTCGTCTCGGCGGGGCTCGAGCACGTGCAGCTCAGCGTGCAGGATTCCGACCCGGGTTCGGGCGACCGCATCGCGGGTTTTGCCGGCGCGCAGGAAGCCAAGCGCCGTGCCGCGCGGCTGGTGCGGGAGGCAGGCCTCCCGTTGACCGTCAACGCCGTGGTGCATCGGCAAAACCTCGGGCGCCTCGACGAGATCATCGAGCTTGCCGCGCGATACGGCGCCGACCGGCTCGAAGTGGCGCATGCGCAATACTACGGCTGGGCATTGCGCAACCGGGCCGCGCTGCTGCCCAGCCGCGCCCAGCTCGATGCCGCGACTGCCGTCGTCGAAGCGGCGCGCGCCCGTCTCGCTGGCGTCATGACGATCGATTACGTGCTGCCGGACTACCACGCGCACCGCCCGAAGGCCTGCATGGGCGGCTGGGGGCGGCGTTTCCTCAACATCACCCCGGGCGGCAAGGTGTTGCCCTGCCACGCCGCGGAGACGCTGCCGGAGATCGAATTCCCGAGCGTATTGGAAATGAGCCTCGCAGAGGCCTGGTACAGCTCCGCGGCCTTCCAGCGGTTCCGCGGGACGGCATGGATGCCGGAGCCTTGCCGGTCTTGCGAGCGGCGGGAGATCGATTGGGGCGGCTGCCGCTGCCAGGCCTTTGCGCTGACCGGGGACGCTCGGCGCACCGACCCGGCCTGCGCGCTGTCCCCGGATCACGGGCTTCTCGCCGCGGCGCGCGACGCCGCGGAAGCGGCCGCTCCGGCTTTCCTTTATCGTCAGCCGAAGCCGGCTCAATCGGCGGCGCGGCGGGCCATCAGGCCCTTGGCCGGGTCGTAGCCGTAGACCGCGAGGGTGAGGAAGATCGCGGTAGCGGCGACGAGCACTACCGCCGATAGCGGCTCGAGCTGGCCATAGAGGCAAAGCGGATCAGCTCGACGGCGTGGGTGAACGGGTTCGCCTCGCAGATCCGGTAGAGCAGCAGGCTCGCCTCCTTGACGTGCCACAACGGATAAAGCGCCGAGGAGGCGAAGAACATCGGGAAAATGACAAAATTCATCACGCTGGCGAAGTTTTCGAGCTGGCGGATCGCCGAGGAGAGCAGCAGGCCGAGCGCTCCCATCATCAGCCCCGACAGGATCAGCGCCGGCAGCACGGCGATGTAGCCGTACCAGGGCGGCTCGATCTCCCAGATCAAGGCAATCGCCAGAAACGCGTAGGCCTGCAACACCGAGACGATGACCCCGGCGAGGAGCTTTGCGGTCAGCAGAAACCAGCGCGGCAGCGGGCTCACCATCAGGATGCGCATGCTCCCCATCTCGCGGTCATAGACCATCGACAATGAGCTCAGCATCCCGTTGAACAGCAGGATCATCGCGATCAGGCCCGGGGCGATATAGACTGCATAGGGCACATAGGTCTCGTATGGCGGGATGATCGAGACGCCGAGCACGAAATGGAAGCCGGTGGCGAAGATCGCGAGCCAGACGAGCGGCCGCACCAAGGCCGAAAAGAAGCGGCCGCGCTGGTTGAGGAAACGCAGCCATTCGCGGTTTGCGATCCCGCCGAAGCAGCGCAGGTAATGAATCGGCCTCACGCCGCCTCGCGCTCCTGCACCAAGGTCTCGAACGCCGCCCGCATCGAGGGCGCCCGCATCCGCCCGACCAGCTCGGCGGCGGCGCCGTCGGCCAGCACCTCGCCCTTGTGCAACACGACGGCGCGCGCGCCGTCGCCGACCTCGTCGATCAGATGGGTAGCCCACAGCGCGGCAAGACCCTGCTCGCGGCACAGCCGGCGCACATGGTCGAGCATAAATTGACGGCTGGCAATATCGAGCCCCACCGTCGGCTCGTCGAGCAGGAGGAGCCGCGGCGAGTGCAGCAGAGCCCGCGCGATCTCGATGCGGCGGCGTTGGCCGCCGCTCAGCCGGCGAAGTTTTTCCCGGCGCTGGTCGGCAAGCCCGACGCGTTCGAGCTCCGCTGCGATCCGCCGCGCCGCCTCGCGATGCGATACCCCATGGAGGGCGCAATGGTAGTAGAGGTTCTGCTCGACCGTCAGGTCGAGGTCGAGCGTGGGCTGCTGGAACACGATCCCGATCTGCCGCAGGCACTCGGAGGGGCGCTCCCGAGGATCCAGCCCGAAGATGTGGATCGCTCCCTCGGCCTGCGCGTAGAGCCGAGTAATCAACGAGAACAATGTCGTTTTCCCGGCGCCGTTCAGGCCGAGCAGGACCGTGAAATCGCCGGGCGCAATCGAGAACGACACGTCCTTCAAAACCCGGCGCGGCCCAAACCGGTGGCCGAGCCTTTCGACGGAGAGCGCAGCTGCGTAGCTCGCCCCGCGTGCCACCAGCCCCTCTCCGCCCTCCAGGGGGGAGAGGGAGGGGCCCGGCGCGGCAGCGCCGGGAGGGTGAGGTGGGTCGCGACGCTGCTCCGAACCCTGGGCTCCCCCCACCTCACCCCGACCCTCTCCGCCCCCAAGGGCGGAGAGGGAGAATCCAGGCTTCAAGTCCGGCCCCCTCGCGCTCTAGGCCGCTGTCTTGACGAGCTTGTGGATGACGCGCAGCCGGGTTGGCTTCGGGTCTTTCGAGAACCGGCCCCAGCTGCGGCCGGAAAGCTCGCCGACATAGATGTTGCCGGACCCGTCGACGGCGATGCCGTGCGGCGAGGTGAACTGGCCGGGATTGAGCCCCGCATGCATCTTGCCGAGCCGGGCGAGCACCTTGCCCTCGTGGGTGTGGATGCTGACCCGCGGGCCGATATTCGGCCAGTCGCGGTTGATCTCGCCGGAGGGGCCGCCTTCGCCGATATAGAACAGCGGGTTCGCGCCAGCGGCCATGCACATGCCGTTTGGCCGGTGCAGATTGTTCCACTGCGTCTCGAACTTGCCGTTGCCGTCGAACACTTGCACGCGGTGGTTCTCGCGGTCGGCGACATAGACCCAGCCGTCGCGGTCGCAGCAGATGTTGTGCGGGATGTTGAACTGGCCGGGGTCGGTGCCGGGCTCGCCCCACGACATCAGCAATTTGCCGGCGGGCGTGTATTTGTGGATGCGGGCGTTGCCGTACCCGTCCGAGACGTAGAGGTCGCCTTGCGGCGACAATGCCGTGTGCGTGCAGCGGTGGAACGGCTCGCCGCTCATATAGGGCTTGGGCTCGCCGGGGATGCCGAGCGTCATCAGCACCTTGCCGTCGAGCGTGCATTGGCGGACCGTGTGGTCGCCGTCATCGGTCAGCCAGATCGTGTCGTCCGGCCCCATATGGACGCCGTGGGGGCGGCGGAACACGCCCTCGCCCCAGGTGCGCAGCAGATTGCCCTCGGCATCGAACACCGCGACCGGATGCTCGCCGCGGTTGAAGGCGTAGACCCGGTTCTGCCGGTCGACCCCGACGGCCGCGCAATCGCCCAGCGTGATTTCCTCCGGCACCTTGGCCCAATTCTCGTTGACCTCAAAGGTCCATTGGCCGCTTCCGAGCTGCACCGCCATGCGCCTCTCCTTCGTGCTCCGCCATACGCCAAAAGCCATCTTAGCCACTGAAGCGCAGATCAGGCGAGCGTCGCGAGCGGCTCATTATCTGTGGCGCTGATAGTCAGTCGAGCGTAGCATGCAGGATCGACATCCTTGCGGAGGGAGCTGAGGAGCGCGCCATGGCAGAAAAGCTGATCTCGGGCGACAACCACATCGACCTGACCTATTTGCCGCCCGACCTGTGGTCGTCGCAGGCGCCCGACAAGTGGAAATTGCTCGCCCCCCGCGTCGAGGAGAAGGATGACGGCCTCCACTGGTTCGTCGATGCCCAGGACAGGGGGATGTGGAACGGGATCGGGCCCGGGTTTCTTCCGTACCAGAAGGGGATGTTCAACCATATCGACGAGATGAAGGATCTCGGCTTCGAGTGGAATTCCCGTGCCGGCGCCAAGCCGCGGCCGACCACGCCGGAATTGCGCCTCGCCGATCTCGACCGCGACGGCCTTTCCGCCGAGATCGTCTATGGCTGCCTGATGATCAACGATCTGATCGCCGAAGCGCCGCTGCGCGCCTGGGCGGACAAGACCTACAACGATTGGGTCGCCGATTTTGCCAAGCGCAGCGACCCCAACCGGGTGTTCCCGCTCGCGATCGTCCCCAACACCGACCCGATCGAGGCCGCTGCCGAGGTCAGGCGCTGCGCCAAGATGGGGTTGCGCGGCGGCGATCTCGCGTTCAAGCGCATGACCCCGCCGCTCTACACCCACGAATGGTACCCCCTGTGGGAGGCGGCGGCGGAGTGCCGGTTCCCGATCTCGTTCCATTCGACCGGCTTCAAGGCGCTGCGCGCGCCCGACACGCCCGAGATGGAGCAGAAATACTTCACGCAATGGCGGCTGGTGCGCTCGGCCCTGTTCCAGCTCGACACGATGGAGGTGCTGGTCTCGCTGTTGGCGTCGGGCGCCTGCGAGAAATACCCCGACTTCAATTTCGTGCTCGGCGAGTCGGGGGTGACCTGGCTGCCTTATGTGTTCGACCGGCTCGACACCGAATACGCCGACCGGGCGAAGAGCCTCAATTTCAAGCTAAAGCCGAGCGACTATTTCCGCCGCCAAGGCTACGTCACCTATCAGCAGGACCAGTACCTCGATCCGATCATCCCGCTGATCGGCGAAGACAACATCATCTGGGGCGCCGACTACCCGCACCCCGATTGCATCTGGCCGGATTCGCAGCGCGTTCTCGACAAGAACCTCGCCGCGATCTCGCCGAGCGTCCGCCGCAAGATCACCAGCGAGAACGTAACCCGCCTCTACCATCTGAATTGAGCGCGCGCGGCGGCGCGGAGGCCGCGCCGCCGCACCTCGGTGCGTCACGGGGCGGTCGCTGTGGTCGGGTCGATCATCCGACGCACCTCGGTGATCTTGTTCGCAGGAAAGCCGCTGCGCTTGGCGTGCTCCCGGATGATCTCCTCGTCCTTGGCGAGATAGACGCAGAAGGTCTTGTCCTCGGCGACATAGCTCTCGACCCACTGGATGTCGGGGCCGAGCTCCTTTAACGTCGCATTTGATTTTTGCGCAGCTTCCCGCAGGGCCTGCCGCTCGGCACTGCCGATCGCCGGCAACTCGCGCTCGATGATGAACTTGCGCATGATCCCTCCGTCACGGGTGAGGCCTCATTGCAACCAGATCTCGGATCAGCCGTAAAGAGCATCGTCAGACGGCCAATCGATCCTTGTAAAGGATTTCCGTCAACTCGACGGGAGCAATAGACGGCAGTTTACTTGTTGGGCTTTCTTGCCGGACGAAGTGATAATTCATAGGTTTTCTAAAGACGAAGGCCCGGACAAAAGTCGAGGACTCAAATCGACCCATAATTCCAAATACGAGATGGCATTCCATCGAGCGAGGCTTTGCCGGCTCGGGATCGATGCTGGCGGCGACGCGGGGACATAGGTCTGCGTGCGCATCCGAATCCTGTCATTTTACCCTCAATCCTGAAGACGGCTCGAACCGGACACGGAATGAGGGTTCTGCATTCTCTAATCGAGATGGGGCCCTGCGTCGGGAAACCTTACATGCTCTTGGAGCGAGTTCAGGAAAGGCGCGGTTTTTAAGAGCTTTTTAGATGGCATGCAATTTGCTCCTCTGCTAGCATGAGTGCTGGGCGAACCACTGATTGCAATGAAAAAGCCGTTTCACGCGCATAAGATGAGCCGCGGGCTTCGATCAAGAGTGCGCGTGACATTGGCCGTTGCGGCATTGAGCGCGGCATCTATGCTTTTGCCGGCCGCTTCGGCCGAGGCAATGATGACGCCGTGGACCAGCTTGGGGTCAGGCTCGAACGGGCCCCTCGGCGGCTCGGCAACGGTCGTGACCGGGGATCGTCTTCTATCCATCCCGCTCTCGAGCCTTTTGTCCAATCCAACACCGGGAGGCTGGAGAGTTAGCGATATCGAGATCGCGCTCGGCGATGGGCTCGGTTCGGAGCCGCTGATCAGCAGCGCCAGCGTCGTCGTGACTGAACATGCCGACGGGACGTTTGACGTGCTCGTCGGTCCGATCACGCAGTGGTCGGGCAGCCTGGACATGAGCCAGGTCATGTCGAACGCATCGGGCCCCGGCGCCCCCCTCGGGCAGTCTCTCGATTTGACGATCAGCCCCGTCCGCCGCGGGGGCGGCTTCGACACCGCGAATTCGGCGATCGGAGCGGCCAACCCGTTTGTCCAAAGCGGCGGAACCTTCAATCTGGTGGCAAACGGTCTCGGGCCCACGACCCTCGCGAACCAGGTCACGTTTGGGTTGGGCGGGGTGTCCGCTCTGAGCCGCGCGGTCGCGGTTCAGGCCGTCCCCGAGCCGATGTCGATCGCCTTGCTCGGGTCTGGCCTGATCGGCCTTGCCCTGATGCGCTACCGCCGCAAACGCGGTTAGCCGTACTACCGAAACCCCGAGCGCGGGGGATGAAGCGCCGCTCGGAGTGGCGGCGCCCGGAGATTTCCAGCAACACTATCGGAAAACAGGCTCGCCTCGCCGAAGCGCGCGCATCGGGCTGCCTGCAATTGCTTGACGATGATCGGCAAACAGTGATTCGATCCTCGCCCGCACTGCCTGAGGGGAGTTGGAAGGATGACCGACACGGCGATTTGGAATTTTCGGCAGCTCGCCCATCATGAGCTCGACGGGTTCGGCGGCATCGGCGAAGGCATGTCGATCCAGATCGCCAAAGATGGGCGCCGCATCCTGTGGCTGGCTCACGAAAGTGCCCCCAAGAACTTCACCGCCGTCGACGTCAGCGACCCGCGCGCCCCGAAAATCGTGGCGCGCGCCGATCTGCCGCAATCCCACATGCGCTCGAATTCATTGGAAACCGTCGGCGACATCCTGGCAGTCGCGTACCAAACAACGCAGCAGGGTCTGCAGCCCGCCGGGTTCGAATTGTTCGACATCTCGGTGCCCGAGAACCCGCGGTCGATCACCTTCTTCGATTGTTCCGGCCCGAGCTCGCGCGGCGTGCACCAGCTGTGGTTTGCCGATGGCGAATACATTCATATGAGCTCGGGGGCGCCCGACTTTCAGCCGACCCACCCGAAAGACGACCAGTTCTATCGCATCATCGACGTGAAGAACCCGACAAAGCCGGTCGAGGTCGGCCGCTGGTGGCTGCCCGGCACCCGGGCCGGCGACAGCGAGCCGCCGCCGGAGCGGCACCCGGAGGGCGCCGACACCGGCTTTCGCCCGCACAACACCAATGTCTATCCCGAGCGCCCCGACCGGGCGTATCTCGGCTATATCGATGGCGGGCTCGTCATTCTCGACATCTCCGACAAGGCGCGGCCCAAGATGGTGGCGCGCTGGGACTATCATCCGCCCTATCACGGCTTTACCCATACGGTGGTCCCGTTCTTCGACCGCAACCTCTTTATCGTCAGCGACGAGTGCGTTCGGACCGAAGGGGCCGACTGGCCCAAGCTGGTGTGGATCGTCGACGGCCGCACCGAGACCAACCCGGTGCCGATCGCAACCTGCCCATTGCCGCCGCTCGACCATTACATGCGGCGCGGCGCCCGTTACGGCGCGCATAATCTCTACGAGAACCTGCCGAAGCCGAATGCGTGGAAATCCGACCGGATCGTCCTAGCCACGTATTTCAACGGCGGGTTGCGGGCGTATGACACCTCGAACCCGTATCAGCCGGCCGAAGTCGGCTATTTCGTGCCGGCCGCCCCCGAACGGGCGCCGAGCGGGGCTATTCAGATAAACGATGTTTTCGTCGACGAACGCCAGATCGTCTACACCGTCGACCGGCATGTCGGGGGCCTTTACACGCTTGAGATGGATTTCTGAGGCCGGGCCCGCCGCGCTGTTCGGCGGAAAGGACGCGCCGCTCTTCGGGCGCCGCCAAAGACGCCCGCGCGGGCCGCGGGTGCCGGTCGTTGCGGTGACCGGGTTTTTGGGATCCGGGAAGACCACCTTGATCCGCGCCCTGCTCGACAAGCCCGAAGGCGCCAATACCGCCGTCGTCGTCAACGAATATGGAGAAGTCGGTATTGACAACGCGTTGCTTCGGTCCAGCAGCGACGTAACGGTGCTGCTCGGCAACGGCTGCGTCTGCTGCAACGTCCGGACCGATCTCCAGGAAACGCTGCGGGGCTTGTTTGCCGATCGCGCCCGCGGCGCCGTCCCGAGCTTCGAGCGCGTTGTGATCGAAACCTCGGGGCTTGCCGATCCCGGTCCGGTGCTGCAGACCTTTGCCACCGACCGGGCGCTCGGGCGTGAATTCCACTTGCAGGCCCTGATTTCGGTTGTGGATGCGGTGAATGGCGACGGCAATCTCGCGCGGATGCCCGAAGCGAAAAAACAGGCGGCGCTCGCCGACCGGATCGTCGTAACCAAGAGCGACCTTGCTGGCGAAGCCATGACGGAGCGCCTGGTCGAACAGATTGGCGCGCTCAACGCCGCCCCGGTCGGCGTCGCCGTCAATGGCGAGATCGAACCGTCCTTTCTGCTCGACGAGGCTGCCGCGCCGCGCCGAGGGTTCGAACTCGGTGGGCCCGACCACACTCACGGGCTCTGCAGCTTCTCGTTGATTTTCGAACGACCTCTCTCCTGGCAGGGCTTTGATCAGGCAATGGCGGTGCTGACCGCGCTGCGCGGACCCGATCTCCTCCGGGTCAAGGGCCTCCTCGCCATCGAAGAGTGCCGCGGGCCGGTCGTCGTCCATTTCGTCCAGCATGTCGTCCATCCCCCGGTCGAGCTCGAAGACTGGCCGGATACCGACCGCCGCTCGCGGCTCGTCTTCATTACCCGCGGCCTGCCGCGCCAGCCGGTGGAGCGGCTGTTCGCGGACATTGCCGCCATCGCCGCGCCGGCAGCGGGTTAACGCGGCAGCGGCGGCGGCAGCGCCCCGGCTGCCGCAAAAGGCGCGCCGCGATCTCGGAAATTCTTACAGCCGCTTCGATTTGGCTGGCCCTAGATCGGGTAAGTGATTGAATTGACACTAGTGGCACGCGCTTTGCTCAACTATAGGCCGAGGCACGTTATGGGGGTTCCCCAAACGTTTGCAAGCCATAGGAGCAACACATATGCGATATCGGCTAAAGGCCACCTTGGCAGCGGTGGCGTTGGCCCTTTCGGCCGCCGGGTTCTGCCCGGGAGCGGCGCAAGCGTTCACTTTCCCGAGCGGCGGCGGAGCGGGCACCGGCACCTTCCAGGTCGGCGACAAATTGTTCGACAACTTCAACTGCCTCGGTGTCGACGGGCTATGCGGGGGTGTCTCGTATTTGCCGGCGCCGGCGGGAGCATTTGGCCCCGAATTCAACCCGGGCCTCGTCCAGCTCGGGCCCGGAACCAAGGACGTCCTGCTGTCCTACCGCGTGTCGGTCATCGGCGGGGCGGCATTGATCACTGATTTCTTCCTCAGCAGCAACGCTGCGGCGACCCTCGGCGGCATGGTGACGGACACGCTGGAGATCTGCGCCGATCCGTTGTGCAGCACGGTGATCCTCGGGCCCACCATCCTCTCGACCCCCAATCTGTCGTTTCCGGACACGGCTCTTCCGGGGGGCCCGTATTCGGTCGTGTGGATCATCGACGATGTGGCGGCGACCATCCCGGGCACCGCTTCGGCGCAAGCCCAGGCGCAGATCAGCCGGCTCGACAAGATCGTGACGCAGACGCTGGTTCCCGAGCCTGCCTCACTGGGGCTGATCGGTGTCGCGCTCGTGGGGATGGCAGCCGCCCTCCGTCGTCGACGCAGATAATCGGCTCCGAAACCTGAACTTCAGGCCGTCAAGCAAGCTGCTCCTCTCGCGGTGCCCGCGGGGGAGCGGTTCTTGTCGGCAAGCCGGCCCGCACCCGCAACCTATCCGGCGGAGTCCGGATCAGATCCGCCAAACGGGACCCGACGATCTCGTCAGGAGACGCCGTCGCTCTGGAGCTTTTTCGCGCCCGCAATCGACAGCTGGGGTGCGAAATAATGCCCGCATCGGTACAGTTGATGGAGATTCGCCGGTGGTGTAGCCCCGACGCATCGCGCCGCGCCCCGTGAGCTGCGAGGCGCTCGGCCAACCGTATTCAGGGGAAGACGAGAACGATGCAGGATTCGCGCACGGGCATAGCCCCGGCATCATCCTTGAGCGACGCCGCGGCGGAGCTTGCGAAGACGTTTACCGGACTGCTGCTCCGGCCCGGCGATCCGGGCTACGAGGAGGCGCGCAAAGTCCACAATGGTCTCGTCGACAAGCGGCCGGCGCTGATCGCGCAGTGCCGGGGCGTGGCCGATGTCGCCGATGCGATCGGGCTGGCGCGAGCACGGAACCTCGAAACCGCGGTGCGGGGCGGCGGTCACAATGTGGCGGGGCGCGCGACGGTCGAGGACGGATTGATGATCGACTTGTCGCTGATGAGGGGAATTCATGTCGATCCGCGCGCGCGAACAGCCCGGGCGCAAGGCGGCGTCACCTGGGGCGAGTTCAATCGCGAGACCCAGCTCCACGGGCTCGCCACCACCGGAGGCGTCGTGTCGACGACCGGGATCGCGGGCCTCACCCTCGGCGGCGGCATCGGGTGGCTGATGGGCGAGCACGGGCTCGCGCTCGACAACCTCGCATCGGTGGAGCTGGTCACCGCCGACGGCCGGGTTCGACGCGCGAGCGAGGACGAGGACCCCGACCTGTTCTGGGCGGTTCGCGGCGGGGGCGGCAATTTCGGGATCGCCGCCTCGTTCGAATACCGCCTCCACCCGGTCGGCCCGATGATCACGGGCGGTCTCGTCTGCCACCAATTCGAGGCGGCGCGCGATGTGCTGAGATTCTTCCGCGAGGTTGCCGCATCGGCGCCCGACCAGATGATGCTGGTGGCGGCACTGCTCGGAGCACCGGACGGGTCGGGGGCAAAGCTGGCGGCGATCGCGGCCGGTCATTGTGGCCCCTTGCGCGACGGCGAGGCCGCGATGCGGCGCCTCAAGAGCTTCGGCCGGCCGATCCTGGACACGATTGGCCCGATGACCTATAGCGGGCTCAACACGATGCTCGACGGGGGCTACCCCAAGGGGGCGCTCAATTACTGGAAGTCGCATTTTTTGCGCGACCTCAGCGACGAATTGATCGAGGCGATGATCGACGCATTCGAGAAATGCCCCTCGCCGATGAGCGGCATTCTCGTCGAACATTTTCACGGCGCGGCGGCTCGGGTCGGCATCGGCGAGACAGCCTTTCCTCTGCGCTCGGCGGGGTACAACCTCCTCGTGCTGTCGCAGTGGACCAACCGGGCGGACAACGAACCCTGCATCCGCTGGGCGCGCGAGAGCTACGCCGCGATGCAGCCCTTCCTAGGGTTGGGCCGCTATTCCAATTATCTCGACGACGATGAGGCCGGCGATCCCTCGGCTGCGGCCTACGGCGCCAACTACAGACGACTCCAGGAGCTGAAGGCCAAATATGACCCGGAGAATTTCTTCCGGCTGAACCAAAATATCCGCCCTCTGTCCTGAGTTGTTTCGCCGCGACCGCGAGGCGTTCCCGCCGATGCCGCACGCCACGGATGGCCCAGGGGCTTGGCCGGTTTCCTGGGCGCCTCTTAGCGGTGGTGGCGGGGGCGCAGGGTGCGGCAATCGACGCCTCCGGCAGTAAAAATTAGTCCATGCACCGGGATCGTTCTCCCGGGTCGAGCCCCAAACCCGGAAGCGCGCCGGCGCTGCTCGCCTCGCGGCGCTTCGGGCCGCTATTCGCGACACAGTTCCTGTCGGCGTTCAACGACAACGCGCTGCGCAACGCGCTGGTGCTGATGATCGCCTATCGCGCCGATGCAGGCTCGCAGCTCGCGGCGCAGATCATGATCCCGCTCGCTGCCGGGCTGTTCATGCTGCCGTTTTTTCTGTGCTCGGCGACGGCCGGGCAGATCGCCGACGAATCCGACAAGGCGTGGCTGATCCGGCTGATCAAGCTGCTGGAAATCCCGGTGATGCTGGCGGCGGCGGCCGGGGTGCTCGCCGGCAGCCCGCCCGTGCTCCTCGCCCTGCTCTTCACGATGGGCATACAGGCAGCATTTTTCGGCCCGCTCAAATACGCGATCCTGCCGGACATCCTCGCCCCTCGCGAGCTGCTGCTCGGCAACGCGCTGGTCGAAGCCGGCACCTTCATCGCGATCCTGCTCGGCACGATCGCCGGCATGCTGATCGCGACGCGTCACGGCTCGGCGGCGATTGCGGCGCTGATTGTCGCGGTGGCGCTCGCCGCCTGGGCGGCGAGCTGGGGGATACCGCATACCAGTCCCGCGGCGCGGCGCGCCCCGGCGCGATGGAACCTGGTCGCGGCGACAGCGCGCGTTATCCGTCAAGCCGCGAGCGAGCGCTTGCCGTTCCGCGCAATGCTCGCGATCTCGTGGTTCTGGGTCGCGGGCGCGGTCTACCTCTCGCAGTTCCCCGGTTATGTCCGCTTCATCCTCGGCGCCGAAGAGGCCGTCGTCACGCTTTTCCTGACCCTGTTTTCGATCGGCATCGCGGTCGGGTCGCTGCTCTGCAACCGGCTCCTCCGCGGCGATATAAGCACCCGGCTCGTGCCTTGGGGCGCCCTCGGCATCGGACTGTTCTCGATCGATTTCTGGCTCGCCAGCCCGCAAGCGGCGAATTCCGCCGAGTTCGCCGGCCTCGGCACATTTCTCGCCGATCCGTCGCATTGGCGGATACTCGCCGATCTCTTCGGCATCGCCGCCTCGGGCGGGGTGTTTGTCGTCCCGCTCTATGCTCTGCTGCAGGCGGCGACCGAACGCGAGCACCGCGCCCGGGCGATCGCCGCCAACAATGTAATCAATGCCGCGGCAATGGTCGCCTCATCGGCGGCGACAATGGCGCTGTTGGCCGGTCGGTCTCAGCATCCCGGGGATCTTTCTGCTGACCGGGGGCGCGACAATCGCGGTCGCAGCAGCCTGCCGGCGCCTCTTCGCCTGAAGAGCGCGCGGGCCAAGCCGCGGGGAAGCGCGGCCAATTCGTGGAACGCGAGGCGGGCCTCCCATTTCAACGACGCTCGCGGAGGTGCGGCCCAGCCGGCGATCCGCAACCCGGCGAGCCGAAACAGGATGACGGCCCGCGGCAGATGCGCGCGGTCGCTGACCAGCATCACTGCGCTCGAGCCCCGGGAACCGAGCAGCCGGGCGGTTTCGCGGGCGTTCTCGTAGGTGTTGCGCGATCCGGCCTCGATCAGCAATGCGGTGCGCGGCACGCCTCGAGCCAGCGCCGCGTCGCGCATCGCCTCGGCTTCCGAGATCGGGCCGGCCCCGCCCCCCGACAGCACCAGGAGCGGTGCGGCCTGCTGCTGAAACAGCTCGATCGCCGCGCTCGACGCGCCGCTGCAGCGCCGCCGGGGCGCGGCAGCCGAGAACGACGACCGCATCGGCAGTCCGCGTCCTGTGCCGGCGCACTCGGGCTCGAGCAGGGCTAGCTCGCCCGGTTCACCCGATTGTCGACCAGCTCGTCGACGACCGTCGGGTCGGCGAGGGTCGTCACATCGCCGAGCGCGTCGTGCTCGTTGGCCGCAATCTTGCGCAGAATGCGCCGCATGATCTTGCCGGAGCGCGTCTTCGGCAGGCCGGGCGCCCATTGCAGCAGATCGGGAGCGGCAATCGGGCTGATCTCCTGCCGCACCCAGGCGACAAGCTCGCCGCGCAGCTCATCGCTCGGGGCTTCGGTGACCTTCAGGGTCACATAGGCGTAGATGCCCTGGCCCTTGATGTCGTGCGGATAGCCGACGACGGCGGCCTCGGCGACCTTCGGATGCGCGACGAGGGCGCTTTCGATCTCGGCGGTGCCGAGCCGGTGGCCGGCAACATTGATCACGTCGTCCACCCGGCCGGTCAGCCAATAGAACCCGTCCTCGTCCCGCCGGGCGCCGTCACCGGTGAAGTAGAGCCCCGGGAAATGCGAGAAATAGGTCTGTACGAAGCGCTGGTGATCGCCAAACACCGTCCGCATGATTCCCGGCCAGGGCCGCGCGATGCATAGGTTTCCCTCGCCGGCGCCTTCGACCGGCTTGCCGTCATTGTCGACGATAACCGGCTCGATGCCGAAGAAGGGGCGGGTCGCGGAACCCGGCTTTAACGGCGTCGCGCCCGGGATCGGGGTGATCAGGATGCCGCCGGTCTCGGTTTGCCACCAGGTGTCGACGACCGGGCAGCGCCGCTCGCCGACGTGGTCGTAGTACCACAGCCACGCCTCGGGGTTGATCGGCTCGCCGACCGTCCCGAGAATACGCAACGAGCGCCGGCTCGGTCCGCCGGACGTAGTCCTCGCCCTCGCGCATCAGCGCTCGGATCACGGTAGGGGCCGTGTAAAAGATCCGGACCTTGTGCTTGTCGACGACCTGCCAGAAGCGCGACGGGTCCGGATAATTGGGCACCCCCTCGAACATCAAGGTCGTCGCCCCATTGGCGAGGGGGCCATAAACGATGTAGCTGTGGCCGGTGACCCACCCGACATCGGCGGTGCACCAATAGACTTCGCCCTCCCGGTAATCGAAGACGTATTCATGGGTCAGCGAGGTGTAGACGAGATAGCCGCCGGTCGTGTGCAGCACGCCTTTGGGCTGCCCGGTCGAGCCCGAAGTGTAAAGAATGAAAAGCGGGTCTTCGGCCGACATTTCCGCGGGCGGGCAATCGGGCGAGGCGGCGGCGCAAGCCTCGTGATACCAGAGGTCGCGGCCTTCGACCCAGTCGATGGCACCGCCGGTATGACGCACGACGATCACGTCGCGCACCTCGGGGCAATGCCGCAGGGCATTGTCGGCGTTGCGCTTCAGCGGGACCATGCGGCCGCCGCGCCGCCCCTCGTCGGCGGTGATCAGCACCGTCGAGCGGCAATCCTGGATGCGGCCGACGAGGCTGTCGGGCGAAAAGCCGCCGAACACGACCGAATGGATCGGCGCCGATGCGGGCACAGGCCAGCATCGCGACCACCGCCTCGGGGATCATCGGCAGATAGATCGTGACCCGGTCGCCCTTCTCGACGCCGCGCGCCCTCAGCACATTGGCAAGGCGGCACACCGCTTCGTGCAATTCACGGTAGGTGACGCGGCGGTCCTCGCCGGGATCGTCGCCCTCCCACAAGATCGCCGTCTGGTCGGCACGCTTCGGCAAGTGGCGATCGATGCAATTGTACGAGGCGTTGAGCGTCCCGTCCTCGTACCAGGCGATGCGGACATCGCCCTCGAAGCTGGCGTTGCGCACCTTGGTGAAGGGCTTTATCCAGTCGAGACGCCGGCCATGCTCGGCCCAAAAGCCGTCCGGGTCATCGAGCGACGCCGGTAAAGCCGGAGGTAATCGGCCTCGCTGATCTTGCCGACTTGCGGATGGGCAGAGATAGGGATGACAGTCCGGCCGGACATGCGTGTTCCTCCTCGGCTGGCGGCGCATTTGCTTGCGCCGCGCGCTTCCAGCCGAAGATATTCCGCCGTCCTAAGCGGTTACAATACCCGTCCCGCGGCGCGACGGGTCAATGCCCGAGGTTGGGCCGGGTGGCGAGCAGCGCCGCCTGCGTCCGGTTCGCGACCTTGAGGCGCCGGATGATCTGCTTCACATGCGCCTTCACGGTGCTCTCGGACATGTTCAGCGCATCGGCGATCAGCTTGTTGGATTTGCCGACCGAGATCAGCGCGAGCACATCGCGCTGACGCCGGGTCAAGACCTGCAACGGCCCGCTTTGAGTTTGCTCCGGGCGCTTTCGGGGGCGCCTCGGACAATGCCAACGGCACGTAGGTGCCGCCGGCGCGTACCCGCTCCAGCGCGCCCATCAGAACCTTGAGGCTGTGGCTCATCGGCAAGAAGCCCTTCGCACCGGCGCGCAGGATCGCGTGAGCTCGCTCAGGATCGTCGCATTCCGCGGCGACCAAGATCGGAGCATACGGCAAAGCCGCCGCCAGCATCGCGATCTCCGCGAGATCGATGCGAGCGCAGGTAGATCCGCCGAGCAGAATGACGTCGAATTCCTGGCCCTGCTGCACCAGCCGCGCCAGCTCGGAGGCCGAGGCCATATCGGTTGCTCGCCAGCGCCTGGGCTGATGAGCGAGCGCCAACTTGAGGCAGTCGCACCGCAACCGGCTCTGATCTACGATCGCAAGATGGCGACGAATCGCGCCGAGAATCCGGCTCTCAGATTTGGCGGGAAACTCGCCTCGCTTCCAATGGATTGATCGAGCATGGCGAATTCGCTCTCCGGGAATATATGAATTGTATACGTTCTATGCGCGAACATGACGCCTTGATTGAAGCGCGAATGGTAAAATTTTGTAATTCCCTGTAACATAATGTAACCAAGGCAAGGAAGCCATGCCCAAATTCATTAAGATTCGTGCCTGTCAACCAGTTAGGCCCGCCAATTTACACAGACGTAGTCCATTCGATTTCGGTCACCGGACAGACGGAAAGCCGCGACTGCTTGAGCAAAGAAAGTCCAGACAGGGCGGGATTTGCCCTCATCGCGGGGAGGCCCACCGGCGTCGTTGCCGGCATTAAGGGTTTGATGTCGACCATGCCGAGCTTGCCGCTCTCGTCAGCCGGATCAGGGTAGAAAGTTTTGATGACCTCGGCGATGCCAACGATCTGTTTGCCTTCATTGGAATGGTAGAAAAAAGCGCGGTCGCCAAGCTGCATCGCCCGCAGATTGTTCAGCGCCTGCGCATTTCTGACCCCGTCCCAGCGAGTACGGCCGTCGGCGACCAGCTGATCCCAGGAATAGCTCGACGGTTCCGATTTCAGCAGCCAATACGCCATCTCTATCCTCCTGATCGGATCAGTTGCAGCAGCGGGATAATCCGCCTGATCCTCATAAACCGAGCCCGCCTTGGTCTGAAAGCTGGCGATCAGGCTGAACCCTTCGACCGGGAGCGGCGGCGCGCGGAATTGCGCATGGGCGCCAAGGAAGTCGCGCAGCTTGTCGATCGGCGGGTTGCGGAGCCGCGCCAAGGTGACGTGCGGGGCGAATTTGCGCGGCTCCGGCGGCAGCCCGATGCGGATCAGCGCCTGCTCGATCTTGTCGCGCAGCGCGACAAGCTCGGCGCTGCGCTCGACCCCTGCCCACAGGCTGCGCGGCTTGTCGCCGAACACCCCCGTCCCGGAAATCTGCAACGCAAAACGGCGCGCCCGCACACGGGTCAGCGCCTCGTCGACATCGGCAGCAATGTCCTCGCCGATTTCGCCGATGAAGCGCAGCGTGAGGTGAAAATTCCCGGGGTCGACCCACTTCGCGCCGGGCACGCCCGAGCACAGCAGCGAGAGCCGCAGCTTCAATTCCGGCGGAAAGCCAATGCCGACAAAGAGACGCAGCATGCCGTCCGATCTTCGATCCGGCGCCGCCGCCCATTCACGTGAAGAGGGTGAGGACGCCGGTGTGGCCGTAGAGGCGGTCGCGCGAGATCTCGCCATTGGCGAAGAACCCGATCAGCGGGAATTCCCCCAAGCTCTCGCGAATGAGTCGGGTTTCGACCGCGGCCTCGCCGAACAGAGCCGCGCCGCGCGCGACACAGCTGACGTATATCCCGGCCTTCGGCGGCCCTTTGAGCCGGCCGGCGAGCTGCTTGACCATGCGCGCCATATCGTGCCGGGCGCTCTCGGGATCGCGCCGGCAGAACAGGATCGGCATCGCCGGGGGCAATCTCTGCGCCGAGCACGAGCCAGCCGCGGCCGGGATCGATCGCGAGCAGATTGCGCACGAGATAGTCCCCGGTGTCGGAGCCGGCGACCGGCAATCCGGCGAAGATCAACCCACCGACGCGCCGCAAATCGCGGGCGAGCTCGGGGCCGATGTCGTCAGTGAAGACGGTCGAGGCCGGGCGTCCGTCGATGGTTATCACAATGTTGTCGCGCGCTTCGTCGATCCGATGCGTCGGGCCGATCGGCATGCAGCCTTGGGTCAATCCGGTCGCTACCGAAATGCCCGGCGCCAGCATCAATCCGGCGATCCCGTTCGAGCCCAGACCGTCTCCAGGCCGAGGCTGGCCGCAACAAGCGGGCTCGGGCAGCGGTGCGAGACGATGCCGCCGACGAGAAACGCGCCGCTCGCCGCACCGGCGTCGATCGCCGCCTTGGGCAAGTCGGGACAGCGCGGATCGGCGTGGACGAGCGCCAAGGCGGGCTGGGACGCCTCGATCCACGCCGCGTGCTGGCGCGGCAGATCGGAGCCCGGATCGTCGGTCGCCGAAAAGATCCGGAAACCATCCGGCGGCAGCGCGGCGGTCATGACGACAGCGGCCGGCTCGTCGAAGATCTCGTCCTCGGCGGAACAAACGCCCAGTCCGACCCCGCCGATCCAGGAGCGCACACCGGTGTGGTCGGCCAGCGCGCGGACGAGTTGCGGCACCGCTTCCGAGGCAGCCTCCGTCGTGTACAGGATCCCGAGATTGGCCCCCTCGATCCGAGGCATCCGGGCGACGCACTGCCCGGCGAGGCTCGCCGCATCCCCGACGGCGACCGCGGCGGCGAACTGCGCGCTCATGACGCGCCGCCGATGAGGCCGGCAACGACCGGCGCGATCCGGTCGACGAGCACCGCGACACCGCGTTCGTTGGGATGGAGGCCGTCCGGCTGATTGAGTTCCGGTTTCATCGCCACACCTTCGAGAAAAAATGGATAAAGCGGCAAGTGATGCACCTGAGCAAGCTCGGGGAAAATGCGGTCGAAGGTGCGCTTGTACTCCTCTCCCCAATTGGGCGGAGCGAGCATGCCGAGCAGCAAGACTTTAGCGCCGCTGGCCTGGATTTTTGTAATGATCTTGTCGAGATTGCTGCGCACGGCGGCAGGATCGACGCCGCGCAGGGCGTCGTTGGCGCCGAGCCCCAGGATGACGAGTTCGGGCTTGTCCGCGAGCGCCCAGTCCAGCCGCGCCAGACCACCCGCCGTCGTATCGCCGGACACCCCGGCATTGACCACCCGGGCGGCCATCCCCCGATTGTGGAGCCAGGCTTCGAGACGCGCCGGAAAGGCCTGTGCGGCGGGCAGCCCGAACCCGGCGGTGAGGCTGTCGCCAAAGCCGAGGATAACCGGCGTCTTCGCCATTGCGGGCATGCTAACGGTCATCGAACACCATAGCAGCGCCGCCAGGAAGCGCGCACCGTGCCCGGTAGTGTCGTGCCCCGCATTCCCCCTCTCCGCCCTCGGGGGCGGAGAGGGTCGGGGTGAGGTGGGGGGAGCAGCCCAGAGTGCGGAAGATCGGGCGCGACCCACCTCACCCTCCCGGCGCTGCCGCGCCGGATCCCTCCCCTCTCCCCCAAAGGGCGGAGAGGGGCTATCCGCGGACGGCCCGTGTGTGCGCACGTCCTGCACCAAGCGGAAAACAGAAGCGCGACGAAACCCGGCCTTGGCCCGCATCGCGTTGAAAAGTGCGGCGGTCGGGCCATATCGTCGAGGATTTCGCCGCCGGAGGCTCGGTACAGAAACAACATGACCAACCCGCTTCATTCCGGCGGCCCGCTCGTCGTACTTCGCGATATCCACGTAACTCTGGGCAGCGCCGCCGGTCCCGTCAACATTCTGCGCGGCATCTCGCTTCGAGGTCGGCGCCGGTGAGACCGTGAGCGTCGTCGGCCCCTCGGGCTCGGGCAAATCGACCTTGCTGATGGTGCTCGGCGGGCTCGAACGGCCGAGCGCCGGCCGGGTCGAAATCGACGGCAACGATCTGGGCCGGCTCGGCGAGGACGGTCTCGCCCGGCTGCGCAGGGCGCGGATCGGCATCGTCTTCCAGTCCTTTCACCTGATCCCGACCATGACCGCCCTCGAAAACGTCGCGATCCCGCTCGAGCTCGACGGGCGGCGCAATGCCTTCGAGGCGGCGACGGACGGCCTGGCCGCGGTCGGCCTCGCCCATCGGCTGACGCATTATCCCGGCCAGCTATCGGGCGGCGAGCAGCAGCGCGTCGCCATCGCCCGGGCCTTCATCGCCGGGCCGCGACTGCTGCTCGCCGACGAGCCGACCGGCAATCTCGACGCAGCTACCGGGCGCCTCGTCATCGATTGCCTGTTCGAGCAGCAAGCCCGGCACGGGACGACCTTGCTGTTGATCACTCACGATCCCGCGGATCGCCGACCGCTGCGAGCGCCAGGCTCAGCCTGCTGGACGGCAGGATCGTCGACGATCGGCGCCTTGCCCCGTTGCGGGTCGAGCCGATGCGGCGCGCTCTTTGAGCGTTAACTCGCCGCTTTATGCCTTTCGGCTCGCCCGCCGCGAGTTGCGCGGCGGAACGCGGGGCCTGCGGGTCTTCCTCGGCTGCATCGTGCTGGGGGTTAGCCGCGATCGCGGCGATCGGCTCGCTCGCCGCCTCGGTCACCGCCGGCATCAAGGAGGATGCCCGCGACCTGCTCGGCGGCGATGCCGAGGCGCGCCTCGCTTATCGCCAGGCAGGCGAGGCGGAGCAGCGAATTCCTGACGAAGAGCGGCACGGTCTCCGAGGTCGCCACGATGCGCGCAATGGCGCGCACGCCCGACGGCAACCGGCGCAGCCTCATCGAGCTCAAGGCGGTCGGATGCCGGCCTATCCGCTCTACGGCGCCGTGCCAGCTGTCGCCCGCGCAAGGCCTCGCCGCCGCGATCGAACGGCGCGACGGGATTTACGGCGCGGCGGTCGACCCGGCCATTCTCGGCCGGCTCGGGCTCGCGATCGGCGACAATGTCAAGATCGGCGATGCCGTGCTGCAGCTGCGCGCGACGATCGTGCGCGAGCCCGACGCCGCGGCGAGCGGGCCTCATCTTCGGCCCGCGGGTCCTGATCTCGGCCGCTGCTCTTTCCGAAACGGGCCTGATCCGGCCGGGCGCGTTGGTCAATTATCATTACCGGCTGCGGCCCTGCCCCCCGGCGCCGATGCGGCGGCTTGGGTCGACGGAGGCACGGGCGGCGTTTCCGGAGGCCGGGCTGGCAAATCCGCAGCTTCGGCGAGGCCTCGCCTTCTTTCGAGCGGCTGATCGACCGTGTTGCGCTGTTTCATGAGCCTTGTCGGACTGACCGCCCTGCTGGTCGGCGGGGTCGGGATCGGCAATGCCGTCGGCGGCCACATCTCCGCCAAGCGAGCCACGATCGCCACCCTAAATGCCTCGGCGCTTCGACCTGGCTGGTCTTCATGGTTTATTTCATCGAGATCATGGCGCTTGCGGCGCTGCGCGCATCGCCGCGGCGCTCGGGCTCGGCGCGACCGCCCCGGCGCTCGCCTCGCCGCTGCTGGCCGGCGTTGCTGCCGGTATCGGTGCGGATCGGGCTTTACCCGGCGCCGCTCGCTCTGGCTGCATTGTTCGGCGTCCTGACGACGCTGGTCTTTTCGACTCTGGCCGCTCGCCGGGATCGGCCGGATCCCCGCCGGGGCATTGTTTCGCGACAGCGTCGATCGGGCGAAGCGGCGCATCCCGCTGGCCGGCCGTCGGCGCCACGGCAGCCCTGGCGCTCGGGCTTGCCGGGTTGGCTGTCGCGACTGCGCGGACCGCATCGTCGGCGCTGTGGTTTGCCGGCGGAGCGGTCGCCGCCTTCGCCCTCTTTCGGGCGGCAGGCGCGGGCATCGTGCTGATCGCGAGGCGGCTCGGCCGGCCGCGGCGCCCGGCGCTGCGACTGGCGCTCGCCAACCTGCACCGCCCGGGCGCGCCGACGGCGCAAATCTTCCTCTCTCTCGGCATCGGGCTCACGGTGCTGGTCGCCGTGGCGCTCGTCGAGGGCAACCTCGCCCGCGAGGTCGCGGACCCGCCTCCCGGCCGAGGCTCCGGCTTTTTCTTCATCGATATTCAGCCCGACCAGCTCGCCGGCTTCGCCGAGATCGTGCGCGCCACGCCGGGCGCCCGCTTCGACGAGGTGCCGATGATGCGCGGCCGTCATCACCAAGCTGAACGGGATTCCGGTCGAAGAGGCGGCGGTTGCGCCCGAGGCGCAATGGGCATTGCGCAGCGACCGCGGCCTGACCTACGCGAGCTCAACTTGCCGCGACGGCTCGCGGCTCGCCGCCGGCCAGTGGTGGCCGCGCCGATTACCGAGGCCCGCCGCTCGTCTCCTTCGACGCTGCTTTGGCGGCCGGGATGGGGCTGAAGGTTGGCGACACCCTGACCGTCAACCTGCTCGGCCGCGAGATCACCGCAGTCATCGCCAATCTGCGTACGATCGATTGGGAGCGGCTCGGGATCAATTTCGCGATGGTGTTTGCCCCGGGGACGCTCGAGCAAGCGCCGCAGACCCATCTCGCCGCCGTCTATCTGCCGCAGACCGAGGAGGACGGTCTGGCGCGGGCGGTAACCGAGGCTTTCCCAATGTCTCCGCGATCCATGTGCGCGAGGCGCTCGCCGCGCTCAACCGCATCGTCGGCATGATCGGGGATGCGGTCCGGCTGACCGGCCTCGTCACCCTCGGCGCCGGCATGCTCGTCCTCGGCGGAGCGGTCGCGGCGGGACATCACCGCCGGGTCTACGATGCCGTCGTGCTCAAGGTTCTGGGTGCGACGCGCGGCGCCATCACCCGCGCGTTTCTGGTCGAGCACGGCGTCGCTTGGCGCGCTCGCCGCGGCCGGTGGCCGGGTGCCCTCGGCGCCACGGCTAGCGTATTTCTTGGTCACCCGGCTGATGAAAATCGGATTGGGTGTTTCTTCCCGGCGCCGCTGTTGTGGACGGTGGCGCTCGCGACCTTGTCTGACCTTGGCGCTCGGCTTCGCCGAAACTTGGCGCGCGCTCGGAGCCAAACCTGCGCCCTATCTGCGCAACGAATAGCCGATCCTCGGCCGGCAATCGTGCTCCGATCGGCCATGCTTATTGAAAAGATCCCGTTTTGTGCCAATATCGCTCGTGCGAGGAATGATCCTCGCTCTCGCTACCCTTGGAGGGGGTCTATGGCTTTAGGTTCGCAGCCCCGCTGGACGGTGCGGTCGGCGGACGCCCAGATCGGCATCGATGTCGGTCTGCGGGACTATATGCTCCGCGTCTACAACTACATGGCGTCGGGGCTCGCACTGACCGGCATTGTCGCTTATGTCGCGGCGTATTCCGGTTTCTACGAGTCGATCGCGCGCACGCCGCTGATCTGGCTGGTTATCCTCGCGCCGCTCGGCCTCGTGATGCTGATGAGCTTCGGCGTGCAGCGCATGCAGGCGAGCACGCTGCAGCTCGTCTTTTGGCTCTATGCCGGGCTTGATGGGCCTGTCGCTCGCGATGGTGTTCCTGGTCTTCACCGGGACGAGCGTCGCGCGGGTGTTCTTCATCACCGCCGGCACCTTCGCCGCGATGAGCCTTTACGGCTACACGACGCAGCGTGACCTGTCGCAGTTCGGCTCCTTCCTGTTCATGGGCCTGATCGGCATCGTCATTGCCTCGCTGGTCAATATCTTCCTCGGCTCCTCGGCGCTGCAGTTCGCGATCTCGGTGATCGGCGTCATCGTCTTCACCGGCCTGACCGCGTGGGATACCCAGCAGATCAAGGAGATGTACTACGAGGCCGATGACTACGAGATCGCCAGCAAGAAGGCGATCATGGGCGCGCTGCGGCTCTACCTCGACTTCATCAACCTCTTCATGATGCTGATGCAGCTGCTCGGCACCCGCCGCGACTGATCCGAGCCGGATTTCCGAACGAAATTGACCCTCGATCGGCCGGGCCTCGCGCCCGGCCGTTTTTTATGTGCGCGCGGCCGTTGAAAGGGGGGAAGCATGGACCGAGCATCGCAGACAGGCGCGCTTTGCCGGCGCCGCTGGCGATGGCGATGCCTGGCTGCATGCGTCTTTGTCCGGCCCCGCCGTCGGCCGGCGTTATCGACCGCATCAACCAGGACAAGACGATCCGCATCGCCTATCGCGAAGACGCGCCGCCTTTTTCGTCCAAAGACAAGTTCGGCGAGCCTGTCGGCTTTATGGTCGATTTGTGCCGCGAGTCGCGGCAAGAAACTCGCCGATCAACTGCATCTCCCCTCGCTTAACGTAACCTACGTCCCGGTCACCGCTGCCGACCGTTTCGAGGCGATAAGGCAGCAAAAGGCCGACCTTCTTTGCGAGCCGACGAGCGCCACCCTGGCGCGGCGCGAGCTGGTCGATTTCTCGATCCCGACCTTCGTCGACGGCGCCAGCCTGATGATCCGCGCCGACGGTCCGCGCGATTTGAAAGGCTATGTCGGGTCAGAAGATCGGCGTACTTGCCGGCACGACGACCGAGCAGGCGTTGCGAAACTCGCTGAAGCAGGCGGACGTGACCAGCGATGTCGTCCCCGCCAAAACCCACGCGGAGGGTCTCGCCATGCTGGATGACGGCAAGATCTCGGCCTATTTCGGCTGACCGATCGATCCTCGTCTCGCTGATCAAGGACAGCAAGACTGCCCGGCAAGCTGATGCTGGCCGAGAACTACCTGTCGATCGAGCCTTATGCGTTGGCGCTGCCGCGCGGCGACGGGGATTTTCGCCTCGCCGTCGACCGGGCTCTGAGCCACATCTACCGCAGCGGCGAAATAGCAGCGATCTTCAAACGCACCTTCGGCGACGCCAAACCCGGGCCAGACCTTGCAGACGCTCTACCTGCTTTCGGCGTTGCCGGACTGAACAAGTCGCGCCGTCAATCCCGCTCTTTGCCGATCCATGTCGAAACCGGCGGCATCTGCCATGCCGCCTGACTGTCGATGTGCAACTCGAAGCGGCCGAAAACGGTGCGGCCGTAGAAATCGGGACCTTCATCCGCTATGCGGGTGAACAGATGAACATTGACCGGCCCGAAATGAGGCTGCGTCACCGGTGCGGCAACGGCATAGGGGTGCTCCGGTTGCGCGAGGGTGACCCACCCGCTCGAAGCCAACGCTCGCTCTTCGTTTTCAGCCTGATCCACCGTAGCCTCTGGGTCGGCGACGACCAATTTGCAAGCAATCGGCGTCCGCCGCCGTGGATCCTCCATGACGACCTCGCAGCTCACTGCCCGCAACGCCGAGACCGCGGGCAGCGGGATCATCGCCGCGGCTCCCCTGTCCTGCAGCGGATGCAACAGCACTCTGCCGCCCGGAAGGCAGTCGAACCAACGAAAGGGAGCATCAAACTCGCGAGTAGCGCGGACCTGCGCCACCGCATGTTCGAGGATCGGCGAGACCAACTCGCCGCCGAGGGGGTGCGGCGCGGCATCGCTCGACGGCTCCCAGGGCATGCCCGGCAACCCGCCCCAGAGACGGATGGCGGTCATCCTCGCCGGCGGCATATCGGCGTGGCCCTGGGGCTCAGAGCTCGCTGCGAATTCGTCGAGCAGCCCTGCCGGCGTCAGCGACAGGCGCGGCGGCGACCCGCCATCGTTGCCGGTGCACCACAGTCGGAGCTCCAGCACACGGCAGGGCCTGTCCAGGGCCGTCGGGATGCGCAGCGGGAGCCAGCCCCGGCGCAGCTCGCAGAACGGGATGTGCCAATCCGCGAGCGCGCGGTCTGCATCGACGGCATAAATCGAGGCGGCCAGTGTACCACTGCCCGGCGAGCCTCGGGCAACATGCAAGTCGATGCCGGCGAGACCGCGCGCCCATGCCGGCAATGGCTGCACCAGGACAGCCGGTGCCCGCGGCACCGCCGCTTCACCCTCGAACAGGGTCCGGCCGAAAATCAGACGCGGCGACGAGACCCTGAGATTTTCCAACAGCTCGACCATCTCCGGCGGAATCCGGGCGGCGGACGCCCATTCCTCTCGCAATGCGGAGAGGCTGCGCTGCAGCGCTTCATTGCGTCGTTGCAACCCGCCAAGCTCGGCGAGCGCGCGGTCCAAAAGCCGCGCCTCGATCGCGGCGGGCGGGTCGCTCCACAATTCAGGGGCGCAGTTGGCGCCGGCGGACTCGGCCCACCAGCCGATCAGCCGCCGGGCCTCCCGGAGCGCGGCGTCGTCGCCGCCGGTGCACACGCACCACGCATTCGCCGGCGGAACCGACAAAGGACGCGACGGGCCCGGACCGCCGCACGCGCCCGGCTCACCGAGCTGGATCAGATTGCCGCCTTCGCTCCAGGTCGCGCAGAGCATGCGAACCGGCGCCGAAGCCGCACGTTCGACCCATCGAATGGCGCTCGGCCCGATAAGGACGGCCTTCGGAAGACCATCGTACAACACCGGGAAGAGCGAAGCCGGCGCCTGAACGCTGATCACGCGCGGGCGATCCCGAAGGACGGGGCTGCCGGGACTTGCGGGCTGGAAAACCGTCGCCATTCATCCTCTTCAGCCGCCTTCTCCCCGCTCCAGCACGCCAATTTCTCCGGCGGGAGGCCAAGGGCGCGGCAGAGACCCGCCATCCGGGGATCCAGGACGACGATCCTTCGGTACGCATATTCGAAAGCAGCGCAGGTGTTGACGATCTCCGCGGCCGGCGCTGTGGCGGCGCCGGTCCCGAGCAATGCCCAAGTCTCCACGTGGAGATCGCGCAGCCGGCCCGCGGCGGCGTGGGCGACCGAATCCTCGACGGAGATGACCAGGTCGAACCCGGCCAAAGCCCCGACGACAGCCGACAGATCTCCGTCGGAAACCCCGCGGACGGATGTGCCCAGATAGGCGTCAAAGCTGTTGGCCTGCTGCCTGGGCGCAAGCAGCGAAAGAGGCAATGCGAGAATGGAATCGAACAACTCATGCGCATTGGCGGGCCAGCACAGCGCTTCCCGCCCGAACCCGGCCAGGTGAACCCTAAACCCCAGACCGCGAAGAAACGCCGCGAACGGCGCCAAGGCCGCAAAGGCCGCCGACGCCCAGGACGGGTCGACAACCAAGGCAGCTTGCCGATCTTGCGCGCTCGTCCCGAGGGGCAGCACCGTCGGGAGATTGTGAATGTTGCGATAGAGATCCCACGGCATCGCAAAGCCGCACCGGTAGCGGTTGGTTTGCGCCGTGCCCCCGGCGCCTTGGTCTTCGTGTGCCCAGTGTTCCCCCAGTTTCGTGCAGAAATCGTGCAGCTCGTCGACTAGACCCTGTAGCGGTAAGAGCCTGGCACAGCTTCTGTTCGCGAGCCTTTGCCCCCCTCCCCCCGCTCGCGGGGGGAGAGAGCCTGCGCCGGACGCGATCCGGGGGGAGGGCCCGGCCCGAAGGGCTGGGAGGGTGAGTTGGGTCGCGCCACGGTTCGGAACGCGGGGCTCCCCCACCTCATCCCGACCCTCTCCGCCCTCAAGGGCGGAGAGGGGGGTATCCGGCGGCCCGCATTGCTCCCCGGGGAGACGCAGGCGTAGGTCGAGCCGGGCTTCGTGGTACGGCTTCCATTCCTCGAAGGCAAACCGGCGGCTGTCGGAAGCTCGGGTGCGCACCGTATCCACGAGAGTTTGAGCGTGGACCGCGGCGATATGGACCTCTCCTCGGGCGGTCCTTTCCGGGGGCACGATATCGACGGGGTAGGCGCTCGCCTCCCAAGATGCTGCACGGTCGCCGCTCGTATGCTCGATCACGACATGACAAGCGGCGTAGGTGCACTGCAATAGCACTTGTTCGAAGACCCACAGCACCGCCTGAAGCATGCGGTTCGCCTGCAAGGTCTCGAACAGGGCCGTATTCATCACCAAGAGATGGCCCGGACAATTTCCATAACCGGGTTTTCCCAGCGTGCGCAGGAGACGCCGCGCCAACTCGCCGGGCACGATCGGCTCGCCCTCGTCATCGGCATGCGTGAGACAGCGCACGACCGAACGATCGGGCAAATAGATCGCGTAGCGGGGGCTCGTCGCCGCCTCCAGCCGCATGATCGATCGCATCTCGAAGAGCTGCGGATGGCGGGCCCGGATGTGCTCGACGATCGGCCGGTAGTCCCGCTCGGACTTGACCAGCGTGCTTTCGCCCCGCCTTCGGTAATGGAACCCGGCGCCCGGCACGTGAACCCCCCGGAACCCGCGCTCCAGCGCCTTGAAGCCAGAACTCCCAATCCTCGCTGCCGCCCGCGCATTGCCTCGTCGAAACGCAGGCCGGCATCGAGCATCCGCCGCGAGGCCATGCTGCCGGCCTCGCAGAAATTGCGAAAAAGGTGCTCGAGCGGGGAATAGGGGCCGGAAGTGTCGCAGAATTCGGCAAAGCCGAACTTGTCGACATCGGGATAGGCCCAGCCGACCTGCGGCCCGGCCGACTGCAGCGCATCATGGAGCCGCTGCAGCAGACCTGGCCCGATCCGATTGTCGGCATCGAGAAAATAGACGCTGTCGAGCGCCGGGAAGGCGGCAAGGGCAAGCTCGATGCCGCTGTTGCGCGCCGCGCTCAGCCCGCCATTGCGCTTGTGGAGATAGTAGATCCTTCCGGGATTGGCGGCGGCGAACTCGCGGCATACCTGGTCGGTCTCGGCGAAGGGGCAGCCGTCATTGACCAGGACGACAGCGTAAGCAAAGTCGGTGATCTGAGCGAGGGCGGTGTCGAGCGCCTCGACCAAGAGCCCCGGCTGCTGATAAGCGGGGATGATGACGGCGACTCGGACCGCGTCGGGCGAGGCCGATCGATCGAGGCGAAGGCCGGTAGCTGCAAAACTGTCGCCGGGCAAGCTGAGCACCCTTGGTTGAGGCATGCCCAATGCATAGGCGAGTTCGGTTAACCCGCGGTTGTCGCCTCGCCCTCCTACGCCGATCGTGGCGCGTTAGTGCGCCGCGTCCCAGCTCTGGGCCCAGCCGGTCTCGACGACGAGCGGCACCGAGAGCTCGCAATGCGGCGCGCAGGCGCCCTCCATGACCGCCTTCACGAGCTGAGCAGTCGCCTCGACCTCGGCTTCGGGCGCCTCGAACAGCAGCTCGTCATGGACCTGCAATAGCATCCGGGCATGCAGCCCCTCGCGGGCGAGCGCAGCGGGAATGCGGCCCATCGCCCGCTTGATGATGTCGGCGGCCGAGCCCTGCAGGGGCGCGTTGATCGCCTGCCGCTCGGCGCCGGCGCGGCGCGCCGGGTTGGCGTCGCGGATCCCCGGGATGAAGCATTTGCGCCCGAAGATCGTCTCGACATAGCCGGTGCGCCGGCAATCGGCCTTGATCCGCTCCATATAGGCGCGGATCGCCGGGAAACGATCGAAATAGGCGCGGATATAGGCGCCCGCCTCGCTCTGCGGCACGCCGATCTGCGCTCCCAAGCCAAAGGCGCTGATGCCGTAGATGATGCCGAAATTGATCGCCTTCGCCCGCCGCCGCGTATTCGCGTCCATTTGGGCGAGCGGGACGCCGAACACCTGGCTCGCGGTCAATGCGTGAATGTCGACCCCGTCGCGAAAGGCCTGCTTCAGTTCCGGGACGTCGGCGACGTGCGCGGCGAGCCGCAATTCGATCTGGCTGTAATCGGCCGACAGCAGCAGGTTCCCGGGCTCGGCGATGAAGGTGCGGCGGATGCGCCGGCCCTCCTCGGTGCGGATCGGGATATTCTGCAGGTTGGGGTTGTTCGACGAGAACCGCCCGGTCGCCGCCACCGCGAGCGCGTATGAAGTGTGAACGCGCCCGCTCTCGCGATCGATCTCTTCCGCGAGCGCGTCGGCGTAGGTCGATTTGAGCTTGGTCAGCTGGCGCCATTCGAGAACGTGGCCCGGCACCTCGTGCAGCGGGACCAGCTCTTCGAGGATCGAGGCGTCGGTGCCGTAGGCGCCGGTCTTGCCCTTCTTTCCGCCGGGAAGCTGCAGCTTTTCGAACAGCACGTCGCCCAATTGCTTGGTCGAGCCGATGTTGAACTCGTTGCCGACCGCGCGAAAGATCGCCTGCTCGATCTCGGCGATGCGCCGGGCGAAATCGCGCGACAATTCGGCCAGCGCGCCGCGATCGACCCTGATCCCTTCGCGCTCCATCGAGGCAACCACCGGCACGAGCGGCCGCTCGACCGTCTCATAAAACGCCGTCATCTTGTCGCGGACGAGCCGCGCCTTCAGCAGCATGTGCAGCCGCAGCACCGCATCGGCTCGCTCGGCGACAAAGTCGCGGGCGCTCTCCGGGCCGACCTCGGCAAAGGCGATGAGGCTCTTGCCGGTGCCGATCAGCCCTTTCAGCGGCATCAGCTCGTGCTCGAAGCAGCGGCGGACGATGCTCTCGACCGTGTGATCGAATTGCCCGCCATCGAGCACGTAGGACATCAGCATCGTGCAGTCGTAAGGCGCGACTGCGACCCCGTAGCGCGACAGCAGATGCGCGGCGGTCTTGACGTCATGGCCGATCTTGAGGACCCCGGGATCCGCCAGAAGCGGCCGCAGCCGCTCGATCGCCGCTTCCGGAGAAAGCTCGCCCGCATCGCCGAAATTCAGGCCGCCGGGCGCGCGGTGGCCGACCGGGACATAAGCGGCGAGCCCGGGCGCCAGGGCCAGCCCGATGCCGCACAGCGCGGGCCGCATCCCGGCGACCGCGCTCGCCTCCGGCCAAATCGCGACGACGCCCGCCTGCTCGGCCGCTTCGATCCAGTGGTCGAGGCCCTCGATCGTATCGACCACCGCATAGGTGCGCGGCTGCGGTAAAAGGCGGAATTTCCGGCAGCACTGGCTCGCTCGGCGCGGCCACAGCCGGTGGCGCGCTGATCGCCAGCCGCTTCTCGATGCGGGATTTGAGCGCCCGCAGCTCCATCTCGTCGAGAAACGGAAACAGCTTGTCGGGGTCGTAAGGCTTTACGCTGAGGGCCGATAACGGGCAGGGCAGCGGCACGTCATCGTCAAGCTTGACCAGCTCCTTCGACAGCCTTGCCTTGGCTTCGCTTTCGATCAGCGCTTGGCGCCGCTTCGGCTGCTTTGATCTCATCGGCGCGGGCGAGCAGCGTTTCGAGATCACCATAGGTTTGGATCAATTCGGCAGCCGTCTTGACGCCTATCCCAGGCACCCCGGGCACGTTATCGGTGCTGTCGCCGCACAGCGCCTGGACCTCGATGACCTTGTCGGGTCCGACGCCGAACTTCTCCCGCACCTCGGCTTCACCGATCGGCCGATCGGTCATCGGGTCACGCATCATGATCCTGCCGTCGGCGACGAGCTGCATCATGTCCTTGTCGGACGAGAGGATCGTCACTTTGGCGCCGGCCTCGACGGCATGCCGCGTATAGGTCGCGATCAGATCATCGGCCTCGAAATTCTCCATCTCGATCCGGCAGACGCCGAAAGCGTCCGCCGCCTGCCGCACATGCGCCATTTGCGGCGCAAGATCATCGGGCATCTCCCGGCGGTTCGCCTTGTACTGATCGTAGATCTCGTTGCGGAAGCTGCGGCCGGAGGCGTCGAAGATCACGGCGATGTGGTCGGCGTCGGTGTCGCGCAGGTATTTGTCCAGCATATTGCTGAAATGCATGACGACTTCCGTCGCCATACCATCGGACTTGCGCTGGAAGCGCTCCGCCTTCGGATCCTTGGCGCGCGCGAAATAGGCGCGAAAGATGAAGCCCGAGCCGTCGATCAAAAAGACGTGATGCGGCGCCGCGGAAGCGGCCGGCGCAGCGATAGGGGGGGTTGTCGGCTCGGCGGCGAGCGGCTCGATGATTTCGTCCACGACGGCCTTCACTCAAACATTGCGCTCTTCCGAGACCCTGGGCGGTGTCACCGCCTCACTCGGCCCCTGCATCGCGCGGTTGACAAAGAGGCGGGAGCAATAGGGGCACTCGACCTTTCCGTCGTGCCCGAGATTGAGGAACACTCGCGGATGGCCGAGCGGCCCGCCGCCGCCGTTGCAGGCGGCAACCGTCTCGTTAATGTAGATGGTTTCGAAAGGGCCCATATGCGACCGGTGGTACAGGAAGGTGCGGAAAACGCGCAGCTGATAACGCGACGAGGACGATGATACGCATTGCCGATGCACATTCAATGATTCGCAGCCAATGATTTACCGCCTGCGGGCCGGCGATCCCGTGTGAGCGGCTGGCCGGCGGCCGCATCGCGGCTCGGTTGCATTTGGCTGGCGGCCGGCCTCCTGCTGGTGGTCGGATGCGCGCCGAGGATCGACGAGGAGGCGCGGCTCGCCGGCATCGGCACGGTGCGGGCGGCGCCCGAGCGCAGGCCATTGCCTCGCTTTTCCGGCGCCGCCTTCGTCACCGCCGACGGGCGGGTGCTGCCGTTGCGGAAATGGCTGCCGCGCGGCCCTGTCAGGGCCGTGATCCTGGCCCTTCACGGCTTCAACGATTACAGCAACGCGTTCGAGGGCCCGGGCGAGGTGTGGGCCGGGCGCGGCATCGCCACCTACGCCTATGACCAGCGCGGCTTCGGCGCCGCCCCGGAGCGAGGCCAATGGCCGGGGCGCGCCGCTCTCGCCGCCGATGCCGCAACGGCATCGTACATGCTGCGCCGCATCTACCCCGGGCTCCCCCTCTATCTTCTCGGCGAGAGCATGGGCGGGGCGGTAGCGATCGTGGCCATGACTGGCGAGAGCGGAACCCCGGCGCCCGATGTCGACGGCATCATCCTGGCTGCACCGGCGGTCTGGGGCCGCGCAACGATGGATCTGCTGCCCAGGCTGGCGCTGTGGTTCGGCGCGCGCCTGATGCCTGAACTGACCCTGACCGGCCGCGGGCTCAAGATCAAGCCGTCGGACAACATCGAAATGCTGCGCGCCCTGTCGCGCGACCCGCTGGTCATCAAGGCCACCCGCGTCGACACGATCTACGGGCTCGTCGATCTGATGGATGCGGCGCTCGATTCGGCGCCGTATGCTCGATGCGCCGATGCTGATGATGTACGGCGCCAAGGACCAGATCGTGCCGAAAACCCCGGTTCGGCGGTTTGTCGGAGGCCTCCCCGCCGAATGCCGCCGCCGCGCGCGGCTCGCCTGGTATGAGCACGGCTACCACATGCTGCTGCGCGATCTCGAGGGCCCGGTCGTCAGCGCCGACGTGGCAGGCTGGGTCCTCGATCCGGGCGCGCCACTGGCCTCGGGCGCCGATCGTGGTGCGGCAGAGGCGTATTTGCAAAGCAGCCGGCAGTTGTCGCTGAACGCGCCCTGACATGCAGCCGGTGGTGGTCTTGCAGCTGCTGTTCCTGCTGATGCTCGCCAACGGCACGCCGGTGATCGCCAAGAAAATCCTCGGCGCCCGCTTGTCCTATCCGTTGGACGGCAATCTTCGCTTTGCCGACCGTCGCCCCTTGCTGGGCCGCTCAAAGACGGTCCGCGGGGTGGTGCTGGCGGTCCTGGTGACGACCGGCGCGGCGCCGGTTGTCGGGCTGAGCTGGATTATCGGCCTGCTGGTAGGCTCTTGCGCAATGGCCGGCGATCTCGTTTCGAGCTTTACGAAGCGGCGTCTCGATCTGCCGCCGAGCAGCCGGGCGAGCGGTCTCGACCAAATCCCGGAGGCGCTCCTTCCGCTGCTTGCTTGCCGCAGCCTGCTGTCACTGACGGCGGCCGATATCGGTTTATGCGTAGGGCTGTTCTTTATCGGCGAAGTGGTGTTCTCGCGTCTGCTTTACCTGGTTCGCCTGCGCGATCGCCCGTATTGAGCTGGGGATTCTCGGCCCGCAGGCGATGGAGCGTGATTTCCGGGGGGCAGTTCAGACGGGCCGGGACGATGCAGGACCCGACGCCGACCGCGGTGTACCCGACCATGTCATGGTAGCGCCACGCGCCGGAACCCATGCGCCGCGGGAGCACCGAATCCAGGGTCACCGGGATAGCGCCGGGAAGGCAGATTTGGCCGCCATGGGTGTGCCCGCTGAGCAGCAGCTTGAACCCGGCATGGGCCGCCTGGCGGTAGATCTCGGGCGTATGCGACAGCAGGATCGAGAATTCCGCCGCGGGAATTTGCGAGGCTGCCTTCTCGATATTGTCGACCCTGTAAAAGTGGGCATCGTCGATACCGGCCAGGTAAACGCGTTCGCCGCCGCGCGCGACGATCTCGGTCTCGTTGAGCAGCATCCGGATCCCCATCTCCTCCAGGGCCGGGACCATGCGGATGGTGTCATGGTTCCCGAGAACGCCGTAGACCGGCCCTGAGAGGTGCGCGCGCATCCGGGCCAGCCCTTTGAGCGCCGGCTCGAAAGGTCCATAGGTCTTTCCGCGGTAGTCCCCGGTCAGGACGCAGAGATCGTAGGCGACGGTCGGAAGCAGCTCGTCCAGGCGCCGCATCGCGCCGGCGCTCGTGTCGACGTGCAAATCGCTGAGCTGCAGGATCGTGAAGCCGTCAAACGCGGCCGGCAAATCGCGCAAGCGAATGTCGTGGCGCCGTATTTGAATGTTTTCGGCGTTCTTTTGGGCCCGCCAATAGAGCCCTGTCAGCTTTAGCGCTGTTCGTACGACGACGGGGCTGAGATACCAATTTTCGACGTGAAAGAAGTTGAGACCCTGGCCGAACACCCGGCCTTCGTGATCCTCCTCGATGCCGAGCCGCTGCCTTGCGTGCAGCCGCCCGAGACGGGCTTCCAGCTGTTCAAGAAGATTTCGCTGGACCGAGGGGCGCGCGCGTTGCCGCGGCTTTTCAGCGAGCTGAAGATCCATCCAATCCCCCCGACGCATCAATCCGTGCGCCGCCCAGGCGGGCAAGCCCGCAGGCTCGATCGGGGGGCGGATTGACGCCCCAAATTGCGGCGAATGCGTGGCGGCCGGTGGTACGGCGCAATTCACGACCACGCGATGCCGCCGGATGCCGGGCTGCAACCTCCTTGCGCCGGCAGCGTCGAGGCGGTATCCCTCGTCGGCCGGGCCGCGATCGGCCCCGTGCCGGCACCCGTAGCTCAGCTGGATAGAGCGCTGCCCTCCGAAGGCAGAGGTCGTGAGTTCGAATCTCGCCGGGTGCGCCATTTCTTCACGCGCCTCCGTGTCCCGGTACTGCTCTGTCAAAAAGCCCTCCCATCTTCCCGCGCTTCCATCGAACGGGATCGATCGGCTGTTTCGTCCCAGGCGGATTGTCGCAGACCGGTATTAAAGCTGGGTTTCTGCGCGAGATTTGGCTTGGCGATGGCGGGGGAGGCAGTTCATCGAAGCGCTGGTCGCTTACGGTCAGCCCCCCGGCGTCGCGAGGAACCGAAACATGGTTACCCCTGTTTCGCGCTTAGGGGTGTTGCCTCGGTGCACCTCTCAGGGTGCTTGGCTCAGGCTCGAACGGAGGAGGTGGTGAGCAAGAGAACGGCGTCATATGACGCGCAATATTGCGGCAAGCTGCGGAAATCACGCAGACAGTTGCGCGGCCTGCCCTCACGATTGACGCTGCGAACCGCCCTTTTCGTGACTGCAATATCGTCATTTGGGGCATGGCTCGTGATCTGGGAGGCCGTTCGCTCATTGGCCTCGGTGCTGCCCCGTTAGTTCTGGTGAACCCCGCCGAGGCTGGTCAGCTTGGTCAAGGATTGCCCCAGCCTCGTCCGTAATTGTATCCGCCACCATAAGGCGCCTGCCTTCCGCTATACGCCCCCCAGTCATACGGGTTTGCCCGACCGGGATAGGGGCCGCCCCAGCCGCCGTAATGGTTCGGTGCGCAATGCGGCGGAACCCATTCTCCTCGCCACCGGCTCCAATGGCCGGGCACCGGATGCCAGCCTCGACCGCAGCCGCCCGACGCCTGAATAATTTGCCCGGTCGGCGCGGCCTCGCCCGCCCCTGGTCTCCCCTCCAGGGGAGCAGCTTGCGCAGCAATAGGAGCAGCTAGAGCGATCGCGCCTGCCAGATAAGCTTCGAGCGCGCGCATTCTGGTCTCCTGGTATGGGTTTTCGCAACCGCGCCGACAACGGCTGTTCGCGTCCATTTCTTCCCGCTTCTGGTGACCCAAATGCGTGCGCCGCCACAGGTCACAACAATGCCACGAGAACCAGACACTCGCGCAGTCGATTTCTAGCGGCGCTTCGAGTTAGCGGTAAATTCTGATCTTTGGTTCCGCGCTCGACGGGTGCCCGTCTGGATGACTAGGCCGCAGCCGGCTTGCGGGAAGCGCGCCGGCTTCGTCTGGACGGACGAGCGGTTCGGGATTTGGTTAAAGGCATCCCGATTTCCCTTCGTCTCGGCGCTGAACTCGGTTCGGGCAAATCTCCTAGCGAAACTACCCCGATGATCCGCTTACCCTGGTTCACCACGGGCAAACGCCGGACCCACCAATTCATCATCTTCTGCGAGACTTCGCCGACTGGCTCGCTTTCGAAGCAGTAGAGGACTTCGCTGGTCATAGCTTCTCTTACGGTGATCTGGTTCGGATCCAAGCCTTCCGCGACGACCCGAGTCGCAATATCACAGCCAGTGATTGCCCCGACCAAACGGTCGTCCTCAATGACCGGAAGCAGTTCACAGTCGAGATCGGCCATCATCTGTGCCGCCATTTCGACCGTATAGTCGGGGGTGACCACCTCTATGTCGGGTGTCATCAGGTCGGCAATTTGCACGATTGGCCTCCCGTTTCGTTCAGGATGCGACATGGCGGGGACGGCACCCCTGCCTGCTCGCTCCAGGTGTGAGCCGACTTAGGCCGCTTTTCGACGCGGCCGGCCATCCGATCGAAGGCATCGGTAATTTCGAACAATTCAAGGCGAACAGCCGCAGAACGCACATCCCGAGCGGACCGCCTGATTTCCCAGGCTTTCTCGCGGTAGAACCGGGCGCTCCACTCTGCCGTGTCTGGCATGCCTTGCCGGGTCCCCCTTGGGCTGGACTGTTCCCAATGTTCTCACAAGCGATCACATCAGGGGCTTTCGCCGGGGCACAAGCTCCCCTCGTTCCGTGAAACACCGAAAGCGCGATAACAGTTCCTGGCGCGGCGACGAGCGCCCAACGGCGGCCAGGAATGCCGGATCCCCCGAGATGGCTGTCGCTACCCGTGCCGAATAACTTCGGTGCCAAGCCTCGGTGGGGCTGTCCCGACGGAGTGGGGCTCCGTTGCCGGTGAAGGTAATGCTTTGGGTTCGGCCGGAATTCTGCACTCGGCGCGCCGGCAATGGCCTTATCTAAGGCGGGCCGAGTTGGACCTCGGCAGCTCCCATTTGAAATTCATTCTAAACAAAATCGGTACGCCCACAGCGGAACTCGCGTGCACCATCTCATGTTCGCAAGACCATAGGTACTCCGGTTCAGAGGTATCCCTATACGAAATGTCAGAAACATCTCTCTATACTATTATATCTCTTCCCGTTGTAACTACAATAACAGGTGAGAAACCGATGAACGATCCCACCTCTTTACGGGAACAAGCTAAGCGCTGCCGTACTTTGTCGAAGATTATCACCGAGCCCGAGGCAATCGAGCAGTTGCGCGTATGGGCAGTTGAATTGGCCGAGGAAGCCGATCAGGCGGAATGGCGCGCGGCGGAGCACGAAAAGACCACAATCTCGGCTTGAGGCCGGCCTTGGTCCGGTCGGGGGCTCTTCAACACGAAAGCCATAGGGCGGGTGCAGGGCCCCGGCGCGTTGGCAGTCTAGGGGTGATCTCGGTCCGACCCGGCCGTCGTTCGCGCGTCCAAATTGTCGGCTCTCCGCTCGTAACGCGAAGCGAGGTCGAGTAGTTCTTTGCGAGCACCCGGAAAACGGAACTCACGGGCAAGTTCCCGTAGTTTCTGCGCCATTTCTCTATAATGATTGCTATTTGATTGCGCAGAGTTGGCCTGTGGTGTTTCCATCGACTGTTCCCAGACCGTGATGGCCTCTTCGCCGCTATACAGACATCTTCGATCTCGGGTTCCCCCTGCGACAGTTTGCCCTATTTACGGATACAACAGGTTTCCAGGGGGGTGGGCTAATGCAGCTAGGTGTTGCCGCGTTCGCTGGGTACGGCAGGCCTGCGCTGCGCTTCTAGATGAGCTGCCATACGGTCGAAATATGCGGCGAGAGACATCAAGTCGGCTTGGATGTCCGGTAACGGAGTTTGCTCGGCCAAGTCTCTCAGTCGTTCGGCAGCGTCACGGTAGCGCTCGGGTGCCTGCTTATCCGCGTCGTCCATGGGAAGAACCCGGCGAGCCACTTTCTTGACACAACATCAGTCGAGCCGGAGCGTTCCCAAGCAGAAGGGAGATGGCGGCGGACGGCGATGGAAAGTGACGCTTAGCAGGTCAGGATTTCTCCAGCGTCAGAGCATTTCCGGGCGCAGAGTCCTGAGTTCGCGTCTCTCCGGATGCGCCCCGTCAGAGCCATGGACCATAATGCCGCGCATCGCGAGCTTCATTTCGGGACGCGGCCCGAGGTAGTTTGATCCTCCTGCCCGGAAGGAGGACAGAATGGCGGTCGGCGGTGCGATCAAGGAATGGGATGAGCTGGATTTCGTAGCTGCCGGCGGAATGCTTTTTATGGCCGGGAGCGCCATCGCCTCGCTGTTTCCTCCTCTTCGAAAGGCCTGGATCTTGGCGCCGGTTGCGATCGGGGTCGGGATGATGGCGATCGCCGCCTTCGGGGCGCGCCACCGGTAGATCGCGCCGTCCCCAAGGCGAAAGCGGCCGGATCGATCAGACCCGGGCCTCACGGCACAGGCGGGTGCTGTTCGTCAGTGCCCGCCGCACGCTCCCATTCCCGGGCTACCCGGAATAGTGTCGCCTCGTCGAAGTAGCGGCCCACAAACTGCACCGAGAGCGGCAGGCCGCCGCCGGAAAGACCGGCCATCATAGCGAGCGCGGGGTGGCCGGTGACGTTGAACGGTGTGCGCGCCTGCCGGGGATAGGTGCGCTCGGTCTCGGCGGCATCTTCGATCCGGCTGGGCGGATCCATCGCGCTGGCGCAGAGCAACGCATCGACCTGGCGCAGCGCATCCTCGACGGCGGCGATCATTTCGAGCCGGCGGCGCGCGGCCTGCACATAGTCGCCGGCGGTCATGAACGCCCCGGCCATCAGACGGCGCCGGGCGAGCTGGCCGTAATCTCCGGGCCGCTCGCGCAACCACGGGCCGTGAATTGCCCAGGCCTCGCTCTGCAGGATAATGCGGTTGACCGCGCCAAACTCGCCGAGGGTCGGAAGGCGGACCTCCCGGATCTCGGCGCCGAGCCGCTGCAGGGTGCGAGCTACATTGTCGAGGCCGGCAGACACCTCCGGATGAGCGGGCAGGTCTGTCTCGTGAAAATGCCGGATGAAGCCGATGCGCAGCCCGCGCACGCCCCGTTCCAGCCCCGACGCGTAGTGGCCGGCCAGGGCGGCCGCGCTGCCGGGATCGAGCGGGTCGTGGCCGGCGATGACGTCGAGCAGCAGCGCGTTGTCCGACACGGTGCGCGTCATCGGCCCTACATGATCGAGCGTATAGGAAAGCGGGAAGACGCCGCGGCGCGAGACAAGACCGTAGGTCGGCTTGAGCCCGACGATGCCGCAGGCGCTGGCCGGGTTGCGGACGCTGCCGCCGGTGTCGCTGCCGAGCGCCATCGGGAACAGCCCGGCGGCGACGCCGGCGCCCGAGCCCGACGAGGACCCGCCGGGATGATGGTCTCGAATTCCACGGGTTGCGCGCCGGCGGCCAGGGCAGATCAAAGCTGGGGCCGCCGATCGCGAATTCGTGCGTCGAGAGCTTGCCGAGCACGATCGCGCCGGCACCCCGCAGGCGCGACACGCACACGGCATCGGCCGTCGCGATATTGTCGATCAGGAGCTTGGAGTGACAGGTGGTGGGCAGGCCGGCGACATCGATGATGTCTTTGATGCCGACCGGCACGCCGTGCAGCGGCCCGCGTCGGCGCCCTGATGCGATCTCGGCTTCGGCGGCACGGGCCGCGTCCATCGCCGCGTCGCCATCCAGGCGTATGAAGACGTTCAATTTCGGATCGAGCCGGCCGATGCGCTCCAGCAGCGCCGACATCAGCTCGACCGGGGACAAATGGCGAGCGGCAATCGCTTGGGCGGCTGCCGCAGCCGTCATCCAATGCAGGTCGCTCATAGCCCGGTCCCGGCCCGCATCGGCGGCCATGGCTCGGCTTGCGGGTCAGCCGGCGCCTTCAACCTCGCCAGCGATCCGCCCGCCTGCTCCGCCGCAGCGGCGACATCCTCGGGGAATTCCGCCAACGCCTTGTCCAGTCCGGCGCGCCGCGCCAGCAGTTCCATCGTCGCCTTGTCAATCATCATCGCCTTCGAGCTCGATTGATCCAATTTGCTGTCGCGCCAGCGTGAACGGCTGGCCGGGCCCCGGATATATAGCATGCTTGCGCAGGCAAGCCGGCCAGCGCCTCCCTGCCGCCATCCCGGGGACCCCAGCCTTATTGCTTCAAAGGGCTACGCCGAGAGCCGTGAAGCGGGTCGCGGGTTCGGCCCAAGCCGGGCTTTGAAAGCCTGCTCCACGCCCGGCCGCCAATCGGTTATGGTCGTCGAAGGGAGGAACGGCAGATGCAGCAAGAAATCCGATCTTTGCGGAGCATCGCAGCGATCGGCTGCGCCGTGCTGCTAGCCGCCGCTCCGGCGCGGCTCGTCGCGCAGCAGACGGCCGACCCGGCCATCCATATTGGCGCCAGCGATCTGGGCGGCGTCGTCACCGGCCCGGGCGGACCCGAAGCCGGCGTCTGGGTGATCGCCGAGACCACCGAGCTGCCGACCAAATTCGCCAAGATCGTGGTGACCGACGATCAGGGCCGCTATGTGATGCCCGATCTTCCCGCCGCGCATTACGACGTGTGGGTACGCGGCTACGGCCTCGTCGATTCTCCGAAGGTCGAGGCAATGCCGGGAAAACAGCTCGATTTGCGCGCGGTGACCGCGCCGAACCCGGCGGATGCAGCACAGTATTACCCAGCGATCTACTGGTACTCCATGCTCAAGATCCCTGATGAAGGCCAGTTCTCTGGGCCGCAACGAGACGAGAGCATGCCGGAGAACATGAAACACCAGGCAGCATGGCTCAATCAGGTCAAGACCACCGGCTGCATCGCCTGCCATGCGATCGGCACCATCGGCACGCGCACGGTCCCTGCGGCACTCGGCCAATTCGGCTCTTCGGCCGAAGCCTGGGAGCGGCGGATTCAGTCCGGACAGGCAATGACCCAGATGGTCAACGGGATCAGCCGCCTCGACCCGCAGCTCGCACTCCAATACTTCGGCGACTGGACCGACCGGATCGGGAAAGGCGAGCTGCCGTTTGCCCAGCCGCCCCGGCCGCGAGGCATCGAGCGCAACATCGTGCTGACCCTGTGGGACTGGAGCCGGCCCACCGCCTATCTTCATGATCTGACCGGGACCGACCGGCGCAATCCCACGGTCAATGCGAACGGCAAGCTATACGGCACCACCGAGGAAAGCACAGATTACATTCCGGTTCTGGATCCGGCGCACAACTCGGTCGCCGAGATCAAGCATCCGGTGCGCGATCCAAACACGCCGTCTTCGAAGAGCTCGCCGATGGCGCCGTCGCCCTATTGGGGCGCAGAACCCATCTGGGACAGCCAGACCAGCATGCACAACCCGATGATGGACGAAAAGGGCCGGGTCTGGTTCACCGCCAGGGTGCGCCCTCCGGCGAATCCGGATTTCTGCAAGCAGGGGTCGAACCATCCCTCGGCGCAGGTCTTCCCGCTGCAGGAGGCCAGCCGGCATTTGTCGATGTACGACGCTGTAACCGGGAAGTTCACGTTGATCAGCACGTGCTACCCGACGCACCACCTAAACTTCGCCTCCGACGCCAACAACACGCTGTGGACCAGCGCCGGCGGCCCGCAAACACCGGTGGTCGGCTGGCTCGACCGCAAAATGTTCGAGGAGAGCGGCGACGAGCAGAAGTCCCAGGGCTGGTCGCCCTTTGTCCTCGACACCAACGGCAACGGCAAACGGGATCCCTATGTCGAGCCCGACCAGCCGGTCGACCCGACAAAGGACAAGCGCGTCGTCGCCGGCCTCTATTCGGTGGCTGTAAGCCCCGTCGACGGGACGATCTGGGGCACCTCGCTCGGATACCCGGGCTATGTGGTTAGGGTCGATCCGGGACCCGATCCGACCCACACGGCCCTCTCCGAACTCTATGAGCCGCCGCCGCCCGGATATGGGCCGCGGGGCGGCGACATCGACGGCAACGGCGTGTTCTGGGCGTCGCTCGCGAGCGGCCATTTGGCGAGCTTCGACCGCCGCAAGTGCAGGATCGTGAACGGCCCGACCGCGACCGGGAAGCATTGTCCGGAGGGCTGGGCCTTCTATCCCTTCCCCGGTCCGCAATTCGCCGGCGTCGCCGCCTCCGGGAGCGCCGAGGCGAGCTATTACACCTGGGTGGACCAGTTCAACACCCTGGGTCTCGGGAAGAACGTGCCGATCGCGACCGGCAACCTCAATGGCGCCTTGCTGGCCCTGGTAGACGGCAAGTTCGTCATCCTGCGCGTTCCCTATGTCATCGATTATTTCACAAAGGGCGTCGACGGGCGCATCGACGACGCAAACGCCGGCTGGAAAGGCCGGGAATTGTGGACGACGTACTCGACGCGCACGATGTTCCATCTCGAGACCGGCAAGGGGACTTTGCCTAAAGTCGTCCGCTTCCAGCTTCGCTCCGACCCGCTCGCGCGGTAAGCGGGGTTCGGCGCAAATCGCCGGCCACGACCGCCGAGCCGGCCGCCCCGGCGGGCTTTTACAGCAGGCTGCCGCCGTCGACCGGAATGATCGTGCCGTTGACAAAGGTCATCGTCGCCGCGAGCCCGAGGATGACCGCCGCAACTTCCTCGGGCTGGCCGATCCGTTTGAGCGGGTTGCCCGCAATCCTTTGAGCGCGCTGCTGCGGGCTCCACATCTGCGTCATCGGCGTCTCCATCAAGCTGGGGGCTACCGCTACGACCCGGACCTCCGGCGCCAACGCGCGCGCCAGCGACATCGTCATCGCGTGCACGCCGGCTTTTGCTGCAGCGTAGGCGATGTTGCTGCCGCCGCCCCGGACACCGGCGACCGAGCCTACATTGACGACGAGACCGCGCCCGCTCGCCTTGAGCAACGAATGAGCGGCGCGCACCATCGCGAAGGCGCCGCGCAGATTGACCGCCAGGACGAAGTCGAAGAAGTCGTCGTCCAGCGCGCGCAGCTCGGCATGCGGGATCACCCGGGTGCTGCCCGCATTATTGACGAGGATGTCGAGCCGGCCTTCGGTCGCGCCGATCGTCGCGACCAGGCTTTCGATTGCACCCGTGTCCTGCGCCGGCGTGCGGCTCGCCCGGTGGCCCGCGCCGGGTAGGCTCGCAACCAGCGCTTCGGCAGCCTCGGCGTCTTTGCTGAAGGTGACGATCACGCGCGCCCCGGCCTGCGCGAGCAGCCGGGCGGTTGCCGCGCCCAGCCCCTTGCTGCCACCCGTCACCAGCGCTACCCGTTCGTCGAGCGCGCCCATGAATTCCCCTTCCCTTCGTGCTCCGCCTAATCCTGCCGGTTTGCCGCCAAGCTGTCGACGGCGGGCTGCACGAAGCAGCAGGAGCTTGTCGACGTGATCGAGCGCGGTCTGTTAAGCTCGGCCGAACCTTGGGCCAAGAGGAGACAACCCGATGAACGATGCGATGACGCTTTCCGAGCGCGCTGATGCGCTCGAAGAGAAAATGAGCCGCGAGCTCGACTATATCGTCATCAAGTCGCGTCTCTACAGCACGGCCGAGGGCGACATGAGCCCGGCGCCGAACGCCGGCGCGCTGATGGCCCAGAACCCGAACGCGCGCGTATTGATGGGCGACGATCCGCGCCTGCCGCCAATGCCGGATAAGCCGACCCTGATCGATTTCTTCAAATATCGGTTCGGTCCCGCCGCGCACCTGCTGCAAAGCGCCAAGCACGCGGTCAATGCCGGGCTCCCGGAGAAAATGGTGCTCGCCTGCCTGCTGCACGATATTTCGACGATCGGCTTCATCCGCGGCGACCACGGCTATTGGGGGGCGCAATTGGTCGAGCCCTACGTCGACGAGGAAGTGACTTGGGCCATTCGCGCGCATCAGGTCTTGCGCTTCTACCCCGACGAGTCGGTCGGCTACGGCTACCCCCAATCCTACATCAATGCGTTCGGCGCCGATTACCGCCCCGACCCCTATGTCGAAGAAGACTACAAGCGGATGCGCGACCACAGATGGTACATGTCGGGCCGGATGATCACGGTGCACGACATCTATTCATTCGACCCGGACGCGGTGGTCGCGCTCGAAGAATTCACCGACGTGATCGGCCGCAATTTCCGTCAGCCGGAGCAGGGGCTTGGCTTCGACAACAGCCCCGTCGCGCATATGTGGCGGGCAATGATCCGGCCGGCGAAATACCTGTAAAGAGCGTGGCGCAAATCGGCTCCTTCTCCACGGCAGGTGATGGTCACCCAAGCGAAAGAGGATGATCGCCGTGCGGCGCTGATTCTGCTTCCCACCGAAAAATTCACACACTCTGAGGAGCGCCCGAAGGGCGCGTCTCGAAGCGCGCCCGCAGCGACGCGGCCAATTCCCCGCAGTCTCGAAAGCTGGGGTCCAGAAGGAGGGTGAGCCTCGCGATGCGAAGAATAGTGACGGTGCTCGCGCTATGCGCCGCGCTCGCATCTGGCTGGGCATTGGCCCAGGCGAAGAGCGGGAAGGGCGGCGGGTACGAGCAGCTGAACCTGTTCGGCGAGGCCTATGAGCGCATCCGGCAGGATGCCGTCGAGCCGGTCGGCGAAGGAAAGCTGATCGGAGCGGCGATTGCCGGAATGCTGTCGGGTCTCGACCCGCGCTCGGCCTATATCAACGAAGCCGCCTATCGGGCGATGCAAACCCCCGCCAATGACGACTGGGTCGGCCTTGGCCTGGTGGTGACCATCGAGAATGCCCAGCTCAAGGTGATCTCGCCGCAGGACGGCTCGCCGGCGGCGCGGGCGGGGATCAAGCCGGGGGACCTGATCGCGGCGATCGACAAGGACCCGACCTACGATTTGACCCTGGGCGAGGCGGAGCAGAAGCTGCGCGGCCTGCCCGGCAGCGAGGTCGAATTGACGTTGCGGCGCGGCACCGGCGCACTGATCAAAATCAAGGTCAAGCGAGAGCCGTACAAGCTGCAGACCGTGGCCGCGCGTCTCGAGCCCCCGACCATCGGATATCTCCGCGTTGCCGGCTTCGATAGCGGCACCCCGGCGGCGCTCGCCGGCGCGGTGCAGGATCTGCGGCAGGGCGCGGGCCAGAAGCTGATCGGCTTTATCCTCGACCTGCGGAACAATCCGGGCGGCAGCTTCGAAGCGGCGGTTGCCGTCACCGACCTGTTCGTCAGCAAGGGCGACATCGTGGTCGTCAAGGGCCGCAAGCCCGCGAGCGTCAAGCGCATCCCCGCGACACCCGGCGATGTCGCCCAAGGGCTGCCGATCGTCGTCCTGATAAATGGCGGCACGGCGCGCGAATCCGAACTGGTCGCCGGCGGATTGCAGGACAGCAAGCGGGCGGTGCTGCTCGGCACCAGGAGCTTTGGCGAGAGCTCGATCGAAAGTCTGATCCCATTGCCGGGAAACGGCGCCATCCGGTTGACGACCGCCCGCTTCCTGACGCCGAGCGGCCGGAAGATCCAGGGCAAGGGGCTCGATCCCGACCTCGTCGTGATGCCGCTCAAGCTGGCAAAGCTTGCCCAGGGTGAGCGGCGCCGCGAGGCAGATCTGCGGGGCGCCTTGAAGAACACCGACCCGATTGCTGCGGAGAAGCCGGGCGCGGGGGCGGGCGCCGCAGCAAAACCGGGAGCGGCGCCTTCGGTCGCGACCGCCGATATCGGCTCGGCGGCCGACGAGCAATTGAGCGAGGCAGCCGACGTGCTGCGCGGCCTGGCGCTGGTCAGCGGACGGACCGGGTAGTCCACGGCGGCTGACGCGACCCGATGCGCATTCTCGTGCTCGGCGCCGGCGCGGTCGGCGGTTATTTCGGCGGGCGGCTCGCAGCAAGCCGGCGCAGAAGTGACGTTTCTCGTGCGCCCTGCCCGCGCCGCCGCGCTGAGACGAACACGGTCTCGTGATCGAAAGCCCGATGGGCGATCTTCGGCTGCCGGTCCGCGTCGCGACTGCCGATTCCCTCGCCGCGACCTTCGACACCGTGCTGCTGACGGCAAAAGCCTATGACCTCGATCAGGCGATCGCCGCGATCCGCCGGCCGTCGGGCCCGAAACGGCGGTATTGCCGGTTCTCAACGGGCTCCGGCATCTCGACCGCTTGGACGCCGTGTTCGGTCCGGAGCGCGTGCTTGGCGGTGTCGCCTACATCGCCGCTACTTTGACGGCGGATGGAGTCATACGCCATCTCAACCGGGTGCACGGTATCGCCTTTGGCGAGCGCTCCGGGGCTGCCGGCGCCGGGTCGAGGCGATCGCCCGGGCTTTTGCCGGGACGCCGGTCGACGCGTCCGCAAGCCGCGGAGATCATGCTCGACATGTGGGAGAAGTTCGTCATGATCTCCTCCCTCGCCGGGATGAATTGCCTGATGCGGGGGTCGGTCGGCGACATCATGGCCGCCGATGAGGGCGAGAGCCTGATGCTCGAGCTGATCGCCGAATGCGAGGCCGTAGCGGCGGCCTCGGGTTATCCCGCGCGACCCGAGCCAGCGCGAGCAATGCCGGGCGATGCTGACCGACCGTGCGAGCCCATTCAGCGCCTCGATGCTGCGCGACCTGCAAGCCGGCTTGCGCACCGAAGGCGAACAGATCCTCGGCGATATGCTGCACCGCGCCCGCACGCTCGGGGTTCCGGCGCCGCTTCTGAGGATCGCCGCGTGTCACCTACAGGTTCATGAGCGCCGCTTGGCGCTGCGACATTAGGGGCACGCTGCAATGGCTTGCGGGATGACGGCGGCCCGTTGGCGCGTCGATTGATTCCTGGTCGGGGCTCCAGCAAGGGGCCCGGGCAGTTTTTGGACGGCACAAGCGTAATGTTTACCGAGCAAACCTATATTCATGTTCGCTTGTCGACGTGACGGCGAGAACAGGGTCTGTGCTTTAACGACGCAATGTGAGATTTTAGTAGAGTGTTGGAAACATTTTGTAAACGCCGAAGGCCGGCGGGCATCGCCGGTCAATCCGGCAGGGCTCGCCCGGTTGCCTCCATCGAAAGCGAAATCCCCGGCATTCGGGTCGTGACGTACAATATCCATACCTGCGTGGGCGTCGACCGGCGCTACGATCCGGCTCGGATTGCAGCGGTGCTGCGCGAGATCGACGCCGATATCGCATGCCTGCAGGAAGTGGACGCCCGGCGCCGCATCGAGAGGCATGCTGATCAGTGGGCGTTTTTGGGTGAGGCTACCGGCTGCAGAGTGATACTCGGCGGCGGTGACAGGCGGGGCCGTTCGACAACGCGATTCTGACGCGCTTCCCGGTGCTCACCGCCCGCTCGCTCGACCTCACTGTCGCGGGATACGAGCCGCGGGGCGCGATCGACGCCGATCTGTTGATCGGCGACCGGGTGCTGCGCGTCATTGCGACGCATTTCGGCCTCCATGCCGGGGAGCGTCGGCTACAGGCCAACCGGCTGATGACGGCGCTCGGCGAGACCTGGACGCTCGACCGCCGCGGGGCCGACGCGGCGCTGCTGATGGGCGATCTGAACGAATGGCGCGGCCGCAGCGGCGCCATTCGCACCTTTGATCAACGGCTCGGGCCCAGCCCCGCCGCACGGACCTTCCCGTCCTGGATGCCGGTGCTCGCGCTGGACAGGATTTATGCGGTCGGGCCGGCGGTGCTGCGCGACGTATCCGTCTACCGGACCCCCCTCGCCCGGCTGGCGTCCGACCATCTGCCGCTGGTCGGCAGCTTGTCTTGGGCCACGCGCGAGCCCCGACGCCGCGATCGACTGCAGCTCCCCCGCCGGAGGGCGAAACGGGGCGCCAAATGACCGCGCCGCCGTGTCCAACGACGGGTCAAGGCTAAGCCGCGGCCGTCTCCGATCGGCGTTGCGCTCGGCCGCTGCACCGGATTAATCAGGGTGGATGCCGCCCAAGCGAAACCCCCTGGGGCTCAATGCCCTGCAGCTCAAGACATTGACGTTGCTGCAGGAGCTTGCCCGCCTTTCCGATTATTCCCGGCCGGGCGAGGAGCCCGGCACCATCGCCGTCCGCCCGCCCGAGCCGCATGGCGACCATTTTCACCTCGGCGAGGCGGTCGTGGCCGCGCGCGACGCCAACGGGCTGCGCAATCCCGCGGTTTGGGCGGCGTTGCAGCGCAAGGGACTGCTCCGCTCGATGTATCCTTATGGCGGCGTGCTGACGCCGCTCGGGCTCGACTACGAAACCGGGCTGCGCGAGACCATCCTCCACAGAGCCGGTCACTGAGGGCGCTACCAGCAAAAGCTCCAGGCGATCGCGATCGGCTTCCGGGAAACCTCGCGGAGCGCCGCCTCGACGCGTTCGAGATCGGGCGTCTTGCCATCTGCCGTGCCGAACTCGTCGGCATGAATGCCGCCGGCGATCAGGACGCTGTCGAGCCCGGCGCCCGCGGCGCCGGCGATGTCGGTGCGCAAGCTGTCGCCCACCGCCAAGACCCGCGAACGGTCTTCGATCCCCAGGAGCTCGAGGCAAGTGTCGTACACCGAACGGAACGGCTTGCCGTGCCAGCGCACCCGGCCGCCCGAATCCTCGTACCATTTCGCCAACGCGCCCGCGCACAGGTGAAGCGTGCTGCCGCGCATGACCACGAGATCGGGGTTGGCGCAGACCATCGGGAGATCGGCCGCCAACGCGCGGCGCAGCAGCGGCTCGTAATCCTCGATGCGGTCGTCCCATCCCGCCGGGCCGGTATTGAGAATGAACTGGGCTTCCTCGGCAGTCTCGACAAATTCGAGGCTCGAGCCCTTCGCGGATCTCCAAATCTCTTTCGGATCCGATCTGCAGGCACCGCCGGCCCAGCGCGGCGTAGAACGGATCGTCGCGCCTGCGAAGGTGCAGCCATGCCTCTTCGCCCGGACGACATCACGTGATGGTAAAGCTCCTCGGGCACGCCGATCTGAGCGATTCGCCGTGAGACGTCCTCGGCACGGCGCGGCGCATTCGACAGCAGGACGATTCGCTTGCCCTGTCCCATCAATGCCCGCAGGCATCCGAGGGCGCCGGGGACCGGCGCGACCCCGTCATGAACAACACCCCAGAGGTCGAGGATGAAGCCGTCATAGCATGGCGCCAGCTCGCGCATGCCGGCGAGCAGTGTGGGCTGCATGGCCCCGCCGAAGTCGGTGTTCACGGCTGAAAATCGATCATTTGTCAGACTATTCGCCACAATATCGAGCGGATCAACCATCGGGATTTTACCCCAGAATGAGTCAAAGTTTTATTCAATGATCCGGCGTTTACTGAATGTTTCCGAACTTAACGGAACATGGCTCTCGGGCGTTGCGTTCTGTGGGCACAGTGTGGCGAAGCAGGACTGCGCATCCAAAACCACACCAGACGGGATTAAGGCAAGCCCCGGCTGGCGAGCGGTCGGGAAACGGACGCTTGCCGTGATATGAGTTGCGATGCGAGCTCGGCATAGAACTTGCTGAGATTGTCCCAGTTACCAAGGAGCATGTCGTTGCGATGGAGTTGTTGATTGGACCGTTGATCGAGCGGAACGGAGGGTACGGCTACGATACCTTTGCCCCGAACGAAGGATTGCGGAGTTCGTTTCGCTATCTGCGCCTCGACGCCGCAAGATACGATCAGCGTGCGTTGATCGCCGAAGCGAAGCGCGATTCGCGCTTGACCGTCCGCATGTGCGAAACGCAAACCGAGTTCGAGCAGGCGGTCGAGGCGCAAACCGCCGAGAAGCCGGCGGGTTCGCCGTCGCTCGTCTAATCGTCTAAGAAAGGGCGCGCATCGAATTCTCGGCCGGCGGGTCGGCCGGCCGAGAACCGTGAGCCGCTCCCACGGCATCGGCGATCGACGTGTAGCCGTCCCGCCGCAGCAGCTCGGCGAGTTCCTGTTTGATCCGGCCCACCAGACGCGGGCCTTCGAACACCAGCCCGGTATACAGCTGTATCAAGGATGCACCCGCCCGCAGCTTCGTGTAGGCGTCGGAGCCGCTGGCGACGCCTCCGACCCCGATCAGCGGCAAACAACCGCGCGTCAGCCGGTACATATCGCCGAGCAGCTCGGTCGAGGAGGCGAATAGCGGCCGCCCGCTCAACCCGCCGGCCTCTCGCGCATGTTCGCTGGCGAGCCCGGCAGGCCGGTCCACGGTGGTATTCGACACGATGAGACCGTCGATCCCGCTCCCCAGGGCGACCGACGCGATGTCTTCGCTCTCGGCCCTGGTAAGATCCGGCGCGATCTTGACCAGGAGCGGTACCCGAGGCGCGGTTTCTTCGCGTGCGCGAAGCAGCGGGCGCAGCAACGTCTCGAGGCTCGACCGATGCTGGAGCTGCCGCAAGCCCGGCGTGTTGGGGGAAGAAACATTGATGACGAGGTAGTCTGCGAACCGTGCGGTGCGACGAATGCCTAATTCGTAATCAGCCGCTGCATCCCCGCTGTCGCGGTTCATGCCGAGATTGACCCCGACGATCCCCGAGCGAACTCGCCGCCCCAGGCGCTCGACCACAGCGTCGAGCCCACCGCTGTTGAAGCCCATCCGGTTGACGACCGCCTGATCCTCGTCGAGACGGAACAGCCGCGGCTTCGGGTTTCCTGCTTGCGGCCTGGGTGTCACCGTGCCGACCTCGACAAATCCAAAGCCGGCGCGGTGCATTGCCTCGGGAACCCGAGCGTCCTTGTCGAAGCCCGCCGCGAGCCCGACCGGGTTCGCAAATTCGAGGTTCCAGAGGCGCTGCGCCAATATCGGTGGGTCCGGCCGGCGCGGCGCGGTGTCGGTCGTCAAAAACCCGACGCCGGCCTCAAGGGCGCGCAGGGTCAACTCGTGCGCGGTCTCGGCGGGCAGAAGCCGCAACCCGCGCCGGATCAGCGGATAGAGGTCAAGCGCCATGGCATAAGGTGATCGAGCGCGCTGATCTTTTACACTTGCCCATCCGACGAACGCCAGATTTAGCGACCCGCCACCGGCAGATCAGGCGACGCCTGCGGGGGGAATGCGATATTGTGGGCCATGGCCCGAAGCGCTGGCGACAACCCGGAACGAGCGCTGCGGCGTGTCCTGGTGCCGCGGGCGCCCGTGCTCATCGCCGGCTTCCGCGAGGTGTTGTGGCTCGGGCCCGACGGCGAGATAGAAGCGCTGGCTCCCGCCGACGCGCGCGGCCGGGTCGAGCGCGAAACGCCGATGCTGTGCCACGCGCCGGCCACTGCTCGGCGGCTCGACATTCCGCCCTTTCCCGCGCTCGATCTGCTGGAGCTGTTCGCGTTTGTTCACCCCGCCCGCTTTTGCGTGCCGACGCCGCGCGGCCTCGCGGCCGCAATCGGGCTCCCGGCGCCGAACAGCCCGAGCGAATCTTGCGTCAGTCTGGCTGCTACGGCACGCGCTTTGCTGGAAACGCTGGGAGAAGAGGCCGATCCGGAGGTCCGCGCGACAGCCGAGGCGATGCACCGTGGCGGCTGGCTGTGGGGCCCCGCGGTGCTGGCGGCGTTGCCGGCGTGCGAGCCCGGCGCGCTGCGGCGGGCCTCCGGCCTGCGCGTGTGGGCACGGCTCGAGGAATGGTCGGAGCCCCCACCGAGGCCGCCGCCCGGCAACGAGCCGGTGCCGCCGGCGGACGCGCGCTCCCGGCTCGCCGATCTGCTGGGCTCCGTCGCCGAGCCGCGCCCTCAGCAAAGCGATTACGCCGCGGCGGTCAGCGCCGCCTTCATGCCGCGCGATGAACCCGACCGGCCGCAGGCCGTTCTCGCTGAAGCGGGGACGGGGATCGGAAAGACCCTCGGCTATATCGCGCCGGCCAGCCTCTGGGCGGAAAGAAACCGCGGAGCCGTGTGGATTTCGACGTTTACGCGCAATCTGCAGGCGCAGATTGCGAGTGAGCTCGACCGGCTTTATCCCGATCCCGGCGTCAAGCGCCGCCATGCGGTCATCCGTAAGGGGCGGGAAAATTTCCTTTGCTTGCTGAACTACGAGGACGCGGTCGGCGCCGCCCTCGGCCGGCCTGGAAGACCAGCCGGTCATCTCGGGCTGATCGCGCGCTGGATCGTCGCCAGCGAAGCGGGGGATATCGTGGCCGGCGATTTTCCCGGCTGGCTCGCCGAGCTCGTCGGCCGCAGCCGGGTGCACTGGCTCGCCGACCGCCGTGGCGAGTGCATCCATTCGGCGTGCCCGCATTTCCGCCGCTGCTTTATCGAGAAGAACATCCGCAAGGCGCGGCAGGCGCGCATCGTTGTCGCCAATCACGCCCTGGTGATGGCCCAGGCCGCTCTCGGCGGCCTCGACGATGCGACCGTGCCGACGCGCTATGTTTTCGACGAAGGCCATCATTTGCTGGAAGCGGCCGACAGCGCTTTCTCCGTTCGCCTCTCGGGTCAGGAGGGGCGAGAGCTGAGGCGCTGGATCGTCGGCGCCGAAGCCGGCGGGCGGTCGCGCGCGCGGGGGTTGCGGCGCCGGATCGGCGATCTGGTCGAGGTCGACGACGAGGGCGTCAGGGCATTGATCGATATTCTCGCCGCCGCCCGGGTTCTGCCCGGAGATGGCTGGGCGCAGCGCGTCGCGGAAGGGCGCGGCATTCAGAGCTTCGAAAGATTTCTCGTGCTGGTTCGCCAGCAGGTGCTGGCGCGGGCAGTCTTGGCCGACAACGGCTATGGGCTGCAGGCCGAGGCGCGGCCGCCAATCGATGGCCTCGTCGACGCAGCGCTGTCGCTGGCGCAAACGCTCGAACGGCTCGCGGCGGTTATGAAGCAGCTCGCCGAGCGCCTTCGGGTCCAGCTCGAAGATGTCGAGAACCCGCCCGAGGCGGGCCTTCGGCAGCGCCTCGACGCGACGATCCGGAGCCTGGCGCGGCGCGCCGACGGACAGCTCGCTGCCTGGGCAGGGCTGCTGCGAAACCTCGGCGAACCGCCCCGCGCCGATACGGTCGAATGGCTCGCGCTCAATCGGAATGAGGGTCTAGAGAGCGATGTCGGCGTTGTCCGCCATTGGGTCGATCCGGGCATTCCTTTTGCCGCCTTGGTCGCGCAACCCTCGCACGGGCTCGTGGTCACCTCGGCGACGTTGACCGACAGCGCCGCCGATCCGGAGCTGGCTTGGCGGGACGCCGAGGCCGCCACCGGGCTCCAGCATCTGCCGGCAAGGCCGGCCGCCGCGCGCATCGCCTCGCCATTCGATTATGCGGAACAGACGCGTGTCTGCGTTGTGACCGACGTGCCGCGCGACGACATTGGCCAGGTCGCAGCAGCGTACGCGGCGCTGTTCGTGGCGTCGCGCGGCGGCGCGCTCGGCCTGTTCACTGCGATCGCCCGGCTGCGCGCGGTTCATCAGCGCGTCGCCCCGGCGCTCGAGGCCCGCGGCTTTTTGCTGCTCGCCCAGCATGTCGACGCGATGTCGACGGCGACGCTCGTCGACATCTTTCGTGCGGAGGAGGATTCCTGCCTGCTCGGCACCGACGCCGTCCGCGACGGCGTCGACATCCCGGGACGATCGCTGCGCCTGCTCGTTTTCGATCGCGTTCCATGGCCGCGCCCGGACATTTTGCACCGCGCCCGCAAGGCGGTGCTCGGCGGCGCGGAATATGCGGACCGGATCGCGCGATTGCGGTTGCGCCAGGCATATGGGCGCCTGATCCGGCGCGCCGATGACCGCGGTGTCTTCGTCATGCTCGACCGCGCGGTTCCGTCGCGCCTGCTTTCGGCCTTCCCCGCCGATGTCGCGATAATCCGCGTCCCGTTGGCGCAGGCGGTCACGGAGGTCGCCCGGTTTCTCGAAACACCCTTGCGCTGACCAACACGAGGGTTGACATCCGCGCGCCGGTTTTGATCTGTCGCGGGGTTTCTCGCTGGAGGACTCTGATGCTCGACCATCACCGCGCGCTGATCTACACGATGGTGATCGTATCGGCGGCGGATAGCGACATGCCGGACGCGGAACTGCGCATCATCGGCGATATCGTCGGCGATCTTCCGGTGTTTCAGGGCTTCGATCGGGCCGAGTTGCCTCGGGTGCTGAACGACTGCACGGATCTCATCGGGCGCGAGAACGGGCTCGAGGAGACCCTGAAAGTGATCAAATCGGCGCTCCCGGCCAAGCTGCGTGAGACGGCCTATGCGATCGCCTGCGACCTGGTCGCCGCCGACGGCGAGGCCACTCAGGAGGAGCTCCGCATCCTCGAGCTGATCCGCCACCGTCTCAATATCGACCGGCTGATCGCCGCGGCGATCGAGCGCGCCGCCAAAGCTCGGTTTCAGACGCTCTAAGTCTAAGCGTCTGACCCGAAACGTCTAGAGACGAGATAAGCTATTCGCCGCCCCCGCGAAAGCCGGCGCCGGGGCGGGCCGGCGGGAGAGGGAAGAACCTGGGCAGGGGCTGAGATCGTTAAGAAGGCTTAATCCTGCCTCGCTTCGGCTCGGCTCCCGGCGGTAGGGCCTGGCGGACCAGGGCTTGCACCTCGGGCGGCTGCGCGGCCAGTGCGTCGCACATGCGGCGCAGCTGCCGACGTAGGCTATAGACCTGGTCGAGGAGACCGAGGACGAGCGGGCATCGCCTCCTCGTCGACCGCGAATTCATGGCGGATCTCGAAAATCAGCTCCACCCGGGCGACGTCCACCTCGTGAAAGATCCAGGTTTCGTCCCGCTGCTCCGGCAAGATCCAGCCATTCTCGATCCAGCGCCGGAGCTCGCCGTGGTCAAGTCCCTGAAACCGCATGAGCAGCTCGTCGAAAGCGATCATGGAGACGGCATCCCTTGGCGTGGGTCGAAGGGGTGCCCCGGCGCCCATTTTTCGAGGAATTCCGCCAGCTCCGGGTTGTCCGGGTGGCCGATGACGACCTTCAGCGTCACGATCTGGTCGCCGGGTTTTCCGGCTCGCTGGATCCCCTTGCCGCGCAGGCGCAGCTGCCGTCCCGAATCCGATGCCCTGGGTATCGTCATTGTCACCGGGCCCGGCTACCGTCGGCACCGAAACCCTCGCCCCGAGCACTGCCTCGGCGACGCTGACCGGCAGATCGAGAAGGACATTGTCGCCGTCGCGACGGAACAGCGGATGCGGCGCGACATGCACCTCGATCAACGCGTCGCCGGCGGGGCCGCCGCCAAAGCCGGGGCCGCCCTTACCCCTCAGCCGGAGCACCTGGCCATCCTCGAAGCCGGCTGGGATCGTCACGTCGAGCCATTCCTCGGGGGCGAGCGACAGGCGCTGCTTGCCACCGGTCGCCGCCGTGACAAAATCGACGGTCAAAGTAAAATGCCGGTCCGCGCCGCGCGCCCGGAACCCTTCGCCGGGCTTGGCCGCGCGCCCGGCGCCCGGCGGAGCCAAAGGCGGCAAACAAATCCTCCAGATCGTCCAGATCCATCTCGCCCTCGGGTTGGTACCGCCAACCCTCGGCGCCCTCGGCGTGGCCGCGATAATACTGCGCGCGGCGGCCGCTCGGCGCCGCTCTCGTCGATTTCCCCGCGGTCGTACCGGGCGCGCTTTTCGGGATCCGAAAGCAGGTCGTAGGCGGCCGAGATCGACTTGAACCGGGCCTCGGCCTCGGGCTTGCCTGGGTTGAGGTCCGGGTGAAATTGCTTGGCGAGCTTGCGGTAGATCTTGCGGATTTCGTCGGCGCTGGCGTCCGGCTTGACGCCGAGAACCTCGTACGGCGTTTGCGCCATTCGGGTTCAGCGCTGCCGCGACCGTTGGCGTTGCGCGGTCGTCGCGACCTGCTCGACGCGAACCGTAACATTGCGCTCGGAACCGCCGCGCTCGACAGTGAGCTCGACCTCGTCGCCGATCCGCGACAGTCCGACGCGGTTGCGCAATTCGGTGCCGCTGCGCATCGGCGCGCCGTTGATTGCGACGACGAGATCGTTGGTCCGCAACCCGGCCCGCTCGGCGGGCGAACCAGGCTCGACGCGGGCGATGACGGCGCCCTGCGTATACCGGGTGCCGAGCGCCGGCGCGAGATCGGGGGTCAGATCCTGGATCGCGACCCCGATACGGCCTCGTTTGATCTCGCCGTAGCGGACGAGCTGGTCCATCACTTGGCGGGCCATATTGATCGGCACGGCGAAACCGATACCGATATTGCCGCCGCTCGGCGCCAGGATCGCCGTGTTGATGCCGACCACCCTGCCTTGCAGATCGACCAGCGGCCCGCCCGAATTTCCGGGGTTGATCGAGGCGTCGGTCTGGATGAAATCCTCGTACCCTTCGATGCCGGGGCTGCGCCCGAGCGCGCTGATGATCCCCGAGGTCACCGTCTGACCGAGGCCGAACGGATTGCCGACTGCGAGAACAAAGTCGCCGACCTGCAAGCGGTCGGAATCGCCGATCGGGACCGCGGTCAAATTGCCGCCCGGGATCTGCAATACCGCAATGTCGGTATCGGGATCGCGACCGACCAATTTCGCCTTCAGGCGGCGATTGTCCTTGGTCGTGACCTCGATGCTGCTCGCGTTCTCGACGACATGGGCATTGGTCATGACATAGCCTTGACCCGCATCGACGATCACGCCGGACCCCGTCGCCTGGGTTTCGCGCTCGATCGGCTGCTGCATGCTGAAGAAGCGGCGGAACATCGGGTCCTGCAGCAACGGATTGTCTTCGCGCACCCGCCCGCGCACCGAAATGCCGACGACGCCTTGGGTGATCCGGCTGACAACCGGGGCAAGGCTCTGGACCGGAGCGCCGCCAATCTCGGGGTATCGGCGCGCCGGCCAGGGCAGAACGCAAGATTGCCCGTCATCATCATGGCGATACCGCCTGATACAACGAGCGACGACAGAACTCGCTTCATACTTGTGGAGACCTTAGCGCCGGCAGAATGCCCATGACGGTAAACATCAGCCGGCGTGAATGTTTCCGGTCTCACTCTATCTAAACCCTCGCGAGATCGCGTCAAGGGACGCGCCGGCATGCTTCGCAGCACTCCGCCTACGATGCTGCTAAGACACTGCTGGTGCTCGGTTTTTTGTTGCACAGGCGAAACCGACGGAGCATCCTCCCGGTTCGCGGAGCACACCGGAGGAGAGCCACCGTGAACGACGCTCGCAGCGCCAATTCGGGCAATACCGGCTGACCACGGCGGAAATCATTTACCATCTTCCGGATCACCCTGATCTATTGCAGAGCTTTATTTGGCAAAAGCTCGATCTCGCCCCGGATTTTCCGGAGCTCCGCCGGTTTCTGGATTTTTGGAGCCACAATATCGACGGCAAATTGCATTCCGTAAAGGTCGGCCAGGCCAGATCTTCCGGGCGCGCCGGCTTTCGCCACATCAGGGCGTCGCTGCGTCTGCAATAGTGCTCAGAGTCAATTCATAGGATCCATCAGGCATTGATGCACCAATCGTTTTTACCTATCCCGCTACACCGGCGAAAGCCGGTGCCCACGGCAGCCATGGGTCCCGGCTTTCGCCGGGAAAGCCTAGCAAAGGTCCGTAAAGGCTCGGCGAGCCAAGGTTCCTCATCCGTGCGATGACGAAGCATCGGGACGCTCCGCAGAGATCAGGACCAAGTAGTTGAAAAACTTGAATACCTGTTTTAGAAAGCAGCGGATAACAGAACCAGAAAAGCGACAGCCGGCGGTTTGCTGCATCAGTAAAGCTCCGGGTTGAATGAGAGAGCATATGGTTCGTCGTATGTTCCCAACAAGGGCAGTGGGTTCGCGATCCGGTCAGCCATCCTTCGCCGCTGCGAGGCTGAAATCAGCACGCGTAGCTCGGATCCCTGCTGGGGTGGGCATCCGCCGCACTTGCCGGCACGCGGCGCTGCTCTCACTTGCCCGGCATCGGTATTGCCGGGGATCGGCGCATTGTCGATGTCGACGGCCGCAGCCGTCCCGGAACGGGACCGCCGTAGATCAGTCAAGGCGACGAGGGGCTCCGCCCGGTGGCGGTGTGGCTGTTCGTTTGCTGCGCCTGATTTTTCTGATGGTGGTGGTCGGCGGCGTCACGCGCCTCACTCTCTCCGGCCTCTCGATCACCGAATGGAAGCCGATCGTCGGCATCGTCCCGCCGCTTTCCTCCGCCGACTGGGCCACCGAGTTCGCCAAATACCAGCAGATCCCGGAATACCGCGCCGTCCACTTTGCGATGACCCTGGACGAGTTCAAAAGCATCTACTTTTGGGAATACACGCATCGGCTATTAGGGCGGCTGATCGGGGTTGCCTTTGCCGTGCCGTTCGTCTGGTTCCTGGCGCGGCGGCGATTGCCGCGGCGGCTCATTCCTCCGCTCGCCGGCATCCTGCTGCTCGGCTTCGGCCAGGGCGCGCTCGGCTGGTATATGGTCCAAAGCGGGCTTGCCGACCGGGCCGAGGTCAGCCAATACCGGCTGGTCGCCCACCTCGCTCTCGCGCTTGCGATCTATGGCGCAATCCTGTGGATCGCGCTCGGCATTGTGCGAGGTCCCGCCGCTGGCCCGGGTTCGAGCGGGCGGTCTGGCGGCGGGCTGCCGAAGCAGTCCTTGTGCTTGTCGGTTTGACCATTGCGGCCGGCGGGTTCGTCGCCGGCACCCGCGCGGGGCTGACCTACAACACCTTCCCGCTGATGGACGGGAGGCTGGTGCCGGCCGGCTATGCCCAGCTGCAGCCATTTTACTGAACTGGTTCGAGAATATTGCTGCGATCCAGTTCAATCACCGTGCGCTTGCCATGCTCACTTTCGGCGGCGATTGCCGTGTTGTGGGCGGCGGGCGCACGCTCGGCTCTTCCAAAACCTGCACGCCTTGCGCTGCAGGTGCTGATGGGAGTCGCTGTGTTGCAGGCGGGGCTCGGCATCTCCACTCTGGTCTTTGCGGTGCCGATCCCGCTCGCTGCAGCGCACCAGGCGGGAGCCGTGCTGCTGCTGACCGCGGGATCGTATTCAGGCACACCCTGCGCGGCACCCCCGCCGTCATGGACGCAGGAGCGCGGGCGACCATATAGTTCCCGCGGGCGCGGGAGAGAAATATGGCGGATGAGGGCGGATTTCCGGAAAAGACGCTGGAAGACTGGTCGCAGCTGGCAAGCATCGAGCTCAAGGGAAAGCCGGTCGCGGATCTCGGCTGGGCGACCCCCGAAGGCATCCGTGTCAAGCCGCTCTACACCGCCGCAGACCTCGAAGGCATCGCGCATGCCGGCGCTCCGGCTGCGCGACCTGATGCCGGGCTTCCCGCCTTATCTGCGCGGGCCGCGGGCGACGATGTACGCCAACCGGCCATGGACGATCCGGCAATATTCCGGGTTCTCGACCGCCGAGGAGTCGAACCGGTTCTATCGCGACAATCTGGCGGCCGGGCAGATGGGGCTGTCGATCGCCTTCGACCTCGCGACCCACCGCGGCTACGACAGCGACCATCCGCGGGTCGTCGGCGATGTCGGCAAGGCGGGGGTGGCGATCAACTCGGTCGAGGACATGAAGATCCTGTTCGACGGCATCCCGCTCGACCGGATGAGCGTGTCGATGACGATGAACGGCGCGGTGTTGCCGGTGCTCGCCGGCTACATCGTCGCTGCCGAGGAGCAGGGGGTCGCGCAGGACAAACTGTCGGGCACGATCCAGAACGACATCCTCAAGGAGTTCATGGTCCGCAATACCTACATTTACCCGCCCGGGCCGTCGATGCGGATCGTCGCCGACATCATCGAATACACCGCGCGGCATATGCCGAAATTCAACTCGATCTCGATCTCCGGCTATCACATGGAGGAAGCCGGCGCGACTTCGGTACAGGAGCTCGCCTTCACTTTGGCCGACGGGCTCGATTATGTGCGGGCGGCATTGTCGCGGGGCCTGGCGATCGACGAATTCGCGCCGCGGCTGTCGTTCTTCTTCGGGATCGGCATGAATTTCTTCATGGAGATCGCGAAATTGCGCGCCGCGCGGGTGCTGTGGGCGCAGTTGATGCAGCAATTCGCGCCGCAGAACCCGGCGAGCCTGGCATTGCGCACCCATTGCCAGACCTCGGGCGTCAGCCTCACCGAGCAGGACCCGCACAACAACATCATCCGCACGACCTTGGAGGCATTGGCGGCGGTGCTCGGCGGCACCCAATCGCTGCACACCAACTCGTTTGACGAGGCATTGGCATTGCCGACCCCGGCCTCGGCGCGGGTCGCCCGCAACACCCAGCTGATCCTCGCCGAGGAGACCGGCATCCCGCATGTCGTCGACCCGCTGGGCGGCAGCTATTACGTCGAGACCCTGACCCACTCGATTGCGGCGGCGGCGATGGCCTTGATCGACGAGGTCGAGGCGCTGGGCGGCATGACCAAGGCGGTCGAGGCCGGAATGCCGAAATTGCGCATCGAGGAAGCCGCGGCCCGCCGCCAGGCCCGGATCGACCGCGGCGAGGAGACGATCGTCGGGGTCAACAAATACCGCTCGGGCGAGGCGGCTGTCGGTCGAGCTGCTCGATGTCGACAACGCCGCGGTGCGCGACCGGCAGGTCGCGCGGCTCGAGCGGATCCGCCGATTGCGCGACAATCGCCGGGTCGAGACGGCGCTCGCCGCGCTGACCGAAGCAGCGCAGAGCGGCAACGGCAATTTATTGGCGCTGGCGATCGAGGCGACCCGGGTGCGCGCTACAGTCGGCGAGATCTCCGACGCGCTCGAAAAAGTCTTCACCCGCCACCGCGCGCAGATCCGCGCCGTCAGCGGCGTTTATGGCGGCCAATACCAGGGTGACGAGGGCTTCCGCCGGGTGCAGCGCGAGATCGACGCCTTTGCCCGCGACGAAGGAAGGCGGCCGCGCATGCTGGTCGCCAAATTGGGCCAGGACGGCCACGACCGCGGCGCCAAGGTCATCGCGACGGCCTTTGCCGATATCGGCTTCGACGTCGATATCGGCCCGCTGTTCCAGACCCCGGAGGAGGCCGCCCGCCAGGCGATTGAGAACGACGTCCACATCGTCGGCGTGTCGAGCCAAGCGGCCGGCCACAATACTCTCGTACCCGCGCTGATCGAGGCCCTGAAGCGCGAAGGCGCCGCCGACATCCTCACCGTCGTCGGCGGCGTGATCCCGCCCAAGGACTACGATTTCCTCAAACGGGCCGGGGTCAGCGCGATCTACGGCCCCGGCACCAACATCCCCCAAGCCGCCGCCGAAATCCTCTCACTGATCCAGAAGCACCGCCTCGCGGCGTGAGGTTTCGGGGAGCAACCGATTGCCGGACTGGCGGAAGCCCGGCACGTACCGACCCAATTCAAATTAGCGCGTGATGCGCTTTCTGGAACATCGCCCCGAACCCGCTAATTAAGTACGTCGTTGAATAGTCACACAGCGGATTAACGATATGATCATCGCTGGGTGCAAAGATAAAGGGGCTTACGATGGGGCAGGCCGAGCTAACCGCTCGTTCCGGACCGACGGCAAAAGGAGCGACATGAGGGTCAATCTGTCACGAGCCCAAGCGGATGACTTGTGCCGAAGGGAATATGGCAACCGCCTGCTATCATATATAAAATACCACGACTTACCCCTTGACCCCTACTGGTGGACGACGCGACCAAAATCGGCGACCAGTGGAGTACCCCACGTCCGGCGGCTGTCCGAGCCTATCTTTCGCTCGCTCAATATGCGGCGGCACCACCGCCTCAACAAAACTTTCCCGCGGTTTTCGACTTTAGTGACGGAACAAAGGCTCGGGTAGACAAGGGAACGATCAAAGGACTACTAGATCATCGTCTACTCATTTGTAGTAGTGAGCATCAGGAGCTGTTTTTTGACCTAATTATGACGGTATTGCATGGTTAATGGAGAGGCCTCGGCGATTGG
>CAWILK010000023.1:0-342813 GCA_963836845.1 uncultured Alphaproteobacteria bacterium | reverse complement strand
GACCCGTTTACGCGATTCACCAGTCGCAGCCTTTCGGTGGGAAGACCGGACCAGCACCGCGCGTCCTTCTGAGACGGCCGCCTAGCTAGCGGCCTCCTCAGGATGAAGGCTTTTCTTAATCCAGCAAAGGTTACCTCATGCTGAGGGCGCTCGAAGAGCGCGTCTCGAAGCACGCACGAACGCGGTGCAGTCAACTCCTTCGCACGCTCTCAGGGCGTGAATGAATTCAAACTCGCTCGGATCGTCATTCCGGGGATGGCCCGCAGGGACCGGCCCGGAATCCCCCCCCCCCCCCCCCCCCCCCCCCCCCCCCCCCCCCCCCCCCCCCCCCCCCCCCCCCCCCCCCCCCCCCCCCTTGACTGCGTGAAGATTTATACACTCTGAAGGAGCGCCCCTTTTCCGGGAAGGCGAGGAGGAGGTGGTCCGCAGGAACGCGCCCCGTGCTCGGCGTCAGTATAAATTGGCAATTCCGCAACAGCGTGAAACCATACAGGCAGAAGCCATCCCGGGAACCGCGATGCTGTCGGCTGGTAAATCCCTGCAAATAACAGCAAGAACAGCCAGGCTGCCCACGACCTCTCTAACCCGGCTGCAGGCCGCACTATTTGTTGCAGTCGGTGGCGCGGACGACGCAATCGCCCGCCTTGTCCTTCTCGGAATCTCCTCAGCGCCGCGAGGCGCGCGGCCTCGCGGTCCTTGCGCCAGGCGGCGCCCGCATGCTTGCCGTCATCAGTGGTTGCCAGGGCGCCGCACATTTTCGGGCCGATCTTGGACACCACTTTGCAGCCGGTGGCGCCGCATTCCCCGACCGCCACCTCTTCCGCCCGCTTCGGCGTCGGCTGGTTCCAGCTCGCTCCGTATTTGCCGCTTCCCTTATCCCAGGCGATCGCGCCGTAGGCTGCAAAGGCGGGCATGCCGGGCCACAGAGAATATCCGAACGCCAATAGAGCAATGACAATCCACACGATACGGCGCATCGAGCTTTGCTCCCGGTCGGGTCCTCCAAAATTTAAGCCCCGGCACAGTAGGGTCGCAAGATGCCGTGGCGCAAGCCGCTCGCGTTTCCGGCCTCGTTGGCGTTGACCATCGAGCAGGCGACACCGGGGTGTTCAATGAACAGTCTCGTCAAGCGGGGGTTGATCGCGGGGGTGAGCGCTGCATTGTCGGCGCTGACGATCTGCGTCAGCGCGCATGCGCAATCCGTGCTCGATTACCACGGCGATATCAGGCGCAGCGGCAACTTCGTCGTGCCGTAGCTGACCTGGGAGCGGGCCCGTTCGGTCCATCTCGACCCCGCGTTTCACCCCCGCTTCGCCGGTCATCTTCTATGCCCAGCCGCTGTTCTGGCGACCGCCGGGAGCGACCTCGGGGATGCTGATCGTCGCCACCGAGGACGACACGGTGCACGCGATCGACTCCGCGAGTCGGGAAGCCAGGTCTGGGCCAGGTCGCTCGGCCGCCCGGTCCCGCTCGCGCGCAGCCTTGCGGCAATATCGATCCGCTGGGTATTACCGGCACCCCGGTTATCGACGAGGCATGCGAGGCGCTCTATCTCGATGCGATGGTCGCCGATGTCTCGGGGCCGCCGCCACCGCGTCTTTGCCCTCTCGCTCAAGGACGGCGCGACCCTTCCGGGCTGGCCGGTCGAGCCGACGCAGGCGCTCGCGCGCAAGGACAGCGCTTCAACCGCGCGATCAGAACCAGCGCGGCGCGCTCTTGATCCTCGACGGCAGGCTCTACGTCCCCTATGGCGGGCATTTCGGCGATTGCGGCGATTATTACGGCTGGGTGGTCGGGATTAGCCTGCGCAATCCGCGCGTTGTCGTCAGCTGGCGCACGCGGGCGCGCGGCGGCGGAATCTGGGCGCCGGGGGGCATCACCAGCGACGGGCCCTCGCTGTTCGTCGTGACCGGCAACACGCTCGGCGCTACGGTGGAGCGATGGCGAAGCGGTGTTCCGCCTTGCCCCCGATCTGCGTCGCTACGACCGCCCGGAGAGCTTTTTCGCCGCGTCCGATTGGCGCGCGCTCGATGGCCGCGACGTCGATCTCGGCGGCACCAACCCGCTGCCGCTCGATGTCCCGGCGGGAAGCCGGCGCGATGCCGCTGATCCTGGCGCTCGGCAAAGACGCACAGCGCGTATCTGCTCGACCGCAACAATCTCGGCGGGATCGGCGGCAGCCTCGTCTCCGAGGCCGTCTCGACCCGGCCGATCCGCACCGCGCCGGCGGCCTATCCGGGCCCTGACGGCCGTTTGTCGCATTTCAGGGACAGGGCGCCCACTGCCCGGCCCCGCACCGGGACAATAACTCACCGTTCTCCGGCTCCGCGCCGGCTCGCCGCCTCGATGGACACGGCATGGTGCGGCGCTTTCAGCGGCGAGGGTCGCCGATCGTCACGACCACCGACGGCCGCTCGAACCCGATCGTCTGGATCCTCGGCGCCGACGGCGACGGGCGGCTGCACGGCTTTCGCGGCGATAACGGCGAGCCGCTCTTTGCCGGCGCCGGGCCGGCGACAGAATGACCGGGCTGCGGCATTTCCAGAGCTTGCTCGCGGCGGGCGATCAGCTCTATGTCGGCGCCGATGGCCGTATTACGCCTTTTCCTCCTGATCGTCCGGATTTGACATGAATGCGCTGCGCCTCCTTTTGCTGTCGTTGGTTTTGCTCGGGCTGTGGCGGCCCGGCCGGCGCCGAGACCTTTCCCGATCGACCAATCCACCTTGTCGTGCCTTTCCCGCCGCGCGGGCCGGTCGGTGTAGTGGCGGAAGTCGTTGGTCCGCAGCTGAGAGAGCGCCTCGGACAACAGGTCGTCATCGAACACCGCAGTGGCGTCGACGGGATCGTCGGCAGCGATTTTGTCGCCAAGCGCCGCCCGACGGGTATACGCTGCTGCTGGCGAGCAGCTCCCTGGTGATCCATCCCGGCACGTACAATGTGCTGCCTTTCGACACCGAAGCCGCGTTTGCGCCGGTTTCGTTGCTAGTCGCCGCCGACTACATCCTCGTCGTCAATCCCGCGCTGCAGGTGGAGTCGGTCGAGGAGTTGATCGCCTATGCCAAGCGCCACCCCGGTGGTCTCACTTATGCGTCGGGAGGTCTCGGCGGGCCCACCCAAATGGCTTTCGAACTGTTTAAGCTGACGGCTGGCATCGACATCACGCACATCGCTTTCGATGGTGGGGCGGCTGCTTTGCTTGGAGTGGCCAATGGCGAGGCGCAAGTATGATGGCCCCGACTCTCGCCGCCGTGCCGATGATAAAGGATGGGCGGCTGCGTGCGCTCGCCGTCAGTGGCCGCAATCCCGACCCTGCTGTCCCCGATCTGCCGACTATCGCTGCAAAGCTTCCGGGCTTTTCCGCGACCTCGTGGTTCGCAATTCTGGCGCCGGCCGGCACCCCTGCGGCGGTGATCAAGCGGCTCAATGCCGAGCTCGATCGAATTGTCCACGAACCGGAGACCAGAAAGCGCTTTGCCGCTATCGGTGGCGAGCCGATTGGCGGCCCGCCCTCGACGCTCGCCTCGCTGATCCGCGACGAAATTCCCGCGCTGGCGGCGGGTCGCAAAGGAAGCAGGCATTCACATCGAATAGACCCGCCGGTTAAGTTGAACGACGTGAAATATGAGGGAGTGGTCGAGATGGCCGATTTTGCAGGCAGCCATGTTGTTGTCACCGGCGGCACGGGCGCCCTTGGCCGGGCGGTCATCGGGGCATTGCGCGCCGCCAATGCGGTCTGTCACGTACCGAACCTCGATTGCCGCAGAGCTCGACGGCTTTCCCTACGCGGCCGACCCCGAAGTGCAGGATCGCGCGCGATGTTGATCTCGCCGATGAAGCGGCGGTCAGGCGCTTTTACAGTGATTGCCGCCGCTCTGGGCGTCCATTCACCTCGCCGGCGGCTTTGCGATGGCGCCGATCGGCGAAACCTCGGCGGAAGATTTCCTCGCACAGTTCCGGATGAATGCGCTGTCGTGCTTTTTGTGCTCGGCGGCCGCTGTCGCCGCGTTTCGTGCGCGCCAGGATCCCGGGCCCGGGCGGGCGTCGGCGGCCGGATCGTCAATGTCTCCGCCCGTCCCGCCCTCGAGCCGCGGCTCGGCGTCCGGAATGGTGGGGTACACCGCGTCCAAATCGGCGGTCGCGGCGCTGACCCAGTCACTGGCGCAGGAATTGACCGACGAGCAGATCTGGGTGAACGCGGTCGCCCCTTCCATCCTCGATACGCCGGCAAACCGCGCAGCGATGCCGGATGCCGACCACCGCCGCTGGGTCGCACCCGCCGCTCTGGCGGAAGTCATCGTGTTTCTCGCCTCGCCGGCCAACCGTGTGACCCGCGGCGCCGTCATCCCGGTTTACGGCGGGTCATAAGCAGAGCCCGAAAGACTTCGGTCATTCCCGCCGGACGCCACCAGGAATTTGACGACCGCTGGACCGGCTCGGTGCGCCTCTTCGAGACAGCCGTGGGCCAAGACGGTGGCCGGCTTGCGCAAGATGCGGCACCGCGGACTGCTCAAGGTCGACTGGCAATTCACCCTGGCGATGACCGCCTATAACCTCGTGCGATTGCCTAAACTGCTCGCTCAGGATGTCCAATGACCCGACAAACCCACCCGACCGGGTATTGCTGCTCGGCCGCGGACCATTCAAGCTCTCGCAACACGCGACGACCACCCCAAACCCGGTCATTCCGAAAGCCAAATCGCGCCGAACTTCGGCATTTTTCAGCACCCTGCTAGCCCTTTCGCTACTCGGAGCCGGGAACTAAGCGTCAGATTTCACCACTACTGGCGGCAAGGCCCGCGTCAACGGCGAGCGGCGGCAGATCGGAAATTTTCGGGAGAGCGCGTTCACCAATTCCGGCCGGTATTCGAAATGCATCGTGTCGTAGTGGGACCACCTGCCGCCCCAGATAAAGCCGTGCCGCTCGAAGATCTCGACGATTTCGGCCGGTATCGTTTTGGCGGATGCGCTGCGCGCCCAGAGCCAATAATCGGCATGCGCCGCATTGATGTCGATCGCGGCGCCCCATGCGTGCATGCTGGGCTCCCCGGTATCGGCCACCGTGCGACAGCTGTAGGTCCCGGCCGGCGGCCGGAGATAGGGCTTCAGCGCGGCCGGCAGCGCGTCCAACTCCTCCGACACCTCGGCGAGGCGTCGGGCGACGCCGTTGATCGAGGTCGCGCGAACCGGACGGCCCCAGCTCGCGGGGAGCCAAACGACGGAGACCAGCCGCGGGGCCACCTCGCCTCTCCAGCAATCCCCGTACATCTTATCGAAGAAGGCGCGGTTGCGGATGCGGCCGGGATCGCCTTGCGCACCGAGCACGGCGGTGCTCGCTCCCGCCGGATAGGGCAGAAGAACCTGGTCGAGGATCGACCCGTGCCGCAGCATCTCCTCAAAGCTCTTGCGCGGCCGGCCGTCCGACAGCGGCATCCGGGTCCCGTCCCGCCAGATCAGATCGTCAGCGTCATAGCCCGCCAGCTGCTCGGGATAGGCGCGCACCAGCGCATCGAGAGGCGTGTCGTCCGCCGCGGCGCTCTCTATGAAGCCAACCGCGAAGGCGATCGCTAAAAAGGCGGCTTGCGCGCGGCGGATCATTCGAGTCAGCTCAGCAGGCCCCGAAAATCTTCATTCAGCAGGCGGTTCCCCGGCCACCGTCCCCCACCCTATGCCGGAAGATATTGCCAGGCGGCCCCGTCCCAGATGATCTTCTCGCCGCCTGGAAACGCCAGTTCGAGCGCTCCGGAGGGCGAGCGGGTGCGCTTGACCGTGCCGCCGGCGCCCAGCTCCTCGGCCTCCCAGCGGTCGGTCAGGGCGAGCCCGATCCGGTTGGGGCTGAGCCCGTCTCGCTGCAGTGCAATCGCGTCGTCCAAAAGCTCGCGCACAATGCTCATTCGCATTCCTTTCCCGCTCGGCGTTATGCCGGCTGGGCCGCCCGAGCGAACAATCTCAGATCGGCGACGAGCCCTTCGTCGCGCTCGATGCCGTATTCGTCCCGCCCGGAATCAGCCTTTTCGAGGACCATCAGAACCGCCGGGTCGTCGGTCTCGAAGACCCGCAGGTTGCGGGCGCCGCAATCGAGCTCCGCCAGCTTTTCCTTGCGCGGCGCCGGGGGCAGCCGCTCGGCGATGTCGATTAGCTCGATCAACCCGTCGACCGTGATCCCGGCCGCGTCGATCTCGCGCCGCAGCGCCTCGGCCGCGGCTTGTTTCGCCTGCCGCTCGGCGGCGAGCGCTCTCGCGCGTTCGCCGGCCTGCCGGCGATATTCGGCATAATGCGGCTCGATCCTCTGCAAGAAGACCGGGGTCGGCAGATCGCGGGTGTCGATCCAGCTCTTTGCCCTGGTCCAGGTCGTGGCGAGCCACTCCCGAACTCCGGAGTCGCGGATCTCCTTCAACCGGTCCGACCGGATCGCGGCGGCCCACCGGATCTGCGTCGGAGCGCCGCTCAACGCCGTCCCGGCCTCATCGGCGGCGGCCGGCGCGGCCCCGTTCGGCTTCGCCGCAGCGGGCGCCCCGGCGGGAGCTCCGGCGGCGTGGCGCTTTTTGGCCTGTTCGAATTGGCGCCGGTATTCCTCCTCCCATTCGTCGCTGTCCTGATCGGGGACAAAGCCGTTTCTGTCCCAAAAGGCGCGGGTCGTCGCCTCGATCGCCTCCTCTCGCACCGACTTCAGATCCATGGGTTGGCCTCTGCTGGTCGATCCACGCGCTTGAGGCTAGCATGAACCGGGTCCGGAGGGTGAGGGGTTCGCAAGCCTCAGCGGCCGGGGTCTCGCTCGGGCGCGGCACGGCGCAGCTCCTTCACGGCGGCGCGGCGGGCTTTTGCTGCGAGCCGGCGCTCCTTGGCCGCGGCGCTGGGCCTGGTCGGACGGCGCGGGGTTGGCGGCAGGGCGGCGCGGCGGATCAGCGCAATCAGCCGGTCGAGCGCGTCGCGCCGATTGCGCTCCTGCGTGCGGTAGCGCTGCGCGGTGATGACGATGACCTCGTCCCGCGTCAGCCGCTGGCCGGCCAGCCGAGCCAGCCGGGTGCGCACCGCCGCGGGAAGCGAGCGCGAGCGTGCCAGGTCGAAGCGGAGCTGCACCGCGCTCGCCACCTTGTTGACATTCTGGCCGCCGGGGCCGGATGCTCGGATAAAGCTTTCCTCGATCTCGCTCTCGTCGAGGCAGAGGTCATCGTTAATCGGGATCAACATAGCGCTTCACGCCGGATAGCATGGTAGTGTAAGCCTGAGCGTCATTCCGATCGGGTCGCATCGTCCCAGCCTGCCAGTGCGGCGGTGTACCTTTGTGATTGTCAGGAGCCAAGAATGCCTAGTCTCAGTTTCACCGCACCGACGACAGTCGACGAGGCGATCAAAGCGCTCGCCAGCGCCCCCGGCGTGGCAAAGCCGTTGTCGGGCGGAACCGATCTCCTGGTGCAGCTGCGGACGGGCCGCCTGCGCCCCGAATTGATCGTCGACATCAAGAAAATCCCGGACCTGATCGGGATCCGCGAGAATGGCGACAATTTTGTGGTCGGCGCCGCGACGCCGGGGGTGATGCTGAGCGAGCACGAGGCCTTTTCGCGCGCCTGGCCGGGGATCGTCGAGGGGGTCGACCTGATCGGCTCGCAGCAGATCCAAGGCCGCGCCTCGCTGGTCGGCAATCTGTGCAATGCCTCGCCCGCCGCCGACAGCGTGCCGGCAATGATTTGCGCGCGCGTAGTCGCCGTGATCGCCGGCCCCGACGGCCGGCGCGAGGCGCCGGTCGAGGCGATCGTCACCGGGCCGGGGCAGACCTCGCTCAAGAAGGGCGAGTTCATCGTCGAGTTCCGCGTGCCCAAGCCCAAGCCGCGTCAATCCGACGCCTATTTGCGCTTCATCCCGCGCACCGAAATGGATATTGCGGTCGTCGGCTGCGGGATCAATGTGACCCTCGACGCGAACGGCGTCTGCACCGATGCGCGGGTCGTGCTCGGCGCCGTGGCGCCGACCCAGGTCATCGTCGACGAGGCCGCGCGAGGCGCTTGAAGGGCCACCGGCTCGACGACGACACGCTTTCCCGGCTCGATGCTGCCGCGCAGCGAGCCTGCAAGCCGATCAACGACAAGCGCGGCACGATCGAATACCGAACCAAGGTCGCCGGCGTCCTCGCAAGACGGGCGGCCGCCATTGCATTTGAGCGCGCCCAGGGGCGCGTGGCGGGAGTCCACTAAATGGCCAAACAACACGTTTCGACGATCATCAACGGCGAGCCTGTCGAATATCTGTGCGAGCCGCAGCAGACCATGCTCGATGTGCTGCGCGACGAACTGAACCTGACCGGCAGCAAGGAAGGCTGCAGCTCGGGCGATTGCGGCGCCTGCACGGTTATTGTCGACGGCAACATCGTCTGCTCGTGCCTGATGCTCGGCGCCGAGGCCGAGGGCCGCAAGATCACGACGATCGAAGGCATCGCCGAGGGCGACAAGCTGCACCCGGTGCAGCAGAAATTCCTCGAGCACGCCGCGTTGCAATGCGGGTTCTGCACGCCGGGCTTCATTGTCGCGGCCAAGGCGTTGCTCGACCAAAATCTGAACCCGACCGAGGAAGAGACCCGTTACTGGCTCGCCGGCAATCTCTGCCGCTGCACCGGCTATGACAAGATCATCCGCGCCGTGCTCGACGCCGCCGCGGAGATGCGGGCGGGGGCAGTGAGATGAGTTACCTCGACAAGGACACGCTCAAGGTCGTCGGCACCCGGCCGATCCGGCCGGACGGGGTCGACAAGGTCACCGGCCGCGCCAATTTCGGCGCCGACATGGTGATGCCCGGCATGCTGTGGGGCAAGATCAAGCGCAGTCCCCATGCCCATGCCCGCATCATCTCGGTCAACACCGACAAGGCGATGGCGTTGCCCGGCGTCAAGGCGGTGACCACGCGCGCCGATTTCCCGGACATCCCGCCGGACAGGCGCGTCATCGGCGCAGCGCCGCATAATCTGTGGGACCTGTCGCGCAACTGCATGGCCCAGGGCAAGGCGCTTTACGAGGGTCATGCGGTCGCCGCGGTCGCCGCCGTGTCGCCGGCGATCGCCGAGCAGGCGCTCGATCTGATCGAAGTCGAGTACGAGGTATTGCCGCACGTCATGGATGTCGAGGCGGCGATGGCGCCGGATGCGCCGTTGCTGCACGACAACATCTTCACCTCTGGGGTCGAACCCAAGCCGACCAAGCCGTCGAACGTCACCAAGATGGTTCGTTTCGCCATTGGCGATGTCGAGGCCGGGTTCGCCGAGGCCGATGTCGTCATCGAGCGGCGCTATACGACCAAGCCGGTGCATCAGGCCTATATCGAGCCGCATGCCTGCGTCGTGTCGGTAGCGGCCGACGGACAAACCACGATCTGGAGCTCGAGCCAAGGCCAGTTCATGGTCCGCGCCTACACCTCGCGGATCTGTGGCGGCGAGATCGCCAATATCCGCGCGATCCCAGCCGAGATCGGCGGCGGGTTCGGCGGCAAGACCATCATCTATCTCGAGCCGGTCGCCTACATGCTGTCGAAGAAATCCGGCCGGCCCGTCAAGATCGTGATGAGCCGCGAGGAAGTGTTCCGGGCTTCCGGGCCAACCTCGGGCGCGGTCGTCGAAGTCAAGCTCGGCGCCAAGAAGGATGGCCGGATCACCGCTGCAAAGGCTGTGCTCAAATACCAAGCGGGCGCGTTCCCGGGATCGCCGGTTCAGCAGGGCTGCATCTGCGGACTTGCGGTCTACGACCTGCCGAACGCCGAGGCGATCGGCTACGACGTTCTTTGCAACCGCCCCAAGGTTGCCGCCTACCGGGCGCCCGGCGCGCCGATCGGCTCGTTCGCGGTCGAAAGCTGCGTCGATGAGCTGGCTCGCGAGCTCGGCATCGACCCGCTGAGAATGCGCGAGATCAACGGCGCCAAAGATGGCGCCAAGGCTGCGCACGGCCCGACCTGGAACAATATCGGCTACATGAAGACGGTCGAGGCCGCCAAGGCACACCCGCAATTAAATGTACCGCTTGGACCCAACCAAGGCCGTGGCATCGCCTCGGGCTATTGGCACAATGCGGGCGGCGAATCGAGTGCGGCCTGCCACGTCAACGAGGACGGCACCGTGACGGTGACCGAGGGCCACCCCGACATCGGCGGCTCGCGCGCCTCGATGGCGATGATGGTGGCCGAGGTGCTGGGCGTGCCGTTCGAGAGCGTGCGCCCGGTCGTCGGCGATACGACGGCGATCGGCTTCAGCGCCTCGACCGGCGGCAGCCGCGTCACCTTTGCCGGCGGCATGGCGGTGACGCAAGCGACGCAAAAGGTCGTCGAGGAGCTGAAGAAGCGCGCTGCGATCATGTGGGACATCAGCCCCGAGGCAGTCGAATGGAAGGACGGCAAGGCCTTCCCCGCCGGCCCCAATGCCGGCAGCTTCGAACCGCTCGATATGGCAGCAATTGCCGCCAAGGCGGCGCGCACCGGCGGCCCGATCAGCGCCGAGGTGCAGATCAACGCGCAAGGCCAGGGGCCGGGCTTCACGACCCATATCTGCGATGTCGAGGTCGACAAGGAGACGGGCCACGTCAAGATCCTGCGCTATACCGCGATCCAGGATGTCGGCCGCGCGATCCACCCCTCCTATGTCGAAGGCCAGATGCAGGGCGGAGTGGCGCAGGGCGTTGGCTGGGCGCTCAGCGAGGAATACATCTACGACAAGGATGGGCGGCTCGAAAACCCGGGCTTCCTCGACTATCGCTGCCCGGTGGCTTCCGACATGCCGATGATCGACACCGTGCTGATCGAGGTCCCGAACCCGCGTCATCCGTTTGGCGCGCGGGGCGTCGGTGAGGTGCCGATCGTGCCGCCGATGGCGGCAGTCGCCAACGCGATTGCCGACGCTACCGGTATCCGGCTGCGCGATCTGCCGATGTCGCCGCCGCGACTGCGGGCCGCGATCGACGAAGCGGAGCCGATGCGCGCCGCCGCGGAGTAGGTGCGTCCTTCGAGACGGCCGCTACGCGGCCTCCTCAGGATGAGGTGCTTTTCTAAATGCCATCAACAACCCACCTCATGCTGAGGAGCGCCCATCGGGCGCGTCTCGAAGCACGCACGGTGCCGATGCAGCGGAGTGGGAGCAGAGCGGGAGTAAGGTTCGCATGACGTATATGCCGAAGGAATTGCAGAAGGTCGTCGGCACCCGCCCCATTCGCCCCGACGGGGTCGACAAGGTGACGGGCCGCGCCAATTTCGGCGCCGACATGGTCATGCCCGGCATGCTGTGGGGCAAGGTCAAGCGCAGCCCGCACGCCCATGCCCGGATCATGTCGATCAATACCGACAAGGCGCGGGCCTTGCCCGGCGTCAAGGCCATCGTGACCTCGGATGACTTCCCGCCGATCGCTTCCGAGGAGGCCTTTGTCGGCGAGGGGCCGATGAACTTCCGCGACCTGTCGCGCAACTGCATGGCGCGCGACAAGGTGCTCTATGACGGCCACGCCGTCGCCGCGGTCGCCGCGACCTCGCCCTCGATCGCCGAGGAAGCGTGCGAGCTGATCGAGGTTCGAGTACCACGTGCTGCCCTACGTGATCGATGTCGAAGAGGCGATGAAGCCGGACGCGCCGCTGTTGCACGACGACCTCTTCACCCAGGGCACGGATCCCAAGCCGACGCACGCATCGAACGTCGCCAAGGTGGTCGCCTTCAGCAAAGGCGACATCGACGCCGGGTTCCGCGACGCCGATGTCATGATCGAGCGGCGCTATTCGAACGCGCCGGTGCATCAGGCCTATATCGAGCCGCATGCCTGCGTCGTGTCGTTCGCGGCGGACAAGCAGTGCACGATCTGGAGCTCGAGCCAGGGCCAGTTCATGGTGCGCGCCTATTGCGCCAAGCTGCTCGGCATCGACATCTCCGACATCCGGGCGATCCCGGCCGAGATCGGCGGCGGGTTCGGCGGCAAGACGCTCGTCTATCTCGAACCCGTCGCATTGGCCTTGGCAAAGAAGACCGGCCGGCCGGTCAAGATGGTGATGAGCCGCGAGGAGGTGTTCCGCGGCACCGGCCCGGCGGCGGGCGCGGTCGTCGAGGTCAAGCTCGGCGCCAAGAAGGACGGCACATTGACCGCCGGCGAGGTCGTGCTGAAATACCAGGCCGGCGCCTTCCCGGGCTCGCCGGTAGGGCCCGGCTGCATGTGCGCCTTTGCGATGTACGACATCCCGAACGCCAAGGTCACCGGCTACGATGTCGTCAGCAACCGCCCGAAGGTCGCGGCCTATCGGGCGCCCGGCGCGCCGAACTCGTCCTACGGGGTCGAGAGCTGCCTCGACGAATTGGCCGACCAGCTCGGCATCGAGCCGCTGGCGCTTGCGCGAGAAGAACGCGGCCAAGGACGGCGTCAAGGCGCTGCACGGCCCGACCTGGCAGAACATCGGCTATGTCGCGACCGTCGAAGCCGCCAAGAACCATCCGCACATGAGGGAGAAGCTCGGCCCCAACCAGGGCCGCGGCATCGCCTCGGGCTTCTGGTTCAACATCGGCGGCGAATTCGAGCGCCGCCTGCCACATCAACGAGGACGGCACCGCCGTTGTCGTGTCCGGCAATCCCGATATCGGCGGCTCGCGCGCATCGCTTGGGATGATGGCGGCCGAGATTCTGGGTATTCCGGTCGAAAAGGTGCGGCCGATCGTCGGCGACACCAGCTCGATCGGCTTCTCGTTCCTGACCGGCGGCAGCCGCGTCACCTTCGCGACCGGCATGGCCGCGACCCAGGCCGCCGAGAAGGTCGTCGAGCGAGCTCAAAAAGCGCGCCGCAATGATCTGGGACATTCCCCCCGATGCGGTCGAATGGAAGGACGGCAAGGCCTACCCGGCCGGCCCCAATGCCGGCAGCTTCGAGCCGCTGCCCCTGGCCGAGATCGCGCTCAAATCGGGGCGGACCGGCGGTCCGATCAGCGCCGAGGTGTCGATCAACGCGCAGGGCGCCGGCCCCGGCTTTGCGACGCATATCTGCGACGTCGAGGTCGACCGGGAGACGGGGCAGGTCAAGATCCTGCGCTACACCGCGGTCCAGGATGTCGGCCGCGCGATCCACCCTTCCTATGTCGAGGGCCAGATCCAGGGCGGTGTTACCCAGGGGATCGGCTGGGCGCTCAACGAGGAATACATCTACGACAAGAACGGGCGCCTCGATAACGCCGGCTTCCTCGACTACCGGGTCCCGGTCGCCTCCGACCTGCCGATGATCGAGGCGGTGATGGTCGAGAACCCGAACCCGCGCCACCCGTTCGGCGCCCGCGGCGTCGGCGAGGTGCCGATCGTGCCCCCGATGGCGGCAGTCGCCAACGCGATCGCCGACGCGATCGGCATCCGCATGCGCGACCTGCCGATGTCGCCGCCCCGGGTCCGCGCCGCGCTCGACGCGCAGGAGCCGGTGCGGCGCGCGGCGGAGTAGCGATGCCGCGCGTCCATTTCTCGGGCCAGGCCGCCCGCCGGTTCACCGGCGGGCGACCGAGCTCGAGGTGGAGGCGAACAATTTCCGCCGCATGGTGCTGGAGCTCGACCGCCGGTTCCCCGGCCTCGGGCGCCAGATCGAGGAGAGCATGGCGGTGGCGATCGACGGCGAGATCTTCCAGGACGCCTACCTCGCCCCGCTCAACCCCGACAGCGAAATCTACCTGATCCCCAAAATCGGCGGCGGCTGAACAGCCATGCAGCGGGTTCACGAGCCCGACACCGACGAACTCTTCGAGATGGCGAACCTGTTCCCGCGCACGACGGGGCTGCCGATGACCGTATGGGTCAGCCCTCGCGGGAACGCCCGCCACGATGTCCGGGTCAAGGTCAACATGACCCACGGCAATCAGATGACCGTCTCGAACACGGCCGTCATGGGCGTTCGCCCGACCCCGCACCTCATCGCCGGCCAATTGTCGGCGAGCGACGAGCGGGCGGTGTTCGAATGGGCCGCGCTGAACGCCAATGCCCTCGTCGATTATTGGGAAGGCCGGATCGACACTGTCCAGCTGGGCCAAGCTTTGAAGCGGCTCCCCGCCGCCAGCCGCTCGTCGCCCTAAGCGCTCGAGCATCCCGATCTGGGGCGGCCAGATCGAGGAGAGCATGGCGGTGGCGATCGACGGCGAGATCTTCCAGGACGCCTACCTCGCCCCGCTAAACCCCGACAGCGAAATCTATCTGATCCCCAAAATCGGCGGCGGCTGATCCGGATCCCTGGGACGGTGGTCCCGAGCGCCAGCCCAAAACGGTAGCCACTGCCCGCTTAAGCGGTTGGCACCAAACTTACGCCCACGCGTTGCGCCGCCTTCGCCAGATCGTTGTCCTTGGTGGCAAGCGAGAGACCCCGACGCATGGCGAGTTCGAGATAGCTTGCATCATAAGTACTCAACCTCTCGCTGCGCGCCAACTCGAGTACGGTGCTCAGAGCGAGGGTCGGGGTCTGCTCGTCGATCACGATCGGCAGCCCGCCGATCAGGGCGATGAACTCATTTGCGCGCGCCCGGGTGATACGTCTGTGACGCTCGCCGGATACGAGTGCGTTGGCGAGCTCCAAATGCCACAGCGAGGGGACCTCGGCCCGCTCGCCCTCAAACCGGTCCAAGAGCGCGCGGGTTGCTTCTGTGGCCTCGTCGTCGAAGCACCAGGCGAGGGCGACGGACGCGTCGATGACGAAGCTACTCACCGACGGCCTTCGTTGATCAAATCCTTGACCTTCAGGGCGCCAAGGGTCTGGCCTTTGCTAAAATCTTTCAGCTTGGCGATGGTCTCTCGGATTTGCCGCGAACTGCCGGGCTTCACGGGCACCAATCGAGCAATCGGGGTGCCGTGACGGGTGATGGTGATCTGCTCGCCGGCCGCCACCCGGTCAAGGAGGCGGGTCAGGTGCGTCTTGGCCTCGAAGGTGCCGATCGTATCCATCAGCGCGGTCCATTTCAGACTAGATTTAAACTAGGCAGATCTCAATATCGAGACGGCAGCCTTGATTTTCAAGACCCGGTTCCCGAACCCGCGGTGGGAGGCGAACAATTTCCGCCGGGTGGTGCTGGAGCTCGACCGCCGGTATCCCCGGCTTTGGGACCGGGTCGAGGAGGCATGGCGATGGCGATCGACGGCGAGATCTACCAGGACGCCTACCTCGCCCCCGCTCAACCCCGACAGCGAATCTACCTGATCCGCAAAATCGGCGGCGGCTAGCCGCATCTCGCGGGCGGGCAGCTTAATGGCTGTCTTGAGCCGCTAAGCTCTTGAACCCAATGGGAGGCGAGGAAATGCGCTGCTACAAGAAGGCGATATTCAGAACTGCGATCATCGGAACTCTCGCGATGGTCTCACTGGCGATGGGTCTTGTCGCCGAGGCGTCCGCCGGATGTCCAAACCTTCCGGGGTTTAAGGCGGGCGCTTTCCAGCCGATCTCGTGGCAACGGATGGGTGAATTCGGGCCAGGCTCGCCTCTGCTGGTCGCGGACCGCGACGACTTCGTTGATCGGATCGTGGGGTTCTGGAGAGTGACGTGGGTGTCCAAAGGCAACCCCGGCGTGCCTGACGGTACGGTCCTCGGCGACGGATTCCAGCAGTGGCATTCGGACGGAACAGAGATCCATTACGCAGCGGAAACCCGGCCAGCGGGTGGCAATTTTTGTTTAGGGAGTATGGAAGAAGACCGGAAGGTCTCCATTTACACTCAACCACTTTTTCCAGGCTTGGGATCCCACCAGCAACAGCCTGCAGGCCCGGGGTCAAATCCGTGAAGAAATTGACCTGGACCGTAGCGGCGATGAACACTTCGGGACCTGTTACGATCGATGACTATGATCCCGCAGGGAACCTTCTTGCCCACACCCAGGGCACGGTGCACGCGACCCGTATCACCGTGAAGACCGTTTGAAGGACCTGTTCTGAGCCGCGAGCCAGCTACGCCGGGCGTTACACTACTCCGCGCAAACCAGGCGGCGCTTACCGTGGCATTCGCCGCCTCACCCAATTCCTCACTGGTCGCCTATTGCGGCGGACCAGCCTTGGCCTTCAAGGTCGAGGCCCATGGCAACGGCTACTCGTCACTCGGCGCCCTGGCCTTCTTCCTGCAGAAGACGATAGGCGCGGAGGGTGGGCACGGATGCCTCACCTTGAGCACGCCCGAGGGCGACAGCTTGTTCGCCACCTATGACCTTGCGCCGAGCCAACCGCCAAATGCGAATAATTTCGTAACCGACGCGAGCGGCACGCTGGCCTTCACTGGCGGAACCGGCCTCTTCAAAGGCGCCAAAGGAAAGGCGACGTTTACGGCCGTGTTCGGCCAAGGCATCGGGTTCTATGTCATTGACGGCAAGCTCTCGGCCGGCCGCGGCGACTAACGCAAGCCGCAGCTCACGCGCCGCGGCGCATCAGTTCTGATCGACTTGCCATCGAGCCGACGCCTCGGTCGAATCCGGCAGGCCCGTGATCCGCCTACCCTGCCGATGCCGACCAAGGGCCGATCACGACGACCGTGCCACGCTCTTGAGCAAATCCACCTTGCGATTGAGCGCCATCACCAGACCGTCGATGCCTTCTCGGCGCAAAATCGAATGGAATTCCGAGCGGTGCACCGCGAGCTGGCTGATCGAGCCGTCGAGATAGACGTCGGAGATCTGCCACGCGCCGCTGTCCCGACGCATCAGATAGTCGAGCCGCGTCGTTTCGCCATTCGATTTGACGATCCTCGTCTGCACCATGAAATCGCCGCCGAACGGCCGCTCGCCCGTGACCTGCAGCTGCTCGCCCGAATAGCTGTCGAACCGGTCCGCGTAAGTGGCCCCGACATAATGCGCGAAGGCGGCGGCGAGCTGCTGCTGCTGGGCGGGGCTGAGGCCGTTCCAGGCCGGGCCGATGGCGAGCCGGGTCATGTAGGGGATGTCGAACGTCCGGTCGACGACCGGTGCGAGCTTTGCGTAGCGCCCGCTCTCGCCGAGCACCCTGCCTTGCTGCATCGTGCTCTGCAATACTCCGTAGAAGTTGCGGACGGCATCCTGCGGATCCGCGGCCGCAGCCGCACCTTGCGTGAATAGCCCGACCCCGAAAACGAGGGCGAGAAGGACACCCGCAACCTTGCCGGCCGGGGCCGAGCGTGTGATTGGACCCTTCATGTCTCGGTCTCCTGATCGTTTTCCTTTCACCCCCCTGTCGCGTGCCGCGTCCGCGGAAAAGGCGCCGGCGTTGTCGAACCAGGTCTTGCCAATATCCAGCAGTGACCCCTGCTCCCCGGCACCTGATCATAAGCAGTTGGGTCGTGCAGCGGAAACTGCAACCCCGTTCCTGCGATCTTGCGTTCACTCGACCCAAGAAATCCGATGGAAGACTTTCTCATAACGCGTGCCATAACTGGACCAGCTCAATCTCTGGTCGGGAGAAGGACAATATGGGAGCCAATTTTCAAAGCATCCGTGAACGATCGCGGCAGCACCACTGTTTCTCGATTAAGACAGAGCTGAAATGGAGGTATCTATGCAGACGGTCGTAAAAGGAGCCGTGGTCGGACTGGGATTGCTCGCCGGCACGGCTGCGACTGGCCATGCCCAGTATTATAGCTACTATGGCACTCCGAACACCTATTCTTGGTCACCGCAAAATTATCCCGGGTACCAGACGAGCTATTCGGCAAACCCCTGGTACTACTATTATCCAGGCTACGGCTACGTCTACAATTATCCCACGTACAATTATTATGCCGGGTCGGCATACCCCGCCCCAAGGGCGTATTGGGATCCTTATGTCGCGATGCGCCCATACTCCGACAACGCCGGTCCCAAGGCGAGCGGCCACGGAAATCCGTGATGTGGGCGGGCGCCCGCTGAACTTTCGGGAGGGCCGCCGGTCTACGGCGGCCCTTTGGCGTTCGCTTTGACTTTTGGCGACGACCTCGATAGGTGATGGCGCGGCCCCCGGGGTGGGGCTTGCGAAGCGAGGGGAAGGTGGCGTCGCGGATCGAGGATTACGCGCTGATCAGCAATTGCGCGACGGCGGCGCTGGTCGGGCGCGACGGCTCGATCGATTGGCTTTGCCTGCCGCGCTTCGATTCCGCAGCCTGCTTCGCGGCGCTTCTCGGCGAGCCCGGAGCATGGCCGCTGGCTGATCGCGCCGGCCGATCCGGCGTCTCGCAGGTCGAGCGTCGCTACCGAGACGGCTCGCTGGTCCTCGAAACGACCTTCGAGACCGCGGACGGCGCAGTCGAGCTGGTCGATTTCATCGGCGTGCGCCACGGCTTTCCCGGATCTCGTGCGGCTGGTCCGAGGGCTGCGCGGGCACGTCGCGATGCGCACCGAATTCGTCCTGCGCTTCGACTACGGCTCGGTCGTGCCCTGGGTCGAGCGGCTGCCGGACGGGGGGATATCCGCGATCGCCGGGCCGGAAAGGGTCGTGCTGCGCACCCCGGCGCCGCTGCACGGCGAGGATCTGAAAACCGTCGGCGAGTTCGAAGTCAAGCGCCGGCGAGACCATGCCGTTCGTGATGAGCTACGGCCCTTCCCACCTCCCGAGGCCGCAGCCGATCGATGCCGAGCAGGCGCTGCGCACGGGTCGAGACGTTCTGGCGGCGATGGTCCTCGCGATGCTGTCCCGCCGGCCCATGGAGTGACGCCGTCAAGCATTCGCTCGTCGTGCTCAAGGGCCTGACCTATGCGCCGACCGGCGGCATCGTCGCCGCGCCGACGACCTCGCTACCCGAGCAGATCGGCGGCTCGCGCAACTGGGATTACCGCTACTGCTGGCTGCGCGATGCCACCTTCACTCTGCTGGCACTGATGAATGGCGGGCTTCTACGACGAGGCGCGGGCGTGGCGCGATTGGCTGCTGCGGGCCGTGGCCGGGCAGCCCGGACCAGCTGCAAATCATGTATGGGCTTGGCGGCGAGCGCCGGTTGACCGAATGGGAGGTGCCCTGGCTGCCGGGCTACGAGGGCTCGCGGCCCGGTCCGCATCGGCAACGCCGCGGTAAACCAGACCCAGCTCGACGTCTTACGGCGAGATCCTCGACGCATTGTACCATGCCCATAGGCACGGCCTGCCGACGGTCGACCGCGCGGTCGCGATCGGTCGCACGCTGCTCGGGCATTTGGCGCGGATCTGGCGCCTCCCCGACGAGGGGATATGGGAAGTGCGCGGGCCGCCGCAGCACTTCACGCATTCGAAGGTGATGGCATGGGTCGCCTTCGACCGCGCGGTCAAAATTGCTCGAGCTGATCGGGGAGCAAGTTGGGCGGCGACGGTGCGCGTCGAGCGCCTGCGGCGGATACGCGACGACATCCACGAGGATGTCTGCCGGCACGGCTTCGATGCCGGGCTCGGCAGCTTTGTCCAGGCCTATGGGTCAAAATCGCTGGACGCGAGCCTGCTGCTCCTGCCGCTGGTCGGCTTTCTGCCGCCGACCGACCCGCGCATCATCGGCACCGTCAAGGCGATCGAGCGGCGCCTCGTCGTCGACGGGTTCGTCATGCGCTACGACACCGGAGAGGTGCGTCGACGGGCTTGCCGCCCGGCGAAGGGGCGTTTCTCGCCTGCAGCTTCTGGCTCGCCGACAACTACATCCTGCAAGGGCGGATCGCCGAGGCTCGCGAATTGTTCGAGCGCCTGTTGTCGCTGCGCAACGACGTCGGCCTCCTGGCGGAGGAATTCGATCCGCGGCTCGGGCGTCAGGTCGGGAATTTCCCGCAGGCGTTCTCGCACGTCGCGCTGGTCAACACCGCCTTCAACCTGACCCGGGCCCAGGGGCCGGCCGAGCAGCGCGCCGCAGAACGGGCACCGAACCGCCGGCCGCGTACCCCGTCTGATCGCCACCTGAGCTTAACGACCCTCCGCGGCGAATCCTTTGACGCAAGGCCGCCGGCGCAGTCGCCGACCGCGCGGCGGGCGCCGGCGATCAGCCGGCCATAGCGGATGAAACCGTGATTGAGGCCCTCATAGACCTTCAGCTCGCAGGGCACGCCGGCCTCTTCGAGGCGGCCGGCGAGGCGATGGCTGTCGTCGAGCAAGGGATCGAGGGCGCCGACGATCAGATGCGCGGCCGGCAAGGCCCTTGAAATTCGCCAAGGCATCGGCGCCGCGCGCCAGTCGTTCTGCTGCTCCGGCCGCTCGAGATAGGTTTCCCAGATCCAGCGCATCTGGGTTTGCGACAAACCCGCGCCGCGGCCGAAACGCTGCCATGACGGGCTCTCGGTATCGGTCGAGTAGACGCCGTAGATCAACAGCATGAAGCCGAGCGCCTGCTCGCCCGCATCGCGCAATGCGAGCGCCGCCGCGAGCGCCAGATTGGCGCCCGCAGAATCGCCGCCGACCGCGAGCCGCGCCGGATCGATGCCGAGCCCCGCGCCCTCGCTGCGCGGCGAGGCGGATCATCGCGACCATCTCGTCAAATGCCACCGGGAACCGATGCTCGGGCGACAATTTGTAGTCGACCGACAGCGCGGCAACCCCGCTCTGACGGACGAGTTCGCGCAGCATCGCGTCCCAGCTCGGGAGGCTGCCCTGCATAAATCCGCCGCCATGGGCGTAGATCAATAAGGGCGGCTTTCGGCGTTGTCCGGCAGGTAAAGCCGGCAAGGGACCTGTCCGTGCGGGCCCGGCAATTGCAGATCGCGCTCGCGTTGCAACGGCACGGAGCCCTCGCCGAGAAAGGCGCCGATGCGGTCGACCGCGGCGCGGACGTCACCTCAACGGCGCCTGTGTGCGGTCGGGTGCCACCAGGCCGTGTTCTGCAGCAGTTGCCCGGCGGCGATCAATTCCGGATCGACCCAAGGTGACGTATCATTCATCATCATTCTCCCTTTGCGCTATTCGGCGGCGCGTGCCGGTTCGTTGCTACTCGCCCTCTCCGCCCCCTGATGGAGCGGAGAGGAAACTCTACTCCGCTGCCTGCTGCGGCGGGACAGTCGGGGTGGTCGTCGCGGCCGGCAGGCGCGGCAGCACTTCCTTCGCCATCAGCCGGATGCCTTTCTCCGCCTCCTTGTGGTCGAGGAAACCCGAGCGGCCGATGAAGATCAAATGCGCGAACCCGCCGACCTTGTCGTAGATGTCCATGATCTGCTTGTAGACCGTGTCCGGGTTGCCGGCGCACAGGATGCCGCGGGCGATCGCCTGCTCGGCAGTGATGCCGATCAGGCCGTCGGCCGGGCGGCGCGCGGCGCCGGGCCGCGGTTGCGAGCGATAGTTCTGCGCCGTCACCTCCGGCGGCGACCGCCCGGGGAGCAATTTCGACATCTGCGGCGACTGCTTGAGGCTGGTGTTCAGGAACCACAGATGTCTTGCTGCCGACCCGCACCCCCTCCTCGTCGGTGTCGCCGACATAGCACAGCGCCGCATAGGCGAAGCGGTCGGTGCCCGGGCGCCGGCAAACCGGCCTCGCGGCGGGCTTCGCGGTAGGCGTCGAAGGCGCGCTTGCTGGCCTCCGGGCCGCGCAACACGAGCGCGTTGACCATGCCGCGCCGGCCGAATTCGGCCGAGGTCTCGGGATCGCCGGTCGCCGCCCACATCGGCGGGTGCGGCCGCTGGTAGACCGGCGGCCAGATGTTGACGTGGCGATGGGTGAAATACTTGCCCTCCCAGCTGAACGGGCCGTCATGCGAGGTCAGCGTCTTCTGGATCAGGTCGATCGCCTCCCAGAAGCGCTCGACATAGCCGACCGGGTTGGCGTTGCCCGACACCATCTCGCTGTCGCCCGATTTGACAAAGCCGATCTCCAGCCGGCCGCGGGAGATCACATCCGCGGTCGCGTACTCCTCGGCGATCCGCACCGGGTCGGGGCGGACCGTGATCAGAGTGCCGAGGCTCAGGATGCGGACCTTCTTGGTCTGCCGGGCGAGGATGCCGAGGATCATCGGGCTCGCGCCGTAAAGGCTGTTGATCCCGGAATGATGCTCGATCGAGACGACATTGACCCCGAGATCGTCGCACAGCAGGTGCTCGTCGAGGCATTCCTCGAACAGGTCGGCGGAGATCTTCGGGTCGCAATATTTGTTCGGAAGGCTCGCGCGCACCGATTCGGCGCGGTCGAGCACTTCCTGCGGCACGAAGGGGTAGACGTTCTCGCAATGATACCAGGCCTGCATGCGGCTACTCCTCGAGGAAACGGGAAACCCGCTCGACAAAGGCTTCGGGCTGCTCGATCTCCGGATGATGCCCGGCGCGCTTCGATCATTTCGAACCGCGAGCCCGGGATCAGCCTGCTGTAGGCGCGGCCGTAATCCGGTGTCACGACGCCGGTCGCTCTCACCCCAAAGCAGCAAGGTCGGCACCTTGATTCGGCCGAGCCAGCGCGGCAGTTGCGGATTGTACATGTAAGGGTGCCAGGCATAGAGGCAAAGCGCTTCGCGATTGCGGGCATAGACGACCAACGCCTCGTCGGACATGGCGTTGAAATCCGGCGCAAACCTGTCCGGGATCGTGCCAGCTCCGCCGGCGCACCTCGTCGGGCGATTTGTTGAAGATGTCGAGAATGTCGGGCGTCTCGCGATCGCTGATCTTGATGCCCGAGCGGGTCGACGAGTACGAGCTTGTCGAGCCGATGGCTGCATGCTGCCGCGACTTCCGCAGCGATCCAGCCGCCAAACGAAAACCCGATAAGCGTCACCTTGCCGCCGGGCAATGCGTCGAGCAGCATCGAGATAGAGATGGACAAGGTCGTAGACGGTGTCGAAATCCTTCGGGCGCGGCGAGTTGCCAAACCCGGGGCTCGAAGGCGCAATCACCTCCCCGTGCCGCCCGAGGAGATCGAGAAAGCGCGCGTCCGGATCGATCGTCTGGAAGCCGTGCAGCACCAGGATCTGGCGGCCGGTCTCCGCGACGCACGACTTCGAGATCTATCCCCCCGCCGCTGAGCCGATCGCGATCCATGTTCCTGCTCGCCATCGCATTCCTTCCCGTTGGCCAAATCCGAGGCAGATGTATAGCCTCGATCGGCGCCGCGTCGAAACCGAAGTGGATCGGGGCCGGTCGCGAAGCGAGAGGGCGGAATGCGAAACCTGCAGGTCAATGGCGAGCGGCTGTGGGCGAGCCTGATGGAACTGGCGCAGATCGGCGCGACGCCAAAGGGCGGGGTATGCCGGCTCGCCGCCAGCGACCTCGACGGCGAGGCGCGCCGGCTGTTCATCCGCTGGTGCGAGAAGGCGGGCTGCACCGTCAGGATCGACAGGATCGGCAACATCTTCGCGCGCCGGCCGGGTCGCGACCCGAACCTCGCACCGGTCGTGACCGGCAGTCATCTCGACACCCAGCCCACCGGCGGCAAGTTCGACGGCGCCTATGGCGTGATGGCCGGGCTCGAGCTGGTGCGCACCTTGAACGATCTCGCCTACGAGACCGAGGCGCCGATCGAGATCGTCGCCTGGACCAACGAGGAAGGCTCCCGCTTCTCACCGGCGATGGTCGGCTCCGGGGCGTTCGCCGGGGTGTTCGAACTCGCCGAGGGCCTGGCACGGCCGGACAATGTGACCGGCGTCACGCTGGGCGCCGAGCTCGAGCGGATCGGCTTTGCCGGCCCGGAGCCGGTCGGCGGCCGGCCGGTTGCCGCCTATTTCGAGGCGCATATCGAGCAAGGGCCGATCCTCGAAGCCGCACAGAAACCGGTCGGCGTCGTCACCGGCGCGCAAGGCCAGCGGTGGTACGAGATCACGGTTACCGGCCAGGAGGCGCATGCCGGGCCGACGCCGATGCCGCGGCGGCGCGACGCGCTGGTCGGCGCGGCGCAGATGATCCAAGCCGTCAACCGCATCGGGCACTCGCATGCGCCTTATGCCTGCGCGACGGTCGGCTTTGTCCAGGTCAGCCCAAATTCGCGAAACACGATCCCCGGCCGGGTATTCTTCACGGTCGATTTCCGCCATCCCGATGATGACGTCCTGACGCTGATGGACCAGGAGCTCCGGCAAGCCTGCGAAGCCGCCGCAGCGCCGACCGGCCTCGATGTCGAGGTCAAGGAATTCTGGTATTTCCCGCCGACCGGGTTCGACCCGGATCTCGTCGCAGCCGTGCGGAGCGCCGCTGCGGCGCAGGGCTACCCGCACCAGGACATCATCAGCGGCGCCGGCCACGACGCGGTCTACATGGCGCGCGTCACCCCCACTGCGATGATTTTCGTGCCGTGCGTCGGCGGCATCAGCCATAACGAGATCGAGGACGCCAAGCCCGAAGACCTGACCGCGGGTTGCAATGTTCTGCTGAACGCCGTTCTCGATCGGGCGAATGCCCCGTTACCCGCGCGGTCGTGAATCGGCCGCGCCTGCTTCTTCGGTCGCTTCTTCGGCAAAGACGCCGAGCCGGTTGATGCCGTCAAACGCCGCAACCTTGTAGCATTCTGCGAGCGTCGGGTAATTGAACACCGTGTCGATGAAGTAATCGATCTTGCCGCCGAACGACAACACCGCCTGGCCGATGTGGATCAGCTCGCTCGCTCCCTCGCCGATGATGTGAACCCCGAGGAGCTGACGGGTCTCGCTGTGAAATATCAGCTTCAGGAGGCCGGTGACATCGCCAAGGATTTGGCCCCGCGCGATCTCCTTATAGCGTGCCTTGCCGATCTCGTAGGGGGTGGCGGCCTCGGTCAGCTCCTCCTCCGTCTTGCCGACCATGGAGATCTCGGGGACCGCGTATATTCCGTACGGAAAACGCTCCGGGACGCTTTGCGCCTTCACCCCGAAGGCATGACATGCGGCGAGCCTGCCTTGCTCCATCGAGGTCGAGGCGAGCGCGGGAAAGCCGACCAGGTCGCCGACTGCGTAGATCCCCGGAACCTCTGTTCGATAGTGCTCGTCGACCGAGAGTCGCCCCCGCTGGTCGGCGGCAAGACCCGCTTCCGCCAAATTGAGCTTGCCGGTGGCACCCGTGCGACCGACCGAATAGAGCGCCTTCTCGGCAATGATCGTCTTGCCGCTGTCGAGGCGTAGCCTGACACGAGGGCCGTGCTCGTCCTCGATGATCTCCAATTTGTCGACGCTCTCGTTGAGCCGCAGGGTGGCCCGGTTCTCGCGGAGGTGATGACAGAACTCGTCGACGATCTCGTGATCGACGAACGGCAGCAAGCGGTTGCGCTTGTCGATCAAAGTCACCCGAACACCGAGGGCAGCAAAGATGCTGGCATACTCACAGCCGATGACGCCGGCTCCGACAACCGCCAAGGTTCGCGGCAACCGGTCCAGCTGCAGCACGTCGTCGCTGGTGAAAATCCGTTCGCCGTCGAACGGGATATGCGGGTCGCGGGTAGTCTCCGCCCCGGCCGCGATGACGATCTTCCTGGCCCTGACGGTGCGGGAGGTGGTGGCGTCAACATAATCGAGGCGCACGGCGTGGGGCGCCACAAAGGAAGCCGTCGCCCCGATGACCTCCACATCGTTCCGTATCAGCTGGTGACGGCTGACATCGATTTCATGCTGGATCACTCGATTGGTGCGAAGCAGCAGGTCCTGCATCGTGATGTGCTGCTTGACGGTGTAGGAGGCGCCGTAAAATTCCCGCGAGCGGTAGCCGCAAAGCTCGAGGGCCGCCTCCCGCAAGGTCTTGGACGGGATCGTGCCGAGATTGACGCTGCATCCGCCAAGCACCGTCCTTCTTTCGACGATCGCGACTTTCTTGTCGAGCTTGGCGCCTTGTATCGCGGCGCGCTGTCCGGCGGGACCGGAGCCGATCACCAGAAGATCGTAGTCAAACACGTCCTCGGACATGCTCCTCGCCCCCGCTTCCGAACCGTCATTGCGGTTGAGAATGCCACAACCCTGCAACAGGACGATGATACTTCCGTGAAAGCCCGCGACGGATGGCCGCCCGCAGCGCGGCAGGCTGCGCGAATAGGTGCTGCCCGAGCTCGAGCAATGCCATGCCCCCTTTATGACGCCGCCGGCGCGAGCGAAGCATGGCAGCTTTCGGATCTGCTCGACTTTATCGGCGGCCGGTCCGACCCAATCTGAGACTTTGTTGCCATATGTGGGACGGCGTCCCCGCTCGCCCCTGGATAGCTCACCCCTGATGACCGATCTCGTCCTCCAGCACGGGCTCTCCTACGCCGATCTTTACGATCGCGACGGCCTCCTTTGCCTCGATCGGGCGTTTATCGCTCATATCGCGGACACCGATGCGGGCCTGCACAACCGGCTGGCTGCGGCGAGGCGCCAGCCGGACGCGATCGAGCGGCTGGAGGAGTCGAACCTGCTGGTCGATCTAGCGCCGCACCTCGAGGATTTCCTCGGCGGATTGTTTGGCGTCGCGGCCGAGGTTCGGGAGCTGCAGGCGCGCCACGACGAGCTGGCGCCGCTCTATTCGGTGAAGCGGCTGTTCGTCCAGCGGCGCGCCGTCAAAGCGGTCAAAGAACCGGATGCCGCGGCGATCGACGGGCCGGCTCTGGCGGGCGAGCTCGATCGGCTGATGGGCTCGCCATCCGAGCATTGGGAACGGCATTACGCCGAGCATGTCGCGCGTTGGCTCGAGGACGAGGCCGGCAATAAGGAGGCGCTGGATCTTGCGTCGCGCTATGCCGCGTGGGCGACATTGTCGCCCGAAGGCCGGCGCAAGCACCGCCGCGGCGTCTTGTTCAAGGTGCCGCACCGGCTGGACCCGCACCATCTGGTGCCGGTCGAGACCGTCGAGCGCGACGGGGTCACGATGCTGCGGCTGCCCGAGGACGAATGGCGGCGGCGCGACGGGTTTGCGCTGACCGATCCGGGCACCGACCTCGTCGGAGCGCTCGACCAGGCGAATTACTGCATCTGGTGCCACAACCAGGGCAAGGACAGCTGCTCGAGCGGCCTCAGGGAGAAGGACGGCGGCTTCAAAAGGAGCGTCTTCGGCGTCACCCTCGCGGGCTGCCCGCTCGAGGAGAAGATTTCCGAGATGAACCTGGTGAAGGCCCGCGGCAACAGCCTCGGCGCCCTTGCCATCGTCGCCGTCGACAACCCGCTCTGCGCCGCGACCGGGCACCGCATCTGCAACGACTGCATGAAGGCCTGCATCTATCAGCGCCAGGAGCCGGTCGACATCCCGCAGATCGAGACCCGCACCTTGAAGGACGTATTGGGGCTGCCTTGGGGTTTCGAGATTTATTCGCTGTTGACCCGGTGGAACCCCCTCAACCTCCGGCGGCCGCTGCCGCGGCCGGAGAGCGGCTACAAGGTGCTCGTCGTCGGGCTGGGGCCGGCGGGCTTTACGCTCGCGCACCACCTGATGAATGACGGGCATTTCGTCGCGGCGATCGACGGGCTGAAGATCGAGCCTTTGCCGCCCGACATCGGCGGCGTCGCGCTCGACGGCACGCGGCAGCCCTTCGCGCCGATCCGCGATGTCGCGAGCCTGGTCGAAGGGCTCGACGACCGCGTCATGGCCGGGTTCGGCGGGGTCGCCGAGTACGGCATCACCGTCCGTTGGGACAAGAATTTCCTGAAGATCATCCGCCTCTTGCTGGAGCGCCGGGCGGGCTTCTCGATGTATGGCGGCGTCCGCTTTGGCGGCACGATCACGGTGGACGGCGCATTCGAGCTGGGCTTCGACCATGTGGCGTTGTGCGCCGGAGCGGGCCGGCCGACCGTGATCCCGATGAAGAACGGCCTCGCGCCGGGAGTGCGGCAAGCTTCGGATTTCTTGATGGCGCTGCAATTGACCGGTGCCGCCAAGACCGACAGCATCGCCAACCTGACCGTGCGGCTGCCGGTCGTCGTGATCGGCGGCGGGCTGACCGCGATCGACACCGCGACCGAGTCGCTCGCCTATTACCCGCTTCAGGTCGAGAAATTCCTGTCACGCTACGAGACCCTGATCGCCGAGCGCGGCGAGGAGGCGGTGCGCGCGGAATGGACACCGGCCGAGCGCGAAACCGCGGCCGAGTTCATCGACCATGCCCGCGCGATCCGCGCCGAGCGCGCGGCCGCGCAGCGCGAAGGCCGGGCCCCTCGCCTGGCAAGCCTGATCGATGGCTGGGGCGGCGTGACGATCGCCTATCGCCGGCGCTTGATCAACTCGCCGAGCTACACCCTCAACCACGAGGAAGTGGCAAAGGCGATGGAGGAGGGCATCCGCTTCGCCGAGCTCCTGACCCCCTCCGAGGTCGAGGTCGACCTGTTCGGCCAAGCCGCGGCGTTGCGGCTGACCCGGCATCGGCCGCAAGAGGTCGGCGGGCATCGCCCCGAGCCGGAGCAGGGGCCGGGCGAGGAGGTCGTATTGCCGGCGCGCACGATCCTCGTCGCGGCCGGAACCCAGCCGAACACGGTGCTCGGCCGTGAAGATCCCGACCATATTGCGCTGGACGGCCGCTATTTCCGCGCGCTCGACGAGGACGGCAGCCCGGCGACGCCGGAACGGGTTGCGAAGCCGGCGGCAGTCCGGGTGCTGACGCATTTGCGTCCCGACGGGCGCGCGGTCAGCTTTTTCGGGGACCTCCACCCTAGCTTTTCGGGGAATGTCGTCAAGGCCATGGGCGGCGCCACCCAAGGGTATCCCGTGATCAGCCGCATGTTGGCGCGTCTGACCCCGTCCGGGCCTTCTCCCGTCGAAATGATGGCGATGCTCGATTACGAGCTGCGCGCGCGCGTGCACGAGATCGTCCGGCTGACGCCGAACATCGTCGAGGTCGTCGTGCGCGCGCCGATCGCGGCCCGCGCCTTCAAGCCCGGCCAATTCTATCGCCTGCAGAATTACGAGCATTGCGCCGCGCGGGTTGACGGGACGACCCTGGCGATGGAGGGGCTGGCCTTGACCGGCGCCGGCATTGATCCGGAAGCGGGGCTGTTGTCGACTGTCGTGCTGGAGATGGGCGGCTCGTCCGATCTGTGCGCCTTGTTGAAGCCGGGCGAGCCGGTCATTCTGATGGGACCGACCGGCACCCCGACCGAGACGCCGTCGGGCGAGACGGTATTGCTGGTCGGCGGCGGGCTCGGCAATGCGGTGCTGTTTTCGATCGGCGCGGCGTTCCGCGCGCGCGGCTCGCGAGTGCTCTATTTCGCCGGCTACAAGCTCGTGCAGGACCGCTACAAGGTCGCCGAGATCGAGCACGCCGCCGATTGTGTCGTGTGGTGCTGCGACGAGGCGCCGGGCTTCCGGCCGGGCCGGCCGCAGGACCTCGCCTTTGTCGGCAATATCGTCGCGGCGATCGAGGCCTACGGGCGCGGCGCATTGGGTCCCGGCATGATCCCTTTATCGTCGGTCGACCGCATCATTGCGATCGGCTCGGACGGGATGATGGCTGCGGTCGCCGAGGCGCGCCAGGCGGGATTGAAGCGCTATTTCCGCCCCGATCACCGGGCGATCGCGTCGATCAACTCGCCGATGCAGTGCATGATGAAGGAGATCTGCGCGCAGTGCTTGCAGCGTCACCGCGACCCGGTGACCGGTACCGAAACGGTGGTGTTCTCCTGCTTCAACCAGGACCAGGAAATGGACCGCGTCGATTTCCGCACATTGCGCCGCCGCCTGTCGCAGAACGGGGTGCAGGAAAAACTCACCAAACTCTGGGTCGACCGCTGCCTGCAGCATCTCGGTGAACGCCCTGCGATGGCGGCGGAGTAAGAACCCACACTACGCACTCAAAGCGGAATGTGCGGCCTAGACATTCGATGGCCGGGCCGCATCGAGCACGCTACGGAAAACATCATATTTCAGTCGTCTTTGTGCTCAAGCTAGACGGCTAGGATCGCCACCAGGATCTCTCTCCAGTTGTTTGAAGCTGCCGTGGTTTGAAAACGAAGGGTTCTACGGCCGAGGTCGAATTATGGATTTAGCGTTTACTCCGGTATCGATTTCGACGCGCCGCAAGCTCGCTTCGATCCTGTTGGCGGTCGCGATCTTCGCGATGCTCGCGGGTTTGGCTAACAGGGCCGGCGGTCGGCCGGTTATTTTTGGCGTTCTGAACGCCATCTTTGTCGGGGGCGCCGTCGGTCTGTTCGAGGAATTTTATGTCCAAAGTCTACGCGGCCGATGGATCCGCAATATTCATCCCCTACTCGCCATTCTGACATATACAGCGATCGTAGTCGTTTTCTTTCTCTTCGCGATACATTTAACTCACTTCTTGTTATGGCCATTTTATCAACTGTCGGTACCATATAGGAGACTTCCGCTGTCATCCCGGTCGTAATTGCGTTCTCGGTGGTGGGCATCCTGGTGATGCGGACGGTGCATTTCATTGGTATCGAAACCTTGTTTCATTTGACTGTCGGTACCTATCATCGCCCGGTCATTCAACAAAAAGTACTTCTCTTTCTCGATATCAACGCTTCCACAAGGATCGCGGAGCGGCTGGGCGCGATCCAAACAAAGTCCCTGGTCGGAAAATTCCTGTTTGATATTTCGAAACCGATCACCGACCACGGAGGTGAGATTTATTTGTACAAGGGCGACGGTCTGGTTGCGCTATGGGATTGGCGTGAGGCGGTTAGAGACCAAAAGATGTTGCGGGCAATCGACGCAATCTTTGCGACGATCGATCGGGAAAGAGCGGACTTCTTGCAGCAGTTTGGCATCGTCCCGTCTTTCCGGATCGGGGTGCATGGCGGAGAAGTCGTGGTCAGCGAGCAAGGCGATACAAAGCGGGCCATCGGCGTTTACGGGAGCACGATCAATATCGCGGCACGAATGGAGGAAGCGGCAAAGGCGCATAACGTTGAGTGCGTCATTTCCGGGGATGTTGCTGAAGCGCTCTGCGAGCGCGACGGACGGCTGCTGCCCATCGGCCACGAAAAGGTAAGAGGCATTTCCGCCGAAATAGCCATTTTTGAATACCGGGCGGCAGGAAACACTGCACAGGGGCTAGTCACCTCTCTGATTGAACGCGGAACCGACCCCGATCAAACACAACCTGACGCCCCATCTGGCGGCGATCTGCAAAGCTCAACCCGGCGGGCCTGAAACCTTCTCCGTGTGCGGGTGCCATTTAATCGACCTGCCGTGCGCGCCGGCACGAAGTGCCTTGCGAAAAACTGTATCCTGAAGCGGCGCCTCAACTTACCTTGGGGCGCATGCAGTCGAATCCGTTGCGCCCACAGATGGCCCCGGCCGAATGCGCGCGGTTCGGGATCGAGCCGGGATGGTCCTTCGCGATCCGCCACCGGGTGCGCTGGAGCGAGTGCGACCCGTTCGGGCATGCCAACCACCGCGCCTATTTCGAATGGTTCGAAGAGGCGCGCAACCGCTACCTCGAGGAGGTAGGGCTCTCGCCGCTCTCACCCGACACGCCCGGGCCGGTGATCGCCGAGACCGGCATCCGCTATCATCGGCCGCTCGCCTATGCCGACGAGATCATCGTCAGCGCCCGCACGACCCGGCTCGGGCGCACCAGCTTCGAGATGGAATATGCGGTGTGGTGCGACGGCCCCTGCGCGCTGGGGCGGGCGGTGCTGATCCTGGTGGTCAACGCCACCCGGGAAAAGACCCCGCTGCCACCCGAGCTGCGCGCCAACATCATTGCCCGCGATCCGGGCGCCGCCACAGGAGCACCGCCATGAAGCGCGCCGTCATCGTCATTTGCGACAGCCTCAGGGCGGATCTGATCACTACGCGCGATGCGCCGTTTCTGAGCGAGCTGGGGCGGCGCTCGGCGAGGTTCGCCAACCACCGCAGCGTCTTCCCGTCGACCACCCGGGCGAGCGCCGCGTCGATCGCGACCGGCTGCCTGCCGGCGCGGCATGGATTGCTCGGCAACACGATGGCGATCGACGAGGGCGACGGGCTCGTCTGCCTGTCGGTCGGCAAGCCCGATTTCCGCGACCGTCTGCACCGGGCGACCGGGCGCACCCTGCGCATGCCGACCCTGGCCGAGCGCATCAGCGGTGCCGGCGACAGCGCGATCGCGATCTCGAACGTGTCGCCGGGTGCCGCCTATTTCCTCGACCCCGACGGGTTTGGCTGGGTCTACAATCCCGGCGGGCAGCTTTGGCCCCGGCCGCCGGGCGCTGCCATCCGAGGAGGGGCTCGCGGTCTCGAAAGGGGCCGCCGGCGACAATGCCGCGACCGAACGGTTCTGCGACGAGGTGCTCCGCCGCCGGGCGCCCGCGCTTGCGCTGCTGTGGCTGTCGGAGCCCGACTATACGGGCCACCACAACCCGCTCGGCTCGCCGACGCATCGCCGCGCCATTGCGAGCGCCGACGAGAATGTTCGCCGGGTCGCGGATACCGTCGCCGAGCTCGATCCGGCCGGCGAAGACATCCTTTTCGTTGTCGGCTCCGATCATGGCATGGAGACCGTCGACCAGACGATCGACCTCGACGGGCTGCTGATCGAGGCCGGGCTCAAGCGGGAGCCCGCCTCCTCCGATGTCGTCGTCGCGCCGAACGGCACCTCGGCCCTGCTGTATTTCGCCGATCCCGCGGGCGGACTCGTCGGACAGGCCGCACGGTTTCTCGAAACGCAAGCTTGGGTCGGCCGCACATTTACCGGCTCGGAGCTTGCCGCCGTCGGGCTGCCGACAAATTCGCCGATGCAGGTCGCAATAACGCTGCGGCCCGACGAGCGCGCCAATCCCCACGGCGTATCGGGCCACAGCCATGTCGTGCGCGACGCGCTCGAGCCCAAGGACGCGACCGGCTTCGGCCAGCATGGCGGGCTCGGCCGAAACGAGCAGCGCCCATTTCTGTTCGTCTCGGGCGGCGGTTTCGCCGCCGGCACCCATGACGGGCCCTCCTCGCTGATCGATATAGCCCCGACCGTCTTGCGGCACCTCGACATGCCGGCAACCGGAATGGACGGTCAGGCTCTGCCGCAGCGCTCGGGCCTCGCTTAGGGCTCGCCATGACGACGACGGTCATCAGGAATGCCGATTGGGTCGTCGCCTGGGACGAGGCGGCCGGGGGTCACGCCTATCGCCGGGGTATTGACGTCGCTTTTGCCGACGGCGTGATCACCTTTGCCGGACGAGATTACGGCGGAGACGCGGACCGGGTGATCGACGGCAAGGACCGGCTGGTGTTGCCGGGGCTGATCGACATCCATTCGCATCCCGAGCACGAACCCCTCTACCGCGGGGTCCGCGAGGAGCACGGCGTCCGCAATATGCATATGACCGGGCTCTACGAGCGCTCGCAGGCGTTTGCGGCGCCGGATGACGAGGCGCGCTCGGCGAGCGCCGAATTCGCCTATTGCGAATTGCTATCGAGCGGGGTCACCTCGCTGGTCGACATCTCGCCCCCTTGGGAGGGCTGGGTCGACCTCTTCGCGCGGAGCGGGATGCGGGGCTTTCTGGCGCCCGGCTATGCTTCCGCGCGGTGGCGCCTCGACAACGATTTCGAGTTGAAGTTCGCCTGGGACGAGGCGCGCGGCCGCGAAGGCTTTTCGGCAGCGCTCGCGCTGATCGACCGTGCCGCCCGGCATCCGTGCGGGCGGCTCTCGGGTGTCGTCTCGCCGATGCAGATCGAGAATTGCACCGCAGATCTGTTGCGCGACAGCCGCGACGCGGCGCGTGAGCGCGGCCTGCCGTTCACCGTCCACATCGCCCAGAGCGTCAATGAAGTGCAGGAGATGACCCGGCGCCACGGCAGGACCCCGGTGCAATGGGCGCACGACATCGGCATTCTCGGCCCCGAGACGATCCTCGGCCACGCGCTGTTTCTCGATACGCATTCCTGGATCCGCTGGTGGACCCGGACGGATCTTGGCCTTATCGCGGACAGCGGATGCTCGGTCGCCCATTGCCCGACGCCATTCGCCCGTTACGGCCAAATCATGGAAAATTTCGGCGATTATTTGCGGGCCGGCGTCACAATGGGGCTGGGGACCGACACGACCCCGCACAATCTCGTCGAAGAGATGCGCAAGGCGGCAGTGCTCGCCCGAATTGCCGCGCGCGACATCGAGACGGTGACGGCGTCGGACCTTTTTCATGCAGCGACGGTGGGCGGCGCCAAGGCGTTGATGCGCGACGATCTCGGCCGCATCGCGCCCGGCAAAAGGGCCGACCTCGTCCTCGTCGATCTGACGGTTCCGCAAATGAGGCCGGCGCGCGACCCGTTGCGTTCCTTTATTTTCCATGCGGCGGACCGGGCCGTGCGCGACGTTTTCGTCGACGGGCAGCAGGTCGTCGCCGCAAGCGAGGTGCTGACCCTCGACCAGCGGGCCGCAGGCGACCGCCTTGGCGCCGCGCAACTCCGCATGCTCGAGGCGGTGCCAAGGCGGGATTACCGCGGCCGCACCGCCGAGCAGATAGCGCCGCTCAGCCTGCCGCTGGCCGATTAGCCGACCCCCTGGCGCGGCGGGCTCTGCGCTGCGGCCGACTGCGTTTCCGGCCGAGGCCGAGTTCTTTTGCCATCGTCGAGCGCTGCTCCGAATAGGCCGGGGCGGTGAGCGGATGATCGCTCGGCAGGTCCCAGCGCCGCAGGTACTCGGGGATCTGCAGTCCATGACGCGTGCCGAGATGCCGCCGCAATGTCTTGCCCTTGAAGCCGCATTCGAGACAAACCACGACGTCATGCTGCACCGACCGGCGGACCGGCACCGCCGGGGTGCGCAGCGCCGGGATTTCGACCGGCTTGCCGAGATTGCGCAGCGCCTGCTGGACCGAGACGATCAGCGCCGAGAGCTGATCCGGCTGCAAGGTATGATTACCGACATAGCTTGCGATAATTTTGGCTACTGGTCGCAAATTGGCGTTTTTCGCCGGATCGTCAGTGTTCATGACTGTTTCACTTTCCGCACTCGATTTCGGTTCACCCTCCATACAGCAAACCGGAAGCGATTGAAAATACTCTTTACTGCAGGATTTCGAGCAGCAAAGACGAAATCCGGTGCGGCCGGTATAGAGACCCCTTTTGAAAAATCGATCGGTCCCGCATGATCGAAGCCGTCAGCCAACTGATCGGAGGGGGCGATGAACTTGTTTGATTTATCCGGCAAGGTCGCGATCGTGACCGGGTCGAGCCGCGGCATCGGCCGGGCGATCGCCGAGGCGTTAGCCCAGGCGGGCGGCCGGGTCGTAATCTCGGCGCGCAATCCGGCGCCGTGCGAGGAGGTGGCGGCGGCGATCCGCGAGAAGGGCGGCGAGGCGATCGCAGTGACCGCGCGCATCTCCGACAAGGCGCAGCTCGAGAACCTGGTCGCCAAGACGCGCGAGGCGTGGGGCCGGGTCGACATCCTCGTCTGCAATGCAGCGGTCAATCCCCATTACGGCTCGCTGGAGAAGCTCACCGATGAAGTATTCGAGCGGATGATGGTCAACAACGTCCTGAGCAATCTCTGGCTGTCGCGCCTGGTGGCGCCGGAGATGCGCGAGCGGCGGGACGGCTCGATCATCTACATCATCTCGGTCGCGGCGGTGCGCGCGACCACGGTGCTCGGGATGTACGGCGTGACCAAGGCCGCCGATTACGCCCTCTGCCGCAACCTCGCCGCCGAGTGGGGGCCCGACAATGTCCGGGTCAATTGCATCGCCCCCGGCCTCGTCAAGACTGAGTTCGCGCGCGTGCTCTACGAAGACCCGCAGCGCCGCGCCGCGCGCGAAGCCGCCACTCCGCTGCGCCGCCTCGGCGAGCCCGAGGACATTGCCGGTGTCGCCTTGCTGCTGGCCTCGCGCGCTGGCGCCTTCATCACCGGCCAGACCATCATCGTCGACGGCGGCACGACAATCGCGCCGTGACCGCGCGATCGGAAAGCCCAGGCCAAATAATCAGCTGCTCAAGACCGTAAAGCTGAAGCAGCCGTAGAAATTCTCCGCACGCCGAACCGCATCAGCGGTAGTAACAGCGGCAAACACGGTGGTGGCGGACCGGCCTGCGGTACTGTTTCACGGGCGGCGGCGGAGGCGCGTAGACAACCGGGCTGATCGGGCGGAAAAACGGGGGCGGGTAAACTGGAGGCGGCCTGTAAACGACGAGCGGCGGCGGTGGAACGTAGACCGGCGGCCCGACAAAACCGGGGAAGCCGAAGCCAAAGCCGACGAATGCTCTCGCCTTCGCCTGCGGCGCTGTTGCCCCGGTGGCGACAACCAAGGCGGCAAGCACCCAGCCGCTCACCACGGCGCAACGGACGACCCGACCAAGCGAAGCCTGCCGCATCCGTTCCCTCCCTCGATCACGCACCGGGTGGACAACGGTCTAGCCCATGATCTAATCCGAACCGCCCTGGTTGGCCGTTTTTCGTCACAGGAGACGTGACAATGACCGATGCGACCCGACCGCTCGCGCTCGTCACCGGCGCCTCGAGCGGTATCGGCGCGGATCTCGCCCGGGAGCTGGCGCGAGACGGGCACGATTTGGTGCTGAGCGCCCGCAGCATCGAGCCGATGCAAGCCCTTGCCGCCGAGTTAGAGGCAGACGGCGCCGGCGCTGTCGTCATCGCTGCCGATCTCAGCAGACCCGGAGGAGCCGCGGAGCTGGCCGGCGCGATCGCAGCCCGCGGCCTCGACATCGACGTCCTGGTCAACAATGCCGGGCTCGGTGGCATCGGCCGGTTCGACCAGATGGAGCCGCAGCGGATCAGCGACATGCTGCAGGTCAACATCGTCGCGCTGACCGAGCTCACCCGCCTTCTGCTGCCGGGAATGGTCGCGCGCCGCCGCGGTAAGGTGCTGCTCGTCGCGTCCACCGCGAGCTTTCAGCCCGGACCGCGCATGGCGGCGTACTTCGCGACCAAGGCCTACGTTTTGAGTTTGGGCGAGGCGCTCGCCTACGAGCTTCGAGCCACCGGGGTGAGGGTGACTACCCTGTGCCCCGGCGCCACCGCCACGAATTTCTTCAAGGCTGCCGGTGCCAGCGAGATCGCGTTGCGGCCCACGATGAGCGCAGCCGAGGTGGCGCGGATCGGCTACCGCGCATTGAGGGCAGGTCGGCGCGTGGTGGTGGCCGGCGCGCTCAACCGCGCCTTGGCCCTAGCCGCCCGGCTCGCGCCGCATTCGATCACTCTGCCGGCAACGGACGCGCTGATGTCGCGGCGCTGAGCCGCCCCTGCTTCGGCCGCGGGAACCACGTGCCCGCCTTGACCGCGGCCGCGTTGACCAAGCCGTAGACGGCGAGCCCAAGACCGAGGGTGAGGAACATGTAGGCGGGCTCGCCGGTCCAGTTCAGCATCAGCCAGGCGCCTCCGACGGCGACGAGCAGGCGCAACAAGCCGGCGCATAGCGGCCACCATAGGCGCCCCGCGCCCTGCGAGCTGAAGTAGAGTGCGAGCCCGAGCCCAAAGAAACCGTAGAACGGCCCAACAGCCTGCAGATAGGCCGACCCTGCGGCGATCATGCCGGGATCGTTGCCGAACAGCGACAGCCAACCGGCGGGAAAGAAGGCGGCCCATAGGCCGATCGCTTCGCTGATGGCGAAGCCGATGGCGGCGCCGGTCCAGGCGACCCGCAAGGCGCGGCCCCGCTGGCCTGCACCGATATTGGTGCCGACCAGCGCGACCAGCGGAGCACCGAGCCCGAAGACGAGCGGGACCAGCAGATATTCGAGCCGTGCTCCGACACCGTAGCCAGCGATCGCCGCCGGGCCGAAGCTGCCGATCAACCCGGTCGTGAACAGCACCGTCAGATTGTTCTGAACCGTAACCAGGGCGGCCACCGCACCAACCTGCAGGATGTCGCGAAACAACGGCCAGCGCAGGCGCAGACGGCGCAGGTTCGGGCGCACCAGGCTTCGCCCTGACCACAGATAGACCGCGAGGACGGTGCTGCCCATGGCGTAATAAAGGACGATCGCCGTCCCGCCGCCGGCAACGCCGAGCCGCGGAAACGGCCCCCAGCCGAATATCAGGCATGGCGAGAGCGGGATCAGGATCACGGTTCCGGCGCAGATCACGACAGCCGGCACAATCATGTTGCCGGTGCCGCGCAACGCGCTGGCGAGACTGTTGAAGACCCACAGCAGAATGGCGCCGCTAAAAACGATATTCGAATAGGCGAGCGCCGCGTCGAGCGACGGCCCCTGCCCGCCAAGCGCGCGGTACAGCGCCGGCCCGCCGGCGAGCGCCGCCACCATGAACAGCAGGCCGAGAAGCGCGCTGATCACAAGGGCATGCAGCACGAGAGCGTCGGCGTCGTCGCGGCGCCCGCCGCCGAGGGCGCGCGCGATCGCCGACGAGATGCCGCCGCCCATCGCGCCCGCCGACATCATCTGCATCAGCATGACCCCGGGAAAGACGAGCGCAACGCCGGCAAGGGCGTCCGTTCCGAGCTTGCCCACGAAATAGGTCTCGACGAGACCCGTCGAGGCCTGCGCCAGCATCACCAGGATGTTCGGCGCCGCCATGCGAAGGAGGGTTCGCACGATCGGGGCTTCCAGCAAGATGCGGGTGCGAGGGTCCCTGTTCCGACCCGCGATCCCCTCCGCCTCGCCCCGGTCTTTTCCCCCATGCGCCAGGCGGGAGAGCTGTATGCCGGACATCATTTCGGCTCGGCGGGCCGGTCGAAGACCAAGCAGGTCTCGACACCGGCGGCGTAGAGCGTGCCATGGCCGTCGGTGATCCGGCCTTCCGCCATCGCGGTCTGCCTTCCCACATGGATGACCCGCCCTTCGGCGGTGATCTCGCCGGTATCGACGGCAACAGCCCGGAGATAATTGACCTTGATTTCAAGGGTCGTGTAGCCGCGCCCGGCCGGCAGGGCCGAATGGACCGCGCACCCCATCACCGAATCGAGGAGGGTGGCGGCGACGCCGCCATGCACTACGCCGAGAGGGTTGTAATGGTGTTCGCCAGGCACCAGCCGCATCGTGACCCGCCCTTGCTCGAATTCGCCGATCGAAAATCCCAGGAGATGGCAGATTGGGGGCAAGGGAAGTTCGCCGCTCTGCATGGCCGCGAGATAATCGCGCCCCGCCATTGCCAGCCCTTTCCGGGCGGTGGCTAACGGATCATCCCATCGGATTGTTCGTTCGCGCCGGCTCTCGCTCATCTGGCTAATCGCGTTGGTGAGGGGTCCCGCATCAAATGATCAAAGGGCTGCCCGGAGACAAACGACACTCTGTCAGCATTTACATGAGCTTTTGTCATGGTATGCTCGACCCGGTGAGATCGCTCCCTTCGCTCAACGGATTACGGGCTTTCGAGGCCGCGGCCCGGCATTTGAGCTTTACCCGCGCCGCCGCCGAGCTGAACGTTACGCAGACTGCGGTCAGCCATCAGATCCGGCGTCTCGAGGAGCAGCTCGGCCTGCGGCTCTTCGTGCGCCGCCAGCGAGCATTGCAGCTGACGGGCGAGGCGCGGCAATACCTTCCTGCCGTGAGTGCTGCTTTCGCCGATTTGCGCCAAGCGACGGAGCGGCTGCTGCGCACCGACCGCAATACGGTGCTGACGGTCAGCTGCTTGCCGTCGCTCGCGGCAAAATGGCTGGTGCCCCGCCTCGCCTCGTTTCAGGAGAGCCATCCCGGTATCGAGGTTCGCATCGCCACCTCGACGCGTATCGTCGATTTTCGGCGCGAGGAGTTCGATCTGGCGATCCGCTACGGCAAGGGCCGATGGCCTGGGCTGCGTGCCGATTGGCTGATGGCCGAGAATGTCTTTCCCGTCTGCAGCCCGGCGCTGCTCGCGGGGGTCCGCCCGCTGCGGCGGCCCGAGGATCTCGCTCACCATACTTTGTTGCACGTTAACCTGTATCGGGAGGAATGGCTGTTGTGGCTGACCGCCGCCGGGCTCCCGGCGAGCCTCGCAGCAGGGCCCGGGCTAACCTTCGACTTGGGGCTGATGGCATTGCAGGCGGCGGTCGACGGGCTCGGAGTCGCGCTCGGACGCACGCCTTTCGTTGAGGCGGACATCGCGGCCGGCCGGCTCGTCATGCCGTTCGACATCGCGCTGCCGTCGGAGGCCGGGTTCTACATCGTCGCGCCGGAGCCATCCGCGAACGCGCCAAAGATCGCGCAATTTCGCGACTGGCTGATCTCCGTCGCGGCGTAGAGGCTAGCTAAGCTAAGAGGGAGTTGCTTTAGCTTAGGCAATGGTAACTACCCCGGTAGTGTAGAGCGAGCTCGCGCTCGAAACCCAGAGCGCCAAGCTCGGAAGAGCCGGTCGGCGTCGGTTAGCAGGCCGAGAACGGAAGTGTCGTTTGATTCGGTCCTTGATCCCCAGCCGGCGCAGCGCGAGCGCGCAGCCGTCGGAGGCGGCGAGGCAGGCGCGGTGCATCACCACGATCAGAAAGTGGCGCATCGTCCGGCGGAACATGAACACGGTCGCGCATTGGAGCGAGCCGGTTGCGAAAGCCCGTTTGTACTGCGCCTCGCCGGGGCCGAAATCGATCAGCGTGAAACGGCCTTCGCCGATTGCCGAACGCAACGCTTCGCAGATCAGGACGATGCCCGGTGACAGATCCCCAAAAGCCGGGTCATACCCGATGCACCGGAAGCGAAGGCAATCTTCGTCGATCGTTCCGTAAGCGTAGGCTATGGGCGTCCCTTCCCGAAACAGGAGATAGCCGCGCGCCTGACCATGCTCGGCTTGCGCAATCAGCTCGGCGGCGAATGCCGCGGTCTGCGGGAGCCCGACGTCGAGCAGCCGGTGCTGATATGTCCCGCCCGAAATGCCGCGCGCGATCGGGTAGAAAGCCGCCGCGTCCGGTGCAGAACGGTAGGTGCGCAAATCGATCGCGGCGCCGTTTTCGGCGAACCGGCGCAGCTTGCGCAGCAGCTCGTGGCGATATCGGCGCGGCCTGCGGTTCAGATACTGCTCGAACGAGCCCATCGGCTCGATGAAATAGTGGACGCTCGTGGCCGGCACATAACGCAGATAGTCGCGCGTGATCTTCAGCCATGGCGGCGCGGCGGAAATCGGGTGAGAGGGAATTGCAACCGCCCCATGACGCTCAAGGAGCGGGACCGCCGATGAGGCACTCCGCTCCAGAGTATCTCCAAGGCGCATGGCGGGGGTGGTGAGCTCCACGGCGCGGAACCAGGCGCTGAGTAGGCAATGCTCGCCGAAAACGAATTTGAGCCGGTGGTCTGCATCGCTCCATTGCAGAGCCGGGCTCACCAGAGGCGTCCCGCCGCCTGCTCGCAATAGCGCCGAACCGTCTGGCCCAATGAGGAGCGAAGGCAGAACGGCGCGATATCGGCGGAAATTTCGTCGAGATCGAGCTCTCTGAACGTCGTCGAAACGAACTTGCCGTTGTTCGCCGCCATCAATCGGCACAGCCGGTCGAGCCGGTAGTCATGCAGCCGCCTCACGGTCTGGGTGCGTTCGGGCGAGCGCCGCCGGACCAGCTCGAAGCTGTGCATAAGGACCGTTATCACCCGCCAGTCTTGGCTCCAGGCTTCGGAAAAAAGGTGGTCGAGCTCGCCGATCGAGCAGGCGCAAAGCTGAGCCGGCCTGATCCGGCCCATCCCATCGCGGAACCAGCTGATCGGCACCTCGACGATCCCCTCCAGCCGGATCGGGTGCGGAATCTCGGGCTCCGGCGGCAGAAGGCACACCCCGTTCAGATGAGGCGCGAAATAGCTCGAGTTGATCGCGATGCCGCTGTGCCGAGCCGCCCGGAGCGTGGCGAGGTTCGCTCCGGCGTTGCCCGCCCGCAGAGCGACGATCCGTCCTGCACCCGCCAGCGAGAGGTTTTCGAGGCCCTGATCGATCAATCGCCGCTGATCATCCTCCGAGAAATCCGCCATATGCCTGCCGTAGCGATCGCCGAGCAGCGGGCGCCGGAAATAGGGCAGCCATTCGGTGTGGATATGGAGCGCGACCTCGTGCCCTCGCCCCTCAACCAGGTCTACGAGCTCTTTGAGCAGGTCGAGGCCGAGCACGCCGGCGCTGAGCGCCTCGACGAAGACGACGCACTTCAGACCATAACGCTCGATGATGCCGAGCTGATAGCGCAGCCCGCGCTCGCCTTGCCGGGTGATGCCGTACACATCGCGGTCAAACGCATAACGCCCGTGATCGCGTTGCCAGTTCGAGGTATGCGGCGCGATCTCCGCGTCGATCGTCAGAACCACCGAGATCGGGTCTGACCGCCCCTCCCGCTTCGCGGAGCGGGCTGCGATCGCGAGGGGCGTCCGGCTGATAAGATTGCGATCAGCCGCGCCGGCTGGAGCAAACCATTTCCTTTCGGCGGAATCGCATCTCACTCAAGTCCCCCTATATGTTAATATTATGTGTAGTTAACGGGAGTATAGCCTGCGTATGGATCTTGACAATAGTCGCTGACCCCCGCGGCCGGGCTTGGCCGGCGAACAGCTTGATGAGGCGCCGCCGCTAGCGCGGCAGCGCTTCGATGTATTGGGGGTAGGGTTGGCTCGATGCCAGAAAGCGCTCGAGCTGCCGTTCTGCCGGATCGTTCGGGTCGTTCATGCTCGCGGAGATCGCAACAAAGGCCGCCACCGGCGCTCGCTCGAAAAGCACGGCGCGGGCCTGCAGCAGCTTGGTCTCGATGAGCCCCGCGGCGATCTTGCCGTCAACGACGTAGAATGACCACACGAGGCGGCGGCGCTGACCGCTCACCGTTTCGGTGCTCGCCACCGTCACTTTTCGGCCGGCGAAGGAGGCTTCGGTGCGGCCATAGCCGGCAATGTGCCACCGCAAATCGTCCACGAGGCGGTTGGCTGTCGTGGTCAGCAGGTTGCCGATCGCCCGCAGGCGGTAAAGTGCGACATATCGCAAAACGACGCCGGAGCCCGGCTCCTCGAAGGCCTCGAAGAATTCCCCGTCGGCGCCGGCAATGGTCGGGCGCCAATCGGCGTCAGGATCGGATACGACATGCCAGGGCGGCGCGACCGCAGGGGCCCGGGCGCTGGGCAGCGGCGCAGGAGGGTAGAGGGCGTTTAGCCTGGCGGCATAGGCCGGCCCGGCCGCTGCCAGCACGAGCGCTCCCGCGGTCACTGCCGCCAACCGCCACGTTATAGGCCTGCGCGGCTCGGCGGGGCGGACGGTGGCGCACGGGGCGGGCTTCTGCGCGAACGTCATCCCGATCGCGATCAGAATCATGATCACCAAAGAAAAGAACAGCCAGCCGTAGAGGACGTGGTCGGCTTCCACTGCAGCCGCGCTTCCCTGAACATGGGCGAGGACGATGATCCCTAGGGCCCTCACGCCGTTGGCGACGATCGGCACGAGGATCGACAATGCTATGAAGACGATCCGCCTGATGACGCTGTGGTACATGACGACCGCGAAAAAACAGCCGAACACGGTCGAGGCGATCAGAAACCGCAGTCCGGCGCAGGCTTCGGCAACCTCGAAGGTCCCCTCCGGTATTTCGATCATGAACCCGTCGGAGAAGACCGGGATGCCGAGGGCGTGCAATCCGGCGATGCTCATATCGGCGGTTATTTTCTGTAGCGATGGGACGAGGAACGCTCCGCTCGGCACCAGAAAAAACAAGAACAGCAACGGCGCCAGCAGCAGCCATACCAGTCGCGGGCCGAGCGCCACGAGCAGCACGACCTCGAACATCGCAACCAGGATCAGCTGGCGCGCTTCCTGGATGTCGAGGATGGCGGCGAGAAGCCATCCTGTCGAAAGCAGCGGCATCAACAGCAACGGCCAAAAGCTCGGCCGCGGCGACACGGATGCGATCACCGCCCGCCGCTCCCACAGCAGGTAACCGATGAGCGGGAGAATGAGAAAACAGTGATTGTACGCGGTCGACTCGATCCAGACCCGGACGGCGCCGCCGATGTCCTGCCGGAATACGGCGGCGAAGACGAGAGCGGCGGTGCCGATCATGGCCAAGGCGGGGCGCCATCCCGGCGCGAGACGTAACGAGGCAGCCGGTTTTCCGGTCGGCGTCGACCGAAAAGCCGTGATGGATCCGGCTCGGCTATCCGACGGGTTGCTTCGTTTTGATTTCGCCGCTTCGTCAGGCCGAGTCAAAAACACCACAGATCCTTCATGTCAGCCGATGCCTCTGACGATCAGCGGGCCGAGCCGAGTCGCTACCGACAATGGCAATTTCTTCCAGGCCGCAATAAACACTGCCAGCTTCGGGTTCAGCGGGTTCAGATCGGGCAAGGAGCGGCCTGCTGCGAGCCGAAATTGGTAGACGAGCGGCTCCGGCTGAAATCCCCAATTGTGCTTGAACGCGTACGACCCGGTTCCGATCTTGCTGCGCCCGAAATCGAAGATGCGGCATCCTCGCTCGCATGCCCGACGCATCACTTCCCAATACATGAAGTCGTTGGCGGCGAGGGCCCGCGCTGCTCGAAGCCCGCCACCGTAGTATGGAAGAACTTCATCCCGGAAATAAAAATTCAGCACGGATGCTACCGCCTTCCCGCTGCATGATATCGTAACGACGTCCGAGACGTCGGCAAATTCTTCCCGGAGAATCTGGAAATAGGATTTGGCGAATACCGGCGTCCCGAGGTGGTGAACGCTTTCAGCATAAATAGGATAGAGCCGATCGACATCGTGGTCGACGTCGGAGCGTAGTTGGTTGTTGATTCCTTTGCGCACCATGGCGCGCTGCTTACGGGGAATGGCTTTCATGTTGCGGTCCGCCGACGGATCGAGCGGCCGGCGGAAATTGGCATAAAGTCCCGACCGGCTCGGCCAATCGGCGCGGGTGGCGGAGTAGTCGCGCAGCTCCACCACCGGAACCGCGAGCTCCTCCATCAGCCGCACCGCAGCGCCCTCGAGCGCGTGCGAGCTCTCGGCGTCGGCCCCGAGCGGGCCGCCGCGCACCGCGAATGCATTTGAGATCAGCGAGGAGCCGAACAACAGAGACTTGACGAGGGTGAGCGGCAGCACGCCAGTGACCAGCCCGCCGCGCTCGGCGACAAGATAGTAAGTCGGATGCCGGAATACCCGCTCGACGACCCGCTTCCATCCGGAAAGGTGAAAGAACGTCCCTTGCGCATGGGCGAGGACGAAGCCGTCCCATGCTCGTTCGTCGCCGGCTCGAAACGGCCTTACCGTCAGTGTCGCTTGTGATCCGTCCAAGACGGGATCACCGGAAACGGCCCTGCGCCGGCGGCCAGGAACAGCTTGTCCATCCGCGTCCAGGAGAAGTTTCGCAGGAGGCGCCGCAATCGCGGCTCGGTGCGCTCGAGATTGAGGTAATGCCGGGACCTGGAGAGGAGCGGCGCTGCCTTCTGGCGCGGCTGTTCGGGATCGACTTCCCAGGGGTGGACATAGAAAACCGCGGGGGAGCCGCTGGCCCGGCTCGCCCGGCTCAGCAAGGTCCGGCTGAGCGCGTACGGCAGCAGACGAAACCAGCCGCCCCCCGAGGCCGGAAGGTCGCGCCCGGCGACCCGAACCGTCGTCAACGGGATCTCGAGCAAATCCGGCACCGGCGAGAACGGCGTGCGTGGCGCGCCGGGCGTCCCGTAGAGATCGTGCTTCACCGGATAGACGCTAGAGCTGTACCGGTATCCTTCCTCTGCCAGGATCGAATGAGCCCACTGGCTGTTGCGGCCGATCGAGAAGGTCGGGGCGCGATACCCGCGCACCGGCACGCCGGCGGTGTCCTCGAGAAGGCGCTTTGCCGAGCTCACATCGGCGCGGAAGCTCTCGGGCGACTGGTGATCGACCCGTCTGTGGTCGGACCCGTGGCTCGCCAGCTCGTGCCCCTCGGCAACGATGCGGCGCACCAGCGCCGGGTGCCGCTTTGCCACCCACCCCAGTGTAAAGAACGTCGCCTCGGTCCGAGTTTCACCCAGCAAGTCGAGCAGGCGGGCGGTATTGCGCTCCACCCGCCGCGGAAAATTGTCCCAGCTGCTGCGATCGATCGTCGACGCGAAGGCTTCCACCTGGAAATAATCTTCGACATCGACCGTCATCGCATGCGCGACGCCCGGGCTGTTTGACGCGCTCACGGACGCTCGCTCTGGAAATAGCTGGCCGCGATCTCGATCGCGCGCTTGATGACGCGTCCATGCCGATTGACGCTGTCTTCCAGGGCGCTGACGCGTTCGGCGATCTTGGAGACGGGGTCGGTTCCTCCGTTTGCTGCGGCGGCCGGAACCACGGCGCTCGGCTCGACTGTGACGACGGCCAGCTCTTCCCTCAGGTCGTTGGCGACCTTCTCGACCGCGGCAGCCTGCAAGCTGTGCAGCTCCTCGAGAAATCCGAAGAGCAGCAGGCGCGAGCAGAGGGAATTGATCTGGCGCGGCACCCCGCCGGTATGCCGATAGATGAGGGGAAAGCAATCCTCGGCGAATTGCGGATCGCCTTTCCAATCGGCGCGGCGCAGCCGGTGCTCGACATAGGCCCTGGTCTCGCCTTCGCTCAACGGCCCGAGATGATAGGCGGCGGTGACCCGCTGCCGCAGCTGCTCGAGCCGCGGGCTGCCGAGCATTCCGCGGAATTGCGGTTGCCCGAGCAGGAAGCTCTGCAACGCCATCGTTTTGTCGACGACGATGTTCGACAGCATGCGCAGCTCTTCCAGCGCTTCGAAGGACAGATTTTGCGCCTCATCGACGATCAACAGCACGCGTCTGCCGTTCCGCTGCTGGGCCAGCACGAAGTCGTTGATGCGCTGCAATAAGGAACCCTTGGCCAAGCCCTCCTTGGCGATCCCGAACCCGCCGGCGACCAGCTGCAGCAAATCGTCTCCGGCCAATTGGGTCGTGACGATCTTGGCAATGACGAAGTTGCTCTGGTCGATCGTCGACAGCAGATTGTCGACGAGGATGGTCTTGCCGGCCCCAATCTCCCCGGTGATGATGATAAACCCCTCGGCGTGATGCAGCCCGTAGACGAGATAGGCCATCGCCTGCCGGTGCACCGTGCTTTCGAAAAAGAAGCGCGCGTCCGGAGTGAGCTGAAAGGGTGGCGTAGCGAGGCCGTAAAATTTTGCGTACATCGGGGTCAAAACGACTTGCTCAACACTAATTGCAATTGATTGGCGAACACGTCGCCGGTCCGACCGGTCGTAAAGGTGGTGCCGGTGGATTGGTAGCTGAAGGTGTAGACGAGTGAACCGGTGAGCGTCCGTCCGAAAAGATAGCTCAAACCAACGGTGGTGTTTGCCGTATTGATATTGCTGGTCGATATTGTGAGTGCCGTCGCGCTCGTCGGGGCATTGACCGAATTCGTAAATCCCAGAGAGGCATACCCGCTGAGGTCCGGCCGGATATCGCGGCTATAGCTGAATAGAATGCCGAGGCTCTTGGTCGGGGCGGTGATCGGCGGCGTCAGTGATTGCTGTTCATTGTAAAACCCGAAGATGGAATATGTGTTCGGCGCGATCACGTCGGTCACGCCGACATTGAACAAATGCTGGCGATAGACATTGTTCGACAGCCCCAAGCCCGGGCTGTAGAAGCCCGTGGGCAAGCCCGAAAACTGATCGACGATGGCGCCCGAAGGGCTGAGCGTCGAATTTGCAAGATTGTTTTGAAACAACTGACCTTGTGCGGCGATCCCCTGAGATAGGTTCGCGGTCAGGACCATGGTCGGCGTGATGTTAACTTGGGCCGCGCCGGTGAACCCGTAAACTCCCTGCTGTTTGCCGTATTCCAGGCTGATGTAGGCCGGTTGATCGGGGACGAGCGTTCCGAGACGACCGCCGACCAGCCAGGTTGCGCCCGCAAAGGTGGCCGCGGGTGACAACGGGTATCGCTGATTCTGGTAGCCCGCCCGGCCGAGCGCCGCGATTGTCCCGGTAAACCGGTATTCGAAATCGGTGAAGGCGCTTACCTGCGTGTTTTTCGCGGTCGATGTCGACGTATATTCCGAGGCATCGGCCGTAAAACGCGCCACCGTCTGCTGAAAGTTTTCCCCGGTGGCGGCGATGAACGTCCCTTCGTTCAATATCGAGGAGGTAAGGTTGTTCAGGCCCGGGATATTTGGAGCGGTCACTACGGTCGTATTGCCGCCAAAATTGGTCGACCCGAACCGATAACGCAGCTCGCTGTCGACCAAACCATCGAACGATTTGCGAATATAGGGCGAAACGTTGTTAATGAACTGCTGTGTTTGTTGATTGCTCGGGAGCGTCGATAAATTCGTAAACCCGAAGCCCGGCAGGGTGGTGGATTGCGTGATCACATTTTGGAAGTCAACAAACAGCAAATCCGGAACGACTGTCGCCAAGCCGTTGGCGTAAAGGCTCCCGTAGACCTGGTTCAAGCTGGAATTGTTGCTCGGCAGGTAAAGGGACCCGTTCGCCTGGCCAGTCGCCACCGCCTGGAGCCTCGGTGTATCCGCCGAGACGGATGCCCCCGCGGCGAGGTTGGTCACCGCCGCGAATTTGCGGGGCGAATGAACATAATTGACGTTGTCGGTGAAGGTCTCGCTCAGCGACGCACGCGGTTGAAAGAGGATAGCGGGCGCGCTCGGATCGTAAGCTTGCAGCGGCACAACCCCGGCATGGGGCGGCAGCAAGCGGAGCGTCGGCGGCGATACGAGAGCCGGGATCTCATTGTTGACCGAATAGGGCGGTGCCGCCGGATTGGGAAAACCGAACCCGCCACCCGGCGGCGGCGGCAGAGTGTTCGGCGCCAGTCCAGGGAAAGTCGGGACAGCTCCGGTCGGGCCGCCGGTGCTCGGCGACGGGCCGGCAGACGTCTCGCCGCTCGGCGAAGCCGGGGGTCCGCTCTCGGAAGTTTGTGCGGCCGCCGGTACCGTGAGGGTCGCAGCGAGAAGCAAAACCCAGAGCCTCGAGCCCGAGTGCCACCTTCGAATTCCGCTGGATGTGCGAAACCTATGCAGGGTCGGCCGGGCGCCGCTCATCGCTCTCGCCACCGGCGGAATGATAATTGTACCCATAGGAGCCGAAATGCTCGCTCGAAAGAGTATCACTCTTGTTGAGGAGCAAGCTGATCCGCGGGCAGGAGCTGAGCATGCTGAGCCCAGCCTCGATCTCCGCCTGTTGCGTGCTGTGCGCTTCCACGATGAAGACGATCTGCCCGACCAGAGGCGCCAGCGCCGCGGCATCGCTGCTGGCCATGCATGGCGGGGTGTCGATGATGATGTAATGATCCGGCAGCCGTCGCGTCAGCTCGCTCAGCAACACGCCCATCTGGCGGCTCGACAGCAGCTCCGGGACGTGCGGCCCGCCCCGCCCGGCGGGCAGGATCATCAGATTGGGGAGGCTCGTCTGGATCAGCGTATCGGCGAGCTCGAGGTTTCCGGTGAGCGCGTCGACAATGCCCTTGTCTCCGGGGAACCCGAGGATCTTGGGCAGTCCCGGGTGCTGCGTATCGACATCGACGAGCAGCGCTTTGACATCGCGTTCCGACGCAAAGGCGAGCGCCAGATTGAGCGCGCTGAAGGTCTTTCCCTCTCCGGGGCGCGCGCTTGTTATCATGATGATGCGGCTGGTTCCCGGGTCGCTAATCAGATCGCTCTGCGACCAGGCGGTGATCAGGTTCCGCTTTACGAGGCGAAATTCCTCGACGGTGCGCGAGCGGGCGTTCGACGGGATGGAAATGCCGAAGCTCGCCAGCCGCCCGCGATCGAGCACGAGCTCCGGGCCGATGCTCGCCAACGGGGATTCGGACGGGCGGCTGAGAGGCGCCTTGGGCTCGCCCGGTTCCTGTTGGCGCAGGAGCGCTCCCGCGCGCTCGATCAATCCGATCGTTTCGGCCATTTAAGACACGCCTATCGAATGGAGGCTCTTGGTCAGGACGATCAAGGTCCCGTAGACCGCAATCAACAGAAAAGCGCTCGCGCAGACCCCCGTCAACTGGAGCACGTCCTGGCGTCGAGCGGCGCCGAGCGAGAGCCGCGTCACGCTGCCGAGTATGGGCACCCCGAGGTTCCGAAGCTGGCCGATCGTCGTGAACGACCGATCGATTTGGGTCAACGCCAACGGCACGGCGAGGCCGGCGCCAATGCCGAACAGCAGCACTACGGATACGTACATTGCCCGGTTGGGGGCTGCCGGAAGAACCGGCACCTGCGGCGGATCGACGATCCGGAATTGGATCTTCTCGGTCTTGGTATCGGCGGCGTGCGCGATCTGAGTGGCTTCGCGCCGAGCTCACGAGCTCCTGGTAGTTTCTCTTGAGGATCGAGTAATCGCGATCCAAATCCTGCGCCTGCGCTAATATGCCGGGCGCCGATTTGGCGACCTTCTCGATCCTCTCCTGATCGGCGAGGGCCATTTCGAGGCGGCGCTGCACTGCCGCGACGGCAGCTTCGGCGTCGACCAGCCTGACCTTGATCTGGTCGTAGACGGTGTTGGCCACCTCGCCCTTTGTGGGTGCCGCGGTCTTCACTCCGGCCGCGGATCCCCTCGCCCCCTCGGCCTCGATTTGCTTGATCGACTGTCGGGCCGCCTTAACATCCGGATGGTTCTCCGTGTACTTCAGCAGCAGCGAGTCGAGGCTCCGGCGCAGCTCCTGCAAGCGCTCGTCGACCGGCCCCAGCCTTCCGGCATTGACGACCACCTGCGGCGCCCGCTCGACGCTGAGCATCGGCGGAACCGCCGCGAGCTCCTTTTGCAATGCGTCGCGCTTGGTCGTCGCATCTGCCAGCTCGAGCTTGAGACGCACGACCGTGCTGCGGGCCTGATCGAGCCGGCTGATGCTCTCGTCCCCTTGCCCCGCGGAATCGGGAGGCCGGTTGGCGACGATGTCGGGGTATTGCTGTGCGAGGTCGGCCCGCCTTTTCTCGGCGGCGCGCAATTGATCGCGATAGGAGGCTATCTCGGCGTCCAGAAAACGTTGCGCGCTGTCCATCTCGGCCCGGCTGCTTCCGGCGGTCTTCTCGGCAAAGATCGTCAGCAACGCCTGGACGACGTTCTTTGCCATTACCGGATCGGGATCGCGATAGGACAGGGTCAGCAAGTTCAGCGTGACCGGCGCGACCGATATATCGCTCGCCAAGCGCTTGAACAGAGTCTCCTTTTGCTCGGGCGTGGTCACGCCGATATCGAGATCCGTTAGGCGGACCAGCTGTTCGAGATTGGGCCGGCTCAGCAACGTGCGCTGCATGAAATCGAGCTGGCGGGTCGGATCAGTGTCGGCGGCCAGACCCTTCAGCAGCGGCGTCAGGAGCGGATCGGCATTGAGATAGACCCGGGCCGACGATTTGTACTTTGTCGGAACGATCGCGACGCCGATCCATCCGGCAGTGCAGACCAGCCACGCCGTAGCGACGCCCGAGCCATTTGTGGCGCCAAAAGGCTTGCAGGATCGGCACGGCTTGCGGCGGCAGCAACCTCATGGACGCCTCCGAGCGTATCCAACAGCATCGATCAACCGCGCGAAGCATCGCGCGGCGGTCGATCTTCACGGCGATGACGACCCGCTCCGTCCTGACGCGGCATGCTAAAACAGGCGTTGCGGAATAATCAGTATGTCGCCCGGCTGCAGCGCGACATTGCTGGTTATGTCCCCATCTCTGATCAGATCGCTGAGATGGACCGCATACGTATTCTGCGCGCCATTTACGGTGCGAATGATCACCGAGTCGTTACCCGCCGCATATCGGGTCAGCCCGCCGACGGCGATCATCGCGTCGAGCAACGTCATGTCGGCGCGGTAGGGAAGCGACCGCGGCTGGGCAGGCCTCTCCGATGATCCGCACCTGGTCCGGGATCGGCCCGACGAAGCCCTGCACGATGACCGTGACCAGCGGCTCCTTGATGTACCGGCCGAGCCGTTGCTCGTATTCTCGGGCAAGCGCCGTCGGGGTCTTGCCGATTGCGACGACGTCCTCGACGAGCGGGATCGAGACGCGGCCATCCGGCCGCACCGGCACCGTGACGGTCAGCTCGGGATTGCGCCAGACGAAAATGTTGAGGCTGTCGCCGGGGCCGATGCGGTACTCGGCAGACGGCAACGAGGAAGCGGGGGGCGCCGGCGGCAACGGCGGCGCACCGCCGCAGCTGGCCAGGATAAGCCCGACAACCGCCGCCAGGGCGCCGACCAGCCTGCGATGCACGTTCCGCTCCCGCTCAAGGTTGCAAAAATCGGATGGAAATCGGCATCGGTAAATGCTCACCACCAAAAGTCTGATCCTCGATCATCCGTTCGCGGCAGCTATTCCCCTCGGCGACGCGCTATATCACCGACCCATCTGGTTTGCAATGTAGATGTCTCATGCCAATTCGTCGTCAATTTTCAACTATCCGTTAAGGCTGTGCCAAGAGCTCTGCTTTTTATAGCTCTTCACTGGAGATTGCATGCCGTCGAATGGCTTCTGCACCTGCAGCGGGCAGCGAATGCGCGTTGAATGGCCCAACGGGGCTCTGCGGAGCATCGTGTCAAAATCGGAGTCCGCTCCACGTCGGTCCCGGACGCCTCGGAGGGTGCCGCTACGCTCATGCACGGCCGATCCTGAAGGCGTTCGGTTACAAATGGATTAAAACGCCCGCCGAGCAGAGGCATCGACAATCGCTAAGGAGAAGACGGATGAACGAGTGCTGATCACCGGGGCAGGCGGCGGCATCGGCCGATCGCTGCGCGAGACCCTGCGCGGCGTCTATCCGGTGTTGCGCCTTTCCGATCGGGTCGCGCTGGCGCCGGCGCGCGACGGGGAGGAGATCGACCGCACCGAGCTTTCCGACATGGCGCGGTCGAGCGCATGGTCGCCGGCGTCGACGGCATCATCCATTTGGGCGGCATCTCGGGCGAGAACGAATGGCCGGCGATCCTGGAAGGAAACATCATCGGCCTGTACAATTTCTTCGAGGCGGCGCGACGCGCCGGCGTCAAGCGCATTGTCTTTGCCACGAGCAATCACGCGGTCGGCTTTTATCCCGCGCGCCGAGAAGATCGACCACCGGGTCGTGCCGCGGCCCGACAGCCGCTACGGCGTCAGCAAGGCCTTTGGCGAGGCGCTCGCCAGCCTCTATTCCGACAAGCACGGGATCGGCGTGCTGTGCACGCGCATCGGCAATTTCGGGCCGAAGCCGATCGACAAGCGCCGGCTGGCGATCTGGATCAGCCCGCGCGACTATACCCAGCTCGTTCGCATCGGGCTCGAGCACCCTGACATCCGCTACGAGATCGTCTACGGCGTCTCGAATAACCGCCGTTCCTGGTACGACAACTCGAACGCCGAGCGGCTCGGCTACCGCCCGCAGGACGATTCCGAGCCCTATGCCGAGGCGGTGCTCGCCGCCGAGGCCGGCCGGCGGCGGACCCGATCGCCGAGCATTACCAGGGCGGCACGTTCTGCGCCGCCGAATACACCGCCGGAGACGCGGCGCGACTGAGGCGCCGCTAAAGCACGGCGAGCACGGCCTTCGGGCGGGCGGCCGAGCGCGGCCTTGCCGCCGGAGACGACGATCGGCCGCTCGACGATGATCGGGTTGTTGACCATCGCCGCGATCAGCTGTCTTCCGACAATCCCGGCCGGGTCGATGCCGGCGGCTGCCGCCTCCTTTTTCCGCAGCAGCCTGCTCGCCGGCATCTTCAGCTGGCCCAGCAGCTCTTTCAGCTGCGCCGCCGTGTAAGGCGTCTTCAAATACTCGACGATCTGCGGCTCCACACCCTTTTCGCGCAGCAACGCCAGGGTCTTGCGCGAGGTGTTGCAGCGCGGGTTGTGGTAGATCGTAACCGCCATCGCTTTCCTCCTTCCGATGGTCTGGTCATGGCCTAGGCTGCGCGCTCCGATAAGGCAAGGGGTTCTCGCGCGGGCACAATATTGAGCTGATTTTTCGCGAAAGCGCGATCGACACCGATCGGAGCGGGACCGTCCTGTTCGTTACCGCTTCTTAACTAAACGAGAATTAACTTACCCTCCGGTAACCACCTGCGGGCCGCAACGACCGATCCGCTGACGATCTCAGAGCGAACTCTTGTAGTGAAGCTTTTCGCGAGCTTGCGGCCCGGCCCGTCCAATCGCCGCCTCAATCTGATCGGCATAGCGGTGATTTGGATGACAATTCTTGCCGCGGGGCTGACGATTTGGGATCTGCGGCAAGAGGCGATCAAAGTTTACACGGAAGAAGTCGCAAATCTCGGGGTCGCTTTCGCTGAGCAGACATCGCGGACGCTGCAGGCGATCGACCTCGTTCTGGATCAGGTCAAGGACCGAGTTCTCGGCTCGGGGATCGAGACCCCGGCTCAATTTCCGCAGCAGCTCACCGGGAAGAAATGGCATCAGTTTCTCGCCGATCGGCTGAAGCATTTGCCTCAGGCCGACGGGCTGGCTTTGATCGATGCGGACGGCAGGCTGGTAAATGCGTCCCCCCGCTGGCCCGCTTCGGCAGTGGATTTTTCCGGCCGCGACTTCGTCGAGCATTTCCGGCTCAACGACGATCCCGCCGGTTTCCTCGGGGCGCCGGTGAAAAGCCGCCATCCCGCGAAGTGGATGATCGTCGTCGCACGCCGCATCACCGGTCCCGCCGGCGAATATCTCGGCACCGTCATCGCAACGGTCCGCAGCGAATTTCTCGCGGCGTTCTACCAGGCGGTCTCGTTGCAGGAGCGCGGCCCGGCAACGCTGTTGCGGCGGGATGGCACGATTTTGGCCCGCTATCCCCAAACCGAAGAAATGATCGGCCGAAAAATGCCGGCCGGATCGCCGTGGTATCAACAGGCGGAAAGCGGCGGCACCTATCGTTCCCGAGGGGATGCGGACGGGACAACCCGCGTGGAGTCCGTGCATCCGCTATCGGATTATCCGCTCGTCGTCGACGTGACGGTGTCCGAGGCGGCGGCTCTCGCCAATTGGCGCCGGGAATCGACCTTCATCGCGCTCGGCGCGGTCTGCGTGGTGGCTGGCTTCGTCGTTCTGTTCCGGGCGCTCGGCGCACAATTTCGCGAGCTCGAGCAGAACCGGGCGAGCCTCGAGTACAAGACCGGAGAACTGCAGCAGACCGCGGATGCGCTGCGCAAAAGCGAGCGCCGTCTCACCGAAAAGTCGCAGCTTCTCGAAACGACGCTCGAATACATGGACCAGGGCATCATGGTGGTCGACGCCGACCGCATGGTCCCGCTCTGCAACCGGCGGGCCATCGAAATCATGGATTTGCCGCCGAAGCTGATGGCGGTTCAGCCTCATTTCGACGACGTTCTCGCCTGGCAGTGGCGGCATCAGGAATACGGGCAGGACGAGACGCTCAAAGAGATCGTCAGGAGGGGCGGCGCCCTCGAAGAGCCGCGGGTGCGTGAGCGGCGGCGCCCGAACGGGCGAATGATCGAGTTCCGCAATGTTCCGCTGCCCGGCGGCGGGGCGGTCAGAACGTTCACCGACATCACCGCTCGGAAGGCGGCCGAGGAGCAGATCGCCACTGCACACCAGCAAGCGGAGCAGGCGCGGGAAGCCGCGGAGAGCGCCAACCGCGCCAAATCCGAATTCCTCGCAAATATGTCGCATGAGATCCGCACTCCGATGAACGGCGTGATCGGTATGAATGGGCTGCTGCTGCAGACCGATCTGACGCCGGAGCAGCGCGAATGCGCAGTCGCGGTGCGCGACAGTGCCGAGGCGCTGCTCGCCCTGATCAACGACATTCTCGACATCTCGAAGCTCGAGGCCGGGAAGGTCGATCTCGAAATCATGGATTTCGACCTCCTCGACATGGTCGAGTCGGCCGTCGCCCTGTTGGCGCCGAAAGCCCACGAGAAGGGGATCGACCTCGGGGTGTTCGTCGAGCCGGGGGCGCAGGGCGGGTTTCGCGGGGATCCCACTCGGCTTCGCCAGATCCTGCTGAACCTCGTCGGCAACGCCCTAAAATTTACAGAGCGCGGCGGGGTCTCGGTCGAGGTGGCGTCGTGCCCGGGATCGGGCCCGACCAGCGAGCCGCGCCGGCTCCGTTTCGAAGTGGTCGACACCGGCATCGGAATGTCGGAACAGGTCCGCGGCAGGTTGTTCGAAAAATTCAGCCAGGCGGATACTTCGATTACTCGCCGTTTCGGCGGCAGCGGTCTCGGACTGGCGATATGCAAACAGCTCGTCGAGCTGATGCGTGGCGAGATCGGGGTCGACAGCACGCACGGCTTTGGCAGCCGCTTCTGGTTCGAGCTGCCGCTGCTCCCGGCGCTCAATCCGACGATCGAACGCCGCTCATTGCCCGCGAAGCTGGCGGGGCTCCACGTCCTGATCGTCGATGATGTCGAGATGAACCGCCGCATTCTGGCGCGGCAGCTGGCAGGCTTCGGGATCGTGGCGATGTCGGTCGATGACGGAAGCGCCGCGATGGTCGAAATGGAGCGCGCCTTCCACCAGGGCAAGCCATTTGACCTCGTCATTGTCGACCAGATGATGCCAGGCCTTTCGGGCGAGGCATTGGTCCAGCGCATTCGCGCGACCGAGGGTCTCGCCGAGACCAAGATCGTCATCGCGTCCTCGGCAGGACGGCACGGTCTGGCGGACGGCACGCCCGGGATCATCGATGCCGTGCTGACCAAGCCGGTCCGCGAGCAGTCGCTGCTCGACGCCTTTGCCCAGCTGTTCGGCTTTATCGGCGCGCGGCGCAAGGAGCGCGCTCCAGCGCGGCTGCCGCCCTCCGGCTCGATGGGGCGGTCGTTGCGAATCCTGCTCGCCGAGGACAACAAGATCAATCAGCAGCTGGTCACGATGCTGCTCCGTCGAGCCGACCACAGGGTCGATGTGGTCGAAAATGGCTGTCTGGCGGTCGAGGCGGTTAGCCGCACGGATTACGATGTCGTCCTGATGGACGTGCAGATGCCGGTGCTCGATGGGGTCGAAGCAACCAAACGCATTCGCGCACTGCCGCCGCCCAAGAATCGCGTGCCGATCATCGCGCTGACCGCTCACGCGATGACGGGGGCGAAGGAGGAATATCTCGCGGCCGAGATGGACGATTACCTGTCGAAGCCGATCGACAACGCGGAACTGTTCGCCCGGCTTAACGGGCTCGCCTCCGGCGAGAGCGTCGGGCGAGCCGCGAGGCCGGCGCCGCCTGCCGCGCAACCCTCGCCGATGACGATCGATCCCGCTCGTCTCGAAATGATCGCGGAGGTGATGGGGGGTAGCGAGGCGCTGCACCAGTTCCTCGACATGTTCCTCGTCAGCACGGCGGACCGCATCGACCAGATTGGGCGTTCTCTTGTCCGCGGTGACCTCCTTGGAGCCGGAAGGGAAGCGCACACCCTGCTCGGGACCGCCGGCAATTGTGGAGCGATGCAGCTGAGCGGGCTGGCAGCGGAGCTGAGGGCGGCCTGCGATGCCGGGAACCACGTTCTCGCGCGGGATATCGCCGGCAAGCTCCGGGACATCTTTGATCCTGACGGCGAAAGCGGTGCTCGCCTGGCTCGGTGAGAGGAGGGCGGCGCGCGCCGCATGAGGCTCAGGCCAGCAGCCCGGCGACCGCCCCGCTGATGCAGGTGGCGATCGTGCCGGCCAGGATCGAGCGGAGGCCGAGTGCGGTAATTTCGCGGCGGCGCTCGGGCACCATTGCGCCGAGGCCGCCGACGAGAATGCCGAGCGACCCGAAATTGGCGAAGCCGCACAGGGCATAGATGACGATCAGCCGGGCCTCCGGCCCGAGGGCGCCCTCCGGCAGCTGCGCCAGCTCGCGATAGGCGACAAATTCGTTGAGGGCGGTCTTGGTGCCCATCAATGCCGCGGCTTGGGCGCATTCGGCCCAGGGCACGCCGATCAGCCACATCACCGGGCGAAATGGCAGCGCGAACAAACCTTGGAGCGTAATCTCGCCCGGCAGCCGGCCGAGCGCCATGTTGACCAGCGCCACCAGCGCCACCGTGACCACCAGGACGGTGACGATGCCGACGAGCGGCCCGACGCCGTCCATGGTTCCTTTGATCAGCGCGTCGAGCGCCCCGGCAGGCTCCTCGCCGAGTGTGATCTCGGCCCTGTCCTCGCTCGGCCGGAACGGCACCATCAGCGCCGCCACGGCAAGGGCTGCCGGGGTGCTGATGACCGAAGCGATCAGGATATTGCCGAGCGCATCGGGGATCAGATGACCGAGCATCGTCGCATAGACGACCATCACCGTTCCGGCGATCCCGGCCATGCCGCAGCTCATCACCGCGAACAGCTCGCCGCGCTGCATCCGCGCGAGATAGGGCCGGATCAGCAGCGGCGCTTCGATCATGCCGACATAGATGTGAACCGCGGCCCCGAGCGCGAGCGCGCCGGAGATGCCCATGCTGCGCCGCAACACCCAGGCGAAGGCGCCGGTCACCGCCTGCAGCACGCCCCAATAATAGAGCAGCCCGGAGAGCGCGCTGATCACCAGAACCAGAGGCAGCACCTTGAACGCGAGAATGAAGCTGGCGCCGGGAGAGGATTCGACAAAGGGAAGCGCACCGCCTCCGAGATAGCCGAAGACGAACGCGGTCCCCCGGTCGGTCGCCTCTTGCAATGCGAGCGCCGCCCGGTTGGCCAACAGCAGGATTTGGGAGGCCGGCGGGAACCGCAGCAGCAACAGCGCCAGCACGAGCTGCAGCCCCAGCCCGGCGGCAACCGTTCGCCAGTGAACCCGACGCTCGTTGTGGCGCCGCCGCTCCAGCTGGCCCAGCCCCCAGGCGAGAAGGAGCAGGAAAAAGATGCCGAGGATGCCGCGCATTGCTTTCGCCCGTGATCCCTCCCGCCACAATCCCGCCTGCGCCCTCTTGTCGCAACGCCTTTGCAACGCCTATCCTCGTCCTCGGAAGGCAGCGAAGCCACAACCGGAGGGCGGCACGATGGCGAGCGGAAATGGGCAATCCTACATCTATTTGGGCTTGGCCGGCGAAACCGGGCGCGGCCGGGTGGTGCATTCGGGTCTCTGCCGCTTGGCCGACGGCAGCGGCGAATGGGAGCCGCTGCACGACGGCCTGCCCGAAGCGCCCGCGGTCCGCGCCCTGGCGGTCCATCCGCACAAGCCCGAAATCGTCTATGCCGGCACGCAAGCCGGGGCCTATCGCAGCGCCGACCGCGGCGAGCATTGGGAAAAAGTCGAGATCCCGGATCATGGCTTGCCGGTCTGGTCGATCCTGTTCCACCCGCACGACCCCGATGTGATCCTCGTCGGGTACGAGAATTGCGAGATCTACCGCAGCGACGATGCCGGCGAGCATTGGGCCCGGCTGCCGGTCAGCGTGCGCTTTCCGGAGATCACCACCGCGCCGGGCGCCAATCCGGCGAAGCGGGTGCTGAAGATGGATGCCAGCGCCAGCCAGCCCGAGCTGCTCTACGCCGCCATTGAGGTTGGCGGCACCTTGCGCTCGACCGATGGCGGCGAGCATTGGGAGAATTTGAGCCACGGCCAGTACGTGAATGACGATGCGGTCGACATGCACGGCGTGCTCGCCAGCCGCTGGCGCCCGGGAACGGTCTACGGCATCGGCCGGGCCGGCATGTTCCACAGCGCCGATGGCGGCGACCATTGGCGCTGCGTGCCGTTGGAGCCGCTCAATGCCAAGGGGCAGATCTATTGCCGCGACATCCGCGAGGTGCCAGGCAATCCGCGCAAGCTCTGGGTCGCGGCGGGCGGCGGCTTTCAGAGCGATGTCGGCGTGCTGCTGCACAGCCGCGATGGCGGCGACAGCTGGGTGCGGGTCGACATGGGGGTGCAGCCGCCCCACACGATGTTCGCTCTCGCCTTCGACGAGCGCCGGCCGACCTTGATGTCCTGCGCCACCAATGGCGGCGAAGTCTACAGCAGCGAAGACGGCGGCGAGAGCTGGAAGACCCACGCGCGGCCGCCGGGCGGCACCCAGGTCTACGCGCTGGCGCGCGGCTGACGACGTGTGGATTTTCGGCTCACGGCGGAGCAGAGGCGGCTGCAACGGCGCTGCCGGGAGCTGGCCGCCGATTTGCGTTGCGGTCGGCAGAGCACGACCGCGACGCAACGCACCCGGCAGAGAATTACCGGCGGCTGCGCGAGGAAGGGTTCCTCGAGCTGAGCGTCCCGAAGCATTGGGGCGGGTCAGGCGTCGACTTCCTCGGCCATACGGTCGCGTTCGAAGAACTGGGGCGAGGCTGTCCGGCGACGGCGCTCGCCTTCAATATGCACGCCTCGGTGGTCATGCCACTGTTGCAAAGCCCCGAGGTCACGGCCGACGCGAAGCGCCTCGTCGCCGAGCTGGTGGTGCAGCAGCGCAAGCTGATCGCCGGAAACTTTTCCGAAGCGGGCACAACGTCGCTGATCGGCGAGCGGCCGCTGACCGCCCGGGCGCGGCGGGTCGAGGGCGGTTACAGCGTTACCGGCCGCAAGATGTTCGCCTCGATGCTCGAAGCCGCCGATTACTGCCTGGTGATGGCCCATCCGGAAGGCTCGGCCGGGCCGTCTCCCGGGATCATGCTGCTGGTGCCGCGGTCCGCCGAGGGACGCCGCGTCGACGCGAACTGGGACGTGCTCGGGATGCGAGCGACCCGCAGCGACTCGCTGATGCTCGAAGATTGCCGGGTGCCCGCCAGCGCGGCCCTTTTTCAGTCCGACGACATCCGGCCGTTCCGCCACGCCCATTTGAACTGGTTTTGGGGCTCGTACACCGCGGTCTATCTGGGCCTCGCGGCCGCGGCTTACGACGAGGTTCGCAAGGTCGTGCATGACCGCCGGCCGCAAGGCTATGCGCAGCCTCTCGCACACCACCCGGATGTGCGCCGGCATGTGGCGCAGATGAGCGCCGATCTCGAAGCAGCCCGCCTCGTCACCTATCATTCGGCGTGGCTCAGCGATGCCCAGGGTCCGACACCCGAGACGACGGCAGCGCTCTACCGCGCCAAATATGTCGTCGGCGAGGCGGTTAGCCGCATCACCCGGACGGCGCTGACCCTCGGCGGCGCACACGGGATCTTCAAGGGGTCCCGCATCGAGCAGCTGTTCCGCGACGGCGCGCTGGCGCCGATCCAGCCGCCCCAGCCGGATTTCTGCCTGCTGAACATGAGCCTATACGAGCTTGGCCTCGACCCCGCCGACCTCCTCCCGTCGCTCAAGCCGATATAAAAATTCTGCGTCTAATCCTAATCGCGCCGAACTCGGATAGTAATGAACCGTCTCTCACTCGATCGTGCCTTGGGCGCGATGTTGCTCGCGCTTACTGTGATCCTGTCGATCATGATGATCCGCTCGCCAGGCACGATAGATGTGCCATTATTCCTAGATTGGACGGAAGTGGTGTACCAGGACGGCTTAATTGCCGGCTATACGAAGGTTATAGACCACTATCGCGCCGACTACCCGCCGCTCAGCTACGCTATTTTGTACTGCGCACGCGCGTTTGGCGAGGCAATGGGCATGCCGCCTTTGCTGAGCTTCAAAGTCAGCCTTCTGGCGTTTCAACTGATTTCTGCTGTCCTGATCTTGATGCTATCCGGCAGCTGTTGGATTGCTGCGGCCTTCAATGCCTCGCTCCTTCTCAGCGGGGTCGGGCTTGGCTACATGGACGTTTACCTTGCGCCCAGTCTGATCGCGGCCTTCTGGGCGTTTCGGTGGCGTCGGAATGTGTCTGGCGCGGCATTCTTCCTGATTGCGTGTCTAACCAAGTGGCAGCCTCTCATTGTAGCGCCGTTTGTCGCAATACATCTGCTGGGATTTCCAATCTTCGATCGTGAGGGGTTTTGTATATTATTTTCAATTCGGGCGTTCATGAGAACCACTTGTTTGTTCCAGTCATTTTGGCTTATCTGCTGCGGATATTGTCGCGTGCTCGCGAAAATTGGGCTCTCGTGACTTTTCTTGTGGCAATATTTAATGTCAATCTGTTTGTATTTTACGGGGTGACTGGAACGCAGCTTCAAAATCGAGTTGTAAGCGTCGACATGAGCTTGGTCTTGGCGGTGCTGTTTGTTCTTGCTTGGCCCTGCATAGTGCTATATGGCTGGAATGCGGCGCAGCCAAGAACAGTGCAGACGAGCCTTAAATAAGACAAAGTGATCTGCCAGCCACCTATTTTACACCTTCGAGCGTAGCCCGGATCAATATCAAGATTTTCAAATACGGTGAAGGCACTCTCCCTCTCCCCGCTCGCGGGGAGAGGGCTGGGCTGAGCGGCTTACCTTAGGGTGAGGCGTGGCCCATGAAGATCTGCGGGATCGGTTGGCCCCAAGGCCCGCCGGTGCCTTCGCCGCGCTCAAGGAGATTGGGGGGCGTGTGGGCGTTCAGCACATCGGTATCGGCCCAATGCTCGTGCACCCGGCCCCAGGGATCGGCCCAGTAGTCAAACAGCTGGCTGCCGATCAGGTGGCGGCCGATGCCCCACATGTGCTGGTAGCCTTTTTTCTGCAGATGCTCGTTGCCGACCATCACATCGTCGATATCGGCGGCTTCATAGGACAGGTGGTTGAGCCCGCTCTTGTCGCCGCGGATGCAGAAAAAGGCGTGGTGGTCGACATAGTCGTCGCCGCGGTCGAGCCGATTGAACGAGCCGACGACGTTGCTCTTCTCCCCGGCATAGAACTCGTCCGAGCAGCGGAAGCCGAGCATCTCGCGATACCAGCCAAGCGTCTTGTCAAAGTTCTTGCTCATGATCACAAAGTGGCCAAAGCGCTTGACGTGCGACGGTCCGCGCTCGATGCGGAACAATTCTCCCTTGCGCCGGTATTTGTTTTCCCCGGAATTTACTGCTGGCCGCTGCAGCGGGATCTGGTCGAGCATCTCCATGCCGTGGACGATTTCGACCTGGTACCCGTCGGGATCGATGAGCCGCACCCGCTTGCCGCCGCCCGGCTCGTCGATCTCCTCGATGGGCGACGCGCCGTCGACCCGCGAGATCTGTTCGAGGTCTTCCATGCCCGCTGCGTGAACCGCGATGCCGATATAGCGCGGCTCGCCCAATTCGGTGACATGGATATGATGCGGCGCATCGGTCCCGCGCATGTAAAGGGCATTCTTGGTCCGGTCGGCGCGGACCATGCCGAAATCGGTCAGGAACTCTTCCTGCTTGTCGAGATCGGGCGAGCGCAGCCGCCCATAGGCGAGGTCGAAGGCTTTGATTACAGGCATGACCACCTCCCAATCACCGTTGTGTCGCGCTAGTTTAGGCTATTCGGCGGAACAGCGCCAACTACATGCCGAGATAGGCGCGGCGGATGCGGTCGTCGGAGATCAGCGTCTCGTGCCGGCCTTCGAGCACGACCCGTCCGGTTTCCAGAACATAGCCATAGTCGCAGGATTCGAGCGCCTCGGCGACGCGCTGCTCGACCAGCAGCAGGGTCAGCCGATCCTCGCGGTTGAGCGCTGCGATGCCGTCGAAGATCTGGTCGGCGACGGCCGGCGCCAAACCCATCGACGGCTCGTCCAGCAGCAGCAGCCGCGGCGCGGAGGCGATCCCGCGGCCGATCGCGAGCATCTGCTGCTCGCCGCCCGACAATGTCCCGGCCAACTGACCGCGGCGCTCGGCGAGCACCGGAAAGAGGGCGAAGATGCGCTCGAGATTGCGCGCCCACCCACCACGGCCTTTTTGCGGGTAGGCGCCCATTTCGAGGTTTTCCAGCACCGTCAATGTGGCGAAGACCTGGCGCCCTTCAGGCACGTGCGCGATGCCGAGATGAGCCCGCTGCCAGGCCGGGACGCCGAGGAGGTCCCGCCCCTCATAGGTGATCGTCCCGGATAGGGGCTCGACCGCACCCGAGATCGCCTTGAACAGGGTCGTCTTGCCGGCGCCGTTGGGCCCGACGATTGCGACGAACTGCCCTTCGGCGACGGTGAGGGACACCCCGGAAAGCGCGGCCAGCCCGCCATAGGCCACGGTCAGGTCACCGATCGCCAGCACAATTGGCCCCTTCGATAAAATCCAGTACAGCTATCCATACCTGCGACCACACGTCCTGCAGGTCTGCCTCAGGCTTAAGCCGGGGCGTGTCTCGAAGCGCAGATGGCCGCAAATGCAGCCAATTTTTCTTCACACACTCGGAAAGCGGGCTCAGAGGGGGTGGGCAAATCAGCGGAGCGGGCGGCCCCGGCGGGCGATGAATTCCGGGAAGGCCTCCTCGGCCCGCGCTCCCCTGACGACGTGAGTGGTGTATTCGCGCTCCTCGGTCCATTGCTGCTCGAGGTTCTGCCCCTTCTGCTTCAGCAGCAATTGCTTGACCCCTATCACCGCGGCGCGGTTGTTGCCGGCGATCATGCGGGCCAGCTCCATGGTCTTGCCGCGCAATTGCTCGCGCGGCACCAGGTGGTTCAATAGCCCGATGCGGTATGCCTCCTCGGCCTCGACGACGCGCGCCGTGAACAGCAGCTCCTTGGCGATCGGCCAGCCGACCTGGTTCGGCAAGGTCCAGGTGCTGTTGATCCGGCCATAGGCCGCCGCGAGGAAGCGAAAGCGGGTGTCCTCGCAGCCGACCCGCATGTCGAGCGAGGAGGCGAGCACCGCCGCGCCGCCATAGGCGAGCCCGTTGATCATCCCGATCGTCGGCTTGGCGCTGGCGGCAATCTCGTAGCTGCCGCGGCCGCGGCGGGCGTCCAACTCCTCCTGGGTGTGGCGCCGGTCGTCCTCGCGCTGCTCGTGAATATCGCCGCCGGCGGAGAAGGCGCGGCCGCCCGCCCCGGTGATCACGATGCAGCCGATCGAGTCGTCGGCGTCGAGCTCGTTGACCGCGTCGCGCAATTCGCCGGACAACCTGCGGTTCATCGCATTGAGCTTGTCGGGGCGGTTGAGCGTGACGATGCCGACCCCGTCTTCTATATCGACCAGGATGTGCTCGTAGGTCATCGCTGTCTCCGATCAGTCGAATACGGGGTTTATTGCTTGTAGGACGGATCTATGCGGTCGAGCCGGCGCAGCAATGCAGGCCATTCGAGCCTGACCGGGGCATTCCGGCTGGGGACCCGCCGGGCTGCGGCGGCGCCGACGATCTCGTCATCGATCGGGTGGAGCTCCGCGCCCGATTGCTGGAAGGCGAGCTGCATCGCGCAGGCCCGCTCCATGCGATAAGTCATCACGAACGCCTCTGCGACGCTGGTCCCGACGATCATCAGGCCGTGGTTGCGCAGCACCATTATGCGGCGATCGCCGAAATCGGCGAGGAAACGGGCGCGTTCCTCCAGGCTTCGCCCCGTGCCCTCATAGTCGTGATAGGCGACATCGCCGATGACCTGCAGCGCATGCTGGTTCAGCGGGAGCAGCCCGTCCTTCTGCATCGATACGGCACAGCCGGAAACCGAATGGGTATGGATCACGCAAGCCAGCTCGGGCCGCGCGGTGAACAGCGTGCCGGGGATCGCGAACCCGCCGCTGTTGACCTCGTGTTCCGAGGGCTCGACTTTGTTGCCGTCGACATCGATTTTGACCAGCGACGACGCGGTGATCTCGTCGAACAGCAAACCGTAAGGATTGATCAGGAAGTGGCGGTCCGGCCCCGGGACACGCGCCGTGATGCGGGTGTCGACCAGGTCAGACCAGCCGAATAGATCGACGAGGCGGAAGCACGCCGCCAGATCGACCCGCCTCTGCCACTCTGCCTCGCTGATGCGCCGGGAGGGCAATTCCGTGACAGACATGCGCGTCTCCTCATAAGCCTGAGAGCGGCCCCGGGCAGCGATGCGAAAGGCGCTACTTCCGCGTCCAGTAGCCATCAGTTGCGGGGAAAACAGTCTGGCAGCGGGTCGCCTGGGGCGCGCCGTCGAGCGTGTCGGCCGCGGCCCGCCAAACCGCATAGTGGGGCGCCGCCCGATGCGTCTCGAGCGCAGCCTCGTCCCGGTAGACTTCGTAAAAATAGTAGACGTTCTGGTCCTGCGCGTCCTGCAGAACATTGAAGCGCATGCAGCCCGGTTCGTCCCGCTCGGAGCCGAGCGCATCCACCTCGATCGCCTTGAGAAAGCGCTCTCGCCCCTCCGGCTTGACCCGGACCTTCACCCACATTGCCAACATGCGGCATTCCTTCCAAATAACGGACACATCGCCCCCACCGGCGGCGCTCCGGCCCACCTTACTCGGATCGCGGGGGACGAGTCAGCCGCAAATACTGGGTGTCACCGAGAGGCGGCCGGGCCGAGCGTCCCGATGAAGTCCATCAGGTGGGGCTTCCAGACAGCGGCATAATAATGCGTGAAATGCCCGTGCGTTTGACTGCCGTACGGGATCAGGACATAGCGCCCGTCGTGGATTTTCTTCATCGCGCGCTCGACCGTGCCCAGCTCGGGCGGATTGGCGACGTCCTCGGTTGTATTGATCAAAAGGACCTTGGCCTTGATCTTCGGAAGATCGGGCTCTGGGCTGTAGTCCTCGATCGATTCGATGGCCCATAGCGCGTCGTTGGCGTCGCCCTTGGCGATCCGGGCGACCCGCTCGTCGTAAAGCTTGTCGGCCGCTTCGCGGGTTGGCGCCATTTCCTGGATCCGCGCGGCGCTCTCGGGCATGAAGGACCCAGCCGCCGCGCTGTAGATGTAATGGGTCGGGTTCTTGTCGTAATTGCCGTTCTTCCAGTCCGGATCGTGGTGGATCGCCTCCGCCGCGGCGCGGCGCATGATCCAGTTGCGCCCGCTGATCTCGACCGGCTGACAGGAGAGCCCGACAATGCCGTCCATCAGACCGGGGTACATCTCGGCCCACATGAAGCTGTGCATGCAGCCGAGCGAGCTGCCGATCACGAGGCGCAGATGGGCGACCTTGAGCCCCTCGGCGACCAGCCGGTGCGTGCTGTCGACCATGTCGCGGTAACGGTAGTGCGGGAATTCGCCTTTGAGCCCATCGGACGGCTTGCTGGATCCGCCGCGGCCGAGCGCGTCGGGGACGATGATGAAGTATCGCCCGGCATCCAGAGGCTGTCCGCTCTTGAACAGCTCGTCGGCCAGGCTCGGCCGCAGCCAGTTCGCCCCGGTCCCGGTATTGCCTTGCAGCAGCAAGACGCCGTTGACGATCTCACCGGCGGCATTGCGCTGCGCGGAGCCGAAGGTGCGGTAATGCAGTTTCAGCTGCGGCAGGGTCTCCCCGCTCGCGAATTTGTAATTCTCTATGAGAAAGTCGCTTTCCTGGTAATTGGGCCAGGCGGCGGTTTCGGTTTCGGCCAGGGCGGGGACAGAGAGACTGATGAGGGCGGCGGCGATGACGGCGCGAATGGGCATGACAGGGCTCTTCGACAAGGCTTGCATACGATTCGGAGCATAACCCGCAGCGTGCCGGCTCGACATCGGTGTTCGGGCGGGCCGCCTTGTCGCTGCGAACGACTTGCGCATAAGGTTTGCGCCGGCGGGGAGGGCGGCTGACGGCGTCATCGGGACGGATGGCATATTTTCTGCAGCAGTTGATCAACGGTCTGACCTTGGGGTCGATCTATGGGCTGATCGCCATCGGCTACACGATGGTGTACGGCATCATCGGCATGATAAATTTCGCCCATGGCGAGATCTATATGATCGGCGCCTTCATTTCGATCATCGCGTTCCTGGTGCTGGGCCTCGCCGGGGTCAGCTATGTTCCGCTCGCCTTGGCGATCGTCCTGCTGACCACGATGTTCTTCACCTCGATCTACGGCTGGGCGGTGGAGCGGATCGCCTACCGGCCGTTGCGCGGGTCGTTCCGGCTTGCCCCGCTGATCTCGGCGATCGGCATGTCGATCTTTTTGCAGAACTACGTGCAGATCCTGCAGGGGGCGCGCGTGAAGCCGATGCAGCCCGTCGTCCAGGGCGGCTTCACGATCTTCGAGAGTGGCGGTTTTGCCGTGCGGCTCAGCTATCTGCAGCTCTTCATCATGATCTTGACGTTGGCGCTGATGGCCGGGTTCACGGCGCTGATCGCGGCGACGCCGCTCGGCCGGGCGCAGCGCGCCTGCGAGCAGGACATGCGGATGGCGGCGCTGCTCGGGGTCGATGTCGACCGGGTGATCTCGACCACCTTTGTCATCGGCGCCGCGCTCGCCGCCGTCGCCGGGCTGATGGTCACCCTCTATTACGGCGTCGTCGATTTCTTCATCGGCTTTCTCGCCGGAGTGAAGGCGTTCACCGCCGCCGTTCTCGGCGGCATCGGCTCGCTGCCGGGCGCGATGCTGGGCGGCCTCATGATCGGGCTTATCGAGGCCTTCTGGTCCGGCTATTTCTCGGTCGAATACAAGGATGTCTCGGTGTTCGTCGTCCTTGTTCTGGTCCTGGTGCTCCGCCCGACCGGTCTGCTCGGCCGCCCCGAGGTCGAAAAAGTCTGATGACCGCCGCCTCCGGCCTCGCCGTCGAAAAGGGCGCGCGGCCGGCCATCTCTTGGGCGGCGTTGCTCAAGGACGCGCTGATTGCCGCGGTAATCGCCGCGCTCCTTGCGCTGCCGCTGGTCGGGCTGCAGACCTATGATGTCGGCGGCGGCGCCCTCGGCATCCGAACGCATTTCGATTGGGTCGCGATCGCTGCCGTGGCGGTCTTCGCGGGGCGGCTCGCCCTGCGGCTCTTCCCCGGTCTTCTCCCGCGCCGCAGCGCGGGCTGGAGCATCCGGCTCACCGGGATCGCCCTCTGGGCCCGAGGCCAGATGTTGCCGATCGTGATGGTGGGAATTGGCTTTGCGGCGGCGCTGCCGTTCTTGCCGTTCTCGTCGCGCTACCTGATCGATCTCGGCACCACGGTGCTGATCTATGTGATGCTGGGCTGGGGTCTCAACGTCGTTGTCGGGCTGGCGGGGCTCCTCGACCTCGGCTATGTCGCGTTCTATGCCGTCGGCGCCTACACCTTTGCGCTGCTGGCGCGCGATCTCGGCTTGACCTTCTGGGAGGCGCTGCCGTTTTCCGGCCTGGTGGCGGCGAGCTTCGGGATCATTCTCGGCTTTCCGGTGCTGCGGCTGCGCGGCGACTATCTCGCGATCGTCACGCTCGGTTTCGGCGAGATCATCCGGATCGTGCTGTTGAACTGGGCGCCGGTCACCGGCGGCCCGAACGGAATTTCGGAAATCCCGCGCCCATCGTTTTTCGGCCTGCCGTTCGCCCGGTCGGCGCCCGAGGGCGTCACCACCTTTCACCAATTCTTCGGGCTGGAGTTTTCGCCCGAGCACCGCGTGACCTTTCTTTATTTCGTGATCCTGGCGATGGCGCTCGTCACCAATCTCTTTACTCTGCGCATCCGCAAATTGCCGGTCGGGCGCGCCTGGGAAGCGTTGCGCGAGGACGAGCTCGCCTGCCGCGCGCTCGGCATCAACCCGACCAACGTCAAGCTTTCGGCTTTCGCGATCGGTGCGATGTTCGGCGGGTTCGCCGGCTGCTTTTTCGCCGCGCGGCAAGGGTTCATCAGCCCTGAGAGCTTCACCTTTATGGAATCGGCGACGATCCTCGCGATCGTCGTGCTCGGCGGCATGGGCAGCCAATTGGGGGTGGTGCTCGCCGCGGTCCTGCTGGTGACGCTGCCTGAATTTGGCCGTGCCTTTGCCGAGTTCCGCATGCTGATTTTCGGCGCGGCCATGGTCGCGCGTCATGGTGTGGCGTCCGCGCGGGTTGATCGCGCACCGCACGCCCACCGTGCAGCTCGCGCGCAAAGCGCAGGGTGCGCATGACTGAGGGCCACGCTGCGCTGCTCTCGGTTGAGCATCTGACGATGCGCTTTGGCGGGCTCGTTGCGATCGACGATCTTTCCTTTACCGCCTACCGCGACGAGATCACGGCCATCATCGGCCCGAACGGGGCCGGCAAGACCACCGTCTTCAATTGCCTGACCGGCTTTTACCGGCCGAGCGCGGGACGCCTCGCCATCCATTCCGGAAAGGAAATCCTGCGGCTTGACCGTCTTGAAGGGTTCAGGATTGCGCGGCAGGCGCGGATCGCCCGGACATTCCAGAACATCCGCCTGTTCGCCGGCATGACGGTGCTTGAAAACCTGATCGTCGCCCAGCATAGCCCGCTGATGGCGGCCAGCGTCTTTTCGCTCGCCGGCCTCCTGGGCCTGCGCCGGTACCGGACAGCGGAGCGGGCCGCGATCGCGCGCGCCCGCCATTGGCTGGACATAATCGGCTTGACCGAACGCGCCGACTGGCTGGCCGGGGCGCTCCCCTATGGTGCGCAGCGCCGGCTCGAGATCGCCCGGGCAATGTGCACCGGCCCCGCCCTCCTCTGCCTCGATGAGCCGGCCGCCGGCCTCAACCCGCGCGAATCCGCCGAGCTCAACGAGCTGCTGCTAGCGATCCGCGCCGAAGAGGGGATCGGGATCCTGCTGATCGAGCACGATATGAGCGTCGTGATGGGGATTTCGGACCATGTCGTGGTGCTCGATTACGGGCGCAAGATCGCCGACGGAACCCCGGCCCAAGTGCGCGCCGATCCGGCCGTGGTAAAGGCCTATCTCGGCGAGCCCGAGGAGGCTCTCGTCACCCCCGCGCAAGCGGGGGGCCAGAGCCTGCCCCTGGCCCGAACAGGGGGCAACCGCCTGAGCCCCGGCACTGGATTCCCGCTTTCGCGGGAATGACGATGCGCACTGCGATCCTGACGATCTCCGGCGTTCACGCCTATTACGGCAGTATCGAGGCCCTGAAGGGGGTGGATCTCGAGGTCGGCGAGGGCGAGATCGTGGCCCTGATCGGGGCCAACGGGGCCGGAAAATCGACCTTGCTGATGACCGTGTGCGGGCGGCCGCGGGCGACGCGCGGGCGGATCCTGTTCGATGGAAAGGACATCGCCGGGCAGGCGACCTTCGAGATCGCGCGCCGCGGAATTGCGCAGGTGCCGGAGGGCCGGCGGATTTTCCCGCGGATGACCGTGCTCGAGAACCTGCAGATCGGCGCGACCCTCGCCGATCCGTCGCGTTTCGGCGAAGGCCTCGACCGCGTGTTCGGCCTGTTCCCGATCCTGCGGGAGCGGCGGGAACAGCGCGGCGGCACCCTGTCCGGCGGCGAGCAGCAGATGCTCGCCATCGCCCGCGCGCTGATGAGCCGGCCGCGGCTGCTGTTGTTGGATGAGCCGTCGCTGGGCCTCGCCCCGCTGATCGTCAAGCAGATCTTCGGGGTGATACGGGAAATCAACGAACGCGAGCGGGTGACGATCTTTCTCGTCGAGCAGAACGCGCATCACGCTCTGCGGCTGGCGCATCGGGGCTACGTGATGCAGACCGGGCGGATCATCCTCAGCGGCCCTGGTCGCGAGCTGCTGGCCAATCCCGAGGTGCGCGCCGCCTATCTCGAAGGCGCGCGCCGCTGAGCTGGCACCCACGCATTCTCGCCCCCGCCGCGGGGCGTGGTAGTGTCACGGCAGATCTGTCGCAGGAGGGGGCTTCATGCAACACTTTATCCGACCCGTCATTCTGGCGGCGGCCTTGGCGTTCGGGGCGGGTATCGCCAACGCACAGAACATCCCGATCGCGGTTGTCGGGCCGCTCACCGGCTCGAACGCGGCAATCGGCGAGCAGATGAAGCGCGGCGCCGAGATGGCGGTCGCCGACATCAACGGCAAGGGCGGCGTGCTCGGCAAGAAGCTCGAGCTGATCGTCGCCGACGACGCTTGCGACCCGAAGCAGGCGGTCGCGGCGGCCAATGACGTGGTCGGCAAGAAGGCGGTCTTCGTCGACGGGCACTATTGCTCGTCATCCTCGATCCCGGCCTCCGCAGTCTACAACGAGGCGGGGGTATTGCAGATCACGCCGGCCTCGACCAACCCGGCCTTGACCGACGACGCGGCAAAGAAGGGCTGGAACAACGTCTTCCGGGTCTGCGGCCGCGACGATGCGCAGGGCGCGGTGGCCGGCAAGTACCTTGCCGACCACTACAAGGGAAAGCGGGTCGCCGTCGTCCACGACAAGACCGCCTACGGCAAGGGCCTCGCCGACGAGACCAAAAAGGCGATGAACGCCGCCGGCCTCAAGGAGACGATGTACGAGGCGATCACCCAGGGCGACAAGGATTTCTCGGCCCTGATCAGCAAGATGAAGCAGCAGGGTATCGACGCGATCTATTTCGGCGGCTACCAGACCGAGGCCGGGCTGATCGTCCGGCAGGCCCGCGACCAGGGCTTGAAGGCGACCTTGATCGGCGGCGACGCGCTGGTCACCGAGGAGTTCTGGAAGATCACCGGCCCCGCCGGGGAAGGCACCCTGATGACCTTCCCGCCCGACCCCCGCAAGGTCCCGGCGGCCAAGGCCGTCGTCGACAAGTTCACGGCGCAAGGCTACAACCCGGAAGGCTACACGCTCTACACCTACGCCGCGATCCAGGCCTTTGCCGAGGCCGCCGAAAAGGCCAAGTCGGTCAAAGCTCGACGATCTGTCGAAGGCATTGCATTCGATGACCGCGCAGACTGTCGTCGGCCCCTTGACCTGGGACAAGAAGGGCGACGTCACCGACCCGAAATACGTCTTCTACATCTGGAAAAACGGCGGCTACACCGAGATGTAGCGGGCGGCGATGACGATTGCGTCGCTGAGCTTCGGTCAGTAGCAGGCATGGCGGGCTACAACCATTCATTGAAGCGCCGTTTGTTGATTTGCTGCTTCTGCAGCAAATCAGCAGCAAATCGCCCGCGTTGGTTGCGGTCTTCGTCGGCCGGCTCGAGATCGCGGAAGGGTCGCTTCGAACCTCCCGCATCCCTGCTCCCGCCTTTTTATCGGGTCGAGATCAGGGGCATCAAATTCCCTCATCGAAAATCCCTCACCCCGCTCACAGCTCCTGACGCCCGAGACAATATGATGAGAATGTGGCAATTGCGTGTTTACTACCGCTCCGTGGTTCCCGGGCCATGACCGATCCGCGCCCGACGATCGACGCGCCCGATGACGACCCGTATCTCTGGCTCGAAGAGATCGACGGCGAGCGGGCGCTCGCCTGGGTCGAGGCGCAAAACGCGGCGACCCTGGCGCGGTTCGGCGACGAGCGGTTTGCGGCCGACCGCGACACCCTGGCGGCGATCTTCGACCGGCCCGACAACATTCCGCTGATCGCGCGGCGCGGGAGCCGGGTCTTCAATTTCTGGAAGGATGCGGCGCACCCTCGCGGGCTGTGGCGGGCGACGACGCTCGACAGTTTTCGCGAGGCGCAGCCCGAATGGGAGATCCTGCTCGATCTCGACGCGCTGGCGGCGCGCGAGGGCGAGGACTGGACCTGGAGCGGCGCCGCGACGATCCCGGGCACCCACGACCGCGCCATCCTGATGCTGTCGCGCGGCGGCGCCGATGCGGTGGTGTTGCGCGAATTCGACCTCGCGTCGCGGGAATTCGTTACTGGCGGCTTCGAGTTGCCGGAGGCGAAAGGCGGCGCCGCATGGCTCGACCGCGACACGTTGCTGCTGTCTTCGGCGCTGGGCGAAGGCATGGCCACCAATTCGGGCTATGCCCGCACGGTGCGGCTGTGGCGGCGCGGTACCGATCCGCTCGCCGCACCGGTGATCTTCGAGACGGACACGACCGGCATGGCGGTGTGGGGCGACCGCGACCGCGAAGCTGCGGAAGAGCGGCTGATCTTTATCGAGCGGATCGGTTTTTTTGACGCCGTCGTCTGGATCGGCGACCGCAGCGGGCCCAAGACCCGGCTCGATCTTCCGACCGACGCCTCGGCCCGATGGCATCGCGGCTGGCTGGCGGTCAAGCGGCGCACCGCTTGGACCATCGGCGATGAGACTTACCCGCCCGACACCGTCCTCGGCATCTCCTTGGATGCTTTTCTCGCCGGCGACCGCCGCTTCACGAAATTGTTCGAGCCGGCCGAGCGCCGCGCCCTGCAGGGGTTTTTCTGGTCCGGCGGCCGGCTGGTGCTGTTGGTGCTGGACGATCTGAAGCCGGTGTTCGAGGCGCTGACCCCGTCCGATGCCGGCTGGCCGCGCGAGCGGATCACCGGCCTGCCCGATATCGGCGTCGCCAATCTGTGGCCGCTCGACGTGCAGACCGAGGAGTTGAACGGCGACCTGCTGGCGAGCGCGCAGGACCCGCTGACGCCGCCATCGCTGTTCCTTGTTCGCCCGCCCGAGGCACCGGAGCTGCTGAAGCGGGCGCCGCAGACCTTCGATCCGGCGGGGCTCGTCGTCACCCGCCACGAGGCGGTGTCGCCGGACGGCACGCGCATCCCCTATGTCCAGGTCGGGCCGCCGGGCGAGACCGGCGACGCGCCGGTGCATCTCTACGGCTATGGCGGCTTCCACGTCTCGCAATTGCCCTATTACAACGCGGCGATCGGCAAATTGTGGCTCGAGCGCGGCGGCACCAGCGTCGTCGCCAATATCAGGGGCGGCGGCGAGTTCGGCACCGCCTGGCACGAGGCCGGACGCCGCGAACGCAAACGCCTGTCGCATGACGATTTCGCCGCGGTCGCCGCCGACCTCGTGCGGCGCGGCGTCACCCGCCCCGGGCATATCGCCGCCGAGGGCGGCTCCAATGGCGGGATATCTGATCACCAATATGCTGACCCGCTACCCGGAGCGCTTCGGCGCATTGTTCTGCACGATCCCGCTGATCGACATGCGCCGCTATTCGAAACTGCACGCCGGCGCCAGCTGGATCGCCGAATACGGCGACCCCGACAACCCCGAGGACTGGGAATTCCTCAGCGAGATCTCCGCCTACCACAATGCCGCTCCGGGCCGGCATTACCCGCCGATCCTGATCGCCACCAGCCGGCGCGACGACCGCGTCCACCCCGGCCACGCCCGCAAGATGGCGGCAAAACTGCAGGCGATGGGCTACGAAGCCTATTTCTACGAGCCCGCCGCCGGCGGCCACGGCTACGGCAAGGACAACAAGGAGCGCGCCGCCTTCACCGCGCTCGGCTACAATTTTCTGCGCCGCGCCATCGGCTGGAGCCCGCCCGAAAGCGAATAATCAAGCGAGACAAGCTACTCCATCGGGCGCGCTTGCGCCGGCTCCAGCCGTCCGCGCGAACACGATCGATCGGCTCAAGTCGACGCTAAACGGTCGTTCCGGCCGATCGGCCTCGATGGCAAGCCATGCCCCCGTTGCGGTCCTTGCTCAGTACGAGGGCGGCGGGCGATCACAAATAAGCGACGCGCCTCCGTCACCTCAATCCAGCAACCTCCGCGTAGGCCCTCAGCTCCCGTTCCACATCGTAACCGCTGGTCCCGAAGATGATGCCAGTGGCGCCGCGGGCCTCGAGCTGGGCGAGACGTTCGCGCAACTCCTCGCGAGTGCCTGTGAAGGTCATCTGTTTGGCGGCGGATACGTCGACGAGCGCGTCATGGCCGTTCGAAATGTCGAGGGAATGACCGCGGTGAACGGAGAGGTGGCGGATGTTTTCGTCCGCACGTTCGACGCTGGCCAGCCACGCTTCGCCGTTCGGCAGCGCTTTGACGCTTTCCGGATCGGTCGTGTACCTGAGGTGATAGGCGAGCGCGATGAGCGGTTTGACGGCGGTCGAGGCGCGCGGCGAGGTGACGTCCTCGCCATCATCGAGGACGGTGCCGCCGGTCGACACGAGGCAGGTCTCGAACCCTTCGGCCGGGCCGCCGAGAGAAATCAGGCCGTCGGTAATCTCTTTGGCGAGCGCGCGGGCCTTGGGGCCTTGGCCTGCCATGTAGACTGGCACGTTGATCGGACGATCGGGCAACCAGCCGTCGGACGCGAGGATCTGGGCGAGACCGCCGTCGATGTCGGCGATGTCGCCACGCAGCAATGCCTTAACCTGCGCGATATGCGTGCGCATGCTCGCGAGGCTCAAGGGCTTCTTGCCCATCCCCGCACGGCCCGTAAAGCCGGTGCCGAACCCGACCATCAGGCGTCCCGGCGCGATCTGCTCGAGCGTCGCGATGGCCGAGGCCTGTGCCATCGGATGGCGATAGCTCGGGATCAGCACGGAGGGGCCAAATTTGATGCGCTTCGTCTTTTCGGCGATGCGGGCGAGAGTGACCCATATGTCGTGGCCGAAGGCGGGAATCTCGGGACACCAGACCGCGCGAAAGCCTAGCTCTTCGGCAAGAAGCGCGTACTCGACGGTTCGGGGGCCGGGCGGCAGGCGGAAGTCATAAGTCAGCACGGGGCGTTCCAGAAATAAGCATCTTAACCGACATTCGCCCGAATTCCCGGCGATTTCGGGACAAGGTCGCCCCTTTGGCGGGTTTGGGCAATCAGTAAGTCGTACTCGCTGCCCGGGATAGAGGCAGAAGGCGGTCATTCGACGGCACCGAGCTACTGAAACGCGCTGATTTGGCAGGATCAAAACGCAACTCCGCTGTCGCCGCTCTTCCGGTAAACCGGACTTCGCCTCGACACATTCGGGCCAGCATCCGAAACCCTTCTCTCTTTCCAGCTCGCCGCGCTCGCCTCGTCGACCTTCTCGTATTTGCGGATGCCGGCATTGTTGATGAGGATGTCGAGGCGCCTGAACGTCGCCTCGCCGTTGACCGAGGCATGCGGCGGTACAACCTGCAATGCGACACCTTTTGGCGTCCGACGTTATCGATGGCGCCGCGCTTGCTGCGGCGCATCAGCGGAACCGCTGCCTCGGCACAGAAGACGTCGCCATCGGCCGACGTCGATGCTCCGCCCGTCACCGCTGCAACCTTGCCGTCGAGCCTACCCATGTTCGCCACCTTTCATTGCATTGTGAAACGCGCATCCACGATACGCCGTATCCATCCGGCGGGCACCGCCTTGTTGGCCCGGCCTGGGTGTCCGACCTTAACAGGCTGCGGAAGCTTCAAGCGTCCGCTTTCGGGACCTTTCGATGGGCTGACTCGCTCCGACTTGGGTCGAATTGCGCCGCTCCCGCTGGCGTGGTCGTGTGACCGCTTACGGCGCAACCTTGTCGTAGTCGGCTTGCCACCCACTGAGCCCGTCCGCGCTCGGTTCGAGCAATGGCCGGATCGCGGCGTGTGCGGGCTCGGGCGAAAAACAGGTTTTCCGTCTCGATCGCTTCGGCGCCTCGGGTGTGCCGGGACGACGATCAAAAGGAAACGGTCGATCTCGCGAGTCGAGATTCCCGGTTGCATGATTGTCCATCATGTCGATCCCGGTCTCGGCGCGCGCCGTCATCCGGAGAAATTTGAGATAATTCGACAGGTATTCGCTTGCCATGGCGGCGGGTTCGTCCGCCCGCAACGGAAGTTTGCCTATATTGCAATGATTAGAATTGCCATAATCATATGGTAGGCTGACACCTTCCGGCAGCGTCTGATGATTGGCGTTCGGGGGAGAAGCGAGGTGGAGCGATGGCTGATATTTCCCTGCAGAAAACAGCAAAAACAGCCAGCAGGGGCGTGTGGAGGAACGGACCAAACCGAGCCCTCGTGGCGGTCCCCGGAGTTTTGCCGGGCACAGCCGGCCTGCATTTTAATTGGCCTCTTTGCCGAGACCAGAGCTCACGATAGCATCGGGCGGCTGCTTCGCTGCTCCCGGCTACAAATCTGCCGGCTGGGCGGTGCTTTAATTTGAGGGTTGCGGGATGAAATTCGGCATTTTTTACGAGCTGCAATTGCCGCGGCCTTGGGGGCCGGATAGCGAGCTGACGCTCTACCACAACGCGCTCGACCAGCTCGAATTGGCGGACCGGCTCGGCTACGACTTCGCCTGGGAGGTCGAGCACCATTTCCTCGAAGAATATTCGCACTCGCCGGCGCCCGAGGTGTTTCTCGCCGCGGCGAGCCAGCGCACCCGGCAGATCCGCCTCGCGCACGGCATCATGCAATTGACGACGGTGCACCCGGCGCGCGTCGCCGAGCGCATTGCGGCGCTCGACCTGGTGAGCCGCGGCCGCGTCGAATTCGGCATGGGCGAGAGCGCCAGCGTCACCGAGCTCGAACCGTTCGACCGCAGCTTCGAGGAGAAGCGCGCGGTCTGGGAGGATGCGGTGCGCGCGGTGATCCCGATGTTCAAGGAGGGCGGCTGCGAATACCACGGGACCTATTTCGATTTCCCGCTGCGCAATGTCGTGCCCAAGCCGTTGCAGAAGCCGCACCCGCCGCTATGGGTCGCGTGCTCGGCATTGGAGACGATCGAGATGGCCGGGCGCCGCGGCCTCGGCGCGCTCGCCTTCCAGTTCTTGAGCGCCGATGCGGCGCATGCCTGGGTGCACGCCTACTACAATTCCTTTGTAAAGCGGCTCGACAAATTGACCGACTATGTGACCAACCCGAACATCGCATTGACCAGCTATTTCATGTGCGCCGAGACCGACGAGGAGGCGCGGCGCCGGGCCGACGGCATCCCGTTCTTCCAGTTCGCCTTGCGCTTTTACGGGCAGAGCGCGATGCGCAAGCGCCCGGACCCCGGCGCGGTCAATCTGTGGGACGAGTACGAGAAGTGGAAGCGCGACAATCCCGAAGGTCTCGCCCGCGCCTTGTCCGGCGGCCTGATCGGCTCGCCCGAGACCTTGCGCCGCAAATTGCGGCGGTTCGAGACCTCGCATATCGACCAGGTCATTCTGCTCAACCAGGCCGGCAAGAACACGCACCAGCACATCTGCGAAAGCCTCGAATTGTTCGCCCGCGAGGTGATGCCCGAGTTCCACGCCCGCATCCCCGAGCAGGACGCCTGGAAACAAAAGGTGCTGAACCGCGAGATCGAGCTCGAAGAAATCGACACCGCTCCGTTCCGCGACCGCTACGGCCCCAACTCGGTGCAGATCACGCCGCAGGCCGCCGAATAGCTCCACCCTGTTCCTGAGAATCCGCTCTTCCAACCCTCTCCCCCCGCCGGCCGGGGAGAGGGCAAGGTGAGGGGGGCCGACGGGCGGTTTGCGGCGCTGCCCACCTCACCCTCCCCGCCGCTGTCGCGCCGGGGCCCCTCCCTCTCCCTGAAGGGCGGAGAGGGGCTTTTTCTCGAATGCCAGCCGAGACGTCGGCGCACTTTCGGTTGAGCGGGCGGTGGCGTTGCGCCTTGTCTTGTCTGCATCACCACGACTACGATCGCGCCCTACAAGAAAACATTGCATGGGGAGGAGTTCATGTCCGAGAGGCGTCCCTTTACGGGCTCCGCAACGCGGCGCCGTGTCTTCCGTATCGCCGCCGCGCGGCGCGGTCGCCGCGCCGTTTATCCGCAATGCGGCGGCGGCCGAGACGACGGTCTGGAAGGTGCAGACCTCCTGGCCGGCCGGCGTCGGCCTCGCCACGTTCAAGGAATGGTGCGGCACGATCAAGGAAAAGACCGGCGGCGAGCTCGAATTCAAGCCGTTCGCCGCCAAGGAGGTGGTCGGCGACTTCGAGTTGCTCGACGGCGTCAGGAACGGTGTTCTGGAGGCGATGAACTCGTTCACCCTCTACTGGGCCGGCAAAGTGCCGGCCACCGCCTTTCTCTCATCCTATTTGATGGGGCTGCGCTATCCGCACGAATGGGACGTGTTTTTCTACAGCAAGGGCGGGCTGCAGGCGGCGCGCGAGCTGTTTGCCAAGCAGGGGCTCTTCTATGTCGGCCGGATCCATCACGGCCCCAACATCATCCACTCGAAAAAGCCGATCCGCTCGATCGAGGATTTCAAGGAGCTGAAATTGCGGGTGCCGGGCGGCATGATCGCCGAAGGTTTCGCGGCGATCGGCGCCAAGACGACGTTGCTGCCCGGCGGCGAGGTCTTCTCGGCGCTCGAAAAGGGCACGATCGAGGCGGCCGATTATGTCGGCCCCGCGGTCAATTGGGATCTCGGCTTCCAGCAGGTCACCAAATACATCTGGATGGGGCCGCGCGGGCTCGAATCGATCTACCAGCCGGTCGATTTGATGGATTTCTGCGTCAACACCAACAACTGGAACAAGCTCTCGCCCAAGATGAAGCAATGGGTCGAGGACGAGATCGAGGTCTATTCGCGCATCCACCATGCCGCGATCCAGAAGGCCGACATGGAGGCCTGGGGCAAGTTCGAGAAGGCCGGCACCGAGATCAACCGCCTGCCGGTCGAGGACCTGGAGAAATTCCAGCGGGTCGCGGTGCCGATCTGGTTCAAATGGGCCAACAAGGACAAGGACGCGGCGCGCATCTTCAAGCTCCAGCTCGAAGTCATGGAATTGCCGAGCTTCGGCTATGTCGAGCCGGACATGTACAAGGGCCAGAAGCTCGAGCTTTGAGCGTTTTGGGGGTACGTAACATCGATGCGGTAATCGTCGCCCCCGCGAAAGCGGGGGTCCAGAGCCTGCCCCTGGCTCGAACAGGGGGCCAACCTCCCGTCACTCGCCCTGGGTTCCCGCTTTCGCGGGAACGACGAGGCACCTGCTAACGCTTGAGAGCGGCGGTAGGGTCGATGCCCAGTCTCAATTTCGTGCTGCCGCACTGGCTCTACTGGGGCACGTTGATCGTCTTTCCGCTCGTCGCCTGGTATTTCGTCGCCCGGCAGCGCAAATCAGGCGTCTCGCGGCGGCCCTCGCTGTTCATCGCCTACCTGTTCTGGGTGTGCTCGGGTTTTGTCGGGCTGCATCGCTTTTATTTGAGAAGCGCCTGGGGATTGGTCTTTATCCCGGTCTTTCTCGCCATTCTGCATGTCAATGTAGAGATCCGCGATGCGCGCGAGGACGTGTCGCGGACGCGCGCGGCGCTCGAGGCGGCCCATAGCGAAGTGCGGCGCGCCCAGCCGGACCCCGGGGTGACCGTATCACCCGAGCGCGCCGAGCGGCTCGCCAGGGCCCGCTCGGCAGAGGAGGCCGCCGAGACCGAGTTCGCGGCGATGCAGAGCGAGCTCGACAGCCGCCGCAGCACAGCCCGTTGGCTCGCCCTGCTGCTCGGGGCGATGCTGCTCGTCGACGCCGCTCTATTGCCGGCCGCGGTCCGGCGCGCCGCCCAGCGCGAAGCCGAGCGCCGCGCGGCGCCGCCGGCCGAGCCGTCGATACCGGACATCCCGCCGGCCGGCACGGGTGAAGACCCCACCCTCGCCCTCCATACGCGGTTCACCGACGCGATCGAATGGATCAACCTGCGCGCCGGGGAATTCGTCGCCTATTGGGCAGTGATCTCGGTATTTGCCTATTATTACGAAGTGATCGCGCGCTTTGCCTTCAATTCGCCAACCAACTGGGTGCACGAGAGCATGTTCCTGATGTACGGCATGCAATACATGCTGGCGGGCGCCTATGCTTACCACGCCGACCAGCACGTGCGGGTCGATGTCTTCTATACAAAGTTCTCGGCGCGCGGCAAAGCAATCGCCGATCTGACAACCTCGGTGTTCTTTTTCATCTTTATTCTGACGTTGCTGTGGACGGGCGGGAAGTTCGCGCTCGACGCGATCCGAAATTCGGAAGTCTCGTTCACCGAATGGGGAGTGCAGTACTGGCCGGTCAAATTGATGATGCCGATCGGGGCAGCATTGCTGGCATTGCAGGGATTGGCGAAGCTGATCAAGGACATCATCCTGCTCACGCGCAAACCGGCCTGAGCGATGGGCCTCGAAATCGACATCGCCTGGCTGACCCTGCTGCTGTTCGGCTCGCTCGCCGTATTGCTGGCGCTGGGGTTGCCGATGGCGTTCTGCACCGGCAGCCTCGCGGTGATCTTCCTCTTCGTGTTCGGCAGCCCGGCGATCCTCAACATGATGCCGGCGCGCATCTTTCCGTTCATGACCGATTACCAGCTCTCGGCCGTGCCGCTGTTCATCTTTATGGCGGCGATGCTGGAAAAGGCCGGGATCATCGAGGAGCTGTTCGACGCCGTCTACAAATGGCTGGGCGCGGTCAAGGGCGGCCTGGCCGCGGCCACTGTCTTGGCCTGCACGGCGCTCGCAGCGATGGTCGGCGTCGTCGGCGCGACCGAGGTGACGATGGGCATGATCGCCCTGCCGGCGATGCTGCGGCGCGGCTACGACCAGAAGCTCGCCTGCGGCTCGTTGCTCGCCGGCGGCACGCTGGGGATCCTGATCCCGCCCTCGGTGATGGCGATCGTCTACGCCGTCGTCGCCCAGCAATCATTGGGCGAATTGCTGGTCGGCTCGATCTTTCCGGGGCTGCTGCTGTCCGGCCTCTACGTCTGCTATGTCCTGGTGCGCTGCTATATCAACCCGCAGCTCGGCCCGGCATTGCCGCCGGAAGAGCGGGTCGGCGCGCGGGAAAAGCTGCGCCTCTTACAGAACACGATCGCGCCGATCCTGCTGATCGTGCTGGTGCTCGGCGTCATCTTCGTCGGCATCGCGACGCCGGTCGAGGCCGCCGGGATCGGCACCTTCGGCGCGCTCTTCGTATCCGCCTTGCACCGCCGGCTGAACTGGCCGGCAATCGAGGAAGCCGCCATCGCCACGCTCAAGGCGACGGCGATGGTGATGTGGATCTTCTTTGGCGCGACGATGTTCGTCGGCTTCTTTATCGTCAAGGGCGGCCAGACCTTTGTCGCCGATTCGATCCTCGGCACCGGCCTGCCACCTTACGGCGTCCTGATGCTGATGATGGCGATCCTGTTCGTGCTCGGCATGTTTCTCGACTGGGTCGGGATTCTGCTGCTGACCGTGCCGATCTTCCTGCCGATCATGAAGAGCTTCGCCTGGAGCGGGCTGCTCGGTTTCCCCGGCGTCGCGCCGGAGGACGTGCCGCTGTGGTACGGCGTGATCTTCATGGTCAACATGCAGATGGCGTTTTTGAGCCCGCCCTTCGGCTACTCATTGTTCTATCTGAAGAGCGTGGCGCCCCCCGAGATCAGCATGGCGACGATCTTCCGCGCCGCGGTCAACTTCATGGCCCTGCAATGGACCGGCGTCGGTCTTTGCATCCTGTTCCCGCAGATCGTCACCTGGCTGCCGAGCCTCGTATACACCCACTGAACCCGCGGAGGAGCGATACCCGATGCCGCCAGACACCCTGCCCGCGATCAGCCTCGTCGCCGTGCCGGGGCGGCGCCGGCAAACCCTCGACATCGCGCGCGAGATCGACCGCCGCGGCTATGCCGGGATCTACATCCCGAGCCGGTTCGGCAACATGGCGCAGTGCACGGCGCTGGCGCTTGCGACCGAGCGCATCCCGTTCGGCACTGCGATCGCGCCGATCTATGCCCGCACGGTCGAGGATTTTGCGCACAGCGCAGCCTATGTCCACGAGGTGTCGGGCGGGCGGTTCCGCTTCGGCATCGGCATCGCTCATGGCCCGACCTATCAGCGCCTCGGGATCACACCCGGGAAGCCGCTTTCGGACACCCGGGATTTTGTCGAGAGGCTGAAATCCTTTGTGGATGCCGGCGCGCTGCCGCCCGTTATCCTCGCCACATTGCGCAAGAGGATGGTGGCTCTCGCCGCGGAGATCGCCCAAGGCATGGTGTTCGCCAATGCCAGCCTGTCGCACATGCCGCAATCGCTCGCAATGGTGCCGGTAGCCCGGCGGAACGACCCAAATTTTTTGATCGGCAATATGCTGCCGATCTGCATTTCGACGGATATGGGCGCGGCCAAAGCGCTGCTGCGCCGCCGGCTGGTGCATTACGCATTATTGCCGAACTATCGCGCCTATTGGAAGGAAGCCGGCTACGTCGAGGAGATGACGGCAGTCGAAGCGGCGATTGCCAGCAATCACCCCGACGACATTCCGCAATACCTGACCGACCGCTGGCTGGCCGACAACACCGTCTACGGGCCGGCAACAAAGGTGCGCGATGGTGTCGAGGCGTGGCGCGCCGCCGGCGTCAACACCCCGATCCTGGTGCCCAACTCAGCCGCCGGCAACCAGCTCACGGCGTTGCAGGAGATCTTCTCCGCATTCGAGGCGTGAGGCGAGCTTTGCCGTTACCAGCGGGACTAGAATTCTATCGACATCAGCCGCGCTGTGGAGTATGTCGAGCAGCGTACCGGCGAATGGATCGATCTTTATTTTGAGCAGGCGAACATCTTCAGCGCGATTGTCGGCATGGCCGGGATCAAGGCGCTGGATGCAATCAGCCCTTACAAGAGGCACAAGCATCCCGACATCGCTCAGCAGCGGTTCCCAGATCTGTCTCTCGGCGGCCGATTAAATCCACCACCCGAGCTTGCGCTCGAGTTCAAGGGCAGCCGGCGCCCATGGGCCATTCAATCGCACTACAATCATGCCGGCTGGTATGTGGTTTGGCGGTATCTGGTGGATCCAACAATGACGATCAAGGAAAATCGACAGGTCGTCATCTGGCGGGTAGACGTTGTGTTCCTGCTAAGCGCCGATTGGAAATACGAAAGAAGCGGTGCCGGGACCGGTCAGGGAGGCCGTACCCACACCTTCGGTGTGGTGCGAGCAGCCGAAAAACTGCGGAACGCCTGTGCCTACGCGTGCCCGGGAATTGTGCTCGGGGGGGGCGCCCGATTCTGGCCAGATTACTGGGTGATCCGGGAAACTTATTGCCGGCTGGGCGACAGTTCCCGATCTGATACGCGCGCGCTGCAAGACAACGCCACGAGCGCCGCGAACGCCCTTTGGCCCATCTGCAGATATTGCTCGTCTCGGTCGGTGCCGATTGCCCGATAACCGAGCGCTTCGGCCGCGGCGAGCGTCGACGCACTGCCGGCGAACGGGTCATAGATAATACCGATCCCAAAGGCAGCGATGCCCGAACGATCTGCCGCACGAACCGCTGCGGCTTTAGCGACGGGTGCGGGGCAATATCCTTTTCGCGGCCTCGCGTCGGCGCGCACGCAATCACATCCTTGAGTGGCTCCCCCCCGGGCAGTCGACGCAGTCCGCCGGCACCCCAGCGACGAAGGTTTTCGGCCACGGTGCCCTCGATCGGCTTGCGAAAAATCCCCCACGGCTCCCAGCACGACCGCGGCATCACCGATACGTCCGGGAAGTCTTGCTCAGCGCCCTTGGGCTTGTAACCGCCCCGAAGTGTCTGGACGAGACGGATGATTTCTCCGCGCTTCTCAAAACCGGCATTTTGTAACGCGTGGAACGTCAGCGAAGAAAGCAGCGGGTTCGAAGCAATGAATAGATGCCCGCCCGGAACGAGGGCTCTCAAAGCACTATCGGCCAGAGTGCCGAAGAAGCCCTGAAGTTTGGCGAGGTCCTCGCGCGACAGCACTGTGAACCGCGGCAAGGGTCTTCTTTTTGCTCCGTCGAAAGATGGTGGAATACGCCAGACGCCCCCCCTGCCAGCCCGTAGCTTCTCGTGGTCTTTCTCTTCGTATTCGAGCACGCCGTAGGGCGGGTCGGTTACGATGGCATGTAGCGAAGCGTCGGGGATGGAGTTCAGCCAGCGGGTCGCATCGTCCAGGATATAAGTCGTGCGGTCAGAGAGATGGTGCCGCCGCTGCGCGCCAAGCCCTCGAACTAGTGCTTAATTGCATTGTTATGCGATATTTTGTATATACCTTGGGTTCGCATACCAGCTGAGGTGTCGCGTGACCCGGGTCGCGGTGGCGTTGTCGTGTTCTGCCGAGCAACGAACGGAACTGATGAACCTTGCCCGTAGCCGTACCGCGGAAGCCCGTTTGGTCGCGCGCGCCAAGATCATTCTCGCTTGCCTGGATGGCAAGCGGAATGAGGTCTCGCGCGAGCTTGGGGTGCGGCCCAACACGTGGGTCTGTGGCGCAAGCGGTTTGCGGCACGGGGTATGGGTGGGCTGCGCGATCAGCCGCGGCCGGGCAAGAAACCCACATACGGTGCGCAGCTGCGCCTGCGCGTTCTGCGGCAATTGGAGTTGCCGCCGCCGCCAGGGTTGGCCGGGTGGGATGGCGGTACCCTGGCCGTGGCGCTCGGCGTTACGGACGCTGCGGTTTGGCGGGTGCTGCGCCAAGAAGGCATTCAGCTGCGCCGGCACCGCTCGTGGTGCGTCAGTACCGACCCGCAGTTTGCTGCGAAAGCGGCCGATATTATCGGCTTGTACTTGAAACCCCCGGAGAATGCGCTGGTGCTCAGTGTCGACGAAAAGCCGTCGATCCAGGCCTTGGAACGGGCGACCGGCTATGTTCGACCAGCAGCGGTAAGATCGTTCAAGGGCTCAAGAGCACCTACAAGCGGCATGGCACGGTCAACCTCTTCGCCGCCCTGGAAGTCGCCACCGGGATCATCCGCGGCAAGACCACACAGACCAAAAAGCGCGTCGACTTCCAGGCCTTCATCGCCGAGATCATTGCAGACCAGCCGTCCGACCGCCAAATCCACGTCATCCTCAACAACTCTGCACCATCGAGAACGAACTGGCTTCCGCGCACCCTGATGTGACTTCCATTTCACGCCGACTTCGGCGAGCTGGCTTAACCAAGTCGAGATCTGGTTTGGCATCTTTACCCGAAAGGCCTTGTCCGGCGCGAGCTTTCGCAGTGCCGAGCAGTTGACGCAGGCGATCCACGACTTCACCGCCGCATACAATCAACGGGCCGCCCTGTCTGGCGCAAGCGCGAGGTCAAGGGCTCGCAATTGCGACATACTATCGTTAACTTACGCAATTAGACACTAGCTCCCAATTTCGACCTTCACAATCGCGCAGCGCATCACGCCAGTTTCGCGATCGCGCGGGACGCTGTTCCGGATCGCGCAACACCAATTCCATTTGCTCCTCCGTCATCTCACCGAGTATATCGTACCCTGGCGTTCGTTGGCTACAATATTTAGTATTTTGATCATGATATGTTCTAATGCGTGCATGACCTTCTGTCAACCCGCAAAATACCACTTTACGGAGAGTTAGAGTATCGGCCGGGTCACAATGGGACAGCCGATGATAGTCAGTTCCGGCCGGCGGCGAAATCCTCGCGGACGCGGTTGCGCAGGTTCGCCGTGCCGGCGGCGATATAGCCGCCGTCGATCGCGATTTCGGCGCCGCTGATAAAGCTCGACTCGTCGCAGGCGAGAAACAGGACCAGATCGGCGCATTCCTGTGGGGTCCCTTGCCGATGCATCGGTATGGCGGTGCGGGCGGCGTGGGCGAAGGCCTCGCCGCCGCTGCGGAAGAAGCCGGTATCGGCGATCTGGCCCGGATGGATCGAATTGACCCGGATGTTCCATTGGGAGAATTGCAGCACCGCCGTCTTGGTCAGCCCGCGCAGCCCCCATTTGCTCGCCGTATAGGCAGCGTCGTCATGCGCGGTAAGCCCCGCGGTCGAAGAGATGTTGATGATCGAGCCGCCGCCGCTGTCACGGATCGCCGGTGCGCAATGCTTCATGCCGAGCATTGCGCCCGTCAGGTTGACCGCCAAGGTGCGGTTCCACGCCTCGACGGTGGTGTCGAGGATGCCTTGGCGGGCGATCGTCCCGGCGTTGTTGACCAGGATGTGGAGTTTGCCGAACCTCGCCAGCGCCGCTGCAACGGTTTCCTGCCAGGACGCCTCGTCGGCTACGTCCTGGCGCAGGGACAACACCTTGCCGGCCCCACCGCCGAGGCGCTTTGCCAGCGCCTCACCCGCCGCGGCATCGATATCGGTCAGCACCACCGAACCCTCTTCGCGAAGGAACAGCTCGGCCTCGGCCGCGCCTTGCCCGCCCGCGGCGCCGGTGATCAACGCCACCTTGCCCGTCAGTCTAGCCATTCTCAGCTCCTTTGGTTGTGGCTGCTCCATTCGGATCGGGCCGTAAGAGCCACGCCCGCCGCAGCGATCGTATACGCCCCGGCGGCGATGAGAAGGGCGATGGCCACAGCGGCGAAGGCTTCAGGCCCGAGGCGATCGCCGATCGGGCGCCCGGCAACCCCGCCCACCAGCGCAACGGGGATCAGCAACAAGGCGGCAAGCCAAGTCGGGCCGGGGATGCCGATCGTCACCGTGTGAAGCATCAGGGTGGCGCCGTAAGACAGCGCGAAGAAGGCGAGCAGCGTGGCACGCACGGTCGTCGACCCGGTGCCGGCGAGGAGGAGATAAATCAGCACCGGCGGGCCCGCCATCCCCACCAGCGCCGTCGCGATGCCAGAAACGGCGCCGGCGACAAGATCGCGCCCCCAGCTCCTGGAGAACGCCCTCCAGCCTGGGGCGCCGCGCCGGCGCGTCACCACGATCAACGCGGCGAAGGCGAGGATCATCACTCCCACCCCGGCCCGGACGAGTATCGGATCCGCGCGCTCGAAGGCCACGAGGCCGACCGGCAGCCCGGCGAGGCAGCCCACCACCAGGCGGAAGAGCAGCCCCGGGGCCACCGCACGGCGCAATCCGGGAATGACCAGGATCGACAGCGCCGTCGAGACTATGACGACGAGCTGAATTGCCTCCGTCGGATCGACAAACAGCAGGTAGAGCGGCGCCGCGAGGACGGCGAAGCCAAATCCGCTCACCACGTAGAGGAGCGCCGCCACGAAGGTGGTCGCGGCCAGCCCGGCCCAGTGCCAGAGATCCATCGGCTCCGCCAAATTGCCTCGAAACTTGCGCTCCGGCGTATACTCCAGGCAACCCGATGCGAGCTCGACGCAGAAGGGCGGGCGGATGAGCGGGACACTGACCCTGATCGATCGTCATCTGGCATTCCTCTTGCTTAAAGGTCGCAATGATTCCGGCTTCCCGGGGAGGAAACGACATGGCCGAGGCCGTTTTGACGATCAGCAGCAAGAATTACTCGTCCTGGTCGCTGCGCGGGTGGCTGCTGTGCCGGATGGCCGGCTTGGATTTTGTCGAGGAGGTGGTGCCGGTCGATGACCCGGCGGGCCGCGCCGAGCTGCTGCTGCTGTCGCCGTCCATTCTGGTCCCCTGCCTGACCCATAACGGGATCCGGATCTGGGACACCCTGGCTATCGGCGAATATCTGAACGAGATCAAGCCGCGCGCCGGCCTCCTGCCCAAGGACCGCGCCGCCCGCGCCCGCTGCCGTTCGATCTGCGGCGAGATGCATTCGGGGTTCAGCAATCTGCGTTCGGCGCTGCCGATGAACCTCAAGGCGCGCCGGCTCGGCTTCAAAGTATGGTCGGGCGCACAGGCGGATATCGACCGGATCTCGGCCATCTGGCGCGAGTGCTTCGCGGTCTATGACGGCCCTTACCTCTTCGGGACGCGGAGCATTGCGGATGCGATGTACGCGCCTGTCGTGACGCGCTTCCTCACTTATGACGTGCATCTCGACGAGGCCTGCTCGGCTTACTGCGATCGGATCATGGCGCTCCCCGACATGATCGAGTGGTGCGGCGCCGCCATGCGACGAGCCCGACGAGCTTGAAGAGCTCGAAATGGAGTTCTGAAGCGGGCTCGCCCGATGGTCTACCCGACCGGAATTGCAGGGATTGCGCCTCGCGAGTGATCCGGCGATGTTCGTGCCCGAGCACGGAACGGCAAGATGGGGAACTGCGGCCATGCCGAACAGCGTTGGGGAGAATCGCACCAAGCAAAAGCTGACGGCGGGCGAGCTGGTGTTGTTCATGGGGGTGAACCAGATGCGCACCCCGAACATCGCGATGATCGCCGCCAGCTGCGGGTTCGACGGGGTCTATATCGACCTCGAGCACAACCCGACATCGCTCGAAACCGCGGCGGCGATTTGCGTCGCGGCTCTCGGCCTCGGCATCACCCCGATCGCCCGGGTCAGCTCCCGCGATCCGCACGACGCCACCCGCATTCTCGATTGCGGCGCTCAAGGCGTGATGGTCCCGCATGTCAGCACCGTCGCCGAGGCAGAGGCGGTCGTCGAAAGCTGCCGGTTTCCCCCGAGTGGCCACCGCTCGGCTTCGGGCAGCGGCCCGGCGCTCGGCTATGCGGCCCGCTCCCAGGGCGAGATCAATGCCTATCTCAACGAGCAGACGCTGCTGATCGCGATGCTGGAGACCCCGGAGGCGATCGCGAACGCCGATGCGATCGCGGCGGTCGACGGCATCGACATCTTGCACATCGGCTCGACCGATCTCAGCACCGAGATGGGGATTCCCGGCCAATATCAGCACCCCCGCATGCGCGAAGCCTTTGAGGCGACCGCCGCGGCTGCCCGAGCGCATGGCAAATGGATGGGTGTCGGCGGCGTCCGCGAGGATCTCGAATTCCAGGCCTGGCTGGTGCAGCTCGGGATGCGGTATCTGACGGGAGGGTCCGATGTCGGCTACATTTTGAGCGCCGGTCGTGCCGATGTGCGGCGTGATCCGCGAGCTTCCCTTGGGCTAGAGCCGAATGATGGTGCGGGACCCGCTTTTTAATGCCTCGCGCTGTGGACGTTTGCGTGCCTGTTTTCGGCGATCGTCTTTTCTGCGAGCGCGCAGACCCCGCCGGCCGCCGGGGAAGACCAGCCCGGCCGCGTATTTTGTCGAGCAGAACGTCAGCTTTCGGATCGCCGATCCGGCGACGGTCCCCGGACTTTACCAGCGTTTTCTCGGGGTGTGGAGCGATGCGGCCTGGGACGCGAATACCTGCGCCGCGCTGATCGTCGACAATATCGACCCGGACGGCACCGCTTCTATAATTTATGCCTTCGGGCCGTTGGGATCGGGCGTCCGGACCCCGGGCGGCGTCCTGCATGGCACCGGGATCATTCGCGACGGCGAGTTGAGGTTCCAGAATTCTGACGGGACACAGTTCGCGTTTCGGCCGGGCATCGTCGACCTGATTGGGCGAATGACTAGCCCCAACGGCCAATCTTACGAAGCAGTGTTCAAGAAAACGCTCTAATCCGTGGAAATACCCGACACCGCCGGCGGTGGGCCGAGTTGACGCTGCGGGCGGGCGTTCCTAAATTTCGCCAACGCCGGGACCGGCGTCTTCCGGTTGTCGTTCCGGCGCTGCACTAGGCCTGCTTGGTTGGCGAACATCGGGCGACCACATCATCGACCTGTCAAGCCGTGGCCCGATCACGCTGCGGGCGAGATCGTCCGCCGCGCCCGGGTCACCAGATTTGGTTTCTCATGCCTCGAGCTCTCGCTACTCTCGCCGATCAACGAGCTAAACGAACGCAGTCGTGAGATTTTTCGGCTGATCGTCGACGGCTATGTCGCCACCGGCGAGCCGGTTGGCTCACGCACGCTGTCACGCCGGCTGACCCAGAACCTGTCGCCGGCGACGATCCGCAATGTGATGGCCGATCTGGAGGAAGCCGGATTGCTGTATGCGCCGCACACCTCGGCGGGCCGGCTGCCGACCGAGATGGGCCTGCGTTTTTTGTCGACGGCCTGCTCGAGATCGGCGGCCTCGGCGAAGACGAACGGCGGAGCATCGAAAGCCTGTGCGCTGCGCGCGGCAAGAGCCTGCCGCAGGCGCTCGAGGAGGCGACGACGTGCGCTCTCAGGCCTTTCGCATTGCGCCGGGGTCGTCGTCGTCCCCAACCAGGACCGCCCCTTGAAGCATCTCGAATTCGTCCATCTCGGCCCGGGCCGCGCGCTCGTCGTGCTGGTCACCGAGGACGGGCTCGTCGAGAACCGCGTCATCGAGGTGCCGCACGGGCTGCCTCCGGCGGCGCTGATTTCCGCGAGCAATTATCTCAATGCCAGGCTGATCGGCCGGACCCTGGAGGAGGCCCGGGCGGAGATCGAGAACGAGATCGCCTCGAACAAGGTGCAGCTCGACGCGTTGACCTCGAAGCTCGTGGCAGCGGGACTGGCCAGCTGGGCCGGCGGTGACGAAGGCAGCGCGCTGATCGTGCGCGGCCAGGCCAATCTGCTCGAGGACGTGACGGCGCTCGCCGATCTCGAAAGGCTGCGCACCCTGTTCGAGATGCTCGAAACCAGGGAAACCATGTTGCGGCTCCTCGATGCCAGCAAGCAGGGTGAAGGGGTCCAGATCTTCATCGGCGCCGAGAACCGCCTGTTCGGGGTGGCCGGCTGCTCGATGGTGATCGCGCCATACCAGAACAGCCGCGAGCAGATCGTCGGCGCGATCGGCGTCATCGGCCCCACGCGGATCAACTATGCCCGGATCATCCCGATGGTGGATTACACCGCCAAGATGATCGGGCGCCTCATCGGATAGGACAGACCATGCACGACACGACGCAGAAGCAGGAGGGCGTTTCCATTCCGGAAGACGCCGCCAACAACAATCTCGCCGACCATGGTGTCGATCGCCTCGAAGGGGCGCCGATCGATGCCGCGCCGCGGGAACCTTCGGACGACGACCGGCTGGCCGCGCTCGAGGCCGAGCTCGCCGAGCACAAGGACCGGCTGCTGCGCGCGCTGGCCGAGACCGAGAATACCCGGCGCCGCGCTCAGCGCGAGCGGGAGGATGCGTCGAAATACGCGGTTGCCAGCTTCGCCAAGGATCTTCTTGTCGTCTGCCGACAATCTGAGGCGGGCGCTGCAGAGCCTGCCCGAGGCGGAAGTCAGGGACGACCGCACGCGCAGCCTCTTGGAGGGGGTCGAGGCGACCGAACGCGAGCTCCTCGGCGTGTTCGAGCGGCACGGGATCAAGCGCCTCGACCCGAAGGGCGAACCCTTTGACCACAACTTCCATCAGGCGATCTTCGAGGCCGACCGGCCAGACCAGCCGAGCGGCACGATCGTCGAGGTGCTGCAGCCGGGTTATGTGCTTCACGACCGGCTGTTGCGGCCCGCCATGGTGGGGGTCGCCAAGGGCGGCCCGAAGCCGGCCGGCTCGAATTGACATCGGTTCAAAGCCGCGGTCAACCAAGGCGTCAGCCGGTTGTAGCGGCTCTAGGGCTCACATATATAAACCCTAGCCAAAATCAGGGGATGGCGTGACTTTCACTCCCGGGGGATCGGGACGGTGCTACCCCGGGCCGCCCGGTCCTGCTTAAGAAAGAGGTGTTCATGAGCAAGGTCATCGGTATCGATCTCGGCACGACCAATTCCTGCGTCGCCGTGATGGAAGGCAGAAATGCCAAGGTGATCGAGAATAGCGAGGGCATGCGCACCACGCCCTCGATGGTGGCATTCACCGAATCCGGCGAACGTCTCGTCGGCCAGTCGGCAAAGCGCCAGGCGGTGACCAACCCCGAGAACACCTTCTTCGCGATCAAGCGCCTGATCGGGCGCCGCTTCACCGACCCGATGGTGAAGAAGGACGTGGATCTCGTTCCGTACAAGATCATGCGGGCGACAATGGCGACGCCTGGGTCGAAGCTCGCGGCAAGAAATATGCCCCGTCGCAGATCAGCGCGTTCATCCTGCAAAAGATGAAGGAAACTGCCGAGGCCTATCTCGGCGAGACGGTGACCGAGGCGGTCATTACGGTCCCCGCTTATTTCAACGACAGCCAGCGCCAAGCCACCAAGGATGCCGGCAAGATTGCCGGGCTCGAAGTATTGCGGATCATCAACGAGCCGACCGCTGCGGCGCTCGCCTACGGCATGGAGAAAAAGGGCACCGGCACGATCGCGGTCTACGATCTCGGCGGCGGCACCTTCGACATTTCGGTCCTCGAGATCGGCGACGGCGTCTTCGAAGTAAAATCGACCAACGGCGACACGTTTCTCGGCGGCGAGGACTTCGACAAGAACATCATCGATTATCTCGCGGACGAGTTCCGCAAGGAGCAGGGCATCGATCTGCGCAATGACCGGCTCGCCCTGCAGCGGCTCAAGGAGGCCGCGGAGAAGGCCAAGATCGAGCTGTCCTCGTCGATGCAGACCGACGTCAATCTGCCGTTCATTACGGCGGACCAGCACGGGCCGAAGCACCTCAACATCAAACTGACGCGGGCGAAGCTCGAGGCGTTGGTCGATGATTTGATCCAGCGGACGATCGGGCCCTGCCGCAACGCCCTCAAGGATGCGGGGCTCAAGGCGTCCGAGATCAACGAGGTGATCCTGGTCGGCGGCATGACCCGCATGCCCAAGGTCATCGAGACGGTCAAGCAGTTCTTCGGCAAGGAGCCGAACCGCAGCGTCAACCCCGACGAGGTCGTGGCGATCGGCGCGGCGATCCAGGCAGGCGTCCTGAAGGGCGAGGTCAAGGACGTCCTGCTCCTCGACGTGACCCCGCTGTCGCTCGGCATCGAGACCCTGGGCGGCGTCTTCACGCGCCTCATCGACCGCAACACGACGATCCCGACCAAGAAGAGCCAGACCTTCTCGACCGCCGAAGACAACCAGACGGCGGTGACGATCCGCGTCTTCCAAGGCGAGCGTGAGATGGCGGCGGACAACAAGCTGCTCGGCCAGTTCGATCTGGTCGGCATTCCTTCCGCCCCGCGCGGCATGCCGCAGATCGAAGTCACCTTCGACATCGACGCCAACGGCATCGTCCAGGTCTCGGCGAAGGACAAGGCGACCGGCAAGGAGCAGCAGATCCGCATCCAGGCGTCGGGCGGCCTCTCCGAGGCCGATATCGACCAGATGGTCAAGGACGCCGAGGCGCATGCCGAGGAGGACAAGCGCCGCCGCGAGCTGGTCGAGGCCAAGAACAATGCCGATGCGCTGATCCACACGACCGAGCGGACCCTGAGCGAGAGCGGCGACAAGGTTCCTCAGGCCGACCGCGACGCGGTGCAGCAGGCGATCCAGGCCCTGAAGGACACGCTCGGCAGCGAGGATGCCGGGCAGATCAAGGCCAAGACGGAGGCCTTGGCGCAAGTCTCGATGAAGCTCGGCGAGGCGCTCTACAAGGCGCAGCAAGCCGAGCAGGCCGGCGGCGGCGGACAAGCCGGCCCTCGCGGTCGGCCCGCGCTGGGGCTGCGGGCGGCAACGACAAGGTCGTCGACGCCGATTTCGAGGAAGTCGACGACCAGAAGAAGCGCGGCTCGGCCTAGCCTCCGCAAGCGAGGTGCGAATCGGATGCGGCAACCCCGGCGGAACCTCCGCCGGGGTGACGCGTGGTGGCGAAACTCTATCGAGAACCCCCGTAGAGCATGGCTAAGCAGGATTTTTACGAGGTCCTCGGAGTCTCGAAATCGGCGAGCGCCGACGAACTAAAAACGGCTTATCGCAAGCTTGCGATGAAGCACCACCCGGACCGCAACCCGGGGACAAGAGCGCCGAACAGAAATTCAAGGAAATCAGCGAGGCCTATGACGTCCTGAAGGACGATCAGAAGCGCGCCGCCTATGATCGCTTCGGACATGCCGCCTTTGAGCAGGGGGGCGGCCGCGGCCCGGGCGATTTCGGCTTTTCCGGCGGCTTTGCCGACATCTTCGACGAGATGTTCGGCGAGTTCATGGGCGGCGGCCGGCGCGGCCAAGGCGGCCCTAGCCGCGGCAGCGATCTTCGCTACAACCTCGAGATCTCGCTCGAAGAAGCGTTCCGCGGCAAGCAGACGACGATCCGCGTTCAGACGCTGGTCGCCTGCGACCAGTGCAAAGGCAGCGGCTGCCGAGGCCGGCTCCCGGCCGATCGCTTGCCCGACCTGCCACGGGCGGGGCCGGGTGCGCGCCCAGCAAGGCTTCTTCACGATCGAGCGAACCTGCGCCGCGTGCCAGGGCGCGGGCCGCGTCATCGAAACCCCATGCAAGGCTTGCGGCGGCCAGGGACGCACGCGGCGGGAAAAAACCTTGTCGGTCAACATCCCGCCCGGCGTCGAGGACGGCACCCGCATCCGGCTCGCCGGCGAGGGCGAGGTCGGAGTGCGCGGAGCCTCCGCAGGCGATCTTTACATCTTCATAACCATGTCGCCGCACCGCATCTTTCAGCGCGACAGCGCCAATATATTTTGCCGGGTGCCGATCTCGATCACAACGGCGGCGCTCGGCGGCACGATCGAAGTCCCGACCGTGGACGGCACCCGCGCGCGGGTGACGGTGCCGGCCGGCACCCAATCGGGCCATCAGTTCCGGCTTCGGTCAAAGGGGATGACGGTGCTGCGCTCTCCTGCCCGCGGAGACATGTTCGTCGAGGCGATTGTTGAGACCCCGCCAAAACCTAACCAAACGCCAACAAGAGTTGCTGCGCGAATTCGAGCAAGCTGGCGAGAACGGCAAGACCCACCCGGAAAGCGAGGGCTTCTTCGCTCGGGTTAAGGAATTCTTTGAGGATCTGCGCGAGTAGCGGCTTCGGCTTATTCGCCTTCAATCATTCTGCCGCGAGCGGCTGGCTGTCCCGAGCCGGGGGTGAGGATTCGTTCTCCTTAACTAATACCGCCTCGATCATTTTTTGGATTTCGGCGAGCTTTGTCCGATGCTCTACCTTATGGCCGAACAAGTCCTTTACATAAAATACATCGACGACCTTCTCGCCGTAGGTCGATATCTTGGCGCTTGAAACCTGCAAATTAACTCCGGTCAGCGCTCGGGTAAGCTCGAACAGCAGCCCCGGCCGGTCTCGGCCGTTGACTTCGATGACCGTGTGCGAAGCGCTCGCCTTGTTGTCCACCAGGACGCGCGGGGCCACGGTGAAGACCCGGGTTCGGCTCGGAAAGGCGGGCGGGCGGGCGAATTCCAGGTGCGGCTTCAGATCCCCGCTCAACACTTTTTCGAAGACCACCGCCAGCTTGGCGAGTTTGTCCGGCCGGTCGAACGGGCCTCCTGCCGGATCCTGAACCCAGAAGGTGTCGAGCGCCATCCCGTTCGACATCGTCACGATCTTGGCATCGACGATATTGGCGCCGCTGACCGCGAGCGCCCCGGCAATTCGCGAGAATAATCCGGGGTGGTCGGCTGTGTAGAGGGTGATTTCGGTCACCGACCGATGCGCTTCGACCCGTTTTTCGACGGTCAACGGGGCGCCGCTCGCCTCCGCCTCGCGGATCAGCCGCGCATGACGGGAATGCGTCTCCGGATCGAAGGATAGCCAGTAAAAAGGATAGCCGCGGCTTGCGAAGGCAGCGAACTCGTCGTCGCTGAAATCGGGGAGCAGTCGCCGTGCCGCGCTCTGCGCAGCGGCGACGCGGGAATTCTGACCCTCTTCGCTGAGCCCTCCGGAGATTACCCCGATGGCGTGATGATAGAGCTCCCGTAGGAGCGCCGCCTTCCAGCCATTCCATACTTTCGGGCCGACAGCCCTGATATCGGCCACGGTCAAAACCAGCAGCAGCTTCAGCCGCTCCGGCGACTGAACCCGCTCGACAAAGTCACGGATCGTCTGCGGATCGCCGATATCGAGCTTGAAGGCAGTGCTGCTCATCAGCAGGTGCCAGCGCACCAGCCAGGCGACGGTCTCAGTCTCCTCGGTCGAGAGCCCGAGCCGTGGCCCGAGCTTCAGCGCGATCTGCTCGCCGATGACCGAATGATCGCCGCCGCGGCCCTTGGCGATGTCGTGCAGCAGCACCGCGAGGTAAAGGGCGCGGCGGGAGACGATCGTGCCTGCGATCTGGGTGGCGAGCGGATGATCTTCCTTCAAGACGCCGCTCTCGATCTTGTGCACGATGCCGATCGCGAACAGCGTGTGCTCGTCCACGGTGTAGACGTGGTACATGTCGTACTGCATTTGGGCGACCACCCGCCCGAAATCGGGGATGAAACGGCCGAATACGCCGGCCTCGTTCATCCGGCGCAACGCCGTTTCCGGATCCTTGCGCGAAGTCAGGATTTCGAGGAACAAGCGGTTCGCCTCGGGATCTTCGCGCAGCTTTCGATTGATCAGCCTTAACGATTGGCTCGCAGCCCGCAGGGCGCGGGGGTGAATGTCCAAATCGTGCTGCTGGGCGACGTGGAAGAGGCGCAGCAGCGCGACCGGGTCCTTCGCGAAGAAATCCTCTGAGGGAATACCCAGCCGCTCCCGCTCGACGACGAAGCCCCCAAGGCTCCGGCGGCCGCCCCAGCGCATCCAGGACAGCCGGCGCTTGTGCTTTTGATCGGCTTCGAGAATGGCGCAAAAGATCCGGGTCAGATCGCCGACATCCTTTGCGACGAGAAAATAGTGCTTCATGAACCGCTCGACCCCGCGGCTGCCCGCGTGGTCGGTGTACCCCATGCGCCTCCCGATCTCGGCCTGCAGGTCGAAAGTCAGCCGCTCCTCCGCACGGCCGGCCAGGTAATGAAGATGACAGCGAACGGTCCACAGGAAGTTCTGGGCGCGATCGAAGCGTTGCGATTCCTCTGCTGAGAGCACCCCCAACTCGACCAGCTTGCCGATGTCGTCGGTGCGGTAGATGTATTTCGCGATCCAGAACAGCGTGTGAAGATCGCGCAGGCCGCCCTTGCCCTCCTTGATGTTTGGCTCGAGCTGATAGCGGCTGTCCCCGACCCGCTGATGTCTGGCGTCACGCTCGGCGAGCTTGCCTTCAACGAATTGCGCCGCGGTGCTTTTGATGATCTCCGCATCGAAGCGCCGTCTCAGCTCGTCGAACAGCGCCTGCTCGCCCCACAAATACCGCGCTTCGAGGAGCCCGGTGCGGATCGTCAGATCGGACTTGGCGTGACGCAGGCACTCTTCGACCGAGCGCGTCGACTGCCCAATCTTGAGGCCGAGATCCCACAACAGGTAGAGGAGGTATTCGATGACCTGCTCGGTATGCGGGGTCAATTTGTAGGGCAGCAGAAACAGCAGGTCGATATCGGAGTAGGGCGCGAGCTCGCCGCGCCCGTACCCGCCGACCGCGACGATCGCCAGACGTTCGCCCGAGGTTGGGTTGGGAAGCGGATAGATCTCCTCGGTGACGAGGTCGAAGAGCGTGCGGATCAGCTGATCCATCAGAAAGCATTGCTCGCGCATCGCCGCAGCGCCGTTGCCGGTCGCCTCGAAGCGGCGGCGGATCTCGGCCCGGCCTTTGGCTAACGTCGATTTTGCCGGCGCGATAAAAGAACGCCGATCGAGCGGGGAAAATTGGACGGCAGCGGCAGCGGCCGACAATTGCGCGGCTAGCGCCCGCCGGTCGATGATGTCGCGTTGTCGCGCGATCGTGCCCATCGGGTCCCTCTCGGCCAAGCGGGTTTGCACTACAGGTGCCGGCCGGCATCGACGGTGATGACCGAGCCGGTCGTGTGCCTCAAATGGGTAATGCAGGCCATCACGGCGAGGGCTACGTCGTCGGCTTCGACTGCCCGCTTGAGCGGCGTCGCCGCGGCGCCTTGTCCATCATCTCCTGGGTGCGTCCGGGCACGAAGCCGGTGTTGACGACCCCCGGGGAAACGATAACGACGCGGATCTCCGGGACCGAGCACGCGCGCAAGGGCCATGCTCATCGTGTTGAGCGCCGCCTTCGAGGCTCCGTAGATGATATTGCTGCCCGTGCCGTAGGACGCCGCGATCGACGAGATATTGACGATGACGGCATCGCCCTGATCGGCGCAGCAGCGGCGCGAAGGCGCGGATCATCGCGAACGGCCCACGCACATTGGCCGCGAGCATCGCATCGATCAAATCGTCGTCGAGCGACTTCGAGATCGTCATGGGCAATCATGCGCGTGAACCCGGCGGAATTGACCAGGATGTCGGCGCGCCCGAATTCTTGCCCGACCGCGGCGGCGACCTTGCGGATCTGAGCGCTGTCCTCCATCGGGATGCGCATCGCGCGATGGCCGTGCCCGGGCATTTGGCCGATAAGCGCCGCCGCTCGCCCCTCACCGCTCTTGTAGCCGACCACAACGCGCGCCCCGGCGGCGGCGAGCAACGGCGGACAGCCGCAGCGCCGATGCCGCTACTTCCTCCGGTCACGACGGCTACTTTGCCCGCGAGCGACAGTAGCATTCTCGATCGTCATCGGCCGGAACCTCCTCGGAGTCGACGCCAATGGTGAACCCGCTGACCCCCGGACTGCGGCAATTTCGGCGAAGAGCGGGTTGAAGCGCTCGGCCGCCTCGTACTGCACCCAATGCCCGGCCCCCGGGATCACCTCGAACCGCGCGCCCGGCTGAATCTGCGCGCAACGCGCGGGCGCGGTCGTCGAGATGGGGATAGGCGGTCGCGTCGCGCTCTCCCCAGATCCCGTCCAGGCGCGCCTTGATCAGCGGCAGCGCCCGGGCGAGCGTGTCCGCCCGCGAAAACCTCGGCTCTTGACCCGGCCGCGCGGCGCGTTTTGCGACTGGATATAGACCGCCAGCTCGTCGATCTTTGCCGGGTCGGCGATCATCAACGCGCCCGAGATTATGACGGGCGACGGCGAGAATTTCGTCCTCGGACGCTCCGTCCGGCACGCGCTCGAGCGCGGTCGGCTGGCGCACCAGACCGAGCCCGTTCGACCCGACGATCGTAAATCCCGCTCACCCGATCGCCGAGCTGCGCCGGCGACATGGCCGCCGAGCACCCCGCCAAAAGAAAAGCCGGCAATATGCAGCGCTGCTTGCTTCGGAAACACGATATCGAGCCCCTCGACGATGATCCGGGCCAGGCCCTCCGCGCTATGCGGCTCGGGAGGGGTCGCCGATTCCCCGAGCCCGGGCAGGTCGGGAGCCGCGACGGTGAATGCGCGGGACAGGGCCAGCACATTGCGGATCCAATGGGTCCAAGAGCCGTACCCGCCATGCAGCAGGACGAGAGGCGGGCCGCTCCCCCAGATGTGCCAGACCATGCGGCCGTCGCCGCAAGGCGTCCCGAGCCGTTCTGCCTCGGCCGCGACGCCCTCTGACGAACGCGACCGTTTCTTCGCTGATCAATGTCACAATTCGTCCCTTCGACACCGCTCTCTACAGGCTGATAACCGGTTTTGCGCCGAACGCCTAGCTTCTGCAGGCCGGATTCCATCTGGAACCGCCTTCGCGCTGGCCCGTTCAGCGAGAGAGCAAATCACTTGGAGAGGGCATATGGAGAGCAAGCGGGAGCGCGCTCGCGACATTGCGGAAGAGGGTCTCGACATGATCGTCGAAGGTGAGGAAGAGGAGGGCCAGAAGTTGATCGAGCAGGCGAAAAAGATCGATCCGAAGGCCGTCGAGGAGCTGGCCGAGGAGATCGAGCAGCGACAAGGAGAACGCCGAGCGCTTTGTCGAAAAGAAATAGCCGCACGACCGAAATCGCGGATGGACAGGGCCGAAGCCAGTCAATTTGGCCGTCCGTTGCCCGCCATCGCCGATCGACAGGCTGGTGGCGCGCCTTGCGACCGCGCTCGGAATTGGCGCGCGCAGCTAGGCTCCTCTCTCCTTCGCCGAGTTTAGCATACTATATGACGCGAAGCGGCCTTCGCCCGAACAGGCCGCCGCGGTGGAGCAATCATGCCAAAACGACAGCTCGAAGCGTTGATGTGGACGCAGGCCTGCGAAGCGATGGACCGCGCCGAGCGGCTTCATCGCCAATTTTTTCATCGCGCCCACACCACGCCCTGCTGGGAAGCGCCGGTCGACATCTTCGAAACCGACGACGCACTGACCATCATGATCGCGCTGCCCGGGGTCGAGCTGGACGCTGTCAAGGTGACGTTGAGCGCCGGCGTGCTGATCGTCACGGGCGAGCGCCCGCTTCCGGCCGAGTTGCGCAATGCGCGAATCCATCGGCTGGAAATCCCGCACGGGCATTTCGAGCGGCGGATCGAGCTGCCGCCCGCCCGGTTCGAATTGTCCGGCCGCCACCTCGCCAATGGATGCCTGATGCTGCAACTGCACAAGATCTCGTCGGCGAGCGCCGCGCGCTCGTGAGCTTTTGAGGATATCCGCCATGCCCTTGGAGGATCGAGAACTGCGCGCATCCGAGAGCGCCGCGCCCCCGCCCCCCGGCGCCGCTGAAGCGGCGCTTGACCGGCATCCCCCCTCTTCCCGAGGATGCGCTGATCCTCATCCCGACGCGCAACCTGGTTCTTTTCCCGGGCACGGTGCTTGCCGATCACTCTCGGCCGTCAGCGCTCGGTGCTGGCTGCGCAGACCGCAATGCGGCTCAACCGGCCCGTCGGGCTGATCCTGCAGCGCGACCCCAGCCATCGATGATCCGATCCCGGTCGACCTGCACCGGATGGGCACCGAAGCGAGTCTGCTTGCGCTATGTCACCAGCCCGGACGGCGGGCACCACGCGATCTGTCAGGGCGAGCGGCGCTACCGCGTTCTGGATTTTCTCGACGGCTACCCGTTTCTCGCGGCCCGGGTCGAGCGCATTCCGGAAGTCGAAGCCACGACCATGGACGTCGCCGCCCGGCTTCTCAATCTCCGCAACCAGGCTCTGGAAGTGCTGCAGCTGCTGCCGCAAACCCCGGCCGAGCTCGTCAATGCGGTGCAATCTGTCACCTCGGCAGCAGCGCTCGCCGATTTGATCGCAAGCTTTATGGACATCACCCCGGCCGAAAAGCAGGAGATCCTGGAAACCATCGACATCGAGCGCCGGCTCGATCGCGTCTCGGAAATGCTGGCGTACCGGATCGAAGTGCTGCGGCTGTCGCGGCAGATCAGCGAGCAGACCAAGGGGAAAATCGACGACCGCCAGCGCGAGTTCCTGCTGCGCGAGCAGATGAGGACGATCCAGAAGGAGCTCGGCGAGGGCGAGGATGCGAAGGCCCAGGAAATCGCCGAGCTGACCAAGAAGATCGCCGAGGCGAAAATGCCGCCCGAGGTCGAGGAGCACACCAAGAGAGAGCTCGCCCGGCTCGACCGCATGCCGGAGGCCTCCGGCGAGTATTCGATGGCGCGCACCTATCTCGAATGGCTGACCGAACTGCCGTGGTCGGTCGAATCCGGGAGCGCGATCGACATCGCCGAAGCGCGCCGGGTTCTCGACGCCGATCATTATGGGCTCGCCAAAGATCAAGCGGCGAATTCTGGAATATCTCGCGATCCACCAGCTGAACCCGGGCGGCCGCAGCCCGATCCTGTGCTTTGTCGGGCCGCCCGGTGTCGGCAAGACCTCGCTCGGCCAGAGCATCGCACGGGCGACCGGGCGAAAATTCGTCCGCGTCAGCCTCGGCGGGGTGCATGACGAAGCCGAGATCCGCGGCCATCGCCGCACCTATATCGGGGCTTTGCCGGGAAACATCATCCAGGGGATCCGCCGGGCCGGCGCCCGCGATTGCGTCATGATGCTGGACGAGATCGACAAGCTCGGCCGCGGCATCCAGGGCGACCCGTCCTCCGCGCTGCTCGAGGTGCTCGATCCCGAGCAAAACTCGACATTCCGCGACAATTATCTCGGCGTGCCGTTCGACCTCTCCAAGGTGATGTTCATCACGACGGCCAATGTGCTCGACAGCGTCCCGGGCCCGCTGCGCGACCGGATGGAGGTCATCGACCTGCCAGGCTACGTCGAGGACGAAAAGTTCGAGATCGCCCGCCGCTACCTCGTCGACCGGCAGCTCAAGGCCAACGGCTTGACGCCCGAGCAGGCCGAGATCACCGACGCGGCATTGCACGCGATCATCCGCGACTACACGCGCGAAGCCGGCGTGCGCCAGCTCGAGCGGGAAATCGGCGGCGGTGCTGCGCAGCACGGCCATGCGCATCGCCGAAGGCACCGCGCAGCATGTTCGGATCGAGCCGGAGCGATTTGAACGGAGATCCTCGGGCCGCCGCGCTTCGAAGGCGAGGTGGCGATGCGCACGAGCATCCCGGGCGTCGCCACTGGCCTCGCCTGGACACCCGTCGGCGGCGACATCCTGTTCATCGAGGCGACCCGGATACCCGGCAACGGCCGGCTCATCCTGACCGGGCAATTGGGCGAGGTCATGAAGGAAAGCGCGCAAGCGGCGCTAAGCCTCGTCAAGGGCCGAGCCTCGGCATTCAGGCTCGATCGCGGAGATGTTCGAAAAGAGCGACATCCATATCCACGTTCCGGCCGGCGCCATTCCCAAGGACGGGCCGAGCGCCGGGGTCGCGATGTTCACCGCCCTTGTATCGTTGCTGACCGACCGGACGGTTCGCAGCGATACGGCGATGACCGGCGAGATCAGCTTGCGCGGGCTGGTGCTTCCGGTCGGCGGCATCAAGGAAAAGGTCGTCGCAGCCGCCCGCGCGGGCCTCGCGATGGTCATTCTCCCCGCGCGCAACCGCAAGGATTACGACGACATCCCCGAAGGCGCGCGCAACGACCTGCGCTTCGTCTGGGCCGAACGGGTCGAAGACGTGATGGAGGCCGCGCTGGAGGTCGCCGCCCGGCCCGCGACCAGCAACGCGGCATAGCGAAGCAAACCCCTCGCCTGCCCTACCCTGTAGATCGCCAGATCGACCAGAGTGATCTCGCCTCCGGCGAGATGGCTCGGCAGCCGCTTGGCTCCTCGTCATGCCCGCGAAAGAGGCTGTCAGGAAATCGGCAGAACGCAGGATTTCTGGGCTGCATCGGTATCCTGCGTCCTTCGAGACGGCGCTACGCGCCTCCTCAGGATGAGGTAGTTCTTTGATGGCATTAAGAAAAACCTCATCCTGAGCGACTGTCTGTGATGTCAAGCGGGCTGCCATGGTTTGCGGTCTCTGAGGATGGCATTGAGGATGACGATGAGCTTTCGCATGCAGGCGGTGAGAGCTTGTTTGCCGGTTTTGCCGGCGGCTCGCAGCTTGGCGTAGTAAGCGGCGATGAGTGGATTGGCGCGGCTGGCGACCAAGGCGGCCATGTAGAGCGCGGTGCGCACGGCCGGGCGGCCGCCGGCGATGGTGCGGCGCCCGCGCAAGGTGCCGCTGTCGCGATTGATCGGTGCCACGCCGACCAGCGCGGCGATTTTGCGGCGGTCGAGATGGCCGAGTTCGGGCAGCTCGGCGATCAGGGTGCGCAGCGTCGCCTTGCCGACGCCGGGGACACTGGCCAGGAGATCGGCATTGGCCTGCCAGGCCGGGCTGCGACGGATCGCGCCGTCGATGTCCTGCTCGAGTTCGGAGAGCTCGGCCTGCAGCAGTTTGACATGCCGGTCGATGGCGGTGAGAACCCGGCGCTGGGTTGCCCGGCGGCGGCGGTTGCGCTCCGCCACCATCATCTCGATGACCTGGCGGCGCCGCGCGACCAGCTCGCCGAGGGCCTGCGCCGCGGCGTCGGCGATCGGCCGGGTAGGGGGATCGATCGCCTGGGCAAAATGGGCGATGGCCGCGGCATCGATGCGGTCGGTCTTGGCCAGTTTGCCGGTGGCGCGCGCGAAATCGCGGATCTGGCGGGGATTGACCACCGCCAGCGGCAAGCGAGCGGCGGCGACCGCGCTCGCGACGATGGTCTCGTAGCCGCCGGTGGCTTCCATGACGACCAGCCGCGGAGCGAGCGCCCGCAACCGTTCGACGAGCTGCGCCAGACCTTCACCGTCGCGCGCGACGGTGAAGGTCTGGCCACTCGGCCGCAGATGAACATCCAGCCGATCCTTCGCGACATCGATCCCTACAAAGTGTTCCATGTCCCGTCCTTGCGCATGCGGGCTCGCCTTGCGGCCCCGGCGACTGTTCGGGTTAACGGAACCAACGGATGGGGCGCCGGGCTCAGGAACGGGCTGATCGACCCAAGGAAGCGAGGGGCTCCCATCCGCCACCGCAGCACCCATCCTATCCCGGCGCCGCGACGAACGAGAGATACAAGGAAGCCGCGAAGCGGCTGTCTCGAAGGATGCACCGGCTCCGATCCAGCCAGTCGTCAATTTCCTGACAGCCGCGAAAGCGGGTATCCAGGGCGGCCTAGGCCCGGCCTGTGGCTCTGGACCCCCGCTTTCGCGGGGTGACGGCGAGTACTTGGTGTGGACCGATTTCGGGTAAAGCCCGGTACGGTCTGCCGCGCCCAGTTCAATCCTAGGTCAGGTGCGAGTAGCTGGCGTCTTGCTCGCTGCCTGCTTTGGCGATTTTTCTTCTTCTGCTTAGGCTTTTTGGCTTCGCGGCTCGACCGCTTCTGCTCCTTGTTCGCCATAAGAACCTCCTTCGTCTCTAGTTCAGGATTGGCCACTTCTTAGCAAGCACACCGTCATCGGGAGGGTGCGCGATCCGGTCGAGACAACCGGCGAGCTCGGGGCCGGCCAAGCGGGGCCAACGGCTTCTTCATAAGCCCGGCACGCCTGCAGGACACCGAGGTCATTGTACAGCGCACCCGTTACCATCAGCCCGATCGGCAGCCCGTCCGCGGAGCCGCAAGGGATCGAGCAGGACGGGTTCTTGGTGAGATTGAACGGGGAGGTATAGGGCATCCAGGCGGGGAAATTGTTTGGGTTCGGCAGCTCGTCCTCGCGAGGATCGGCATAGGCAGCTGTTATCGGCATGGTCGGCGACAGCAGCAGATCGTGCCGATCGAAGAACAGCCGCAGCTTCTGGCCAAGCGAGGCACGCTGGCCGATTGCGGCGACATATTCCTCCTGAGTGACCGACTTCGCCGCGCCGGCAGAGCGCCACGAGCCCCGGATCCATAACGGCAACCGCCTGCGGCGTTTGCATACGCAGCAATGCCCAAAAGCCGGCCAGAGCCAGCGTCTGAAAGATCGGGAGCGGCGATTCCGAGAACGGGTCGACGGGCTCCACGGTGGCGCCGAGCTCGGCGAAATTCTCGGGCCGCTCGCTCGACCGCCGCTCGAACCGCCGGAGTCGGCTCGGCAAAGCCGAGGGTCGGCGACAGCGCGACGCGCTTGCCCTTCAGCGAGATTTCCCGGACGCCCTCGCGATAAGAAATGCCGTCATCGGGCAGGCTGTGCCAGTCGCGCGAATCCGGCCCCTTGCTGGCATCGAGCATCAGCGCCGCATCCTCGACATTGCGCGCCATTGGCCCGACATGGGCGACATCGCCAAACGCCGATGGCGGATACACCGCCACCCGGCCAAAGGTCGGCTTCAGCCCGACGATGCCGCAGAAGGCCGCGGGAATGCGGATCGAGCCCCCGGCATCGGTTCCGACCGCGAGCGGGCAGATGCCGGCGAGCACGGCGACGGCGCTGCCGCCGCTGCTGCCGCCGGGGGTGCGCTCGAGGTTCCAGGGATTGCGGGTGATCCCGCTCAACGGCGAGTTGGTCACCGGTTTCCAGCCGAATTCGGGTGTCGTCGTCTTGCCGAAGAATACCGCGCCCGCGCTGCGCAGCCGCGCGGTGACCGGAGAATCCTCGTCCCAGTCCCGGTTCGGATCGATCGTGCGCGAGCCGATCAGCCGCGGCCAGCCCTTGGTCAGCACGGTGTCCTTGAGCGCCACCGGCACGCCGTCGAGAAGACCCTGCGGCTCCCCCTTGCGCCAGCGCTCCTCGGAGGCGCGAGCCATCGCGACTGCCGTTTGCGGGTCGTAGAGGACAAAGGCATTCGTCGCGCTTTCGTAGTTCTCCAGCCGGCGCACGCTTTCTTCGATCACCTCGACGGGCGACAGCTGCTTGGCGCGGTAGAGCTCCACCAGCCGCGTCGCCGGCAGAAAAGCGATCTCATCCGTCATGCCGCGCTCCTCAAAGCTTGGGCACAGGGGACCAGCTCAATGCGTCCTTCGAGACAGCCGCGTCGCGGCTTCCTCAGGATGAGGTTTTTCAAGGATGTACCTCATACTGAGGAGGCGCGCAGCGCCGTCTCGAAGGACGCAGGATGTTCGTACAGCCTCGCTACGCCAATTCATTCTCAATCTCTCAGGTGGTGAGCACGAGGTTTGCCAACGGCTCGCCGCGCACAAAGCGGTTGATGTTGCCCGCGACCTCCGCCCAGCGCCGCGCCACCATTCCTGCGGTCCAGCCCGAGCAATGCGGCGTCATGATGACGTTCGGCAGCTCGTGGAACGGGTGGCGCGACGGGCGCCGGTGCGGTTCGGCCGCATCGGGATATTGCCACCACACATCGAGCGCCGCCCCGCCGATCCGTTGCTCGCGAAGGGCGGCGTAGACGGCGTCTTCCTCGATGATCGAACCGCGCCCGATGTTCACGAGAAACGCCGACGGCTTCATCAGCGCGAGCCGCTGCGCGTCGATCAATCCCTCCGTCTCCGGGCCGAGCGCGGTGCTGAGCACGACGAAATCGCATTGCGGGAGCATGTTGTCGAGCTCGGCCAAGGGATAGATCCGCTCGACCCCGCTTTCGGGTTGGCGGGGGCTGCGGTTGGCCGCGATCACATGGCAGCCGAACGCGGCGGCACGGCGTGCGACCTCCCGCCCGACCCGGCCGAGCCCGATGATCCCGACCGTGCTGCCGAGGATCTCGCCATGCGGCGCGCCGCTCTGGACCCAGCTGGGCGCCCAGGAAGACCGGGTGCGAAAATCGCCTTCGATCTCGCGAAAGCGATGGCTCCACACCAGCATCGTCATCAAGACGTACTCGGCGATCGCCGTCTCGTGCCCAAAGGCATTGCAGATCGCAACGCCGCGCGGCAATGCGGCCAGGTCGATCAAGTCGATGCCGGTGGCGACCGATTGCACAAGCCGCAAATTGGGCGCGGGCGGATACTCGGCCTGCCAATGGTTGCTGACGAGAATGTCGGAGCTGGCCGCCGCTTCGGGCGACTGCAATAATTGCTGCGGGTCGGGAAAGATCTCGACGCCGAGACCGGGCGGCAGCTCGGCCATGATGCCGTGCGCCGTATCGGCCGCGACGTTGCCGAGGAACAGCGCCTTCATGACACGGTGTGCTCGGCGAGGAAATCCTCGCGCACGGTGATGCCGAGCCCCGGACGGTCCGGCACCTCGATCTCCCCGTCCTGCACCGGGAAGCTTTCCTCGACGAGGTCGTGAAGCAGCGGGTTGGCGCCGAGCGAATATTCGACGATGAACCCGGCAGGCGAGGCGGCGGCGACATGGAGGCCCGCGGCAAAGGCCGGAGCGCCGGCCCATAGATGCGGGGCGAGCTTGAGGTTGTGGGCGCTCGCCAGGGCGGAGATCCGCATCGCCTCGGTGATGCCGCCGCAGATCGCAAGATCGGGCTGGAAGATGTCGACGGCGCCCAGCATCGCGAGATCGCGGAAATCGTGGCGGGTGAATTCGCTCTCGCCGGCGGCGATCGGGATGTCGGTTGCGGCGCGCACCTGCGCGCAACCCGCCTTGTCGTCGGCGGTCACCGGCTCCTCGAACCAGGTCAGATTGCAGTCCTCGACGAGCCGGCAGAAGCGCTTGGCCTCGGCGACCGAGAAGGTCCCGTGCGCGTCGCACATCAGCCCGCAATCGGGGCCGAGCGCGGCGCGCGCCGCGATGACCCGCCGCGCCGAATGGCGGGGATCGGCGTCGATGATGCCGACCCGCATCTTGACCGCGCGGAAACCGCCCTGCTCGACATAGCCGAGCAGCTGCTCGCCGATCTTGTCCGGGCCGGCCCAGCCGCCCGAGGCATAAGCCGGCATCGTCGGTGACCGGCGGCCGCCGAGCAGCCGCCACACCGGCACGCCGAGCGACTTGCCGAGAATGTCCCACAGCGCGCAATCGATGCCGCTCAATGCCGAGATCGTGATGCCGCGCCGCCCCAGCACCGGAAAGACCCGCCCTTCCCGCAGCGCGTAATGGGCGCGGCTGCCGTTGTAGAGGGTCTCCCACAACCGGGTGATGTCGCGCGGGTCTTCACCGACCAGGAGCGGCGCGAACTCCTCGTTGATCATCGCGGTCAGCGCCTGGTTCGCCGCCATGCTGCCGACTTGCGCCTTGGCCTCGCCCCAGCCGGTCAAGCCGCATTGCGTGTCGATGCGCACCAGCGTCGCGTCGAACGACGTCGTCCGGCCAAAATCGCTGGTGTGCTGCTTTTCAGGCGGGATCGGGATGTGCACCCAATAGGCCTGGACCCGCTTTATTTTCATCGCCACCGTCGTTGCTGTTGCCGAGGACAGCTTATCGCAAGAGCCGAAGCTGCGCCACCGGACCGGCCGCGAGATCCCGCTTTTGGGCGTATACCCATATCTGTTTTTTGTCGAATATCGTCGAACGCGATGATCGAATTCTTATGGATGGCGATCCGCCCGGAATGCGAGGTGCAGACCTCGCGCATGGGCTGCAACCCCTTCCGCTACGACATCCCGCTCTATCTCGACTTCTGCCGCCAGGGTAGGCTCAACCTCGACGACATGGTCACCAAGCGCGGCCGCCTCGGCGACATCAACGAAGCCTTCCGCGCCATGAAAGCCGGCGAAGTCGCCCGCACCGTGCTGATTTTCGATTAAGGTGACACAAAACCCGATCTCCGAAACTGGTGCGCCACTACAGGGAGGGATGAAATGGCAATGGCAGCAAAGGGAGCGGAGATCGATCGCTCTGCCTTGATCATTGTCGATATGCAGAACGATTTTCTCCATCGAGAAGGCAGCTTTGGCCATATCGCCAGGGAACATCCCGAATTTAATATCGACATGCCGTTTCTATTAGGAACGGTCCCTAGTGTGAGACGACTGGCGGATGCATTCCGGGCTGCGGAACGGCCGGTCGTGTATCTTGCGCACGTGCTAAAGCGCGATTATTCGGACGCGTCCTTCCCGTATTGGCGCATTGGAATCGAGCCTGCAAGCGGCAACCGTACCCATTGTGTCGAAGGAACGTGGGGAGCGCAGATCATCGATGAGCTGAAGCCCCGGGACGGCGAGCATCTGGTCATCAAGAAAGGATTCGGCGGTTTCGCGCCGAGCACGCCGCTCGATACGATCCTGCGCAACATGGACGTCAGCACCTGTGTCGTCACCGGCGTGACGACCTGCGTTTGCGTGTCCACGACCGTGCGCGGCGGGGTAGAACACAATTACCGGATGATCCTGGTGAGCGACGCCGTAGCCGAGGTTTCCCGGGAAGCGCATGACGTCGAATTGCGGACAATGGACCGGCTGTTCGCCGATATCAGGAATACTGACGAGGTGATCGGATCACTCACCGGCCGCTGATGCGCGCGATCCGCATCAAACGGCAGTGAGTGTATGCGGAATTTGGTCCGCCTTGTACCGAACGCAGCCAAACCATCGGATGATATCGGCGTCATTCACGTGCCGCCTCGCGTCTGCGTTCGTCGATCAGCTCCTGGACCAGGTCGCGCCCCTTCGGCAGATACCGCGCGACGATGGCCTGCGCTTCCTTGAGCGCTCGCTCCCTGGTGCGCAGCCGCAATTGGCCTTCGCCGACCGCCTCGATCAGCAGTTCATCGCCCGGCTTCAGACCGGCCGCCGCGCGGCATTCTGCCGGGATCAAAAGCGGCCCTGCTGGTCCATCCGCGCGCTCGCCCGCATGACACTTCTCCGCTGCTCTGTCATGATCCTGCTTAGATGGCATCTAACAGACCGTTAGATAAGCGGAGCGCGGACCGATGCTGAAAACCACCCGCGACATGATCATTGCCGACGGCGATCACCGGGTCGTATCCGCGCCCCTTGTGGTTCGACGCGAGCCTTGGCGGACGGTCGTTCAAGGCGGCGCTCGGCGACTCCTTGTTTCGCGAGCAGTACCTCGACGCGGTCGCGGCGATCATCAATGCGCAGGAGGCGGCCGGGCTCGACATCGTCACCGACGGCGACAGCCGCTTCGACCTCGCGGTCGGCGGCAAGTCGTGGTTCTTCTACCCGATCGAGCGGCTCGGCGGCATCCACGGCCACCGCAGCACCTCGCAGGGCTGGATGGGGCGGCACGGGCTCAAGCCCGGCCATATCCTGTGGGAGGTGCAGGAGGCCTATCAGCCGGCGGTCGTCACCGAGAAACTGACGCGCGGCCCGCTCGAATATGCCGCGCTGTGGCAGATCGCGCAGCGCCTCAGCGACCGCCCGGTCAAGTTCGGCACGATCTGCGCCCCGGGGCTGGCGAGCATGCTGTGGAACGAGCACTACCCCGACGACAAGGCGATGGTGCTCGACCTCTGCGACATCATGAATGCCGAATTGCGCGAATTGGCCGCCGCCGGGTGTCCCTTGATCCAGGTCGAGGAGCCGCGCCACCATGGCCTGACGACCCGGCCCGACTGCACCGAGGCCGAGCTCGAATTCCAGACGCTGGCGTTCAACCGCCAGCTCGCCGGGGTCGAGGCCGAGATCTGGGTGCACACCTGCTGGGGCAACCCCAATCAGCAGCGGGTCTATTGGGAGGTGCCGAGCTACGAGCGCGCCCTGCCCCATCTGTTGCAGCTCGATTGCGACGTCATCACTTTCGAATGCGCCAGCAACGGCGGCAAGGATCTGCCGCTCTTCGCCCAATACAAGACCGGCAAGAAGATCGGCATCGGCGTCGTCAACCACTGCAACACCGTCGTCGAGCCGCCCGAGCACGTCGCCGGGCTGATCAGCAAGGCGCTCGAACACATCCCGCCCGAGCGCCTCGTCATCACCACCGATTGCGGCTTCGGCCGCGAAGGCCTCAGCCGCCGCATCGCCTACTACAAATGCGTCTCGCTGGTCCAAGGCACCAACATCGTGCGCCGCGAACTGGGCCTCCCCGAAGCCCCCATCCGCGCCGCCGACCCCAAGCTCTATTTCGCCGGGGTGGGTGAAGGGTGAACGATGCTGGCGGGCGGTGATCCGGGAAGTCTCGGGGCGGCTCTTTGCCCCGGATCGGGGGAACGGGAACGCGTAAAAGCGCCGCCAGAGTTTCAAGCAACCAGGGGTTCGAATTCCGACTCCAATGGCACGCGAAGCCCGTCGTTCAGCTTGTTCAACATGCCCATCGAGGTCGCGATGATCGCCACTTCGACGCGTTCTTTCGGCGTGAATTCCCGGATGAAGTCTGCATAAACGGTTTCCGGAATACCGCCGGCATCGAGCGTGATTGCCTGAGCGAACCGCACCGCCGCCCGTTCGCGCGCGCTAAGCCCGTCGCCGCCGGGATTCCAGATCGCCGCCATCTTGGCCTCGGAGACGCCCAGGCCGACGAGCTGGTGACGCTGGTGCGCGGTGCAGTAGCGGCACTGATTGGCGGTCGCGGCCGCCAGGCGGATCAATAGCCGCAGCTCGTTCGGCAACGAGGTCAGCCTCGCTACCAACTCCAGATAATCCCGGGTCGCACCGCCGAGCTCCTCCGAGTGGGCGAACGCGTGGAGGCTATTGACATTTACCCCCAGGCGTTCCCGGCCGCGCCGCGCGCGAGCCTGGAAGGCCGGGCTCAGCTCGTCAAAGGACGGAATGGGGACGATCGGATCGGTCATCGTGCTTCTCCTGTTCCCCGCTTCTATCGGTTTGAGCGCGGCCGGACAAACGCAATCTCGACGCGCTCGATGGTTGCAGCCCCTGATCGCAATCGTGTGATCCGCCGGTAAGGCCTGGGCGGCGGCTTGACGCGCTCGACAGGCATGCCCGACAACACCGGCATGAGCACCAAGCGCGCCCGATCGGTCGAGCCGCCGATCCTGGCTGGGAAGGAGTTCACGGCCCGGTCGGTGTTTGAGCCTGCCAACCTCTTGCGCGAGGCGCGGCGGCAAAAGGCGCTGCCCGAGGGTGAGATCCCGGAGATTTGCGTCCTCGATCCCGACGGCGACATCCTGCGGGCGCTGCGGCGCGAGGCGCGGGCATCGGTATCGAACACCTGGGCGTGCTACCACACCGAGCTCTACGAGTTCGACCACGGATCGGAACATTTCGGCATTATCGGTTGCGCGGTTGGCGCGTCCTTCGCGGTGCTGCTCGCCGAACAGCTCTTCGCCTCGGGGTGCCGGTTTCTGATCAGCGTCACCTCGGCGGGCCAGATCACCCCGCAAGGGCCGCCCCCTTATTTCGTGGTGATCGATCGCGCTTTGCGCGACGAAGGCACCAGCTATCACTACCTCCCGCCCGCCGAATTCGCCGAGGCGGATCCAGCGTTGGTCGAAGCCGCGGTGCAAACATTGAGCCGGAGCGGCCTACGGGTCTGCCGCGGCGCGGCGTGGACCACCGACGCGCCGTTTCGGGAGACGGCCGGCGCGATCGGGCGGCGGCGTGCGGAGGGCATCCTCGCGGTCGAGATGGAGGCAGCGGCGCTTTATTCCTTCGCCCAAGCCCGGCGCAAGCCGGTGCTCTGCCTGGCGCACGTCACCAACCAGATGGCCCTCAGCGGCGGCGATTTCGAGAAGGGGGAAGCCGACGGCGCCTATGCCTCGTTGGATGTCATAGCCGCCGTGGCGCGATCGTGGCGCGGGTTGGAAGGCCGGCCGCGGTGAGCACCGATCGGGCGCGGTGTTGCGCGATCGCGATCATGGCCAAGGCCCCTCGCGTCGGCGACGCAAAAACCCGCCTCGTTCCCGCATTGTCGCTGGAGGAAGCCGCTGCTCTCAGCGCCTGCTTTATCCGCGACGCCGCTGAAAACATCACCGCCGCGGCGCGGCAAGCCGCGATCGAAGGGTATATCGCCTACGCGCCGAAGGGAGCGGAAGCTGAATTCCGCCCGCTGCTGGCGCAGGAGACCCGATTGCTGCCGTCGCGCCGCGCCGGCCTCGGCGCGAGCCTCTACGACGCAGCCGCGGATCTGCTCGCCGGCGGATACGGCTCGGTCTGCTTGCTCAACTCGGACAGCCCGACATTGCCGACATCGGTCCTCGTCGAGGCTGCGCGGGCGCTGTCTGTTCCCGGCGATCGGGTGGTCCTCGGCCCGGCGGAGGACGGGGGCTATTACTTGATCGGACTGAAGCAGGCGCATCGCCGCCTGTTCGAGGACATCGCCTGGAGCACATCGCAGGTCTTCGCGCAGACCGCAGAGCGAGCGCGCGAGATCGGGATCGAGCCGGTTGTGTTGCCGGTCTGGTACGATGTTGACGACATCGCCTCGCTGCGCCGGCTTCATTTGGAGCTGCGAGGGGGAGCCGACGCCGGCGCGATTTATGCGGCTCACCATACGTCGGCATTTTTGCAAAGCCTGCTTGGCCGCAACAACTCATGAGCCGGGGCCGCCTCGGCGGGCTGACGATGGCCGGAGCGGTGCTTGCCGCGCTGTCCTGGGTTGGCCTTGCTTATCAATCGCAAGACGATCTCGATCGCTTCCTGGCCGTGGCCGCATTGCAAGCCGCGGTCTATCTGACGGCGGTTTGGCTAGCCTGGAACAGCGGGTCGTCGCGGCGGATCGTTCTCGGGATCGCAGCGGTGGCGGTGCTGATGCGCGCTCCGGTCGCGCTCGCGCCGCCCTATCTGTCGAGCGACATCTATCGCTATGTCTGGGACGGGCGCATCGAAGCCGCCGGGTTCAACCCTTACACTCACGAGCCCAACGATCCGCGCCTGGAGGCGCTGCGGGATCGAGACATTTTCCCGCACATCGCCAGCAAGCGCGCCCCGACGATCTATCCGCCGGTGGCGGAGGCGATCTTTTTTGCGGTCACCAGGGTCAGCGAGTTGGTGACGGCCATGAAGATCGCCATGGCGGCCTTCGAAGCCCTCACCTTTGCCTTTCTCGTGCGCCTCCTCGCCCTCGACGGCCTGCCGACGGCTCGGGTGGTTGTCTATGCCTGGCACCCGCTGCCGCTGTGGGAATTTGCCGGCAGCGGCCATATCGATGCTGCGCTGATCGCGTTTTGCGTCGGCGCCTTGTGGGTGGCCCGGTCCGGGCGCGACGGGCTTGCGGGGCTCTTCCTGGCCGGTGCGGCGTTGACCAAGTTCTATCCGGTGGTCCTGCTGCCGGCACTGTATCGGCGATGGGGCTGGAAGCTGCCTGCTGCATTCGCTATGGCCATCATCATCGGCTACCTGCCCTTCGTTACGGCCGGATCACGCGTCCTCGGCTTTCTGCCGGGATATGCCGGCCAAGAGGGGTTGGCGGCTGATGGCGCGGGGTTTTACCTATTAAGCGTGCTTCGCCTTCTGCTGCCATCCGCTGCATTGAGCGCGCGCGCTTACATTGTTGGATCCGGTGCAATACTCGCGGCGCTAGGCACCGCTGTATTCTTTCGCCGGCGTGGAGCGCGCCCGTCCATCATCGCTGCCGGCGTGCTGGCAACGGTATTCATGGTTCTCGTATCGCCGCACTACCCTTGGTACTTTGCGTGGCTGATCGTCTTTGCCTGCTTCTTCCGGTCGTTTGCGCTGATATGGCTCACGATTGCGTGTATGCTGCTTTACCTGGGCGCGGGTAATCTCTCCGTAGAGAACGATCAGCGCCTGGTTGTCGAATTGATCATCTACGGGCCGTTTGCGGCGCTGGCGCTGGTTGACCTTTGGTGCTATCGCCGGCAGGCGAGCCCGAGGAGCTGAGCAATGCCGGTCAGCGCGAGCATAGCAACGCTATCCGACCCGAACCGGTATTTCGATCACGTCCCGGACGAGCGCGGCGCGTTCGCCGAAGCCGAGCCGGTATGCCTCTATCTCGAGACGACGAACCGCTGCAACCTGCTTTGCACCACCTGCCCGCGGACTTTCGAGGCGTTGGAACCGCCGGCGGACATGTCCTGGGAGTTGTTCACGGATATCGTCGATCAGTTTCCGCGGATCGCCCGCGTCGTATTGCATGGCGTCGGCGAGCCGATGATGGTGCCGGCATTGCCGCGCATGATCCGGTATCTGAAGGACCGCGGCACCTACGTCCTGTTCAATACCAACGGCACGTTGCTGACGCGGCGCAAAGGCCGGCAGCTGATCGACAGCGGCCTCGACGAGCTGCGGGTGTCGCTCGACGCTGCCGAGCCTGAGGCCTTCGAGCTGGTCCGCGGCCGCGACATGTTCGGTCGCATTGTCCGCAATATCCGCGGGTTTCGGGCGATGCAACGCGAGCTGGGCGCCGAGCTCCCGCGCGTGTCGCTATGGCTGACAGGGCTCCAGGAGACGCTCGACCAGCTGAACGATTTCGTTCGGCTTGCGCGGGACATCGACGTTGCCGAGGTTTACCTGCAGCGCCTTGTCTACTTCCCCGAGGGACAAGGCCTGGCGCGCCCGGAATCGGCCCTGTTCGCCGGCCGGGACGACAAGGAGGGCCGTCTTGTCCGCGCGGCGGAAACGCTCGCCCGCGAGCTCGGGATCAGCTTTAATGCGTCCGGTGCCACCGATCCCAGCAGCAGCCTCGCGCCGCAGGACAAGGCACAGCCCTGGTCGCTCTGCCGACGCCCCTGGACCCTGATGTACTTCACCGCCCATGGCCGCGCGATCCCGTGCTGCATCGCGCCGTTCTCGATGCGCGGATACGACAGCTTCACCTTGGGTGATGCGACCCAGCAAAGCCTGCGGGAAATCTGGAACGGGCCGCGCTACCAGGCATTCCGCAGCGCCTTGTTGAGCGACCAGCCGCCACGCGCCTGCGCCAATTGCGGGCTGCGCTGGAGCCTGTGAACGATGAAACGGCCGCGGATTGCCCTCGTCATCCCGACCCTCGACGAGGAAGAGGCGATCGGCGGCGTCCTCGCCGCCGTGCCGCGCGAGGCGGTCGACGAGATCATCGTCGCGGACAGCTCGAGCACCGATCACACGGTCGCGCGGGCGCGAGCCGGCGGCGCGCGCGTCGTCAGCCTACCCGAGCGCGGCTACGGAAGGGCCTGCCGGGCCGGGGCGGAGGCTGCATCGGATTGCGACATAATCGTGTTTCTCGATGGCGACGGCAGCGACTGCCCCGAGCTGATCCCGCGCCTTGTCGCGCCGATCGCCGAAGGCCGGTACGATTTCGTGATCGGCTCTCGGAGCACGCGGCGCGAGGGAGCCGGGCAGCATGGCCGCGCATCAGCTGCTTGCCGGCTGGATCGCCGGAGCGGCGGTATGGCTGCTTTACGGCGTCCGCTACACCGATATGTGCCCGTTCCGCGCAATCCGGCGCGATGCGCTGATGCGGCTCGGCATGCGCGAAGAGACCTATGGCTGGAACCTCGAAATGCAGATGCGGGCTGCGCGGGCCGGTTTGCGCATCATCGAGCTGCCGGTCGCCCATCGCCGCCGGGCCGGAGGGGTGTCCAAGGTTTCAGGCAATCTGCGGGGCACCTTGAAAGCGGGCTGGCGCATCCTTGCCGCCTTTGTGCGCATTGCCGCCGAAGGCCGCAGGCGGACGCCGGGAATCATCCCGGCGGCCGGGAGGCATGTTCGATGAACCCAAACCCTCTATCCGATGTCATCGCGTGGGTTACCGATCCGGTTTGGACTACGGCGGTGTTCTGGCTCCTGGTGCTCGGCAGCGTGATCATCGCGGCTGTCGTCTGGCGCCGACTGCCCGAGCAACGGACCTTTCTCGCGCCTCGTGCAGTGGTCGTTCCGCTTCATCATCGGCGCGTTCTGGTGGCAGCAAAGCCTGTGGAAGATCCCGCCGCACTACACCGACCATCCCGAGGCGCCGTTTGGCCAAACCGGGCTTGCCTATTGGATGGGCTTGATGGGCAAGCACGCGGCAATCCCCTTGCAGGCCGATTTCGTCAACAATATCGTTTTGCCGCATTTCTACCTGTTCGCGCCGATCGTCTACGCGCTCGAAGTGCTGACCGGCGTGTCGCTGATGCTCGGCGTCTTCGTGCGTCTGTTTGCGGTCATCGGCGCCCTCCAGATCTTCAATCTGTGGCTCGGCCTTTACAGCGCGCCTGGCGAATGGCCGTGGACTTACTTCTTCTTGCTCTTGCTGCAGCTGATGTTTGCGGTCCACTGCTACGGGCGCAGCCTCGGCGTCGACGCATTGCTCATGGCGGGGCGGGCCATCCGCGAGCGGGGTGCGCTCTCCCGAATCCTCGCCGCCGCGGCCTAGCTCCCGTATCCGACGGGATCAGCCTGTCTCGCCATCGTCGCGGCTGTAGCGGATTTCGAGCACCTCGATCTGCTCGACTCCGGCGGGGGTGCGGAACTCTACGGTTTCGCCCTCATGCGCTTTCATCAGGGCGCGGGCGATCGGGGAGACCCAGCTTACCTGGCCGCGGGAGAAATCGGCTTCGTCGATGCCGACGATCGTTATCGCCTTTTCGCTCCCCCGCCCATCGGCGTAGGTGACGGTCGCGCCGAAAAACACCTGGTCCCGATTTCTTTGCTGCTTCGGGTCTACCACCTGGGCGCTCTCCAGCCGCTTCGACAAGAAGCGGATCCGCCGATCGATCTCGCGCAGGCGGCGCTTGCCGTAGATGTAGTCGCCGTTTTCCGACCGGTCGCCGTTCCCGGCCGCCCAGGCGACGGTTTCCACCACCTTCGGGCGCTCCACCCGCAGCAGCTGGCGCAGTTCGTCCTGCATTTGGCGGTGGCCATGCGGGGTCATGTAGTTTTTGACGCCAGCCGGGATGGCCGGAGGCTCGTCGGGCAGGTCCGCCTCGCCATCGGTCTCCTTGACGAAAGCCTTGCTCATCGGATCAAGCGTGCCTCGTGCAACGCGGCGGCCCCCGTTTCGTCCTAGCCTTGCCGGCGCTCGGCAATCCTCGGTTCTCCCCACCCGATCGAGTGTTCCGGCGGTATGCCATCACCCCTCCCATCCTGCCTTACGCGGACCTTCGAGGGTATGCGCGTAGTCCTCTGGGCGGTGCCAGGGTGCGCGCTGCCGGACGTAAAAGTCGAATGATGTGGGTGCTATCGCAATCGCTTTTTTCAGTGCCGCATGCGCCTTGCCCGGCGATGAACGCATCGATGATTGCCCGGGAGCGCGCCAGAGCAGACAGAGTGGCCTCCTCGTCGGCGCGCATCAGCCGGCTGTATTCGGCGACATCGGCAGCAAGGATCGTCGTCAACCGCCGCTCGACCCTCTCCGCCACTCCCGCCCCCTAAACGATCGTCCCGAGTCACAAATCTAAGCGAGCCCGGTGCGGAGGTGAAGGACGAAGCCCGCCATTCGACCTCGCTAGGTCTCCATGTTAAGGTTGAGGCACTCGAGTATCGAGGGCGACATGTCGCGCGATGATCGGCAACTTTATTGGCGGGATCCCGCCACATTGGAACAAAGCCCTGAGAAACGGCTGGAATAAGGGCGGACACGACCGGAGGATCCGATGACCGATGTCAAGAATATTGATGCGAAGAATGACGAGTCGGAAGGCGGCGCAAAGCTGAAACGAAAGGAATACGAACGCGAGCTTGCCCGGCTGCATGTCGAGTTCGTCAAGCTTCAGCAGTGGGTAGTGCACAAGGGGCTGAAGGTCTGCATTCTTTTCGAGGGACGCGACGGCGCCGGGAAGGGCGGCACGATCAAGGCGATGACCGAGCGGGTGAGCCCACGCATCTTCCGGGTCGTCGCGCTTCCCGCGCCGACCGAGCGCGAAAAGTCTCAGATGTACGCCCAACGCTACATTCCGCATCTGCCCGCCGCCGGGGAGGTCATGATCTTCGACCGCAGCTGGTACAACCGGGCCGGCGTCGAGCGGGTGATGGGGTTTTGCAGCGAGGAAGAGGTTAAGCGGTTTCTGGAGATGGCGCCCGGGTTTGAAAAGGTCATCGTCGATGACGGGATCATTCTACTGAAGTATTGGCTGGAGGTCAGCTCCGAGGAGCAGACGCGACGGCTCGAAGCGCGCATCGATGACGGGCGCAAGACTTGGAAGCTGTCCGACATGGATCTCAAATCCTATTCCCGCTGGTACGATTACTCGCGGGCCCGCGACGAGATGTTTCTCGCCACCGACACCTCGTGGGCGCCATGGTACGTCGTCCATTCCGACAATAAGAGGCGGGCTCGGCTGAACATCCTCACTCACATCCTGAGCAAGATCCCCTACGAGGAATTGCGGCGCGCGAAGATCGAGTTGCCGAAACGGCAGCATCGCGGCGACTACCAAGATCCAGACTACCCCTTCAGACGCATCCCCGAGGTCTTCTGAGGGCGCCGTTTCGGGAAGCCGACCGCCGAGCTGGAGCTCGACGGCTGGTCCGAAAGGTGGCGCGGCAGCGAAAGGCAGGGACGGCCAGAACCCTGCGAATCGACGAGAAACCCGTCCTAGCCGGGATCTGGGGTACTCCCAGCTCCCACCGTGGTAATCCGGGAGAAGCCGGCCATGTCCATCGCGGCTCGTCCTGCCTTCGTAGCACAGCGGCTGCTCCCTGTGCTCGGCTGGCTGCCGACTTATCGGCGCGACTGGCTGTTGCCGGATGCCCTGGCAGGGTTGGCGGTTTGGGCGGTCATGGTGCCGGAGGCCATGGCGTATGCCAGCATAGTGGGCGTGCCGCCGATCATGGGCCTCTATACGATTGTCCCGCCGTTGATCGCTTACGCGCTGCTCGGCACCTCGCGTTTGCTGGTCGTTGGGCCGGATACCGCGACCGGGCTGATCTCCGCTTTGACAGTGGGCACCATCGCGGCGCAGGGAACGGGCGAGTTTGCGACGCTCACCTCCACCCTTGCGATCCTGATCGGCGCCTTCTTCCTGCTCTTTGGCGTGCTGCGCATGGGCTGGGTGGCCGCCTTCATCCCGACCCCGGTGATGCGCGGGTTCATCGAGGGGCTCGTATGCGTCACCATCATCGGCCAAGTGCCGCATCTGCTGGGTATCGAGGGGACGCCCGGCAACTTTTTCACCAAACTCTGGCTCGTGCTGCAGCATCTACCGGACGCACCGCTTCCCGCAGTGCTGACCGGGTTACTCAGTCTCGCAGCCATGCTGTTGCTGCGCCGTCTGGTACCCCGCGTACCGGCGGCGCTGGTCGTCGCGATCGTGGCCACAACTCTAATCAGTCTGTTCGATGGCGAGGCCGCCGGCGTGAGCGTGGTCGGCGAGCTTCCGTCGGGTCTGCCTCACCTCGCGCTCCCCAAGCTTGACCCTGCAATATTGCAGGAGCTCGTGCCCGGCGCGCTCGCCATCGTGTTGGTCGGCTATGCCGAGGCGCTCGGCGGGGCTAAGGCCGCGGGACTGCAAGGCGGTGGCGACATCGACCCGAACCAGGAACTGATCGCGCACGGGCCGGCAAATATTCTGAGCGGTCTTTTCGGCGGTTTCCTCGTTGTCGGCAGTCTGTCGAAAACGTCCGTGGCGATGGCCGCCGGGGCGCGCACCCAGCTCGCCAATCTCGTCGCGGCGGCTTGTTGCTTTCTCACTTTGGTGTTGTTGACGCCATTGTTCCGTGGCATGCCGCACCCGGCCCTTGCCGCCATTGTGATCGCGGCAATGCTCCATCTCTCCAAACCCGGCTATTTGCGCGATCTGCTCTCCCGCACCCGTTGGGAGTTCGCACTCGCCGCGATCGTCATCGCCGGAGAGCTGACGTTGGGGGTCCCGCACGGGATCGTGCTCGGCGTGGCGCTATCCCTGCTGATGTTGATCTACCGAACCAGCCATCCGGATGGTGCAGTGCTCGGTCAGCTGCCGGGTACAGAGGCGTATCGCGACATTCGGCGCCACCCCGAGGCGCTCACCTTCTCAGGTCTGCTGATCTGGCGCGCGGGCGGCGACCTGTTCTTTGCGAGTATCGGTCACTTGGAGGAGGGACTAAAGGCTGCGCTGGCGGCTGCCCGCCCGCCGGCCAAGCATGTGCTTGTGGATGCGGATTCCGTGAATTTTATAGACGCCAGCGCCTGCGACGCGCTGCTGAACTCCATCAAGCAGTTGCAAAGCCAGGGCCTGACTATCGCCTTCGCCCGAGTGCGCGACGAAGTACGAGAGCGGATGCGGCTCGGAGGTGTAGAAGCTGTTGTGGGTTCGACCAACTTCTACGAGCGTGTGACCGACGGGGTGCGCGCATGGCAACAGCGAGAGGAGTACGACGCTGTAGGCCGCGGGACTGCGTAGGTAATGAAGTCCCTGCTGACAATGACGAACCCATTATCCCGTGCATGCTGCCAAATCGCCTGATCGCCAGCGCCGGCCAAGCCCCGGTGGCTAACATGGGTGCAATTTGGATAAAGAACCGCGAGATCCGCCACCAACCGGGCCGAGAGGTTTTCGTCGAATAGCAGCATCTGCCGCTTAAATCGCCGGGATCGTCACCACCCGGCGCTCCGGCTTGGCTGCGAAAGCCAGGCAAGCGCGGATGTCCTCGCTCGTCAGTTGCGGAAAATCATTCAAGACCTCCGGCTCGAAACGCCCTGTGATGAGGCAAGAACCGGGCACAGCTTCGCCCGGGGCATCCGCCTCGCAGCGGCGGCACTGTCAGCACCTCGGACAGAGGCGGGCAGCCGAAGACACCGCGCCGAAACCGCGTTGATGCTTGCCGTGTTGAACCAATATTGTTGATCGGACGTAGCTAGATGGGCGGCAGCATGGCGCTCGAGGAATACAGGAGAAAGCGGGATTTTCGGAAGACCCCCGAGCCGGCGGGAGCGCCCCCTGCGCATACGGACGCGGATGCGGGGCGCTCATTCGTCATCCAGAAACATGCCGCGCGGCGCCTGCATTACGATTTCCGGCTCGAGCTCGCCGGTGTCTTGAAGAGCTGGGCGGTGCCGAAGGGACCGAGCCTCGACCCGGGAGAAAAGCGGCTCGCCGTCCATGTCGAGGACCATCCGCTCGATTACGGCGCCTTCGAAGGCGTGATCCCGGAAGGCGAATACGGCGGCGGGACCGTGCTGCTGTGGGACCGCGGCACTTGGGCGCCGCTGAACTCCGACCCCGAGGCTGCCTACCGCAAAGGCTCGCTCAAATTCACCCTCTACGGCGAAAAGTTGCACGGCAACTGGGCGCTGGTGCGGATGGGCGGCAAGGCCGCCAACGAGCGGCACGAGAACTGGCTGTTGATCAAGGAGCGCGACGAGGAGGCGGCGCCGCACAGCGGCGACGCCGTCGTTGCCGACAACCCTCTCAGCGTCGCGAGCGGCCGGTCGATCGATGCCATCGCCGCCGATCGCGACCGGGTTTGGCATTCCAACCGCGACGGCAACGAAAGGCCGCTCGCGCCGCCCATTGCGCTGCAGAAGATCGTCGGCGCCCGCAAAGCCGGCATTCCCGGAAAAATCCAGCCTCAGCTCGCGTCGCTGTCGGACAAGGCGCCCGAGGGGGAGGAATGGCTGCACGAGATAAAATACGACGGCTACCGTCTGCTCGCCCGTATAGCCAATGGTGACGTGCGGCTCATGACGCGCAGCGGCCTCGACTGGACCACCAAATTTCCGGCGCTGGCGCGGACCCTTGGCGGGTTGCCGGTCGATGCGGCGCTGATCGACGGCGAGCTCGTTCACCTCGAGCCCGACGGCACGACGAGCTTTGCCGGCCTGCAGGACGCGATTTCGAGCGGCAATACCGACGCGCTGAACTTCTTCGCCTTTGACCTGCTCTATCGTGACGGCTGGGACCTGACCGGCGCGGCGCTCGAGGATCGCAAAGCGGCTCTCGCCGAGCTTGTGTCGCCAAATAGTCAAGGCATGCTTCGCTACAGCGATCACCAGATCGGCCGCGGACGGGCATTCCTGAGCCAGGCCTGCAGCTTCGAGCTGGAAGGGATCATCTCGAAACGGCGGACCGAGCCTTACCGGCCGGGGCGGAGCCGCAGCTGGCTCAAATCCAAATGCCGCAATCGCGAGGAGTTCGTCGTGGTCGGCTACACCGATCCCGATGGCAGCCGCGAGGGTTTTGGCGCATTGCTCGTCGGCTATTATGACCCGGAGGGCAAGCTGCGCTACGCCGGCCGCGTCGGAACCGGCTTCAATACGGCTCAGCTGATCGAGCTGCACCGCAGGCTCGAGGCTCTGGCGCAGCCCCATGCGGCGGTGACGCTGCCGAAGGGCGTGTCGCGCAAAGGCGTGCACTGGATCGAGCCGCGACTGGTCGGCGAAGTCGAATTCGCCACCTGGACGGCTGACGCCATCATCCGCCAAGCGTCGTTCCAGGGTCTGCGCGAGGATAAGGACGCGAAAGACGTGGTCTACGACCCAAAATCACGCTCCGCCGTGGCGGCTCCTGAGCCGGAGAAGAAGAAATCCTCGGGACCTGCCAAGAGGCAGAGCTCCAGGAACGCGGCGGCTGCCGAGCCGGAGCGGGCGCGGGACGGCAGCGTGGTGTTCGAGGGTGTGCGGCTGACCCACCCAGACCGCATCCTCTATCCCGGCACGCAATTCACCAAGCTGGACGTGGCCCGCTATTACGCCTCGATCCAGGACTGGATCTTGCCGGAGCTCTCCCGCCGGATATTGACGTTGGTGCGCTCGCCCGCGGCTGGCATGAAAACCTTTTACCAAAAGCACATCGGCCCCGAGGCGCCGGAGGGGATCAAGCGCTTCAACATCGACAGCGAAAAAGAGCCGGAGATCTACCCCTACATCGAGGACCTGCCGGGCCTCGTCGGCCTGGTGCAGATGGGCGTGCTGGAAATCCACCCCTGGGGCTCGCGGGTCGGCAAGCTCGAATTGCCCGACCGGGTGACGATGGATCTCGATCCCGATGAGGGCCTGCCCTGGCAGCGCGTCACCGAAGCGGCGATCGATGTGCGCGACGCGTTCGCCGGGATCGGGCTCAAGAGCTTTGCGAAGACCACCGGCGGCAAGGGGCTGCACGTCGTGATCCCGCTGACGCCCAAGCTCGACTGGGACCAGGTCAAGGCGTTCGCAAAATGGATTGCCGACAGCTTCGTCGCGCAGCGCCCGCAAGATTTCACCGCGAATATGGCGAAACGGGCGCGACACGGCCGCATCTTTATCGACTATCTGCGCAACGGCCGCGGCGCGACGGCGGTCGGCGCCTTTACGCCTCGGGCCCGCCCGGGCGCCCCGGTCTCGATGCCGGTCGCCTGGGAAGAGATCGAAAACGGCGTGAAGCCCGAAGAGTTCACGGTCGGCACAGTGCCGCAGCGGCTCGCGTCGCTGTCCGCCGACCCCTGGGCGGACATCGGCAAAGTGCGACAATCGATCAGCGTTGCGGTAAGGCGGCAGGTCGGGATCTGACATAATGATTGCGGCTGCCGGCGCGATATGGCTTCGTTGAGGTCTGTTTGAGGAGAGCGCTATGCCGCGAGCAAGCTGGAGCGGTTTTCTCCGCCTGTCCCTGGTCAGCTGTCCGGTTGCTCTGGTGCCGGCCACGACCGAAGCGAAACGCGTCCGGTTCAACCAGCTGAACGGCGAGACCGGAAACCGCGTGCAGCAGCAATTGATCGACTCCCAGACCGGCGAGATCGTCGATCGCGACCAGATCGTCAAAGGCTATGAATACGAGCGCGGCCGCTATGTGACGATCGACGACGACGAACTGAAAGCGTTGCAGATCGAATTGTCGAAGATCATCGACCTCGACCGCTTTGTCGACCGGGACGAGGTCGATCCCGTCTACCTCGACACGCCCTATTACGTGTATCCGGATGGCGAGCTCGCGGCCGAGACCTTCCGGGTGATCGGCGAAGCCATGGCTCACAAGAACAAGGTCGGGCTCGGGCGGGTGACGATGTCCGGCCGCGAGAGGCTGGTCATGGTGGAGCCGCGCGATGCGGGCCTCATCATGTCGACGGTCCGCAGCGCCGACGAGGTCCGCCCCGCCGAGTTCGGTCCCTCGGCCAAGGGCGAGATCGATCCCGATATGGTGGCGATCGCCGAGACGATCATCGACCGCCGCTCCGGACCCTTCGATCCGACGACATTCCGCGACCGCTACCAGGATGCGTTGCACGAGCTCGTCGCGCAAAAGACCAAGGGGCAGGGCGTTACGCCGCAGGAGGTCGCCGAGCCGCCCAAGGTCATCAACTTGATGGACGCCTTGAAGCGCAGCCTGGCGCAGGAAGAGAAGGAGCCGGCGCCGGCGAAGGAAGCGGCGGCCAAATCGGGCCGCGCGCCGTCCGCGGCCGATCGGCGTCAGCGGGCGCTCCTGCTTCCGGTCTCGGGTGGGGGCAGAAAGAAGGAGGAAGCTCCTGCGGAGGAGGCTCCCGCACCGCGCGCTACTTCTCGTCGCAGAAAAGCCTCCGGCTAACGGGGGCGTCGTCACCCCCGAGAAAGCGGGGGCCCAGGAGCGACCGGCGTGTCCTTGCCACCCTGGATTCCCGCTTCCGCGGGAATGACGGATCCAAGCACGCCGAATGGGCGACTAAGATTGATCATCCCGGCAGCATCGGCGGCACTGCCTTCGGTCCGGAAAAGTATTCGCTATGCACGGTTCCCGGCGGCCAATGCTTCGATGCGGCCTTGGTGACCGCCATCATTCCCGCGGGGCCGCAGTAATAGAGATGGGTGCCGGGCCGGTATTCCCTCAGCGTTCCGGCAATGTCGAGACCTCTGGCCGGATCGCCCCCATCGTGGTGGAACGCCACTCGGCCTTGTGCGGCGAGTATGGCGAGATCGTCTAGGAAGGCGGTCTCCTCGGGGGAGCGCGTGCAGTAATGCAGCCGGAAATCGGCACGGCGGCGGCGCAGTTCCGCGATCATTGCCATGATCGGGGTGATCCCGATCCCCCCGGCGATCAACAGATGATGCCGGGCTTCACCCGAGAGCGGGAAGTTGTTGCGCGGCGCGGAAGCCTCGACGATGTCGCCGACCCGGACGCTTTCATGCCATTCGCGGGAGCCGCGCCCCTCGGGCTCGCGTAGCACGGCGATACAATAGCGCGACCGCTCGGCCGGGTCGTTCCACAGCGAGAAGTCCCGCACCGGCGCTTCCCCGGCGCGCACCGAGATGTGCGCCCCGGCTTCGAAGGCCGGCAGGTCATGCTCCTCCGAATCCACCAGCTCATAGCCGTTGATCCGCTGGGCGAGGTAGGTGATCGACCGAACACGCAGCCGCATGCTGCATCAGGCCGGGACGTCGCCCCACGCCACGTAGCGGCGGCGGGTCTGCCGCTCCCGCCCTTCCTCGACCATTCTCTGGGCCTGCGCTTCGACCAGGTCGAGCACCGGGTCGCTGCCGACATCGACCAGGCCGTGGGCGGTCAACACCGCTTCGATTTCCTCGGGGGGCCGTCCGCCCAGAAAGGGCAGCCGGTCGCCGATCGCTGCATATTCGGCGCTGGTCCGGGCATTCTCTCGCTGATGGGTCAAGACCCTGGGGTCGAACTGCCCATCGATCACGGCGAGGCGCCCGCCCGGCCGCAACACCCGTTTCCATTCGTCGATCGCCGCCTCCGGGTGCGGCAAGGTCCACAGCACGTGCCGGCTCACGACAAGGTCAAAGCTGCGGTCGCCGAAGGGCAATCGCTCGGCATCGGCCTCCTCGAAGCGGATCGAGGCGCCGCGCTCGGCCGCCTTGCGCCGCGCCTCGGCCAGCATGGCCGGGGCGAAATCGACCCCGGTGACCCGGTGGCCGCGCGCGGCAAGCTCGAGGCTGAGAAATCCGGTGCCGCAGCCGGCATCGAGCGCATCGACGGCATTCCGCCCGGCCAGCACGAGGTCGAGGATCCGGTCCCAGGCGGCGCGCTCCGCCGCGGTGCGGATGCTATGCCCGAAATCCGCGTCGAAATTTGCGGCGCGCCGGCCCCAATGGGCGGCGACCTGCTGCTTGACCGGATCGGTTTGAACGGTGGTCATTCGATATCCTCTTCTAGGCATCCTTGCCCCTTTCCGCCCTTTAGGGGGGAGCCCCGAGGGCGGAGAGGGGGATATTCTCTCAATCAAGTCCGACCACCTCTGCCAGCATCTCCAGCTGCTCGGTGTATCGCGCCGTCGGGTTGAGCAGGAGATGATTGGCGCCGGCGGCAACCAGCTCCTCCAGGCGTTCGCGCACCTGCTGCGGCGTGCCGTGAATGCCGGAAGCATCGGTTCCTTCGGGATTGCGGTAGACCACCGTGAACCAGCGGTGGAGCTCGGCGCGGGCCGCCTCGGGGCGTTCGTGTACCGACAGGAATACCCGTTTCGATATCGGGAACGCCGCAGGGTCGCGGCCGGCCCTTTCCAACGCCTCGCGCAACAGCGGGACCGACCGCGTGAAGGCGGCGTTGCTCGACCCGCCGGAACCCATCCAGCCATCGGCAATCGCCGCCGTCCGGCGCAGCGCGTCGGGATGACCGACCCCCATCCAGATCGGCGGGCGCGGCTGTTGCACCGGCTTCGGCGCCATCGTGCCGTCCGCGAGCTGGAATATCCGGCCCTGGTAGGTGACCTTCTCCTCCGTCCACAACGCCTTGATCAGCTCGACGCTTTCACGAAAGCGCCTGACCCGACCCTCCCGCGGCGTCTGGAACTGCTTCATAATGGTGGTCCCGACCCAGCCCCACTCCCAAGATCGCCCGGCCATTGCTGACATAGTCGAGGCTGGCCCACTGATGCGCGACGTGGATCGGGTTGTGCACCGGCAGGACGACCACCGAGGCGCCGAGGCGGATCCTGGTCGTCACCGCTGCCGCATAGGTCAGCACCACCACCGGGTCGAAGCAGAACACGTGGTCCAGGGTGTTCTCGGTCACCCACAGGTCGCTGAACCCCAGCGCTTCGGCGCGTTGCGCGACGCGACGCACCGCCTCGACATCGATCGGCTCGGGCGAACGGTGCGGCAATGCCGCGCCGACCGAGATCTTGTCTTTCAAAGCCATGCAGCGCGCACCTTCACTCGTCGTTCCTGCGGAGGGGAGCTCGTGAAGACGCTGTGCGCCCTTCGAGATAGCCGCTCCGCGGCCTCCTCAGGGTGAGGTGATTTTCTTGATGCCATAAGCGCTATGCCTCATGCTGAGGGCGCTCGTAGAGCGCGTCTCGAAGCACGCACAGTCGTTGTGCGAAACCCTAGGGCCGGGCGACTTTCTCGATCAATTCGATTTGCGCGCCGTCGGGGGCCTCGAGGAAGCAGACCCGCCGGCCGTTGTTGGGCGCCAGCTCTTCGAGCACACGCACCCCGTTGTCCCGCAGCTTGGCCATCGCTCCGGAATAATCGTCGGTGTCGAGCGCAATGTGCTCGATGCCGTAATGCTGCTCGTGGTTCTGCGACGAGATCAAGGTCGTGATGTTGAGGGTCAAGCCGTGCAGGTTCACGCGATGGCCGCGGCCCGGTATTTCGGCCACATAGGTCGCGCCCAGATTGTCGATGTAGAACTGCATGGTCTTTTGAGGGTCCTGGGTCTTCACATGCACATGCTGGATCGCAAAGGACATGGCCGTTCCTCCTTGTTGTTCGTGGTAGTGCAGGCGTGCTGCCGACCGGCATCGCGCAACCCCACGATATCGCGCTTGACGTTCGACCGCGAGCGGCTTGTTGCTAATCGAGGCTGATCGGCGATCACAAAAATGGCGCTTGCCGGCGCGGCTGGCATGGTTAAGAGTTGATTTCGCACCGACTGCCGAAGTCGGATCGGCAATGCCAAAAGGAGGCCGAATGGCAAAGTCGCCTTGCGACCGGATCGTGGCTGCGGCTGGTGGTCTTCCTGCTGTCGAGCGCGTGGCTTGTCGGCGGGGCCCGGGGGCAGGCGGTCGTCGACGAGGCGGTGCAGGCGGGACGGTCGGCGCAATCCTTCCCGGCGGCCGACGAGGATTATTTCAAGGCAATGGACGGCGGCATCCAGCTGACGTCCGACGAGGTCAAAGGCCGCAACATGTGGCTGGTCTGGACCGGCGGCAATGACCGGTTGTGGGACGAGCTGACCAACCTGACCTTCGGCTCGTTCGATTTATTAAAGATCCTGTCGTCTTATCCCGGCCTCAAATACAGCCGCGACAACCGCTGGAACTATTTCGGGCTGGTCAACGAGCCGTGCTTCGCAAAGGCGACCGGCCCCAACGCACAGCGCTACGGGCTCTGGCTCGATGTGCGCGATCCCAGCTGCCCGCCGGACCCGTTCGAGAACGCCGAAAAATATCCCGGCGCGGCGGTCGGCGCGCGCGGCAAGAACATCCCAGCCGGGTCCTATTACGGGTACCCGACCGGGATCGTCGGGTTGCGGCTCTTCCCCAATCCCGATTTCGACGAGGACGCGGCAAAAGCGTGGGATGCCGAACGCTTTTACAAGGACCCGGATTACTACCTGTCGAAGGAGGTGGTGCGCCCGTACCGCGTCGGGGTGTCCTGCGGGTTTTGTCATGTCGGGCCGAACCCCGAGAAGCCGCCGGCCAACCCCGAAGCGCCGCTGTGGGAAAATCTGAGCTCGACCGTCGGGGCTCAGTATTTCTGGGTCGACCGCATCTTTGCGTGGAACGCCGATCAATCGACCTTCTTTTTTCAATTCCTGCACACGGCGCGGCCCGGCTCGCTCGACACCTCGCTCGTCTCGAGCGACAACATCAACAATCCGCGCACGATGAACGCGGTCTACAATCTGTGGCCGCGGCTCGAAGCCGCCAAGCGCTGGGGGCAAGAGACGCTCGGCCCCGACAATTTCGCCAACAAGCAGTTCAACGAATTCGTCAATCAAGGCCCACTGACGCAATTCTACCAACCGCCGAGCACCGTATGGACCCCGCATGTGCTGAAGGACGGCGCCGACTCGGTCGGCGCGCTGGGCGCGCTCAACCGGGTCTACCTCAATATCGGCCTGTTCAGCGAGGAATGGCTGCGCCACTTCAACCCGATCCTCGGCGGCAAGCCGGTCACCCCGATCGAGATCACGACAGCGCGCGCCAACTCGATCTATTGGGATGCGACCGAATTGCAGACGCCGAACATGGCGCTGTTTCTCGTCAAGGCCTCCTATCCGCACAAATTGAGCAAGGCTCCGGGCGGGGCCGCCTACCTTAACGATCCGCCGGATGCGGTGCGGCAGGGGAAGCTGGTTTTCGCCGATAATTGCGCGGCATGTCATTCGAGCAAGGCGCCGCCACAGCCGGCGCGCGCCAACCCGGCGCTCTGCATCGGCCCCGGCTATCTCGAATGCTGGAACCGCTACTGGGAGTGGACCCGCACCGACGATTTCCGGCAGCAGATGCGGCAAATCGTCAATGCGAACGATTTTCTCGACGACAATTATTTGTCGAACGACATGCGGGTGCCGGTGACATTGTTGCAGACCAACGCCTGCAGCCCGCTGGCGACAAATGCGATTGCCGGCAATATCTGGGACAATTTCTCCTCGGCTTCGTACAAGCAGCTGCCATCGGTCGGAGAGATCACCGTCTACGACCCGTTCAGCGGGGCGCCGCGGCAGTACCGCATGCCAGCGGGCGGCCGCGGCTATACCCGGGTGCCGACGCTCGTCAGCGTGTGGTCGACCGCGCCGTTCCTGCTCAATAACACGGTCGGGCGCTTCAACCCGAGCCCCTCGGTCGAGGCGCGAATGGCCTCGTTCGACGACGCGATCGCTAAAATGCTGTGGCCCGAAAAGCGGGAGAAGGACGCGGTGCTCGGCGACAAGGTGCCGGGCGTGATCGACCGCACCAATGTCACGAGCTGGCTGCGCATCCCGACCGGCTACTTGCCGGACGTGATAAAGAACGCTCAGGACGTGCTCCAGCTGATCGCGCCGAAACTGTTCAATGAGGGGGGGATCGAGATCGGGCCGATCCCGGCCGGGACCCCAGTCGATCTGTTGGCGAATTTCGACCCGTTGCCGGATTCGACCAGGCTGCGCGAGCGCCTCGCGCACGACAAGGCGGTCGTCAAGGCGGTGGTGCAGCTGGTCCGTGACCTGAAGGCGCTGCCGCAGGGCGCCAGCGACGAGCAGGCCCGGCAGGTCTTCGCCAATGTCGGCGAGCAGCTCTTCGCCCTCAGCAAATGCCCGGACTACGTGGTCAACCGCGGCCACTATTTCGGAACCGGGCTCAGCGACGCGGACAAGAAAGCGCTGATCGCCTTCCTGAAGACGTTTTAGGCCTCTTTCTCGAAATCTCTTCCCTGAGCCGGCATTGCCGAACATAGCAAAACCCTGTCATTCCGGGGCGCCGCAGCAGGCGGCGAGGCCCGGAACCCATTTTCCAGAGGCCCGTGTTCATAGGTTCCGGGCTGCCCCGCTGCGCTTGGCCCCCGGAATGACAATTGTGTCGTGCAAAGCCTCCCTGAAGGGCGGAGAGGGGCTCTGCCCTAGGTACTGGGGGACGTTCTGATGAGTGAGGACTCTCGGTTCGACTACATCGTCGTCGGCTCCGGAGCCGGGGGCGGGACGCTCGCGGCGCGGCTCGCCGAGGCGGGACGCACGGTGCTATTGCTCGAAGCCGGCGGCGATCCGCGGCAGCTGTCGGGCACCAATGATTACCAGCCCGGCATCAACCGCCTGCCCGACGACTACGACGTCCCGTGTTTCCATGGCTTCGCCAGCGAAAACGACGCTATGCGCTGGGACTTCTTCGTCCGCCACTACGCCTCCGACGAGAGGCAGCAAAAGGACCCGAAGTATCGGCGCGACTACCGCGGCCTCCCGGTGGACGGCGTCCTCTACCCGCGGGCCGGCACCCTGGGCGGGTGCACCGCCCACAATGCGATGATCCTGGTCTACCCGCACAACGCGGATTGGGACGGGATCGCCCGACTGACCGGGGACGACTCGTGGAACGCCGACCGGATGCGCAGCTATTTCGAGCGGCTCGAGAACTGCCATCACCGGCCGCTCGAACGGGTTCTGGCTGCCGTCGGCCCGAACCCGTCGCGGCACGGCTGGCGGGGCTGGCTGCAGGTCGAGAAGGCCGTTCCTGCCGCGGCACTCGGCGATTTGGGGCTCGTGCAGTTTCTGCTCCACTCGGCGGTAGAGGCCTTCGCCGATATCGGCCAGCCGATCGGGCGGCTCTTCGATCTGGTGGAGTCCAAGGCCGACCCGAACGACTGGCGGCTGGTGAGCCAGGACGCCGTCGGCGTGCGCTACACGCCGCTGGCGACCCGGCGGCACGCCCGGATGGGGACACGCGAGCGGGTGCTGGAGACCGCCCAGAGGTATCCCGATCGGCTCAAGGTCGAGCTCGATGCGCTCGCCACCCGGGTGTTGCTCGACGAGCACAACCGGGCGACCGGCGTCGAATATTTGAAGGGCGCCCGGCTCTACCGGGCGCATGGGCAGCCTGCGACAGCGCAGGGCGAGCTCCACCAGGCGCAGGCCGGCCGCGAGGTGATCCTCAGCGGCGGCGCCTTCAACACGCCGCAGCTGCTGATGCTGTCCGGCATCGGGCCGCGCCCGGTTCTGGAGCCGCTCGGCATTCCGGTGCGCGTCGAGTTGCCGGGCGTCGGCAAGAATTTGCAGGACCGTTACGAGGTCGGCGTCGTCAACCGCATGAGCTTCGACCGGTGGAACGTCCTCGAAGGCGTCACCTTCAGCCGCGACGACCAGGCTTACAAGGATTGGGCCGAAAAGCGCGAGGGGCTCTACATCAGCAACGGGGCCGTGCTGTCGGCCATTCTCAAATCGCAGCCCGAGCGCCCCTTGCCGGACCTCTTCTGCTTTGCATTGGTCGGCCTTTTTGGCGGGTATTTCCCGGACTACTCCTCCCTGGCGGTGACCAAGCCCAATTACCTGACCTGGGCGATCCTCAAGGGCCATACGCAAAACCGCGCCGGCGAGGTGGTCTTGCGCTCGGCTGACCCGCGCGACACGCCGCTGATCAATTTCCGTTATTTCGAAGAGGGCAGCGATCAGGCCGGCGAGGATCTCGACTCGGTCGTTGCCGGCATCCGCTTCGTGCGCAAGCTCACGGCGAAGCTGAAGGCGGAGAAGCTGATCGCCGAGGAGGAGCAGCCGGGCGACGCGCTGCAGACCGATGACCAGCTGAAGGAGTGGGTGCGCAACATGGCATGGGGCCACCATGCCTCGTGCACCTGCCCGATCGGGCCGCGCGACGCAGGCGGCGTGATCGGCAGCGATTTCCGGGTGCACGGCGCCGAGCGGCTGCGGGTCGTCGACGCCTCCGTGTTCCCGCGCATTCCCGGCTTCTTCATCGTCAGCGCCGTCTACATGGTCGCCGAAAAAGCGGCGGATGTGATCCTCGCCTCGTGAATCGGCTCAATGGTGGATGTGGAAGTTTTCGACGCAGGGGTTCAGGTGCTGCGCCCGCTCCATGCAGCTCTGCCCCCGCTCCGGATCGCCGCTGGCGGCGTAGATCCTTGCCGCACGCAGGAACAGGTGCGCTTCGACCGCTCGTGACGCGAGCGCCCGATCGATCCACAAGCGAGCCTCATCGAACTGGCGGTTTCGGTAATGAGCCCAGGCAAGGGCGGACTGGGTCGAGAAGTTCTCCCGCAATTGCAGATCGGCGCGCGCCCAGGCGACGGCTTGGACCCCGTCCCTTGCCACATCGGCCGCGTAATCCGCGAGGTGGTGAAGGAAGTGCACCTCGCCGCGTTCCGCCGATTGCAGATAGCCCGCGAGCGCCTTTTGCTGCCAGCAAGCTGCCCGGTCTATTCGACCCGAAATATCCCATAGCTCGGCGATTGCCTGCTGCAGGTCCGGGCGGCCGTCGAGGCAGGAGATTCCTTCGAGAATTTTGATAGCTTCCGGGTGCCGGCCCTCGGCCCCGAGCAACTCGGCTAAATATTCCTGGACCAGCCAATTTCCAGGATAGCCAGTTTCGGCACATTCGTAGCGTGCCCGCGCCTCACGATAATTTCCCTGGGTAAACGCCAGAAAACCGCGCTGCACCTCGATCCAGGCATAGGAGCGCATCTCCTTTGCGGTCAGCTCGTCTTCGGCTTCGCGGTAGAGACGGTCGGCACCGGCGGCATCGCCCATTTTTCCCCGGAAATGGGCCAAGCGGGCGAGAGCCCCCCATGACCGCTCGGTTTCCAGCGCCGCGCAATACTGCGCTTCCGCCTCCCGATAGCGGCCGCGCTGAAAGCCGAGATCCGCCAGGAGAAGCTTCCCTTCGTGGCTGTCGCGCACGTTCGGGATTGCGCTCAGCGCCGACTCGGCATCCGCGAGCCGGTGTAGCTTGAAGGCGATGTTGGCCTTTAGCAGATAGAGGTCGCCCGGATAATTCAGCAATGAAAGCGCGCGGTCGATCGCGTCCTCGACTACGCGCATTTGGGCAAAATCGCCGGCGAGCGATGCCCGCTGGTAGAGCCGGTACACGTACTCCGTCATCCGCGCCGCATCGATCGGCGGCGTCAGCGAGCTCTCGCCGAGCGACACAATGGCAGCTTCGATGCGCTGTAACTCCGCCTCGTATCCCGTCATGGAAATCCGCCTGACTTCGGCGTATTTCGCCCTCTGCGCCCTTTAGGGGGGAGAGAGCCTGCCCCGGACATGATCCGGGGGAGGGGACCCGTCGCGTCAGCGGCGGGGAGGGAATTCACTGCTTGAATGGGGCGCGAGGGAGCTACCACGGCTCAGCCAGGTAGGGGAAGTGGGGCAGGAATTCCTTGTCGTTCTTCAGCGGGTTGGGCGGGGTTTTTGGCTCGATCGGCGCGCTGCTCCAGAGCGCGGGGTCGTTCAACAGCTCGACATGATACGGCTTGCCGTTCAGCGTGGCGCTCATGTCCAGGAAGGTAGACAGGAACCGGGTCGCCACCTGATCCTCGAGCCGGCGCCCGAATGGCCAGGCGCCGGTCGTATCCATGTCGATCGAATTGACGTTGGGGATAAAGATGTCGACGGCGCGCCGCAACGGGATCGGGAGGCCTTTTCGGTTCCAGCTGTCGTCGGGCATGTTGAGCTCCTGAAACAGGATCTTCCTGACCAGCGGGAAGGCCTCGACGACATGCGCGTAGGTGCGGTGCACCGAGACCGGCGAGTTGCCGTGATCGAAGGCGCTCGCGAGGCCCAGCGCGGTGATCGACGGGCCGAAGCCCCAGCCGAGATGCGCCAGACGCTTGATGAAATGGGGCGCCAGCCAGAAATTATTGGCGCCCAGCTGGCGGTTGTCTTCGCGCTCGCTGAGCGCGGCGTCGGCAAAGGCCTGGCCATCGGTGTCGACGAGCTTGTATCTCCGCAGCTCGTCATCGAGGGTGAACGCGTCGAGCAGGACATGCGGGTGCTCGATCCATAACGGGTCGTCGGGGATCGTCTCGACCTTGCTCGCAGCCTTCAACACCCAGCTCTCGCCCCAGGTATTGACGATGCGGTGCTCGGCGGGGTTGTTCGTCAAGAACGCCAATGGCAGCTCGACAATGATGGCATTGCAATTCTGCCCGGCCCGGGCGTCCTCGCCCGAATAGACAAAACGGAAATTGCCGTTCTGGTCTTTTTTGAAGCGATTGCCGCTCCAGTTCAGCGGGCCGGTCGGCAAGTCCCTTTTGGGCCCGTGCCCCCAATCGGGCTGCGCCGGATCATAGTTGAACAGGTCATTGCCCTCGAGCTCGAGAAAGGTCTTCGGGATCTTGAGCTCCCGCAGGTCGGGCATCGTATGCGGCACGTGATAAAACTGCGGCGCATAGTTGATCGACCGGAAAAAGCCCGGCAGGTCATTAAAGAACGCATCATCCCGCCCGCCGACGAAGACCTTGATCGAATGGCCCCCAGGCGATTGCACGGTCACGCTTTGATTGGTGTCGATGGTTGCGGAGAAGCTCCCGCCGGCAAAATCGATAAAGCGAAGATGCGCCCGACCCGCCTGGTCGATGGTTGCCCGCAGCTCGGACGGCTTCAACACGCTCAGATACTTGTTCTTGACGCCTTCGAGATAGGCGAGGAAGCCAGAGAGGCTCGTGTCGCCCTGTCCCGACCGCGCGACCCGGGAATCGGGTGCGATCAGGATGCGGTACAGCATGTCTAAATCGAAGATTCCGGTCTGCGGGACTGCAGCGAAAGTCAGAGCGATGACGACTTTCTCGCCGCCGCTCGTGTCGTCGCTGGGAAACCCGAAGATGTCGTAGAGGTCAGCCGCGCTGACATCGATGTCCGAGAAGATCGAGTTTACGGCGTTCGGGTCATTGTGGTCGGCCATGATCGCCCTCCTTCGCGCCATTGTTTAACGCCGGCGGAAACAGGTCCAGCGACCAAAACTGCGAGCTGGTCGGGGCGGGGCCCCGGCTACCCGGCTTTCGGAACAGCGTGACAAAGGCGCATAGCTGACTTACCTTAAACGCAAGCCCTTGCGAAAGGGCCGATAGAACGGAGGAGGTTGATAGGCATGTCCGTCAGCGGCAGCGCCGATCCGGGAGCTCCCCATTAAAGCCTCACGATGAGGGCATGCCCAGAACCAGCGGTGTCTGCTAGCAGGGACAGGAGACTGCATCACTTAGGGAGGTAAAATGGTCTCGTCCAATAGATCCCGCACGGAACCGTCGTTTCTTGCCAATCGGCTTCGGCTGACGCGGCGAGAGGTTCTCGCCGCCGGTGCCGCGGGTCTGGTCGCCGGCGCCCCCGGTTTCGCGCGAGCCGCCGCGCCGCAAGGCCAGCTGAGCTGGGGCGTGCACATCACGCTCGCCCCGACCTGGTTCGACCCGGCCGAGACGCCGGGCGTCATCACCCCCTTCATGATCATGTACGCGCTGCATGATGCGGTATTGAAGCCATTGCCGGGAGATCCGCAGGCGCCATGCCTCGCCGAATCCTGGTCGGCTTCGGAGGACGGGCTCAGCTACGAATTCGTCCTGCGCCAGGGGACGGTGTTCCACAATGGGGAGCCGGTGACCGCGGAAGACGTCAAATTCTCCTTCGAGCGCTACAAGGGCACGGCGCAGGCGGTACTGAAGGAGCGGGTGGCCGCGGTCGACATCCCCGACCCGCGGCGGGTTCGCTTCACCCTCAAAAAGCCTTGGGCGGACTTTCTGACATTTTACGCGAATGCCACCGGCGCCGGCTGGATCGTGCCCAAGAAGTATGTCGAAAAGGTCGGCCCCGACGGTTTCAAGCAGGCGCCGATCGGTGCCGGGCCCTACAAATTCGTCTCCTACACGCCCGGCATCGAAGTGGTGTTCGAGGCCTTCGACCGGTATTGGCGCAAGACCCCGAGCGTCAAGCGGCTGGTGCTCAAGGTCATCCCGGACGAGACGACGCGGCTCGCGGCGCTCAAGGGCGGCGAGGTCGACATCGTCTATTCGATCCGCGGCGAGCTCGCCGAGGATCTGCGACGCACGCCCGGGCTCACCTTGAAGCCGGTGGTCGCCCAGGGCACGCAGTGGCTCGAATTCACCGAGCAGTGGGACGAGAAGTCGCCCTGGCATGATTTGCGGGTGCGGCAGGCGGCCAACTTGGCGATGAACCGCAAAGGCATAAACGACGCGTTGACCCTCGGGTTCTCAAAGCTGACCAACAGCATCATTCCGTACAACTTCGATTATTTTTGGCAACCGCCGGAACCGGCCTACGACCCTGCGAAAGCCAAGCAGCTATTGGCCGAAGCGGGATACCCCAACGGATTTGACGCCGGCGAGCATTATGTCGACGCGGCCTATGCAAACGTTGCCGAGGCCTTGATCGACAATTTTCGGACTGTGGGGATCCGGGCCAAATTGCGCCCGTTGGAGCGGGCCGCTTTTTTCGAGGGGCACTCGAGCAAGAAGTTTCACGGCATCGTCGAGGCCGGCAGCGGTGCGTTCGGCAATGCGGCAACGCGCCTCGAGGCGTTCGTCGCCAAGGGCGGCAGCTATGTCTATGGCAGCTATCCTGATATCGACGCGCTGTTCGAGCAGCAGGCGAGCGAGCTCGACCGCAAGCGGCGCGAAGCAGTGCTGCACAAGATCCAGCAGCTCGTCACCGAGCGCGCGATATTCGCCCCGATCTGGCAATTGGGGTTTATCAACGGCGTCGGGCCGCGGGTTGGCGAATCCGGCTTTGGCCTGATCTCCGGCTACAGCTACACCGCCCCCTACGAGGACATCACGATCAAGGGGGCCTGACAACGCACAGCCGCCGGTTGCGGCGGCTTTGGAGCAATTCTAAGGCCCGATCAAAGTGGCCGTTTTGAACGGAGGAGCTTATGGGTCCGTTTCTTTCCAGCCGCGAAATCTCCGGAAATGGCGGCCAAAGCGTTGACGTAACCCGGCGGGATCTCTTTACCTTCGCCGCGGCGCTGGGCCTCGTGGCCGGCACTCCGCGTTGGGCGTCCGCTGCCGGGCCGCAAGGCCAGCTGACCTGGGGCGTCCATGTGTCGCTGGCGCCGACCTGGTTCGACCCGGCCGAAACGCCGGGGCTGATCACCCCCTTCATGATCCTCTACGCAGCTGCACGACGCGCTGGTCAAGCCGATGCCGGGCCAGCCGATAGCGCCGAGCCTTGCCGAATCCTGGTCCGCGGCCGAGGACGGGCGCAATTACGAATTCGTCCTGCGCAAGGGCGCGACGTTCCACAATGGCGACCCAGTCACCGCCGAGGACGTCAAATTCTCGTTCGACCGCTATCGCGGCGCCTCGCATTCGCTGCTGCACGACCGCGTTGAAAGTGTCGAGACCCCCGATCCGCAGCATGTCCACTTTCACCTGAAGGAGCCTTGGCCGGATTTCTTGACCTTTTATGCGACCGCGACCGGGGCAGGATGGGTCGTCCCCAAGAAGTATGTCGAGAAGGTTGGCGACGACGGGTTTAAGAAAGCTCCGGTCGGCGCGGGACCGTACAAGTTTGTCTCCTTCACGCCGGGCGTCGAGCTGGTTTTCGAGGCCTTCGAGCAGTATTGGCGCAAGACCCCGAGCGTGAAGCGGCTGGTGTTTCGCTCGATCCCGGAAGAGTCGACCCGGCTCGCGGCGCTGAAGGGCGGCGAAATCGACCTCGTCTACTCGATCCGCGGAGAGCTCGCCGAAGAGCTGCGCGCGACGCCGGGGCTGACCCTTAAGCCCGTCAACCCGCCGGCGCCGTTCTGGCTCTATTTTGCCGACCAATGGGACCCGAAATCCCCGTGGCATGACGAGCGGGTGCGGCGGGCCGCCAATCTGGCGCTCGACCGCAAGACCATCAACGAGGCGCTGACCCTCGGCTTCTCAAAGCTGACCAACAGCCTGATCCCGGCGAGCTTTGAGTATTACTGGCAGCCGCCGCCCCCGGCGTACGATCCGGCCAAAGCCAAGCAGCTGTTGGCCGAGGCGGGGCATCGCAATGGCTTCGACGCCGGCGAATATTACTGCGACGCGTCCTACTCGAATGTCGGCGAGGCGGTGCTCAACAACCTCCAGCAGATCGGCATCCGCTCGCAGCTGCGGCCGATCGAGCGAGCCGCGTTCTTGAAGGGCTGGGGCGAGAAATCCTTCAAGAACCTTATCCAGTGCGGCAGCGGCGCGTTCGGCAATGCCGCTACCCGCCTCGACGCGTTCATCGTCAAGGGCGGCGACCTACGTTTACGGCAGCTACCCCGATATCGACGCGCTGTCGCCGCAGCAAGCCGCCGAGCTCGACCCCAAGCGGCGTGCCGCGATCCTCGAGAAAATGCAGCAGCTGGTGCACGAGAAATCGGTGGTGGCCCCGATCTGGCAATTGGCGTTCATCAATGGCGTCGGCCCGCGGGTCGGTGAATCCGGCTTCGGGCTGATCACCGATTACGCCTATACCGCGCCCTACGAGGACATCACCATCAAACAGGCTTGAGGCTCGGGGCGACAGCTCCGAGGCAGCCGCAACGTGGAGGCATTTTAATGGCTTCGCCGACCAGCAGCCGCAGCGCAGGAAACAGCGGCTCCACCGAAACCAACCTGACCCGCCGGGATCTGCTGGCGATCACGGCTGCCGGGCTCGTTGCCGGCGTTCCCGGGCTCGCGCGGGCGGCGGCGCCGGCCGGACAGCTGAGTTGGGGCATCCATACGACATTGGCGCCGACCTGGCTCGACCCGGCCGAGACGCCGGGGTTCATCACCCCGTATATGGAGCTCTATGCGCTGCACGACGCAGTGGTGAAACCAATGCCGGGGCAGCCGATGGCGCCGTGCCTCGCCGAAGTCGTGGTCCGCATCCGAGGACGGGTTGACCTACGATTTCGTCCTGCGCAAAGGCACGGTGTTCCACAATGGCGAGCCGGTCACCGCCGAAGACGTCAAATTCTCGTTCGAGCGCTATCGCGGCACCTCGAAAGATCTGCTGAAGGACCGGGTCGCGGCTATCGAAACCCCCGATCCGCATAATGTGCGCTTCAAGCTCAAGGCGCCCTGGCCCGATTTTATGACGTTCTACGCAACGGCGACGGGCGCGAGCTGGATCGTGCCGAAAAAATACGTCGAGAAGGTCGGCGAAGACGGGTTCAAGAACGCGCCGATCGGCGCCGGCCCCTACAGGTTCGTCTCCTCCGCGCCGGGCATTGATGTGGTGTTCGAGGCCTTCGATCAGTACTGGCGGAAAACGCCGAGCGTCAAACGGCTGGTGTTCAAGATGATCCCCGAGGAAACGACGCGGCTGGCCGCGCTCAAGGCCGGCGAGGTCGATATCGTCTACTCGATCCGCGGCGAGCTCGGCGAGGAGCTGCGCCGCACTCCAGGCCTCACCCTGAAGCCCGCCGTCCTGCAGGCCCCGTTCTATGTCTACTTCCCCGACCAATGGGACCCGAAATCGCCGTGGCATGATCTTCGCGTCCGGCAGGCTGCCAATCTTGCCATCGACCGCAAGGGCATAAACGATGCGATCACGCTCGGCTACTCGAAGATCACCGGCAGCACCATCCCGGAGACCTTCGAATTTTATTGGCAGCCGGCAATGCCGGCCTACGATCCGCCTAAGGCCAAGCAGCTGCTCGCCGAGGCCGGGCATGCCGGGCGGCTTTGATGCCGGCGAGTTCTACTGCGACGCCTCGTACTCGAATGTGACCGAGGCGGTGCTCGGCAATTTCCTGGCAGTCGGCATAAACTGCAAGCTGCGCCCGCTCGAGCGCGCCGCGTTCTTGGATGCCTATTCCCACAAGAAGCTCAAGAACCTGCTGTTGAGCGGGAGCGGGGCGTTCGGCAACGCCGCGACCCGTCTGGAGGCTTTTGTCGTCAAAGGCGGGGCCTACAGCTATGGCAGCTATCCCGAGATTGACGCGCTGTACCCGCAGCAGGAGGCAGAGCTCGACCGCAGGAAGCGCGCAGCAATCCTGGAGAAAATGCAGCAATTGCTCGCGGAGAAAGCGGTCTATGCGCCGATCTGGCAGCTTGGCTTCATCAACGGCGTCGGGCCGCGCGTCGGGGAGTTGGGTTTCGGGCTGATGCCGGGCTACGCCTACACCGCGCCCTACGAGGACATCACGATCAAACAGGTTTGAGGGCCCAACAAACTTCAGGGCTGGCCGACGGCTCCGAGGGAGCAGCTCTCGAAAGGAGGAGACATTTCCGCAAGGGTACTCTACGTTGCGCGCAAGGCTCGCCCAAGCAGCCGCAATGTGGAGGAGTTTGATGGGTTCGCCGTCCAACAGCCGCGGTGCAGCAAACAGCGGCTCCAACGAAACCAATCTGACCCGCCGGGACCTTCTGGCGTTGACGGCTGCCGGGCTCGTTGCCGGCGCTCCCGGCCTCGCTCGGGCGGCGGCGCCGGCCGGCCAGCTGACCTGGGCCATTCATGTCTCATTGGCCCCGACCTGGTTCGACCCCGCCGAGACCCAGGGGATCATCACCCCTTACATGGTGCTCTACGCGCTGCACGACGCGATGGTCAAACCGATGCCGGACAAGACGCAGGCGCCGTGCCTCGCCGAGTCGTGGTCGGCCTCGAGCGACGGGCTCAGCTACGAGTTCGTCCTGCGCAAAGGCGTCAAGTTTCACAATGGCGAACCGGTCACCGCGGAGGACGTAAAGTTCTCGTTCGAGCGCTACCACGGCGTGTCGCACGATCTGATGAAGGAGAACGTGGCGGCGGTCGAGACCCCCGACCCGCAGCGGGTGCGGTTCAAGCTTAAAAAGCCGTGGCCCGATTTTTTGACGTTCTACTCGACAGCGACCGGCTCCGGCTGGATCGTGCCCAAGAAATATGTCGAGCAGGTCGGCGACGAGGGCTTCAAAAAGGCGCCGATCGGCGCCGGCCCCTACAAATTCGTCTCGTTCAATCCCGGTGTCGAGCTGGTGCTCGAAGCCTTCGACGGCTACTGGCGCAAGACCCCGAGCGTCAAGCGGCTGGTCATGAAGGTCATCCCGGACGAAGCGACGCGGCTCGCGGCGCTGAAGCGCGGCGAGGTCGACATCGCCTATTCGATCCGCAGCGAGCTCGCCGAGGAGTTGCGGCGCACGCCTGAACTGACCCTGAAGCCGGTGGTGCTGCAGGCGCCGAACTGGCTCTATTTTCCGGAGCAATGGGATCCGAAATCGCCGTGGCACGATGTGCGGGTGCGCCAGGCCGCCAACCTCGCCATCGACCGCCAGGGGATGAGCGAGGCGCTGTTCCTCGGCTACTGCAAGATCACCAACAGCATTGTCCCATACACTTTTGATTATTATTGGCAGCCGCCCGCCGCGGTCTACGACCCGGCCAAAGCCAAGAAGCTGCTTGCCGAGGCGGGCCATCCCGAACGGGTTCGACGCCGGGCTTATGTATTGCGACAGCTCTTACGCGAACATGGCCGAGGTGTCGGTCAACAATCTCGGGCAGATCGGCATCCGAACCCAGCTGCAGCCGATCGAACGGGCCGGGTTCTTCGCCGGCTACACCGACAAGAAATACACCCGTGGAATCATCCAGGGCGCGAGCGGGGCTTTCGGCAACGCCGCGACAAGGCTAGCAGCGTTCGTCGTCAAGGGCGGCGCCTACGCCTATGGCAGCTATCCCGACATCGACGAGCTTTACCCGCAGCAAGCGGACGAGCCGGATCACGAAAAGCGCGCCGCCGTCCTCGAGAAGATGCAGCAGCTCGTTCACGAGAAGGCGATCTATGCGCCAATTTGGCAGCTCGGCTTTCTGAACGGGGTCGGCCCGCGGGTGGGTGAATCCGACATTCGGGCTGATACCGGGCTTCGCCTATACCGCCCCGTTCGAAGACATCACAATCAAGGGCGCCTAGCCACATCGAGCCCGCTCTGTGGGCCGTGATCGCCCGAGAAGGGCGGAGACATTTTTGCGGGTGTGGGCTACAGTCCGTGCAAGGCTCCGCAAAAGGGAGCCGTGTGGAGGAGGTTTATGAGTTCAGCAGCCGACAACGATAAGAAAACCAAAGCCGAAGGCAACGCGGCCTGGTTGACCCGGCGCGACCTTCTCGCGGCGACGGCCCTCGGGCTCGTCGCCGGGGCCGCCCTGCCGGCCCGGGCTGCCGCCCCGGCCGGGCAGCTGACCTGGGCAATCCATGTCTCGCTTGCCCCGACCTGGTTCGACCCGGCCGAAACCCAGGGGATCATCACCCCCTTCATGGTGCTCTACGCGCTGCACGACGCCTTGGTGAAACCGATGCCGGGCGACCTGCGGGCGCCGTGCCTGGCTGAATCATGGTCGGCCGCCGAAGACGGCCTCAGCTACGAGTTCGTATTGCGCCAGAATGCCAAATTCCACAATGGCGAGCCCGTCACCGCCGAGGACGTCAAGTTCTCGTTCGAGCGTTACAAGGGCACCTCGCACGATCTGCTCCACGACAAGGTGGCCGCCGTCGAGACGCCCGACGCCCGGCACGTTCGGTTCAAGCTCAAGGAGCAATGGCCCGATTTTATGACCTTCTACGCGACCGCGAGCGGCGCGAGCTGGATCGTCCCGAAGAAATACGTCGAGAAAGTCGGCGACGAGGGGTTCAAGAAGGCGCCGATCGGCGCCGGGCCGTATAAATTCGTCTCGTTCGACCCCGGCGTCGAGCTCGTGCTCGAAGCCTTCGACGGCTATTGGCGCAAGACCCCGAGCGTCAAGCGCCTGGTGATGCGGGTCATCCCCGATGAATTGACGCGGCTCGCGGCATTGCAGCGCGGCGAGGTCGACATCGCCTATTCGATCCGCGGCGAGCTTGCCGACAGCATTCGCCGCACCCCGGGGCTCACCCTCAAGCCGGTCGTCGCTCAGGCGCCGAACTGGGTCTATTTTCCCGAGCAGTGGGATCCCAAATCGCCCTGGCATGATCTGCGGGTGCGTCAGGCGGCCAATCTGGCGCTCGACCGGGATGGAATGAACGAGGCGCTGTTCCTCGGCTATTGCAAAATCACCGACAGCATCATTCCGGACAGCTTCGAGTTTTATTGGCAGCCGCCGCCCGCGGTTCACGATCCCGCCAAGGCCAAGAAGCTGCTGGCGGAGGCCGGCTACCCGCAACGGCTTCGACGCCGGTCTTTTCTACTGCGACAGCTCGTACTCGAACATGGGCGAAGCCTTGGTCGACAGCCTGCGGCAGATCGGCATCCGAACCAAGCTGGAGCCGGTCGAGCGCGCCGCCTTCGCGGCCGCCTACGGCGGCAAAAAATACACCCGCGGCATTCTTCGAGGGGCGAGCGGCGCCTTTGGCAACGCGGCGACGCGGCTGGCCTCCTTTGTCGTCAAAGGCGGCACCTATGTTTATGGCAGCTATCCCGACATCGACGAGCTCTTCGCGCAGCAAGCCAACGAGCTCGATCACAAGAAGCGCGCGGCGATGCTCGAAAAGATTCAGCAGCTCGTCCACGAGAAGGCGATCTTCGCCCCGGTCTGGCAGCTCGCCTTTATCAACGGCGTCGGCCCGCGGGTAGGAGAATCGGCGTTTGGCCTGATCCCGGGCTTTGCCTATACCGCCCCGTTTGAAGACATCACGATCAAGGCTGCGTAGAAGTGTGATGAAATTATGAGCGAACGATCAGGGTTTTTCCCGTCACCCCCGCGAAAGCGGGGGTCCAGGGCGGCCGGCGCGACGATGGTCTCCTGGATTCCCGCTTTCGCGGGAATGACGACAAATGGCGCAGGACGTGGGGACCCAAGCCGCGGCCAGGAGCCGAGGAGATTATGAAGGAATACATCGGCAGGCGAATCCTCTATTCCCTGATTTCGCTGTTCCTGCTTTCCGTGACGATCTTCCTGTTCGTCCGGGTGACCGGGGATCCGGCGGCGCTGTTGGTGGAGCCGGGCGCCAGCCCGGCGGACATCGAAGCTATCCATCGCCAGTTCGGCCTCGATCGACCGTTATGGGTGCAATACGGGATCTTTATATCGAGCCTGCTGCATGGCGACCTCGGCCAGTCCTTTTACTACCGCACGCCGGTAATGGGGCTCTACCTGTCGCGGTTGCCGAATTCGCTGCTCCTGGCGGTGGTGGCGATGGGCTTCTCCCTATTGATCGGCATTCCAAGCGGCATTCTCGCCGCGGTCCGGGTCGGTCGCTTCTGGGATGGCATCGGCAAGCTCTTCGCGCTGCTCGGCCTGTCGCTCCCGTCCTTCTGGGTCGGCCTGCTGCTGATCCTGTTTTTCTCGGTCTATCTGCGCTGGCTCCCGTCGTCGGGCGCCGGCACGCCGCTGCACCTGATCATGCCGGCCTTTGCGCTCGGCTGGTTCTTCGCTGCCGCCCATATGCGGCTGACCCGGTCGTCGATGCTCGAAGTGCTCGGCTCGGAATACATCAAGCTCGCGCGGATCAAGGGCTTGCCTCAGTCCCTCGTCATCGCCAAGCACGCGTTCAAGAATGCGCTGATCCCGGTGCTCACTCTGGCAGGACTTAACCTCGTCATCATGGTGAATGTGGCGATAGTTGTAGAAACCGTGTTCGCCTGGCCCGGCATCGGCCGGCTACTTTATGAAGGCATCACCTTCCGCGACTTCCCGATCGTTCAGGGCGTGGTGCTGATGGCAGGTGCCATGATCGTCGGAGTCAATCTGACTGGTGGACATTCTCTACGCCGTAATCGATCCCCGCATCCGATTGGGAACCTGACGACCATGACCATCACTTCGCCCCTTGACACGGTCAGCCTTGCTCTCGATCGCCCGACGCGCTTCGCGTTTCTCCGGCGAGGCGATTTCCCGCTCATTCCGAGCCTGATCTTCTTTGTCATCGCCTTCGTCGCGATTTTTGCCGATGTGCTGGCGCCCCACAATCCCGAAATCGGCAGCCTGACGGCGCGCTTCAAACCGCCGTTCTGGCAGGCGGGCGGCACCACGCAATATCTGCTCGGCACCGACCAGTTGGGCCGCGACGTGCTGTCCCGGCTGATTTTCGGCGCCCGGATCTCGATGGTGGTCGGCTTGACCGCCGTGGCCTTCGCCGGGGTGGTCGGCACCGCACTCGGCATAATCTCGGGCTATCTCGGTGGCTGGGTCGACCAGGTGATTATGCGCCTTACCGATACCTGGCTCGCCTTGCCGGCCTTGACCTTCGCGATCTTTCTCGCCGCGATCGTCGGGCCCAGCATGTGGAACATCGTCCTGATCCTCGGGATCACCTACTGGACGCGTTATGCCCGCGTCATCCGTGGCGAGGTGCTGTCGCTCAAAGAGCGGGAATTCGTCCGGCTGGCGATCGTCGCCGGCTGCTCCAAATGGACGATCATGCTGCGCCACATTCTGCCCAACGTCCTCAACACGGCCATAGTGCTCGGCACCTTGGAGCTCGGCGTGGTCATCATCGCCGAGGCCACGCTCTCGTTCCTCGGGGTCGGCGTGCCGCCGCCGCAGCCCGCCTGGGGGTTGATGCTGTCGGACGGCAAGCAGGGCCTGATGGTCGGCTATTGGTGGCTGACCGTCTTGCCGGGCTGCTGCATCATGCTGATGGTGCTGTCGGCCAATCTTCTCGGCGACTGGCTGCGCGTCAAGCTGGACCCCCAGCTGCGCCAGCTCTGAACCGGTCACACCGGGCCGTCGGCGCTGCGCGGGATGGCCCCGACCTCTTTCTGACAGGTGTATTCAGATGAGCTCCCGCCCATTGCTCGAGCTGCAGAACCTGTCGACCCACTACGTTTCGGCCCAGGGCACCCGGGTCGTCCGAGCGGTCGACGAAGTAACGCTTCGGATCAATGCCGGGGAGACTTTGGGCATTGTCGGCGAATCCGGCTCGGGCAAGAGCACGCTCGCGCTGACCATCCTGCGCGTTCTGCCGCCTGCCGCGCGGATCGTCAGCGGCAAGATGCTGCTGGAGGGCGAGGACCTCCTCCTCAAATCCGACGAGGAGATGCGGCGGGTCCGCGGCAAGCGGATCGCGATGATCCTGCAGGATCCGATGGCGTCGCTGAACCCGCTGTTCACGATCGGCGACCAGGTCGCCGAGACGCTTCGGGTGCATGAGGGGGCGTCGCGCAGCAGCGCCTGGAACCGGGCGCGCGAGCTTCTGAAGGCGGTCCGCATACCCTCGCCCGAAACACGGGTCACACAGTATCCGCACGAAATGTCGGGCGGCATGCGCCAGCGCATCGTCGGCGCCATCGGCATCTCGTGCGAGCCGCGCCTCCTGATTGCCGATGAGCCGACGACCAGCCTCGACCTGACGATCCAGGCCCAATACCTCGCCCTGTTGCGCGATTTGCAGCGCGAGCACGGCCTCGCCCTCATTTTCATCACCCACAATCTCGGCATCGTCGCCAAGATGTGCGATCAGCTCGCGGTCATGTATGCCGGGCGCGTGGTCGAAGTCCGGGCCGGTTTCGCAGATCTTCAACAATCCGACCCATCCCTATACCGAGGCGTTGCTGAATTCGATCCCGCGGATGAGCGATAATCGCCAGCGGCTCACCGCAATAGACGGGCAGCCGCCGGACCTGTCGGCGCTGCCGCCGGGCTGCTCGTTCGCGCCGCGCTGCCCGGAAGTCTTCGACCGGTGCCGCGCGCAGGCGCCGCCGGCCTTCACGACCGCCGTAGGCCGCAACGCGCGGTGCTGGCTGGCTCACGCCTCTCACGACAATCCGGCCCGCCTCAGGGTCGGCAGCGGAGCGGTCTGATGCCGGTTATCGAGGCAGCGGGGCTGACCAAGCATTTTCGCGCGAAGCGCGGTGTTTTCGGCGGCGAACGCGGGGTGGTCCGCGCGGTTGACGGCATCTCGTTCGCGATCGAGCCCGGACAGACCCTCGGCGTCGTCGGCGAGTCCGGCTGCGGCAAGACCACGACCGCGAAGCTCGTCCTGGGCCTCGAGGAGCCGACCGGCGGCACCATGCGTTTCGAGGGGAAGGAGCTCCAGGAGCTCGGCACCGTGGGCCGGCGAGCGTACCGGAAATCGGTGCAGGCGGTGTTCCAGGACCCCTACGCCTCGCTCAGCCCGCGCATGCGGATCAGCGGTATCATCTCCGAGCCGCTGACCACCAATGAGTTCACTGAGCTCGAGCGAGGTGCGCCAACGGGTGCTCAAACTGCTCGACCTGGTCGGGCTCCCTGCACGCTCGGCCGACCTGTTTCCGCACGAGTTCTCCGGCGGACAGCGGCAGCGCATCGCCATTGCCCGCGCCCTCGCGCTGTCCCCCAAGCTCATCGTGCTCGACGAGCCGGTCTCCGCGCTCGACGTCTCGATCCGCGCGCAGATCCTCAACCTATTGCGCGACCTGCAGGCCGAGCTCGGGCTGTCCTACCTGTTCATCGCCCATGATCTCGCCGCGGTGGCGCATATGAGCCACACGATCGCGGTCATGTATCTCGGCAAGATCGTCGAGAGCGGGGAGGCCCGCACGCTCGCCCGCGCGCCGAAGCACCCCTACACCGAAGCGCTGTTCTCGGCGGCATTGCCGAGCCATCCCGACGAACGCCGCGACGAGATCATTCTGCAGGGCGAGGTGCCGAGCCCGCTCAACCCGCCCTCCGGCTGCCGCTTCCACCCGCGTTGCCCGCATGTGATGGAGCGCTGCGCGCAGCGCGAGCCGATGCTGACCGACATCGAAGGCCGCCGTGTCGCCTGCCACCTCTACGACAGCGACGTCTACCGGGCGCCGGTCAAATTGGGTGCTGCGGTTTAGATCATCGGCGCGTCCTTCCCGACACAGTTCCGGGCGGCGCCACCTCGCAGAAAAGCGGCGGGATCACCAAATCATTGCCAACCTGGCGCTAGCCCCGCGATGGCCGGCGCCAATTTCATCTTGCGGCGGTGTTGTGGTGTATAGTGCGCCGCCATCGGAAAGGAGGCGCCGATGGAAATTCGGCAAGCTCTGACCTTTGACGACGTGATGCTGGTCCCGGCGGCCTCGGCGATCATGCCCGGAGAGACCGACACGCGCACCCGGCTGACCCGCGAGATCGAGCTCGGCATCCCGCTGGTCTCGGCGGCGATGGACACGGTGACCGAAAGCGCATTGGCGATCGCGATGGCGCAGGCCGGCGGGATCGGCGTCATTCACCGCAACATGGGCATCGAGCAGCAGGCGGACGAAGTCCGCAAGGTCAAGAAGTTCGAGGCCGGGATGGTCGTCAACCCGGTCACGATCCACCCCGACGAGACCCTTGCCGATGCGCTGCGGCTGATGGCCGACCACAAGATCTCCGGCATTCCCGTGGTCGAGCGCGGCTCGGGCCGGCTGGCCGGGATTCTGACCAATCGCGACGTGCGATTCGCCGACGACCCCCGTCAGCCGGTGGCCGAGCTGATGACCAGGGACAAGCTCGTCACGGTGCGCGAAAACGTGGCGCGGGAAGACGCAAAGCGCCTGCTGCACCAAAATCGGATCGAGAAATTGCTTGTCGTCGACGAGGCTTACCGGTGCGTCGGCCTGATCACCGTCAAGGACATCGAGAAGGCGCAGCGCTACCCGACCGCCTGCAAGGACGAGCACGGCAGGCTGCGGGTCAGCCGCGGCGACCGGCACCGGGACCGAGGGGATCGAGCGCGCCGAGGCGCTGTTCGCGGCAGGTCTCGACGTGCTGGTGGTCGACACTGCGCATGGGCATTCCGATCGGGTACTGCGGACGCTCTCCGATGTTCGGCGCCTTTCGAACTACACCCAGGTGATCGCCGGCAATGTCGCGACGGCGGAGGGCGCACGTGCCTTGGTCCAGGCGGGGGCCGATGCGATCAAGGTCGGCATCGGCCCCGGCTCGATCTGCACGACCCGCATGGTGGCTGGTGTCGGCGTCCCGCAATTCACCGCGATCGTCGATACCGTCGCGGAATGCCGCAAGGCAGGGGTCCCGGTGATCTCGGATGGCGGCATCAAATTTTCGGGCGACCTCGCCAAGGCGATCGCCGCCGGCGCGGATTGCGCGATGCTCGGCTCGCTCTTCGCCGGCACGGATGAGAGCCCGGGCGAGGTATTTCTCTATCAGGGCCGCAGCTACAAATATTACCGCGGCATGGGCTCGATCGGGGCGATGGCGCGGGGCTCGGCCGACCGCTATTTCCAGCAGGAGGTGACGAGCACGTTGAAGCTCGTGCCGGAGGGCGTCGAAGGCCGCGTGCCGCACAAGGGTCCGGTCGGCAACATAGTCCATCAGCTGATCGGCGGCATGCGGGCGGCGATGGGCTACACCGGGAACCGCACCATCCGCGAAATGCAAAAGAATTGCACCTTTGTGCGGATCACCGGCGCAGGGCTGCGCGAGAGCCATGTCCACGACGTCGCGATGACCCGCGAGGCCCCCAATTACTCGCAGGACCGTTGATACGTATCTTTCGTCGTTCCCGCGGAAGCGAGAACCCAGAGCCGCAAGGCCGGAACGGTGGTCCCCCTGTTCAAGCCAGGGGCAGGCTCTGGGCCCCCGCTTTTGCGGGGGTGACGACGATGGAAGACCGGGAGTCGCTTGACCCCCGGTGCGCAGGTCGCGGCTGCGATCGAAATCTTGAGCGCGATCGAGGCCGGCGATCGCCCGGCCGACGATGTCGCGGCCGACTATTTCCGCCGCCGGCGCTATATCGGCGCCAAGGACCGCGCAACGGTATCCGGCCATGTCTACGCGGTGCTGCGCCACCGCGCTGCGCTCGACTGGTGGACCGCCAAGCACGGGATCGAGGCCGGACCGCGCAGCAGGGTGCTTGCCGAGCCTGGAGCTGCTGGAGGGCTGGCGGCCGGAAACGGTCGCGCGATGCTGTGATGGCGACCGCTTTCGTCCGTCGCCGCTGAACCGCGCCGAAAGACGGCTGGTTGATGTCTTGCCACCCGGACCTTGCGCCATCCGGGGATGCCGCGGGCGGTTGCCAACGGGCTGCCCGAATGGCTCGAGCCTTGTCTCGAAGCGGTGTTCGGCGGAGGGTTGGAGCGCGAGATGGCGGCGCTCAATGCGCCTGCGCCGACCGATCTGCGCGTCAATTTGCTGAAGGCCGATCGCGAGGCGGCGCGCGCGCGCTCTGGCCGCCGAGGGCGTCGCGGCCGAGCCGACGCCGCTGTCGCCGGTTGGCTTGCGGCTGCGCGGCGGGTGCCGCTCGGCAATCTCGCCGCCTTCAAGGAGGGGCTGGTCGAGGTCCAGGATGAGAGCTCGCAATTGGCGGCACTGCTTGCCGACGCGCGCCCCGGCATGCGGGTTGTCGATTTCTGCGCCGGCGCCGGCGGCAAGACACTTGGCGCTCGCCGCCGGGATGGCCAACCGCGGCAAGCTCGTCGCCTGCGAAGTCTCGGCCTGGCGGCTCGAGCGCTCGGCGCGGCGGCTGCGCCGCGCCGGCGTCAGCAATGTCGAGCGCCGCCCGCTGACCGATGAGCGCGACAAATGGGTCAAGCATCACAAGGGCGAGCTTTGACCGGGTCTTTGTCGACGTGCCGTGCCTCGGCACCGGCACCTGGCGGCGCAACCCCGACGCCAAATGGCGCTCGCGGCCCGAGGACCTCGCTGAGCTCGTCATCCGGCAGCAGCAAATCTTGCGCAGCGCCGCCCGACTGGTTCGCCCGGGCGGGCGCCTGATTTATGCGACCTGCTCGCTGCTGCGCGAGGAGGACGAGGACCAGGCCGAAGCCTTTCTCGCCGCCGAGCCCGATTTCGCGCTGCTGCCGGCCGCCCGTGCCTGGGCCGAGACGATCGGCGGCAATTCGCCGGGGGGTGAGGATACCTTCGGCTGACCCCGCGCGTCACGGCACCGACGGGTTTTTTGTCGCGATCTTTGAGCGTTTAGAACGATGAAAGACAGAAACACTCAACGCAAAGGACGCGGAGGATACGCAGAGGGCGCGATGGCGTCTCAACCAGATCAGCGCCCCCTGTTCCCTGCCAGGGGCAGGCTTTGCGTCCTCCGCGCGACCTTTGCGTCCTCTGCGTTAAGGCGTTTTGTTTTCTCCTTCCAGGGCCAGTGCCCATGACGGATAAGATCCTGATCCTCGATTTCGGCAGCCAGGTCACCCAGCTGATCGCCCGCCGGGTGCGCGAGAGCGGCGTCTATTGCGAAATCCAGCCCTTCACGATCGGCGAAGCCGCAATCCGCGGCTTTGCTCCAAACGCGGTCATTCTGTCGGGCGGACCCGCCTCCCTGACCGAGGCGGCCTCGCCCCGCGCGCCCGAAATTGTGTTTCGGCTGGGCGTGCCGGTGCTGGGGATCTGCTACGGCATGCAGACCATGTGCGCCCAGCTCGGCGGCCGGGTCAGCCTCAGCGACCACCAGGAGTTCGGCCGCGCCTTTATCGATATTCTCGGCGAATGCGGACTGTTCGACGGGCTTTGGCCAAAAGGCGGCCGCGAGCAGGTCTGGATGAGCCACGGCGACAAGGTCGAGGCGCTGCCGCCCGGCTTTCGCGCGGTGGCGGCGAGCGACGCTGCGCCTTATGCGGCAATTGCCGACGACGACCGGCGGTTTTACGGCGTGCTGTTCCATCCCGAGGTCGTGCACACGCCGCAAGGCGGCCGGCTGCTGCGCAATTTCACGCACCACGTCGCCGGCTGCCGCGGCGACTGGACGATGGCGCTGTTCCGCGCCCAGGCAATCGACAAGATCCGCCGTCAAGTCGGCAGTGGAGGCGTGGTCTGCGGCTTGTCCGGCGGCGTCGATTCCGCTGTCGCCGCGGTGCTATTGCACGAGGCGATCGGCGACCAGCTGACCTGCATCTTTGTCGATACCGGACTGTTGCGGGCCGGCGAGGCCGAGGAGGTCGTCAGCCTCTTCCGCGGCCATTACAACATCCCGCTGATCCACCGCGAGGCGGGCGGGTTGTTTCTCGCCAAGCTCGCCGGCGTCACCGACCCCGAGGAAAAGCGCAAGGCGATCGGCGCCACCTTTATCGATGTCTTCGACGAGGAGGCGCACAAGCTCGGCAATGTCGAGTTCCTGGCGCAAGGCACGCTCTACCCCGATGTGATCGAGTTGGTGAGCCCGCTCGGCGGCCCCTCGGTGACGATCAAATCGCATCACAATGTCGGCGGCTTGCCGGCCCGCATGAAATTGCAGCTGGTCGAGCCCCTGCGCGAGCTGTTCAAGGACGAGGTGCGCGCGCTAGGCCGCGAGCTCGGCTTGCCCGAGGGCTTTGTCGACCGCCACCCGTTCCCCGGCCCGGGTCTGGCGATCCGCATCCCCGGCGAGGTCACCCGCGCCAAGCTCGACATCCTGCGCAAGGCCGATCAGGTATTCCTCGAGGAGATCCGCAACGCCGGGCTCTACGATGCGATCTGGCAGGCCTTCGCCGTGTTGTTGCCGGTCAGGAGCGTCGGCGTGATGGGCGATGCCCGCTCCTACGATTTCGCCTGCGCCTTGCGGGCGGTAACCTCGACCGACGGCATGACCGCCGATTACTTCCCGTTCCCGCACGAATTCCTGGGCCGCACCGCCACCCGCATCATCAACGAAGTCCGCGGCATCAACCGCGTCGTCTACGACATCACCTCAAAGCCCCCGGGCACGATCGAGTGGGAGTGACTTTTCATTCAGCTCCTTCATTCCCCGGCGAGTTCACCGTAAAAGTATCCCTTCTCACCGGCTCCATCGCCCTGCCATTCCAGAGGCTTGTTCGTGAGCTTTATCAGAAAGTCCACCCCGTATTTGGTTCTGGCGGGTCGACCTTCAGCGTAGGATGATTTGCGCTCTTGAACGCGCCAATCCTGAATGAGACCTTGCAAATAGGATGGTGCAGATTTTGCCAAGTGCAGTGCAACATAACCGCCGATCCTTGCTGCGTGCTCCGCGTGGTTTTTGTTAACAACCCAGGTCCCAGTCCATATCGTGCCGTCGGCATTCCTGCGTATGCCATTTTCAGTAGGACAGACGAAGTGGAAACCGTGGACCACCTTCCTATCATGAACCGATTCGTAATATTTTTTGTCTCCCGATCCGGGGGGCTTCGTCGCACTAGGTCCCCATTACATAGGTCAACAATATCGTGAGCGTTCAGCTTTCTAGCATTGTCACGAAGGTCTTTACTTGATCAGTTGTTAATGCTGCGATTTTTCAGCTGTCCAGTGCAAGGTGAGCTCTCCGTGCTATTTAGCACTGCATTGGGAACGCCAACATATGCGGTTTCTCCAGATGTCGGTCAACTAACAAGATCTCGCACGCGACCAAAATTTAAAATGTCTTTGATTTATATCTACTGCGCGGAGCTTGTTATATTACTCGTCTTACCGCGGTCGCTCGACCGACGATATGATTGCCAGCCACTCCCCGTTCCCGCACCGAATCCCTACGCCGCGCCGCCACCTGCATCATCAACGAAGTCCGCGGCATCGACCACGTCGTCTACGACATCACCTCAAAGCCCCCGGGCATCATCGAGTGGGGGTGACGATGAAAAGGCCATTTCTGGATCATATCACGCCGTCTCCAGAGCCTGCGCGATTCATCTCCACGGCAACAAGGGTCCGCAATGTACGGGCGACGACATTGCTGGTCCTCGATGCTTCAGGCGGCCGGGCCGAACGGGTTGGCGATGCGGAGCCGGCCGTCGACGATCAATCCGTCCTGCATGTCCTCGGACCACAACGTGCTGCTGCCCGCTTGCAGCGCGGCGGCGACGATCAGTGCATCGAACATCGCGAAGCCGTGCCGCTCCGCGAGCCAAAGTCCGGCGTCATGGATATCGAGGTCGATCGGGACGATCACCGGACAGACGACGCGGAGGGCGGCGATATCAGTACGGATCTCTTGCCAGGATTTGCCGAGCTTGCGGCGCGCAACATTGGCGAACTCGTTCAGTCCCTGGACGCTGATTGTGCAGCCGCGCTCAAGCAGCGCTTGTGCCGTGGCAGCGCGTGGATCGTCAGTGAAGGCATAGACCAGGACATTGCTGTCTAGGAAGTCGCCCGGCATTCGCGCCTATCGCGAATTGGCTTCATCGCGGTCGAATTTCCAGTCAGGCGGCAGCTTCCAACGGGCGGCGCGAATATGCGCGAGCGCGCGTTCGCGGCTTCGGTCGCGATCGACATCGAAGGTGCGGCGATCTGCAACCCGTACCTCGACCTTGTCGCCTTCCTTGAGATCGAGCACTTCCACGACGGCTGCGGGCAGTCGGATCGCCAGGCTGTTGCCCCACTTTGCTACGCGCATCTGCCACTCCCTGATCTACTTCTCCCAAAGTAGATCTTTGCACATGACTCCTCAAGTCGGGTGGATCAGACGAGGGGACTGCTTTCCTCACCCCGGTTTCGCTCCCGCGGCGCGTTCGAGCGCGGCGATGTCGATCTTGCTCATCTGCATCATCGCTTGCATCGCCCGCTGGGCGCGGCCGCGATCCTGATCGGTGAACAGTTCGAGCAGCCGCTTCGGCGTGATTTGCCAGGAAACGCCCCACCGGTCCTTGATCCAGCCGCAGGGGCCGGGCTGACCGCCATTCGCCGCGATCGCCTCCCACAAGCGGTCGGTCTCGGCCTGGTCCTCGGTCTCGATCATGAATGAGACCGCCTCGCTATGCGGGAATTGCGGCCCGCCGTTGAGGCCGCAGAAGCGTTGGCCGGCGAGCGTAAAGACAACGGTCAGCACCATGCCCGCAGGGCCGGAGGGCGTATCGATCGGCGAGCGGTTGACTGCGTCGATGCGGCTGTCCGGCAGCAGGCCCACATAGAAATTGGCGGCTTCCTCGGCGGTGCCGTCGTACCAAAGCGTGGGCGTGATTTTGGGCATCGGAGCTCCTTCGGTCCTGCCGGGGCGAAAAGCGCATCTTGCAGATTCTCGGCTCATCGCGCCATCGGTGCCTGCCGGTCCCGCCCGAATTTTTGGGGCGGACCTTTACCGGCGCCTTTTGCTTGACAGGTAACCTGTACAGTTCCCTATATAGAGAACCGAGAGGTTACATATTGCCGGCATGGATGACGATGCTGTGTTTCGCGCTTTGGCCGATGCCAATCGGCGGCAGCTGCTGGATAGGCTCCACCGCAGGAATGGCCAGACGCTTGGCGAGCTGTGCCAGGGGATGACCATGACCCGCCAAGCGGTCGCGAAACATCTGGCGGTTCTCGAGGAGGCCAATCTCGTGTCCTGGAAGCGACAGGGCCGAGAAAAGCTGCACTTCATCAATCCTGTGCCGATCAACGAGATCGCCGAACGCTGGATCAGCAAATTCGAGCTCCCCCGGCTGGGCGCGCTTTCAGAGCTCAAGAGAACGCTTGAAGGAGAACCCGATGACGGAAGCAGCTAAGAGTAGTTTCGTCTATGTGACGTACATCCGAACAACGCCGGAAGCGTTGTGGGCGGCCCTCACCAGCCCGGAATTCATGAGGAAATACTGGTTTGGAATGAACTTCGAGACAGACTGGAAGGTCGGGTCGCCGTGGCGGCTGATCTTCCCCGATGGTCGGATCGCCGATGCCGGCGAAATTGTCGAGTTCGACAAACCGAAGCGGCTCGTCCTCAAATGGCGCAACGAGTTCAGGCCCGAGCTGCACGAAGAGGGCTACGCACGCTGCGTGATGGAGATCGAGCAAACGGGTGGAGTCGTAAAGCTGACGATCATCCACGACATCGACAAGCCCGGCTCCAAGTTGATCGGGGCGGTTTCCATCGGCTGGCCGAAAATCCTGTCGAGCCTCAAGACGTTGCTGGAAACAGGAACGGCGCTGCCGCCGATCGGCGAACTGCCGCGCGGATAAGGGTGTCGCACCAGCGATCGGAGGCAGATATGACGGCTCATGCAATCGGAACCCGCGAGCAGTGGCTCTCAGCGCGGCTTGAATTATTGGAGGCGGAGAAGGAGCTGACGCGGCGCAGCGACGAGCTGGCGCGGCGGCGGCAGGAGCTGCCTTGGGTCCGGATCGACAAGGAGTATCGCTTCGAGACCGACGAGGGGAGCGCCTCGCTCGCCGACCTCTTCAGAGGGCGCTCGCAGCTCCTCGTCTACCATTTCATGTTCGGGCCCGACTACACGGCGGGGTGTCCGTCCTGCTCGGCGATCGCAGACGGGTTCGACGGCTTCGTCGTCCACCTGGCCAACCACGACGTCACGCTTTCGGCGGTGTCGCGGGCGCCGCTCGCGAAGCTGCAGGCGTACAAGGCGGCGGATGGGGTGGACGTTTCCCTGGGCGTCCTCGCTCGGCAGCGGCTTCAACTTCGACTTCAACGTCTCGGTCACCGAGGAGCAGCAGCGCGATGGGGCCGTCGAATACAACTACCGGCGCGGCCGCCACGCGCTGGACGCGAAGCCGGAAGCCGCCGCCGAGGGGCCGGTCGTCTTCGCGGCCATGTCCGGAACCGACGTGGCCACATACACGCGCGAAAGGCCGGGCATGAGCGCCTTCGCGCTCGATGACGGCGTCGTCTACCACACCTATTCCACCTATGCGCGCGGGCTGGACGGCCTCTGGGGCATGTACCAGTGGCTCGACCGCGCCCCCAAGGGGCGCAACGAAACGGGCGTCTGGTGGCGCCGCCGCGACGAGTACGACAAGGGCTGAGTGACGACCACAATCAAATTACGGGCCGAGATCGTCCCGATTTATGCCCCGACATAGCCGGACTGGCCGCTTATTTTCGGCGTGTAGGGGGCTCCGAGTGGGAGTGACGCCTCCACATTCACGAGCGGCTTCAACTCAGCCAGATGGGTCGACAGCGTAGTAGTCGGGGCCGAGAGACAGTCCTCTGCTGCGTGACCCCGGGATAGCCATACGCGGCTGATTCATAGTCCGGCGAACCGGAAGGGGCGCGGTACTGCGGGCCGCCTCGGTATCGGTTGGCCGCCAGACCGAGGCCACCGGGACTCCCCGAATAGCCAGGATATCCATAGCCCGGCATTGGGTAGGGCGGGTATCCGTAGGCGGGATAACGATAAGGAGGATATCCGTAAGGAGGATAGCCATAGGCGGGGTACCCGAAATAGCTGCCCGGCGGTGGAGGTGTCGTAGCCACGCCGCCGAATATCCCGGCTGCCCCTCCGATCGCTGCCCCGAGGGCCGCGCCGGGTCCGCCCCCGGCCGCGGCGCCGATAGCCGCTCCCGAGGCCGCTCCCAAGACGCCTCCACCAAGCCCGCGTTGAACCGGATCGTAAGGGTTGGTGCAGGCGGACAGGCCCAATGCTAGCGCGGCGAACGCATAAGGCGCAATTCCGATCATCTCGCCTCCTGTGCCCCTCGATCGAGCCCAACCGACAGCGACAACGGATACATCGCACCCTTTTTCTCGGTGATCCAGCACGCGGTCTGCAGAGATGTTCCGACGGAGCGCATGCGCAGCAGTCTCGTCAATTCGGCGGCTTCTGTGGGGTCTCGGCCAGGCGCCTCGGTCGAACCCGCCTCTTTTACAAGGATGGCTTGAAGACCCGTATCGACTTGATGCGGAACTTGGCATTTTCCTCGGAAAAGGTGGAGGCCATGACTGGGCCTGGCCAGCTGATGGTGTCCGACCCGATCGAGTTGTAGACCAGGATGTTTGCACCCGACGGGCCGGTCCAGCGGAATGCCCGGGTCACCCCGGCTTTGTTGTCGACGTATTTGGTGACTTTGTCGGTTTCCCACAGAACCGAATACGCCGCGTATCTCTGGTCGAGAAACCCCTTACCCCGTCCGTAGGGCGCCCAACGCCCCCACCGGTCCAAACCCCCGGGATTGCTCAAGACGGCGCCGAGCCCCGGCCCGTGATCGTTTTGATAGACGAGCGAACGGTCGTCCCTTTGTCCAACAGGCGCGTTGAACTGGCTCTCCATGACGTCGACCTCGGAGGTGTCGTGCCTGCCCGAATGCGTATCGTACAGCCACAGCGACGGCCACACGCCGCGCCCGGAGGGCAGCATCGCAACGATCTCGACGATGCAGGGCGGTGACACCGTCAGTTTGCTGACCAGCGCCCCGCTCGTGATGTGCCCGAACTCGGTGAAGTTCCCGCTGCCGTCGTCCAGTCCGGTCAAAGCGAGAGAGCGCTCTCCGAGCACGTGGTTTTGCGCATTGAACGGCTTAAAGGTCTGCAGCTCGCCATTGATGCGACCCCACGGCGCGTCATGGGCAAACAGCGCCGAGAGGTCGGCGAGGCTCTGCACATTGCCGCCGGCCCCGAACACGTATTCGGTCGCAAGCGCATACCCGGGGACACCGCTGACGGGCAGCACACCCGACGAACCCGCGCTTGCGGCATGCGCCCTCAACGGCGTCGTCACCCGCTGCCCTGCATGCGCCAGAGCCGACAGAGACGCCACAGCTGCGAGGATCAAGATTTTCCGCCTCATTCCGTGTCGGCTCCGGCACCCCGGTTCTCGCCTCAATTCAGCTTCGTCCTGAATTGTGTATAGACATGAGCCACAAAATTGCCTCCTTCATCAGCGATACTCCGATGACCGTGAGGGTGGCTGGGAGTACGCCGCAGAACCCCTCCCCCGAATGCAATCAGGGGTAGAGTTCCCGCTGCAGACCCGCTGCAGGTGCAGCGGAGGCGGTACCGCAAGACAATCATTGATTGCAGCGTGCCGTCAACCTCCCTGTACCTACGCCCATCGAAACCATTGGGCGCGATCGAGCGGGAGTAGAGTAGCCAGAGGAACAGAAGCCCTCGCCGTTGTGTTTGGCACAGCAGCGCCGGTATCGATCCGGCCTTCGCGTCGAACGCGCAAGGGAGGGTATAGTGGTCAGGTTGTCTCTAGTGATCTGTTCTTTGGCGCTCCTGTTGGGAACGCTGCCGGCGAACGCCCAGAATGCAGGCGATGTCTTGCAGGGCATCGGAAGAGCCATGACCGGGGAACCGGCGCCGCCGCCGCGCGACCCTTATTATTGGCGCGACCAGCAGCGCGAGCGAGCCAATTGGCACGAGCAGCGCCGCCTGGATGCCGAGCAGCGCGATCTCGATGCACGCCGCCGAGCATTGCGCGACCAGCGCCGGTTTAACGAGGAGAACGGTTTCTACGGCCGCTGAGCAAAGCGCCGTTTCCGCTGTGCCCGGCGGCCTTGGCGGCCGGGCTTGCGCTGCCCATTTCTCGGGAGTACCAGATAAACCGAACCGAGATTTGGGAGCGCTCGTGATGACCGATACGGTTTCCGATATTCCGCCGGCACCGGCCGAGGCCGTCAGCCCCTCCGGCATCAACCACCTGGTCCTCAATGTCCGCGACATCGAGGAGTCGCACAAATTCTGGACCGAAATCGTCGGGTTCAAGCAGGTCGGCGCTCTACGTTCGCGCCCGGACCGCCCGACCCCGCCGAAGATGCGGTTCTACAGCGCCGTCAATGACGGGCAGGTAACTCATCACACGGTCGCTCTGGTCGAGAGCGCCAACCTGCCGCCGCCCGCCGAATGGGCGCTCGCCAACAGCGAGGTCGCGATCAACCACGTCGCTTTGGCGATGCCGAGCCGCGAGGCATGGCTCAAGCAGCTCGCCTTCCTGCAGGGCAAGGGCGTCAAGTTCAACTGGCGGGTCAATCACGGCGTGACGCACAGCGTCTATATCAACGACCCGAACGGCTACGGGGTCGAGTTCCTTTACGAATTGCCGCGCGAGATGTGGGAAAACGACATCGACGGCGCGATCAACTGGCTCGAGAGCCTGCCGAGCGAGGGTCCCGAAGCGCTGATCGACCGGACCGACAGCCCGAGCTTCGGGCGCAAAGAAGCCGTTCCGGCGGAGTAGGGGGCATAGCAATGGCAGAGACCAATGCGCCGGCCGAAGCCGTAACCCCGGTCGGCATCAACCACCTCGTCATCAATGTCCGCGACATCGAGGAATCGCATCGGTTCTACACCGAGATCATCGGGCTGAAGGAGGTCGGCCGTCTGACCGCGCGCCCCGAGCGGCCGAACCCACCGAAGATGCGGTTCTACAGCGGCGACCATAGCGGCAAAATGACCCATCACGACATCGCTCTGGTCGAGAACCCGAACCTGCCGCCGCCGCCCGCGAAATGGGGCATGTTCGACACGCCGGTCGCGATCAACCACGTCGCGATCGCTTTGCCGAGCCGCGAGGCGTGGCTGAAGCAGCTCGCCTTCATGCAGAGCCGTGGCGTCGAGTTTAAGCGCCGGGTCAACCACGGCGTGACCCACAGCCTCTACATCGCCGACCCGAACGGCTACGGGGTCGAGCTGTTGTATGAGCTGCCGCGCGACATGTGGGAAGGCGACATCAATGAGGCCCTGAACTGGGTCGAGAACCTTCCGACCGAGGGCGAGGCGGCACTGGCCGACCGCACCGATACTCCGGTGTTCGGCAAAGCCGCAGCAGAGTAGCAGCTCAACCGCCGCGGCTGTCGGGCTCCAGCACGCCGCGGCGGATCTGGTCGAGCTCGATGGATTCGAACAGGGCGCGGAAATTGCCCTCGCCGAACCCGTCGTTTCCCTTGCGCTCGATAATTTCGAAAAAGATCGGGCCGATCACGGTTTCGGTGAAGATCTGCAGCAGCAGCCCCTGGCCGGCTCCGGGCGCACCGTCGAGCAGAATTCGGTTTCGTTGCAGGCGCGCGAGATCTTCGCCGTGACCCGGGACGCGGCCCTCGATCGCTTCGTAATAGGTGTCGGGGACCGTCATGAACGAGATATCGCGCTCTCTCAGGGCTTCGACGGTCGCGTGAATGTCCGAAGTCCCGAGCGCGATGTGCTGGATGCCTTCGCCATGGTAGGCTTCCAAATATTCGGCGATCTGCGACTTGTCGTCGGCGCTCTCGTTGATCGGGATGCGGATGCGCCCGCAGGGGCTCGTCATCGCCTTTGATTTGAGCCCGGTCAGCTTGCCTTCGATGTCGAAATAGCGGATCTCACGGAAATTGAAGAGCCGCTCGTAGAACCCGGCCCACAGCTCCATCCGGCCGCGATGGACGTTGTGGGTCAGATGGTCGATCGCGGTGAGCCCGACCCCGGATCGCCTTGACGCCGGAGCCAGCGGGGTGAAGTCGACGTCGTAGATCGTGCGGTCGCCATAGCGGTCGACGAGGTAGATGAGGCTGCCGCCGATCCCTTCTATCGCCGGGATGTTGAGCTCCATCGGGCCGACCTTGCCGTGCACCGGCTTGGCGCCGAGGCCGATCGCGCGCTCGTAGGCCTTGGCCGCATCGGCCACCCGGAACGCGATCGCGCACACCGAAGGCCCATGCAGCCGCGCAAAAGCCTGGGCAAAGCTCTCGGGCTCGGCATTGACGATGAAATTGATGTCGCCCTGCTTGTAGAGGGTCACGTTTTTCGAGCGATGGCGTGCAGCCGCGGCAAACCCCATGCGCTCGAAGAGCGCGGCCAATGCCTGAGGGTCGGGGCCGGTATATTCGACGAACTCGAACCCATCGGTCCCCATCGGGTTGTCCCACAGATCGCGCCGCGCCGCTGTCATCGGAGCCTCCACTCGCCGGTTTGGCACGATGTGGTCTGCCGCCTTCCGCTCGCCAAGCCCGGAATCAGCCGAGGTTAGACCGTGCCGGACGAAGCCCGAGACGCCAGATCGTCCCTAAATTCGCCCCGTTCGTATGGCATCGTTGGCGCAGCAGAGTGAAGAGCTTGGCGGGAGTCTGACGGGCGGGCTATGGAGATCATCCGGATTTCGAGGAGGGTGCCGTGAAGATCGTCAAAGTCGAAGACCTGCATTGCGATGCCGGCTGGCGGGTCAACTCGTTTCTCAAGATCACGACCGACGAGGGGATCGTCGGCTGGTCGGAATATATGGAGGGCTATGGCGCCCAAGGCCTCAGTGGGGTCATCTCGAAGCTCGCCGAGCGGTTCCTGATCGGGCAGGATCCGAGGCCGGTCGAGCGCATCAGCACCTTGCTCTACGCCGCGACCCGGCAGGCTGCCGGCGGGATCAACCAGATGGCGATCGCCGCGATCGAGAACGCGCTGGTCGACATCAAGGCCAAGGCGTTGGGCGTGCCGGTCTACGAGATGCTCGGCGGCCCGGTGCGCGACCGCCTGCAGCTCTACTGGTCACATTGCGGCACCTACCGCGCGCGCCATGCCGAGCGCATCAAGGAATGGGCCGGGGTCGACCCGGTGCGCTCGCTCGACGACATCGTGGCGCTCGGCGAGGAGGTCAGGCGCAAGGGGTTCAAGGGGCTCAAGACCAACCTGATCCGCTTCGACCGCGACAAGCCCTATATGTACGGCCCCGGCACGGGCAACCCGCCGGGCTTTCCCGAGCTCAATGTCGACCACCGCATCGTCGAGGCCGCGGTCGCCCAGCTGGAGGCGTTCCGCCGCGGCGCCGGCCGCGATGTCGGGCTCCATCTCGACACCAACTTCAACTACAAGATCGACGGCTACATCAAATTGGCGCGGGCGCTCGAACCGCTCGATCTGGTTTGGCTCGAGATCGACCTTTACGACCCGGCCGGGCTCGCATTGATCCGCCGCTCCGCCCGCACCCCGATCTCCTCCTGCAAATCATTGTACGGCAGGCGCCAGTTCCGGCCGTATTTCGAGCACCAGTCGGTCGATTACGCGATCATCGACGTGGCCTGGAACGGCATCCTCGAATCGCTGAAGATCGCGGCCATGGCCGACGCCTACGAGGTCAATGTCGCGCCGCATAATTTCAACGGCCATCTGGGCTCGTTGATCAGCGCGCATATGTGCGCCGTGGCGCCGAACTTCAAAGTCATGGAGATCGACATCGACGACGTGACCTGGAAGGACGACATCGTGACAATACCCCCGGTCATCGAGAACGGCGATCTCGTATTGCCGAAGGGACCGGGCTGGGGCGCCGACGTCAACGAGGAGTTCGTCCGCGCCCACCCGCCGAAACGGTAGGAACCGACGGTAAAGGCCCGACCAGCAAGACCTAGTCGGCGAAGTGATCCGGGGCTCATGCGCAGCGCCCAGCGGGCCGTATGTGAGGCCCAATGCAGGGAGTGATTGTGCATGGATTTTGCCGACCTTACAGGCCGGCACCGGGCCGCGCTCGCCGGCGATCTCGCAGACAGTTGACGTCATGGCAGATCGGTGACGCCTTGCATCTGTGCCGAGCGCGCAAAAAGATGCGATCCTGATGTCCAGGCTCGGCTTCTTGCCGTGGTGGAAGCGGCGCTGCCGGGCGGTGCTCGATGGGCTGAATTCACAGCAGCTTTCCGATGCCGTTGCGCGTATGTGGACTGCCTGGACCCGGGGAGGCGTTTGAGCTGTTCCAGAATCCTGATCGTTCTCCTGGGTGGGTGCGTTTCGGTACCCCGGCTACGCTTCGGTAAGCCTGTGTGGCCGAAGCCTCTCGGCAGTATAACCGCAGTATCATCACGCTTGCCGCTGGCCATCCAAGGTTGGCTTCGTCGCTCACCGGCCGCTTCCTCGAGGTCGGGACGGGTGTCGGGGCCATGGCGCTAGATGCGGCCGACCAATGTCGTGCTGCAGGTTGTGGGCCTCGATATCTGGGATCCACGCCCTGGCGCCGGCACAAGCGCCAATGGTGCCGCTAGTGCGCATGCGGCGCGTATCGAATGTCATGCCGAGGACATAGCAGGACCTCGACGAGGCTCGCCGCGTATATCGTGGCGTAGTTTCTGCTCCCTTCATGCCACGGCGGTGGCCGAGGCCGCGCTGGACCGCCTGCTGTAGCTCTGGGCCGAATGGTCACCAGGTGGCGGGCCTTTTCGCGGTGCCGACAGACGAAGCTGGCGCGGCATTAATGGCGCTACGGATCGTGCGCAGTGGCGGCCATATTTGGGAGGTAGCCGATCTGGACAGCAAATTGTCGCCCGAGGCGTCGTCGATGTGGAGAGCCGGGTCATTCCGCCAACGACTTTCGTGATCGGTCGCCGACCCTAGCAGACGCCTGGGGCCACGAGGTGGCGGCTTCGCGGGAAGCGTTGCGGTGCGGCGCGGGAAGGCGCAGGCTGTGTGCCCAGATCTGTGCGCAACGGGAGGAGCAGTATGAGCGACAACACCCAGGAGTTCAACTTTCTGCAAGGCGTCAAGGTAGTCGATTTCACCCAGTTCGAGGCGGGCACCACTTCGACCGAGGTGCTGGCCTGGTTCGGCGCCGAGGTGGTCAAGATCGAGAACCCGGGGCGGGGCGATCCCGGCCGCCGGCTGCGCCCCGGCAAGCCCGACGACGACCCGTGGTATTTCCACCAGTTCAACGTCAACAAGAAGTCGCTGGCGATCAACCTCAAATCGCCAAGAGGGCTCGAAATCGTCAAGGAGATGCTCAAGAAGGCCGACGTCACGGTCGAGAACATGGCGCCCGGCACGATCGAGCGCCTCGGCCTCGACTACGAGTTCGGTCAAGAAGCTCAACCCCCGCATCATCTATTGCCAGATCAAGGGCTTCGGCACCGGCAGCCCGCATGAGAAGGGGCTGGCCTTCGACATGATCGCGCAGGCCGCAGGCGGCCCGATCAGCGTCACCGGCGAGCCCGACCGCCCGCCGGTCAAGCCGGGCCTCAGCTTTGGCGACACCGGCACGGGCATGCTGATGGCCGCCACGATCCTCGGCGCATTGCACGAGCGCAACCGCACCGGCCAGGGAAGGCGGCTGCAAGTGGCGATGCAGGACGCGATGATCCATTACATGCGCACCTGCTTTGCCACGATGGCCCGCACCGGCAGGGCGGCGCGGCGCAACGGCGCCAAGTCGGGCGGCGGCAACAACGCCCCGTCAGGGCTCTATCCGGCCAAGGGCGGCGGCCCCAACGACTATGTCTACCTGACCACCAGCCGGGCCAATCCCGAGCACTGGTCGCGGCTGATGAAATTGATCGGGCGCGAAGAATTGATCGACGACCCGCGGTTTGCGACCGGCGATGCCCGCGTCAAGAACGAAAAGGAGCTCGACGCGATCATCGGCGAATGGACCCGCCAGCATGATAAGCGCGAGGCAATGGAGAGACTGATTGCCGTCGGGGTGCCGTCCGGTGCGGTGTTCGACACGATGGAATTGCAAAACGAGCCGAGCTTCGAAGAGCGCGGGATGATGCAAGTCGTTCACCACCACAACGGCGACTACAAGATGGCTACCTGGCCGGTTCGCATCGACGGCAAGACCGTGCGGCTCAAAGGATCGCCGGCGCTAGGTCAGGACAGCGCCGAGGTGCTGCACGACTGGCTCGGCATCAGCGCAGCAGAGGTCGGGGCGATGCGCGAGGAAGGCATTCTCTGAGCATCGGGCAAGCGGTTCGACCCCCGCCCGACCGGCGGGGGTCTTCTTTTCGGAGTATCGATGCGCCTACGCCTCTTCGAAAACCATCGCTTTGTTCTCTATGCGCCATTCTATGCGGCGCATGCGATCGGCGCCTATGCGGCCGAAGGCCTCTCGGTCGACCTCCTGCCGTCGCCCGGCATGGGGCTGGCCGAACAGGCGTTGCTCGACGGCGAGGTCGGACGTCTTGTGGGCAGGGCCGATGCGGGTCATGAAGCATCATGACGCAAACCCGGGGTCGGAGATTGTCTGCTTTGCCGAGATCGTCTGCCGCGATCCGTTCTCGATCGTGGGTCGGCGGCCCAATCCTGGATTTCGACTGGCCGATCTCGCGTCAATGCGGTTTGCGACGGTCAGCGAAGTGCCGACGCCGTGGCTGTGCCTGCAGGAAGATCTGCGCCAGGCGGGCCTCGATCCCGAGCGGCTCGATCGGGTCCCCGACCGCAGCATGGCAGAGAACCTCGAGGCCCTGCGGCAAGGCACGATCGAGGCAGCGCAGCTGTTCGAGCCCTTCGTCGAGCAGGCTCTCGGGTCGCAGACCGGGTCGCCTCTGGCAGGCTGCCAGCTCTCGCGGCCGCACGACGTACACGGCCTTTGTCGCAACCCGCAGCCGGCTCGCTAGCGATCGCCGAGCCGCTGCTGCGCATGGTCAGGGCGATCTATCGGACCCAGCAGTGGGTCCATGCGCAATCTGCGCGGCAGATCGCGGAGACGATCGCCGCGTTCTTCCCGAGCCTCGATCCTGGTGTACTGGCAGCCGCGATCGCCCGCTACCAGTCCCAGCAGGTCTGGGGACGCGACCCGGTCCTGCCCGAGGACGGCTTCGATCGCTTGCGGCAAGGGCTGGTTACGAGCGGGTTTATCCGCCGGCACGTCTCCCACGCGGCATGCGTCGACAATAGCCTCGCCCGGCAGGCCATTGCGGGAGAAGCCGCATAAAGCGCGGTGCCATGTTTCAGCGCGACTTCGCCGACCGCCTCGGATCGATCCGCCGTCGAAATTGAACGGCGCGGATTACTGGTTCGGCGAAATTTCATTCCTCTTGCAGTGCGATAAATCGGCATCGCGGCTATAGGCGGCAGTATTTTCCCTTTTGACGATCTTTTTTCTAGGAACCGATCCTCTATTTATCGGAGAATATCTCGTCAGCGGCGTTAGTTCGCCATTGGGGAGACGAGGAGGGAGAGAGCAGATGGCTACAGTGGACGAGATCGGACAGGAGAAGCAACGGATTACCGAGCGGCTGGCGCGGCTCGATGCCGAACGCACAAAATTGGCCGACCAGCTGAACGAGCTGGAAATCGCAGAGCGCGTGCTGACCCGATTCGGCGGCAAGCCGGAGATGACCGAGAGGCGGCGCAGGGGCCGCCCTGCAGGGACTGCGGCAGCGGTGCGTGCGCCACGCAAGGCGCGCGGCAGCCAGCAACCCACCAGCATATCGCTGAGCGACGCCACATTGCAGGCGGTGCAGGCGCATGGCGAAGGCGCCACCGCCAACGACGTCATGAGTTACCTGTCACGCGAATTCGGAATGAGCGTCAGGCCGAACCACCTCGGGATCGCGCTGCAGCGTCATCGGCGCGCCGGCCGACTCGAAAATCGCGATCAGCGCTGGTACACGCCTCAATCGGGCGAGAGGAGGCAGCCGGAGCAGTCCGCGACAACCGGTTGAGCCCCCTCCACGGGGTCGCCCAATCGGTCTTTGCGATCCGCTGGCGGGGACGGGGTTTGAAGCGGTGGTCTACAGTTTGAGCAGCCGCTTGGCGTTGCCGTTCAGCAGCTTCTCCTTGTCCTCCGCGCAGAGGGGCAGGGTCTGCGTCCATTTTGTTCCCGGTGGATTATCGACAAACGGATAATCGACCGAGAACAGGATGCGATCGATCCCCATCTCCATCACGCAGCAAAGCAATGCCGGGTCCGAGAAGAAGCCGCTGGTCGTGATGTAGAAGTGCTCGCAGAACGCATCGCGGAAACTCTTGCCGCCGCGCCCGTCGCGCGCCAGCCCCATGCTGATGCGCCAGAGATAAAACGGCAGCCCTTCCCCCAAATGGCCGAGAATGATCTTCAGGCCGGGATAGCTGTCGAACACCCCGCTCAGCACCAGGCGAACGCCTTGCGTCGCGGTCTCGACGGTGAAGCCCCAGGCGGCGCGCAGCAGTGACGGGTATTGCCCGACATAGTCCTTGTAATAGGCCTCGATCACCGCCGGATGCGGGATCGAGGGGTGCATATAGAGCGGCACATCGAGTGCCTGCGCCCGCTCGAATATCGGCCAGAACCGCTTGTCGTCGAGAAAGAGCCCGTTGGTCAGCCCGTTTACCAACGCGCCCTTTGAAACCCAGCTTGGTAACCGCCCGTTCGAGCTCGTCGGCGGCCGCCTTCGGGTCGGGCGTGGGGATTGCGGCGAAGGCCGGCAGAATCGGTCGGGATGCGCGCGGACCGTTTCATAAAGCCGGTCATTGACGCCGCGCGCCAGGCCCACGGCGGTCTCTGCGTCCATCTTCTGCAGTCCGGGGTTGGCGAGCGACAGCACCTGCAGATCGATGCCGGCCTCGTCCATCTCCCGCAATCGCAATTCGCCGACATCGTCGAGCCGCTCGACGATCCGCGGCACATTCGTCGCATCCAGCCCGGTGATGTGCCGCTTTACCTCCGGATCGAAGTAATGCTCTTCCAGCGCAATGATGTAGGGTTTCGCCGGCATCGCTCCTCCTCCCGTCATGCTCGTCCCGGCATTCGCAGCGCCGGCTTCCTGATAGTCTGGCCGATGCCTGCCCTCAGCGAGCGGACAGACCGCGGGCATGGGCGCGCAAATCGTAGGCTTCGTCAGCCGCTTGCTCGGGCGACAGCCGGGGCTCGCCGGCCAACAGCCGGCGCGCCATGGCATGATCGGCCGGCCGGTTCACCGAATTCGACGCCGATCAGCCGATCGCCGCTGAAGCAGAAAACCGAGAAATGCCGGCTCGCCGGATCGCCGCGAGTCACCGCCCGTCGTGGCCGGTCGTGATGCCGGCAATCTGCAGCTTCAGGTCACCCTGGTCGCTCCAGAACCACGGCACCTTGCTCGTAGGGCTCCTGCCGCCCGGCGATCCGGGCGGCGACGCAGCGCGCCTGATCGACGGCGTTCTGCACCAATTCGAGGCGAACGCGGCCAGAGGCGAAAGGCGTCGGGAAATTCGCGCAATCGCCGATCGCAGAGATCGCCGGGTCGCTCGGCGGCCAGATAGCGGTCGACGACGATGCCGTTATCGGTCAGCCAGACCGGCTTCGCGGGCGAGCTCGGCTATTGGGGATCACCCCGATGCAAACGAGGACGAGATCGGCGGGCAGACGGCGGCCGTCCGTCGTCTCGACACGCGGCGACCCGGCCCTCCCGAGCCCAGATACTCGAGCCACCCCGATGCCGAGCGACATGGCAGCGCCCCAGCCGAATGTGAGCCTCGGTGAAAAACCGGGAAATCGGCGCCGAGACTACCCGGCCCATCGGCTGATGCGTCAGCTTCGACGATATGGACGCCGACGCCCTGGGCGATCGCGACCGAAGCGAATTCGAGGCCGATAAAGCCGGCGCCGATTACGACCGCCTCGCGGCCGCTCCAGCCGCTGCCGCAGTATATCCGCATCGGCCAGAGGTTCGCAACATCCAGCACGCCGTCGAGCTCGGCTCCGGGCACAGGAAGCGGCCGGCACCGCGCACCCGGTGGCGAGAACCAGATGATCCCACGCGATCGCGCATCCCGGACGCCAATTCGCAGGCGGCGCGCCTGGCCGGTCGATCGATGTGACCGCGTCGCCATAGATCAGGTCGACCTGCTGCTTGGCGTAAAACTCGACCGGCCGGAGCCACAAATCATCGACCCCGGTTTGGCCGGCCGAGATAGGATTTCGAGAGTGGCGGGCGCTGGTACGGCAGGGCAGGCTCATCGCCGATCAGCACGATGCGGCCTCGAACCCCTCGTCACGCAAGGAGGCCGCGACCTGAAAACCGGCCTGGCCGGCGCCGAAGACGGCGACGACCGGCGTCAGCCATCAGACCTGCGTCTCGGGCAGATAAACGACGAGCCCCTCGAGCTCGGGCGCGGCGACCAATTGGCAGCTGAGACGGCTGTTCGGCTTGCGCTCGCTGGCGGTGAATTCGAGCATCGCCTTCTCGTCCTCCGACTGGGGCGGGGTGCGGTCGAGCTGGGCCGGCTCGACGTAGACATGACAGGTGGCGCACATCATCTCGCCGCCGCACTCGGCGACGATGCCGTCGACGCCATTGATGATGGCCGCCCGCATGACGCTCGTGCCGACCGGAACATCGAGCACTTCGCGTGCCCCGTTGGGATGGACATAGGTGATTTTGGGCATTCATTCCTACCGGTTGGAGACGGGGCAATCGACCGGGATCTAAACCGCCACCGGCCTACCTGCCGTCAAGCCCCGAGGTCGACCAAACCTCGTCGCCCACATGGAAAGCCGGGCACCCAAGCGGAGCTGCGCTTTTCGATCACCCCGAATGCCGGCCCCTCTTGGTCGCCAGCGCGCGGAACTGTGCGGTTGTGGTCATCGTGCCGGACGAATTGGAATGTCGCCTGCTCTATCCGCTCCAGGTCCCAGGACACCCGGATCATCATGCCGAGCCAGTCGCCGTGCCTTCTGCCGCCATGCCCGGTATGGAACGAGAAGCTGCCGAGCCCGTAGAAGACCGGCTTTCCCTTGTAGACCTCGACCGGCAGCGAGAAATGCGGGCCATGGCCGATGACGATCCCGGCCCCTGCATCGATCGCACGATGGGCGATCTCGGTCATATAGTGCAGCACCTCTTCGTGCAGCCCCCAGTGAAACGACGCGACGATGACGTCCGCCCGCTCTCGCAATTCTGAGATGTCTTCTTCGAGCCATCGCAGATAGGCAGGATCCGCCCAGGTCACGATCGCGGGCGGGATTCCAGGCCGATTGGCCGGCGGGCTGCCGCCGTGCATCGGCAGGTGATAAGCGGTATGCCCCCGAATGACTGCGATGCCGGCGCTGTCGTCACCGGCCTCGTGGTTGGTCGGCCAATAGACTGAGCTGCGCTGCAAGAACCCGAACCGGACCCCGCTCCGCTCGATGATCACCGGAGCCCGAGCCGTCATCCGGTCCGCCCCGGCCCCGGTATGCGCGATCCCGAGACGGTCGAGACGGGCGATCGAGGCCGTGATTGCCGCCGCGCCATAGTTGACGTTGTTGGCGATGCCGACAGCCTGAATACCGGCCGCCCTGAGCGCTTCGCCGGCGACCGAAGGATCCGCGTAGAAGCCCTCATGCTCGACCGAGTGACCGCTCGGAGGCTCGTACAAGCAGCATTCGAGATTGGAAAAGACGATATCGGCAGCGCGGAACTCGTCCCTTACGAGGGCGAACGGCACCGCCGGATCGGTGGCATTCATCAGGTTGACGTCGCCAGTCAGGATCATCTTGGTGGCCATCAAGCTTCCTCGCGCTATAGCGCACCAAAGTCGGCGCGCTGCTTCGTCCTGTCGGCAATTTCGCCACATTCTGCCACGAACGGTTCGGTGCGGAGCGGATTATCGCGTTCGGCCTTGCTCTGGTGCGCTCGCCCGGGCCACCAAACCCATGTCGATACCTTGCTGGGCCACTCTTGATTCGACAGAATGCAGGCGATGGCGAGGGAGCGGGCAATGGCAGGATCACCTCTGGCGGCTTATCAGGCGCACCTGGACAAGGGCGAGCTCGCTTACCAGTGGAGCGTTGAGGCGAACCGGGCGGTATTTTATCCGCGTGTTGTCTGCCCTTTCACTGGCAGCGATCGGCTCGAATGGCGTGTCAGCGCCGGGCTCGGCACAGTCTACGCCACGACGGTGACGTATCCGCGCGAGGGCGTCTCCTACAATGTCGCGCTGATCGATTGCGATGAAGGCTTTCGGTTGATGAGCCGAGTCGAGGATATCGCGCCCGAAGCCGTCAAAATCGGTATGCGCGTAAAGTTCCGGGTCCATCACCCTGGCGGCGACGATCCGCCCTATCCGGTCTTCGTGCCGCTGGAGCCCGGCTGATGGACGGGTTGCAGCGCGGCTCTGCCGCGATCATCGGCGTCGCCGAGTTCGATCTCGGCGCCGTGGCCCAGGACATGAGCCCGATCGACCTGATGGCGCAGGGGATCCAGCGCGCGCTCGCCGATTGCGGCCTCAAACTGGGCGATGTCGACGGCCTCTTAGGCGCGACGGCGCAGAGCCGCACCTCGGGCCTCAATCTCGCCGAGTATCTCGGGATCTCGCCAGCCTTTATCGATAGCACGATCCTCGGCGGTTCGTCTTTCATGTTCCACGTGGCCCATGCTCAGGCGGCGCTGCAGCTCGGCCTGTGCAATGTCGCGGTCATCGCCTACGGCTCGACCCAACGAACGATCGGCCGCCGTCAGGCCTCGGTGCGCGAGTACAATCCTTACGAGACGCCTTTCCGACCCTTTCTGCCCTCGACTGCCTATGCGCTGGCGGCGTCGCGCCACATGCACGAGTTCGGGACGATGCGCGAGCAGCTGGCTGCGGTTGCGGTGGCGGCGCGCGAATGGGCCTTGTTGAACCCGGTCGCGTGGGAAAAGAAACCGCTGACGATCCCCGAGGTGTTGGCGGCGCGGATGATCAGCTACCCGTTCACGGTACGGGACATCTGCCTCGTCACCGATGGCGGCGGCGCTGTGATCATGACCACGGCCGAGCGTGCGCGCTCCCTGAAAAAGCCGCCGGTCTATGTCCTCGGGTGCGGCCAGGCGATCACCCACGCCAATATCTCGAGCATGCCGGACCTGACCATGACCGGGGCATTGCAATCGGGCCGCGCCGCCTACGAGATGGCGCGGCTGGGTCCCGGCGATATCGACGTGCTCGAGCTTTACGACGCGTTCACGATCAACACGATCCTCTTTCTCGAGGATCTCGGCTTCTGCCCCAAGGGAGAAGGCGGACGGTTTGTCGAGGGCGGGCGCATCGCCCCCGGCGGCAGCCTGCCGGTCAACACCAATGGCGGCGGCCTCTCCTATTGCCATCCCGGCATGTACGGGCTCTTCCTGCTGATCGAGGCAACGCGTCAACTCCGCGGCGAATGCGGCGCCCGGCAAGTCGCCGATTGCGAGACTGCGATCGCGCACGGCAATGGCGGCGTATTGTCGTCGCAGAGCACGGTCATACTGGGCACGCAGGCCACGCTCTGAGACCCCCGGTTCAATCAGGACGCGCTGAAAATCAATTTTGACCTCGGCCTTCTGTCCATCCGACCGCGCCTCCATGCGGTCGGGATAGACGCCGGTCGAGAAGTCGGCAAGCCCGTAAGAAAACGACTCTTCCTCCAATCGAACGTGCTTTCTCACGCCGGCATTCGGCAACGACACCGCTCGCCGACGTAGCGGATCGAAACGGTTAAAGTCAGGAGGTCGTTATAGGTATCCCGAGCCGACGGAAGCCGATCCCGTCACAATTGGCGTCCACGATGTGCCGGAGCCATCATCCCCAGGCTCAATGCGCTGATTGTCGCCGCATGGCTGGCGCGGGCGTGTCGAAACACGATCACGATGAGAACAAGGTAAACCGACATAAGCACCGCGTGCTGCAGCCCGAGAAAGATCAGGCGCAGCCATGGCGGGCGCTCGTCGACGGCGTAAACGAGGTCTTCCGGCCGGGTCATGGTGCTTCCGCGAGCGGTGGCCGGCGATGAGCAGGGCCGGCCTTTTGCGCGGCTGCAATCTGCCGGATTGCCTAGCCGGGCGTCCAAGATTTATGAAACCTACCGCGAGAGCGCAGAGCGTGGCTTAATCTCTTCTCGGGAGGACGACATGGCGGAAGGCGCATTGGTTCGCTTCGAGAACGTCGGCGGGATCGGGGTCATCACGGTCGACAATCCGCCGGTCAACGCGCTGAGCCCGGGGGTGCCCGAGGGCATCGTCGAGAATGTCGAGCGCGGCAATGCCGACCCGGCGGTGAAGGCGATGGTATTGATCGGCGCCGGCCGCAGCTTTATCGCCGGAGCCGACATCCGCACTTTCGGGACCAACCGGCCGCCGCCGGTTCCCGGCCGGCGTCCGCATCAAATTCTCGACGCGAGCGCCAAGCCGGTGGTTGCGGCGATCCATGGCTATGCGCTGGGCGGCGGGCTTGGAGATCGCGCTCTCCGCGAATTACCGCATCGCCGTGCCGGGCGCCAAGGTCGGGCTGCCCGAGGTGCTGATCGGGATTTTGCCGGGGAGCGGCGGGACGCAGCGTCTGCCGCGGCTGATCGGCCCGAAGGCGGCGATGGAGATGATTGTCTCGGGCCGTCACGTGCCGGCCGAGGAGGCGCACCGGCTCGGCATCATCGACGAGCTCGTCCCGGAGGGCGGCGATCTGCGCCAGGCGGCAATCGCGACGGCGCGCCGCGTTGCCGATACCCGGCCGTTGCCGCGGATCCGCGACCGCGACGACATGCTCGCCGAGGCCAGAGCCGATCCCGGCATCTTCGAGGCGATGCGCAAATCGATCGCGCGTCGCGCCCGCAACCAGAAGGCGCCCTATCATTGCATCGATGCGGTCGAGGCGGCCTGCACGATGCCGTTCGAGGACGGGGTCCGACGCGAGCGCGAACTGTTCGACGAGCTCGAAAATTCCGCCGAGGCGCGGGCCTTGCGCTATGCGTTCTTCGCCGAGCGCGAGGTCGCGCAAATTGCCCGACATCCCGCGCGACACGCCGCTGCGCCCGATCAAGACCGCGGCGATCGTCGGCGCCGGCACGATGGGCGGCGGCATCGCGATGAGCTTTGCCGAGTTCGGCTTTCCGGTGAAGCTTCTCGAGGCGAGCCAGGAGGCGCTCGACCGCGGCATCGCGCGCATCCGCAGCAATTACGAGACCAGCGTCAGGCGCGGCAGCCTGACCGAGGCGGAGATGAACCGCCGGATGGAGCTGATCGAGCCGGTCACCAGCTATGACGACATCGGCCAATGCGATGTCGTGATCGAGGCGGTGTTCGAGCGCATCCCGGTCAAGGAGGAGGTGTTCAAGAAGCTCGACGAGGTCATGAAGCCGGGCGCGCTGCTCTACACCAACACCTCGGGCATCGACATCGACATCATGGCCAATGCGACCAAGCGGCCGCAGGACGTCGCCGGCACGCATTTCTTCGCGCCGGCCAATGTCATGAAATTGTTCGAGGTCGTGAAGGGCGCGAAGAGCGCGCCCGACACCTTGGCGACGGGGATGGATCTCGGCCGCAAGATCGGCAAGATCAGCGCGATGGCCGGCAATGGCGACGGCTTTGTCGCCAACCGCAGCCGCACACCCTTCGGCACCGAGATGATCATCATGCTCGAGGAAGGCGCACTGCCCGAGCAGGTCGACAAGGTCATGGTCGATTTCGGCTACCCGATCGGCCCGTTTGCGACCGCCGATCTGTCGGGGCTCGACATCGGCTATGACAGCCGCCAGCGGCGCGCCGCGCAGAACCCGAACTACCGCAAACTGCCGATCGCCGACACGATCGTCGAGGCCGGGCGGTTCGGCCAAAAGACCGGGGCCGGCTGGTTCCGCTACGAGAAGGGCGACCGCACCCCGCATCCCGACCCCGAAGTCGCCCGCATCATCAAGGAAAAAGCCGCCGAGACTCGGCATCGCGCAGCGCAGCTTTACCGACGAGGAGATCCTGCGCCGCCTGCTTTTCGCCTCGGTCAACGAGGCCTGCAAGATCCTCGAGGAGGGCAAGGCCTACCGCGCCAGCGACATCGACGTGATGTGGCTGGGCGGCTTCAACTTCCCGCGCTACCGCGGCGGCCTGATGTACTGGGCCGACACGATCGGCGTCGCCGAGGTCTATCGCCAGATCCAGGCCTGGCACCAGCAATACGGCGAGCGCTGGGCCCCCGCCGCCCTGCTGCGCCATCTCGCCGAAACCGGCACCTCGTTGCGCGAGGCCAAGCCAGGCCGGCCGATGTGAATTTTGCGGCTCTTTTAGGGAGGTGAGCGATGCCAGGACATCCGGCTTTCAGCCGTCGCGACGTACTGTTGCGAACGGCGGCAGGATCAATCGCCGCGGCCGCGCTTGACGCGGCCCGGCCGAACGCTGCCGATGCGCAGGCGCCCAGCACCGGGCGGGAGAAGCCGAACATCCTATTCATCATTGGCCGACGATCTCGGCTATGCCGACGTCTCCTGCTACGGCCGGCCGGATCTCAGCACGCCGAATATCGACCGTCTTGCCGCCGAAGGCCTGCGCTTCATGCAGGCCTACGCCAATTCCGCGGTATGCACCGCCTCCCGGGTGGCGCTGATCACCGGCCGCTATCAATACCGGCTGGCGATTGGACTGGAGGAGCCGCTGGCAGGCGCCTCCCCGCCAGATACCGGCTTGCCGCCCAATCACCCGACGCTTGCCGTCGCTGTTGCGCAAGATCGGCTATCAGATCGGCACTGATCGGAAAGTGGCATCTGGGTCGGCTGCCCGATTTCGGTCCGCTGCAGAGCGGATACGACCATTTCTACGGGTTCCGCGGCGGCGCGCTCGACTACTTCACGCATAAATTCGGGCCACCGGCGAACGCGACCGAGGATCTGTGGGACGACGACACGAAAGTCCAGCAACCGGGGTACCTGACGGACCTGTTGGGCAACCGCGCCGTCGAAATCGTCGACGCCTTCGCGAAATCCGGCCGACCGTTTCTCGTCAGCCTCCACTTCAATGCGCCGCACTGGCCGTGGGAAGCGCCCGGCGACGAGGCCGAGGCGCAGCGCCTGACCGAGCCTGTTCGCATTGGGACGGCGGCACCCAGCAGCACCTATCAGCGGATGATCCAGCAGATGGATCTGCAGATCGGCCGCGTGCTGCAAGCTCTTGATTCGAACGGCATCGCGGCCAACACGATCGTCGTCTTCACCAGCGACAACGGCGGCGAGCGCTATGCCAATACCTGGCCCTTCACCGGCCGGAAGACAGAGCTGCTGGAAGGCGGGCTGCGCATTCCGGCGGTGATCCGCTGGCCCAGCCAGGTGAAGCGGGGCAGCATTTCGGAGCAGGTGATGATCGCGCATGGACTGGCTGCCGACATTGCTTGCCGCAGCCGGCACCGCACCCGATCCGGCCTATCCGCCCGACGGAATGAGCCTGATGCCGTGGCTAACGCAAGGCGCTGCAGCGGTGCCGCGCAAATTATACTGGCGATACAAGTACAATGACCAGGAAGCAGCCCGCGACGGCGACTGGAAATACCTCAAGATCCTTGACAACACCTTCCTTTTCGACGTGGCCCAGGATCCGATGGAGCGGGCCAATCTGAAGGAGCGGCACAAGGACGTCTACGAACGGCTCGTCGCGCAATGGAACGAATGGAACGCGACGATGCTGCCGCTCGACCCTCAAAGCTACACGGATGGGTTCACGGGAGCCCAGCTCGCCGACCATTTCGGCGTCAAGACGCAACCAAAGCCTCGCCCGGAGGCAGTCGGCGCTGCGACGCCGCCCGCCCGCTGACTGGCGTGCATTCGCAGAAATTACGAGACCAGCATCCGCCGCGGCAGCCTGACCGAAGCGGAGATGAACCGCCGGATGGGGCTGATCGAGCCGGTCACCAGCTATGAGGACATCGGCCAATGCGATGTCGTGATCGAGGCGGTGTTCGAGCGCATCCCGGTCAAGGAGGAGGTGTTCAAGAAGCTCGACGCGGTCATGAAGCCGGGGGCGCTGCTCTACACCAACACCTCGGGCATCGACATCGACATCATGGCCAATGCGACGAAGCGGCCGCAGGACGTCGCCGGCACGCATTTCTTCGCGCCGGCCAATGTCATGAAATTGTTCGAGGTCGTGAAGGGGGCGAAGAGCGCGCCCGACACCCTGGCGACGGGGATGGATCTCGGCCGCAAGATCGGCAAGATCAGCGCGATGGCGGGCAATGGCGACGGGTTTGTCGCCAATCGCAGCCGCACGCCGTTCGGCACCGAGATGATCATCATGCTCGAGGAAGGCGCACTGCCCGAGCAGGTCGACAAGGTCATGGTCGATTTCGGCTACCCGATCGGCCCCGTTCGCGACCGCCGACCTGTCGGGGCTCGACATCGGCTATGACAGCCGCCAGCGGCGCGCCGCGCAGAACCCGAACTACCGCAAACTGCCGATCGCCGACGCGATCGTCGAGGCGGGGCGGTTGGGGCAAAAGACCGGGGCCGGCTGGTTCCGCTACGAAAAAGGCGACCGCACCCCGCATCCCGACCCCGAAGCCGCCCGCATCATCAAGGAAAAAGCCGCCGAGATGGGGGTCGCAGCAGCGCGCCTTCACCGACGAGGAGATCCTGCGCCGCCTACTCTTCGCCTCGGTCAACGAGGCCTGCAAGATCCTCGATGAGGGCAAGGCCTACCGCGCCAGCGACATCGATGTGATGTGGCTCAACGGTTTCGGTTTCCCGCGTTACCGCGGCGGCCTGATGTACTGGGCCGACACGATCGGCGTCGCCGAGGTCTATCGCCAGATCCAGGCCTGGCACCAGCAATACGGCGAGCGCTGGGCCCCCGCCGCCCTCCTCCGCCGGCTCGCCGAAGCCGGCACTCCGCTGCGCGAAGCGAAGCCGGGCCGGGCGATGTAGCGAGCGTAGGGCGGGTGTAACCCGCCGCGGCGACCACGGGACTGATGGCGGGTTACGCTGCGCTCCACCCGCCCTACGCGGCTGGATGAATGATAGTGCATATCTGGCCGTTGACTCGACCGGTCTGGCCGGTTAACGTGCACTAAAGTGCCGATGACTGGATTCGACGCAGAGCCCGCCCACTATCGCCATTGGCGCCTCGCCTGCGACGGCCCGGTTGCCACCCTGACGCTCGATGTCGACGAGGAGGGTGGGCTCTGTTCCGGCTACCGGTTAAAGCTCAACTCCTACGATCTCGGGGTCGATATCGAGCTCCACGACGCGCTGAACCGCATCCGCTTCGAGCATCCCGAAGTGCGGGTCGTCGTGATCACGAGCGGCAAGGAGCGCGTGTTCTGCTCCGGCGCCAATATCTACATGCTCGGACAGGCGAGCCACGCCGAGAAGGTCAATTTCTGCAAATTTACCAACGAGACGCGTAACGGCATCGAGGATTCGAGCGCGCATTCGGGGCTCAAATTCATCGCTGCGGTCAATGGCGCCTGCGCCGGGGGCGGATACGAGCTGGCGCTCGCCTGCGACGAGATCGTCATGATCGACGACCGGTCGAGCACGGTCAGCCTGCCGGAAGTGCCGCTGCTCGGGGTTCTGCCCGGCACCGGCGGCCTGACCCGGCTCGTCGACAAGCGCAAGGTCCGGCGCGACCTAGCGGACGTGTTCTGCACGACCGCCGAAGGGGTGCGGGCCGATCGCGCCAAGGCCTGGGGGCTTGTCGATCACATTGCGCCGCCCGCCCGGTTCCGCGAGTTCGTCGCGGAACGCGCGCAAGCGCTTGCGCTAGAAAGCGACCGCCCGGCCGAAGCAGCCGGAATCCCTCTGAGCCCGCTCGAACGCACTATCGACGAGCATGGATACCGCTACCGCTGGGTACAGGTTGACATCTCGACCGAACAGCGCGTCGCGACTTTAACGGTCGAAGCACCAACCGAAACGCCCTCGGATCTTTCGAGCATCGTCGAGCAAGGCGCGCGGTGGTGGCCGCTGGCGATGGGACGCGAATTGGACGACGCGATCTTGCACCTGCGCGCCAACCATCGCGAAATCGGCACATGGGTCCTAAAGACGCGTGGCGATCTAAATGCCGTGCTCGCCTGCGACAGCGCGATGGCGGCCCATCGGCAGCACTGGTTCGTGCGCGAGGCCATCGGTTTGTTGCGCCGCACTCTGCAGCGCCTCGATGTATCCTCGCGCAGTCTTTTCGCGGTGATCGGCGAAGGATCGTGCTTTGCCGGCAGCCTGTTCGAGCTCGCCCTTGCCGCCGACCGCAGCTACATGCTGGCCGATGGCCCGCGAATCGCGCTGAGCGCGCTCAACTGTTGCGGCCTCGAGATGCCCAATGGCCGGAACAGGTTGGCGACCCGCTTCAGCGGCGATGCTGGCAGCGAAAGATTCGGGACGGCACCGCTCGATGCTGCAGCGGCGCTCCGCCTTGGGCTCGTGACCTTTGCGCCCGACGAGCTTGACTGGGAGGACGAGATCCGCCTCGCCGTCGAGGAGCGCGCCAGCCTTTCGCCGGATGCGCTGACCGGGATGGAAGCAAATCTGCGCTTTGCCGGCGCGGAGAGCATGGCAACCAAGATTTTCGGCCGGCTTTCGGCTTGGCAGAACTGGGTGTTTACAAGGCCGAATGCGACCGGCGAGACCGGCGCCTTGAAGCGCTACGGCAGCGGCGCCAAGGCGCAGTTCGACTGGGAACGGGTGTAGAATGACTTCGTCACCCCCGCGAAAGCGGGGGGTCCAGGGGGCCAGCGGCATGCTCGTCGCCCCCTGTTCAAGCCAGGGGCAAGCTCTGGATTCCCGCTTTCGCGGGCATGACGAGGGGGAAGGGAGACGATGCCGATCGATTATTACGAGCGGATTCCGAACAATGTCGGGCTCGGCGAGAACCGGGCGTTGCAGCGCGCTCTTGAGCAGTGGCAGCCGCATTTTCTCGACTGGTGGCGCGAAATGGGGCCGACCGCTTTCAGTGGGGCGGAGGTCTATCTGCGCACCGCCACCGCCGTCGACGATTCGGGTTGGGCGACTTATGGCCACGTCAGAATGCCGGAATACCGCTGGGGGATTTTCCTCGCCGACCCGGTGCCGGACCGGCGGATCGGCTTTGGCGACGCGGTCGGCGAACCGGTATGGCAGCAGGTTCCCGGCGAGTATCGCTCGAGCCTGCGCCGGCTGATCGTCACGCAGGGCGACACCGAACCGGCATCGGTCGAGCAGCAGCGGCTGCTCGGCCTCAGCTGCCCGTCGCTTTACGATCTGCGCAACCTGTTCCAGGTCAATGTCGAGGAAGGCCGCCACCTCTGGGCGATGGTCTATCTGCTGCACGCCTATTTCGGCCGCGACGGGCGCGAGGAGGCCGAGGAATTGCTGGCCCGCCACTCGGGGGACCGCGACAAGCCGCGCATTCTCGGCACCTTCAACGAGCCGATCGCCGACTGGCTCAGCTTTTTCATGTTCACCTATTTCACCGACCGGGACGGCCGGTTTCAGCTGAAGAGCCTGGCCGAGAGCGCATTCGATCCGCTGTCGCGAACCTGCCGGTTCATGCTGACCGAAGAAGCCTTTCACATGTTCGTCGGCACGAGCGGCATCACCCGGGTGATCAAGCGCACGATCGAGGTAATGGAATTGCTGCGCAGCGACGACCCGGACAGCGGTGCGCAATGCGGGGGCGATCGATCTGCCGACCTTGCAGCGCTACATCAACTTCTGGTTCAGCTCGTCGCTCGACCTGTTCGGCGCCGAAATCTCGTCAAACGCCGCGAGCTATTTCGCGACCGGCATCAAGGGCCGGCCGGACGAGGCGCGGTTCGAGGATCATCGCGCGATCGGCCGGCTCCGCATCGATCTGCCCGATGCAAAGGGCGGGGTCATCCCCGAGGAGGTGCCGATGCGCACCGCCCTCAACGAGGTGACTCGCGCCGCTTACGTCAAAGACTGCGATATCGGCGTGCAACGATGGAACCGGCTGATCGAAGAGGCCGGGCATGAGCTTCGGCTGAGCTTGCCGAGCCCGCGCTTCCGGCGGGGGGTCGGCGCGTGGGCCGCGGTGCACACCGACCCGCAGGGAACCCCGATCACCGCCGAAGAGTGGCGTGCCCGGCAAGGCGATTGGCTCCCCAGCGACCAGGATCGCGGCTTTGTCGCGAGCCTGATGCAGAGGGTTACCGAGCCGGGCAAGTTCGCCGGCTGGATCGCACCTCCGGAGGGCGGCATCAACAATCTCGGGGTCAATTACGAATATGTGCGGGCGCACTGACGGGTCGGGTCGAGCTGCTGAGATGTTGTAGCAGGACTGTCATCGAACTCGATTAGTGGTATAGTGTCGAGTGATGGTGAACGGAGGGGCTGATGGGGAAGCGCTCGTCGCACGCCGCTTTGGCGATCCGCCTCGCCGAGACGAGCCATCCCGTTTCGAGGGACGCCGTCGACGCGGTGGCCGGACCCAGCGCCGAGCGCGAGCAGAGCTATCGCCGCAAAATCCGCCCGCAGAGCGACGGCCAGCAGCAGCTGATGCTGGCGATCGAGCGCCACAACCTGACGATAGCGCTGGGTCCGGCGGGAACGGGAAAGACCTATCTCGCGGTCAGCGCCGCGGTGGCGGCGCTCGAAGCCGGCGAGGTCGCGCGGATCGTGCTGACCCGCCCCGCCGTGGAGGCCGGGGAAAGCCTCGGCTATCTGCCGGGCGACATCAATGAAAAGCTGGCCCCCTATCTGCGCCCGCTCAACGACGCCTTGAACGAGCGGCTCGGCGGCAAACGGGTCAAGCAGCTGATGACCGAAGGCGCTATCGAGATCGCGCCGATCGCCTATATGCGTGGCCGCACCCTGAACAATGCCTTCATCGTCATCGACGAGGCGCAGAACTGCACTTACGGGCAGATCAAGATGCTGCTGACCCGGCTTGGCTGGCATTCGACGATGGTGGTGACCGGCGACCCCGATCAGAGCGACCTGCTCGAAGGGCTGTCCGGCCTCGCCGAGATCGCCCGCCGGCTCGAACCGGTGGCAAACATCGCGGTGGTGCGGCTTGGCGATCGGGACATTGTCCGCCACCCGCTGGTCGGCGACATGCTGACGGTGCTGTAAGGAGCTGTGAGGCCGGGGCCGAGCCGATACGGGAGTTGACGCAGCCGATGGGGCTGCGCTTAGTGGCGTCATCGGTATGAGAGGAGCCACGAGATGACATCGCAGCCTTTTCACGGGGTGCTCGTCCCTGTCCTGACGCCATTTGCCCGGAACGGCGAACCCGATGCCGGGCGTTTTGTCGCCTTCTGCCGCTGGCTGCTCGACCAGGGCGCCGGCGGGCTGTCGATCTTCGGCACGACCAGCGAAGCCAACTCGATGTCCGGCGCCGAGCGCATGGCGCTGCTCGACCGGCTCGTCGAGGCCGGCGTGCCGGCGCAGAAACTGATGCCGGGAACCGGCGCTTGCTCGATTACCGAGGCCGCCGCCCTTGCCCGGCATGCGGTTGGGCACGGCTGCGGTGGTGTCCTGATGCTGCCGCCGTTTTATTATAAGGGCGTCAGCGACGACGGGATCTTTGCGTTCGTCTCCGGGGTCATCGACAAGGTCGCCTCGCCCGGCGCTCAGGATCTACCTTTACCACATCCCCCCGGTTGCCCAGGTCGGCTTCTCGCTCGACCTCGTCGGCCGCCTCATCGCGGCCCACCCCGAAACGGTGGTCGGGCTGAAGGACAGCTCCGGCGACTGGAGCAATACCGCGGCACTGCTCGACCGGTATCCGGGGTTTGCGATCTTCCCCGGTTCCGAAATCTTTCTGCTCGATGCCTTGCGCAAGGGCGGGGCCGGCTGCATCACCGCCTCCGGCAACGTCAATGTTCCGGGCATCCGCAAAGTCTACGAGAATTGGCAGGGCCCGCAGGCCGACGCATTGCAGGCCGAGATCACGACCCTGCGCAAGGCCTTGCAGGCATATCCGATGGTCCCGGCGCTGAAGCGCATCGTCGCGCATTTCCACGACGATCCGGATTGGGCCGCGGTGCGCCCGCCGATGGAGGCTCTCGGCCAGGCGCACTCCGCGGCGTTGCTCGCCGATCTCACCAAGCTCGGCTTCACCCTCGGCGAGCGGCCGCGTTCGATGGCGGCGTGAGCAATGGCCAGCGCCGAGCGCCAGGCTTTTTACGACCGGATCGCGCCGGCCAACCTCGCGCCGCTTTGGGAGCAATTGCATTCGCTGGTCACCCCCGAGCCTAAAACCTCCTGCCTTCCGGCGCTGTGGCGCTATGACGAGGTCCGGCCTCATCTGATGCAGGCGGGCGGGCTGATCACCGCCCAGGAGGCGCAGCGCCGGGTGCTGATCCTCGAAAACCCCGGGCTGAGGGGGCAGGCAACCATTACCGGCTCGCTCTTTGCCGGGCTGCAGCTGATCCTGCCCGGCGAGGTGGCGCCCGCGCATCGGCACACGCAATCGGCGCTGCGCTTTATCATCGAGGGCCACGGCGCCTATACCGCGGTCGACGGCGAGCGCACGTCGATGCAGCCGGGCGATTTCGTGATTACACCCTCCTGGACCTGGCACGACCACGGCAACGAGACCCAGGAGCCGATGGTCTGGCTCGACGGGCTCGACATCCAGATCGTCAAATTGCTGAGCGCGAGCTTTGCCGAGCAGGCGCCGGCCGAAATCCAGGCGGTGACCCGGCCCGAAGGGGACAACGCCGCGCGGTTTGGCAACAATCTGCTGCCGGTCGACTGGAAGCCCGAGGTGAAGACTTCGCCGGTCTTCAACTATCCTTATGCGCGGACCCGCGAGGTGCTCGAAACCCTGCGCCGAAACGGCGGGCCCGATCCTTACCACGGGTACAAGATGCGCTACGTCAACCCGGCGAGCGGCGATTACGCGATGCCGACGATCGGCGCCTTTATTCAGCTACTGCCGAGCGGCTTCGCGACCGGGCCCTACCGTTCGACCGACGGCACCGTCTATGTCGCTGTCGAGGGCAGTGGCAGGAGCCAGGTTGGCGACCAGGTTTTCCGCTGGCGCCCGCGCGACATCTTCGTCGTGCCGAGTTGGATGCCGGTCAGTCACCGCGCCGAAGAGGAAAGCGTGCTGTTCAGCTACTCCGACCGGCCGGTGCAAGAAAAGCTCGGCCTGTGGCGCGAGCAGCGCGGCAACGCTTGAGTAGTGGCCAGGGGTCGCCAGCCCCCGCCGCCTCCCCGCGAGCGAAACAAGGCTGAAATGGCACAGGCTCCCCGTCCCGCTGGGTGGCAAATTGGCTGCGCCGTCCGCTTTCTCTTACCCGCCGAGGCGCGCTACATTACCGGCAGCCCTTGGCGGTCGATGGTGGAGGCACTTCGGTAAGGCCTGCCCGCGAACCCGGTTGAGCAAGCAGGGAGGAAACTCGACGATGGCCCGCCTGCCTTATCTCGACAGATCCGACCTGCTGCCCGAGCACCAGGACCTGCTGGCGCGCAACCTGAACCTATACCGGGTGTTGGCGCACAGCCCGCGAGCCGCGCGCAGCCTCAATACCTTGGCGCGCTATGTTCGTGACGGCAGCCGACTCGACCCGCGGTTGCGCGAGCTGGCGATCCTTCAGGTCAGCTTTCTAACCGGATCGGCCTGGGGATTTTCGCATCACGTCAGGATCGGCCGAGAGGTCGGCATCACGGACGAGGACATCCGCGCCATTGCCGAAGAGACGAGCGGTCAGTCGACGCATCTCGAGCCGCTCGCCAAGGCGGTGCTGCGAGCGGCTCGCGAGATGACCGTCGACCTGCGCATTTCCGATGAAACATTCGCTGCGCTCCAGCGAGAACTGGACAATGAACGCCTGACCGATCTCGTGGTGGCGATCGCCTTCTATAACGGCCTCGTCCGCCTGCTCGAAACCATGCAGGTGGATGTCGAGGAGGATCACCTCCCCTACCTTGAGGAGTTTCCGCTGCCGAAACCTTGACCTTAGGGGCGTTACCTGCTCGCCAGTGCCCGGGCCAGCTGGCTGACCGCCTCCTGATGCTTTTCGTTCCTGATCTCGGCAAAGTTGCGGGCGATTTCGAGCAGCATCCGCTGGTGCGGCGTGATCTGCCGGGGTCCCTCTTGCCCGATGCCTTCGTAAAAATAAGTGATCGGCGCGCTCAGCGCGCGGGCGATCTCAAACAACCTTCCGGCAGACACGCGATTGATGCCGCGCTCATATTTGTGAGCTTGCTGATAGGTCACGCCGATCATTTCGGCAAGCTGCTGCTGGGTCAGGCCCAGCATGATGCGTCGTTCGCGGATCCGCGCGCCGACATAATCGTCGATCGCGGCGGTTGACCGACCTCTCTTTGGTTTAGCCATGCTCTATCACCCGTATAAGTGTGCCTCCGACGTGCTGCTCGTTGCCCTACTCATATCCATCAACGCGATAAAGGCCGGTTAATTCCGACTGTTCGACGCATCGCCAGAGTAGAAGGGCCAAAAGAAAGCCGGCCCCGACAGCGATCAGCGGGCGCGGCAATCGAGTTTCCATTAATACGCGAAGTGGTATCGTCCTGGTCTCATGACAAGGGTATTCGAGCGACAGCTGATCGGCGACAGAATTTTGCTCCCGCAGCTATTCGGCACGGTTCAATCGTAAGCCTGCGGGCGCTGGCCAGCTGCAGGTCTCGCGAATTGAAGGAGGAAGTGACCGATGCGGCTCTCACCACTGGCAACCCGACGGATCGGCGGGGCGGCAGCGTAGGCGTGAAACGCGGCTTGCTCCTTGCCGGAATGCTCGCCAGCCTGGCGGGTATGGTTGACGCAATCGGCTACCTCCATCTCGGCGGGCTGTTTATCTCTTTTATGAGCGGCAACAGCACGCAACTGGGTGCGGCGCTAGGCCAAGCCCGTCTCGCCGACGGCGGGGCCATAGCCGAGCTCATCGCGCTCTTCGTGCTAGGGGCCGCGGCAGGCCAGATTGTCGCCGCTCTCACCGGCTACCGGCACATGACCTGGGTTCTGATCGGGGTGACGTCGATGCTGACGGTCGCGGCGGTCTTGGCGGCGGCTCCCGAGCCGATGGTTCTGGCGATGGGTGCGCTCAACGCCTCGATGCACCGCGCCGGGAGCCTCCCGGTAAGCCTGACGTTTGTAACGGGCGTTCTGGTCCGATTGGTCAGGGTCTGGGAGATATCCTGACCCGGCGTTCGGTCGGATGGGGTTGGCTGGCGCAAGCGTCGCCCTGGGCGGGGCTGATCGCCGGGGCAACACTCGGCGCCGCCAGTTACGGGCTGATCGGTGAAGCCGCCATTTGGGTTCCGGTCGCGTTCTCCGGCGTGATGGCTGCCGTTTCGGCAGCCATCTCGCAACCGGATTAAGTGGATGCTCTTCGCGCAGCTTGCCTCTCGCCGTCCCACCGCGGCAAGTTGCACGGATCTGCGAGCGAGAGGAAATCATGACCGAACCGGTCGGCTTGGCGCGCGGCCTCACCAATTACGGCGATCCCGACTTCGCCCTTTACCTGCGGCGCTCCTTTGCCCGTTCGATGGGCTATTCGACCGACCTGCTGGCGCGGCCGGTGATCGGCATCGCCGACACCTCCTCGGGCTTCAACAACTGTCACCGTCATTTCCCTGAGCTGATCGAGGCGGTGAAGCGCGGCGTCTTGGCGATGGGCGGCCTGCCGCTGACCTTTCCGACGATCTCGCTCGGCGAGGTGTTTTTGAGCCCGACCAGCCTGATGTTCCGCAACCTGATGGCGATGGACACCGAGGAGATGATCCGCGCCCAGCCGATGGATGCGGTGGTGCTGGTCGGCGGCTGCGACAAGACCGTGCCGGCCCAGCTGATGGGCGCGATATCGGCCAACCGCCCGGCCATCCAGCTCGTCGCCGGGCCGATGCTGACGGCGCGCTGGCATGGCGAGCGGCTCGGCGCCTGCACCGATTGCCGGCGCTTTTGGGCCAAATACCGGGCCGGTGAAATCGATACCGAGGAGATCCACGAGATCGAGGGCAATCTCGCGACCACCGCGGGCACCTGCGCCGTCATGGGGACGGCGAGCACGATGGCCTCGATCGCCGAGGCGCTCGGCATGATCCTGCCCGGCAGCGCGGCGATCCCCGCGGTCCATGCCGACCGGCTGCGCGCCGCCGAGGCGACCGGCCGCGCCGCGATGCAGATCGCCGCCGCCGGGCTCACCCCCGACCGGATCGTCACCCCGCAATCGATCGAGAACGCGCTTCGCGTGCTGATGGCGATCGGCGGCTCGACCAACGCGGTGTTGCACCTGACCGCGATCGCCGGGCGGGCGGGTGTCGATATCGACCTCGAACGGCTCAACCGGATCAGCGAGACGACCCCGGTGCTGGTCGATCTGAAGCCGACCGGCCCGCATTATATGGAGGATCTGTTCGCCGCCGGCGGGATCGGCGCGGTATTGCGCGAGCTGCAGCCGCTGTTGCACCTGGACTGCATGACGGTAGCCGGCGAGACTTTGGGCGAGCGCCTCGCCGCGCCGGCCGGCCCGGTCGACCGCTCCGTGGTCAAGCCGCTCGCCGATCCGTTGCAGCCCAAGGGCGGCCTTGTCGCGTTGTTCGGCACGCTCGCGCCCAAGGGGGCGATCTTCAAGCGCTCGGCGGCCGACCCCAAGCTCTTCGAGAAGGAGGGCCGCGCCGTCGTCTTCACCTCGCTCGAGGACCTCTCGGCCCGGATCGACGATCCGGGGCTCGACGTGACCCCGGACGATTTCCTGGTGCTGCAGAATGCCGGCCCGCTCAGCCCGTCGGGGATGCCGGAGGCCGGCTATCTGCCGATCCCGGGCAAATTGGCGCGCGCCGGGGTCAAGGACATGGTGCGCATCTCCGACGCGCGGATGAGCGGCACGGCCTACGGCTCGATCGTACTGCACGTGACCCCCGACGCGGCGAGCGGCGGCCCGCTCGCCAAGGTCCGTAACGGCGACCGGATCCGCCTTTCGGTCGCCGAGCGCCGCCTCGACCTCATGGTCGCGCCGGAGGAGCTGGCCCGCCGTCCGGTCGCCCCGCCCCCCATCCCCGAGCGCGGCTATGCCGCCCTTTACCGCCGCGAGATCCTGCAAGCCGACCGCGGCTGCGACTTCAACTTCCTACGCAAGCACCCTCTCGGCCCCGGCAAAGGTGGACCATCTCAATAAAACCCTACTGTCGTCCCGGCGAAAGCCGTGACCCACCCAACCGCGAAATCGAGACCCCAACGGCTATCTTCCGGGCTTTCGGGCGAGCTTCCGGACTAGCGCACGCCCCTCATTTCGACACGTCGTAATAAAGATCGATCCATTGCGGGTTGTCGGATTCGATCAATTGGATTTTCCAGGCTCGCTTCCACTCCTTGATCTGTTTCTCGCGGCGGATCGCAGCGTCCCACAAAGAATGAACCTCGAACCAGACCAGACGGTCGACGCCATATCTCGACGTGAAGCCGGGAACCGCGTTGGTTTTGTGTTGCCACACACGTCTCGCCAGGTTCGAGGTGACCCCGACATACAAAGTGCCGTGGGGCCGGCTTGCGAGCAAATAGACGTAGAACATCGTGCACCCGGCGAGGTGGGTCCCGGCTTTCGCCGGGACGACAAGTCGTTGCTGACCCCCTACTCCGCGGCGCAGGCCTCGAGCTGATCGCGCAGCCGGGCAGGGTCGAGGTTGCGGCCGATCAGCACCAGCCGGTTGCCGGCGGGCCCGGCCGGCGGGGTTTCGTCCAGGGTGAACCTTTGGCCGACCAGGTGAAACAGGTATCGCTTGTTGCTGCCTTCGATCCACAACACGCCTTTGGCGCGGAAGACGTCGGGCGGCAGCCCTTCGAGAAAGCGCTGGAATTTATCCGCCGCAAATGGCCGATCGGTTTCGAATGAGACGGCGTCGAACCTGTCATCCGCCAAATGTCGCCCGATCACAGTCGGCGTCGGATGAGTACCTGTCCGACTGAAACAGCCCGACGCTGAGGATCAAAGGCAGCGGGGCCCGGCAGTGCGCGGTTCGGAGGATCCGCGCCCCTTCTTTGATCGCCCGGATCTTTTCTTCGATCGAGGTGCAGGCGCTCGCTCGAGGCCAGATCGCATTTGTTGAGCAATATCGTGTCGGCATAGCGCAGCTGGTTCTCGGCCGCCTTGCTCGCAAAAAGATCCAGGCTGAAATTGGCGGCGTCGGCGATCGTGACGATTGAATTGACCCGCACCCGATCCCGAAGCTCGGGGCGCATGAAGGTCAGCACGATCGGCAGCGGGTCGGCCAGGCCGGTGCATTCGACGACCAGGTAATCGATCCTGTGCGTCTCGATCCAGAACCCGACAGACGGCATCGGCGAGGTCGTTGTTAAGCGAGCAGCAGATGCAGCCGTTGCTGAGCTCAACCATCTCGTCATCGGCGGCGACGATCAGCTCGCCGTCGATCCCGATTTCGCCGATCTCGTTGACGATGACGCCGATCTTGAGCCGGTGCTGGTTCGCCAGGATATGGTTCAACAAGGTCGTCTTGCCGCTGCCGAGAAACCCGGCAATGACGGTGACCGGCAGGCGCGCTCCGTCGCTAATGGGGCTCACCGGCAGAGAAGGTATAGCTGGTGCCGACTGCCGACTGGCTGACGCCCTCGCCAAAGGCGTTGGCCAGCGCATGCAAGGCGCGCCACCCGGTGCAATGGCCGCTGATGATGTATTTGATGCCGAACGGGCGCAATCCGGCGACGGTGTCGGGGATGATGCCCTCCATGACCCCGCCCAGGTGCAAGCCGCCCATCACGCAATGTATCGGGATCTCCGGGAACAAATTCCGCACCTCGGTGCAGACATTGACGATGCCGGCATGCGAGCAGGCGCTGAAGACGATCAATCCCAGATCGCGCACATGCGACCACCAGCATCCGCTCGTCCATCAGGAACGGGTCCGGCTGCCATGGAGCATTCGGGCCGGTGCGGCAGAGATGATCGACCCGGCCTTTCTCGAACGGGGTGACCCGGGGGATTTCGCCGCTGTAATAGAACTGCCCGTCGAGCAACAGCCGCTCCGCGCGGCTATTGACGACCGTTGCGCCATGCTGCTCCAGCTCGGCCGGAAGCGGGACCTTGGCGACCGGGACGACCGCCCCGTTCTTCAGCTGCACGCCGCGCTCGTTGAACATGTCGGGACTGACATGCACCGTCACCCGGCCGCCCTGCTGCACGATGGCGTCGATCGCCGCCGGCAATGCGCCCATATGGTCCCAATGGCCATGGGTCACCGCGATGCACTCGATCTCGCCGAGCGGGATGGCGAGATTGGCGCAGTTGCGGATGAAAATCGCCCCCTCCGGCCCGGTGTCGAACAACAGCGAGTGCCGCACCTCGCCGGTGTGCGACACCAGCCGCAAGCCATAGCCGAGATTGGCGCAGAGCAGCGCCTCGCCGGAAATCGTCTGCGCTCCGGCGCGCACGATATTGGCGAACTCGGAGACCGCGAACAATGTCTTGCTGACATAGGCGTCGCTGACATCGTCGGTCAGCACGTCGACCGTAAGCGCATCGACCGGGTTCAAGGAGCGGCTGACTTCAGTCATCTCGGGCCTGACCAGTTATCCTGAAATTGCAGTCGTTGGCTGCTCTTGTCCGTCTTTCCCGCGAAAGCCGGAACCCAAACGTTTCGGTCGCTTCCCCCTGGGTCCCCGCTTTCGCGGGAACGACGAATTGCCTGTCTGCTTGCGTCGGCAGCGGCGGCGGCACGGCAGTCGACAATGAACGCGTCCAGATCGAACATGGCTTCCTCCCTGCGCCTGTGCGACTGGGCCTCCGTGATGTCCATCTCCGAGTAAATCTACGGCTCGGGCAATCTTGACCGAAGGTCAATTTGCCGTAAAGTTGTGCGCTGATCAAGTTGGTCGCGTAGCCGGGGTGGGGGTCCTGCAATGATCGATTTCGACCTGCTCGCCTATGCGATGCTCGGGCTCTCCCTCCTGGTGTCGGCGGCGCAGATCGGCGGCTGCTGCTCAATGCCGACCCACGGGTCATCGTCAATGCAGGCCGATGGTCGGCGATCGCTGTCGCCGCCTCCACACCGCCCGTCTTGCTGTGGCTCGCGGCCAGCGGGCGCTCGACATTGGCAATGATGCTTGCCGCCTTCGCGCTGCCGGTCTTCGTGCAGGGCGCGCAGCGCTGGCGTGGCCTTCTCGCGCCGTTCCTTGCGTTGAAGATTTCGCGCCTTGGCAAGCCGCCTGACCGCGTCAGCCCGCAGCTCGCCGAGCGCTGCGCTGCCGTGTTGGCGGCTTACCTCGAGCAAAATGGGCCGGTCGCCGGGCGGATGTCGACAGAGGAAGCGCGGGCGGTGCTGGGGCTCGACCCCGGCGCGAGCGTCGACGAGATCCGGCAAGCCTATCATCGGCTCGAGCAGCGGCTCGATCCGGAGGGAGGCGGCACCCGTTATTTGACGATGAAGATCAACGAAGCCCCGGACGTCCTGCTCGGCGCCTGATGACGCGCCAACAAATAAGGGAGAATTGCCGGTGTCCGTCATTGCCATGGCAGCACCGGGAAAATGCCATATTCACATCGTAATCTGCGGTCGAATCGGCGCTCGGGTCGGGCGCAACTGTCTCGAGGAGAAGAGCGTGCTTGCAGATTCCCTGAAAAAACAGGAGGGGCGGGATGCCATAGGCCGCTTTGAGAAGGGCGAGTCGGGCAACCCCGCGGGTCGGTACCGGAAGGGCCAGTCCGGCAATCCCAACGGGCGGCCGCCGGGGGTTCGCAACAAGGCTACGGAAGTCGCCGAGCTGCTGCTCGACGGTGAAGCCGAGGCGCTGACGCGCAAGGCCTTGGAGCTCGCCCTCGGCGGGGATTCGGTGGCGCTGCGATTCTGCCTCGAACGGATCGTTCCGCGACGTCGGGGGCGCGCAGTGCAGCTGAATGTGCCGCCGGTGCGCGGCGCGGGCGATCTCGGCGCCACGATGGCGGCGATCACGACCGCGGCAACGAGTGGCGCAATCAGCCCGTGCGAGGCGGCAGAGTTGGCGCGGGTCGTTGAGATCTTCGTCCGGGCGGTCGAAACCAGCGATTTCGAACGGCGCTTGCAGCAATTGGAAGAGCGCGATGGCGCGCGGGCGTGATGGCCGCTTGGCGCGGATGACGGCCAAGTCCGAGCGAACCGAACTCGACCGCAGCCGTCGACCGGGCTGCCCCCGAGGCCTTGGCCGCGGTGCGCGTGCTGGTTCGCCGGAGGCTGATCGAGATGGGCATCGATCCGGAGCAGGTCGACGCGCTCCGATCTCGCTCCGCCATGCGAGCCCCAACCCGCGAGTGACGCGGGAGAGGAATTCGTCCTGTCCGATAGTGACGGACTGGCACAGCAGTTCGGCGAGAAAATCGGGCAGATGGCGGGGCGGTGCGATGATGGGCGGGAGCCAGATTTCGCCCACGCCTCTTTGGCGGAATTGCTCGCCTGGTGTCTTGCGATAGGAGGTGCGCCGGCAAAGGACGAGGTATAACCGGCCGCAGCACCGAACGGAGAGGGCGTGAAATGACCGGACTGGATCTTGCGCGGCGGCGAGGTGATCGACGGCAGCGGCGGCGCCCGCGCCGGCGGGCCGATGTCGCGATCGCCGGCGACCGCATTGTCGCGGTCGGCAGCGTCGACAGGGCCGAGGGAGCGCGCGAGCTGGACGTGTCAGGCAAGATCGTCGCGCCCGGCTTTATCGACGTGCACACGCATGACGACCGCGCCCTATTTGCGACGCCTGACATGGCCGCCAAGGCGAGCCAGGGCGTCACGACGGTGGTGACCGGTAATTGCGGGATCAGCCTCGCGCCGCTGGTGCTCGGCGACGCGCCGCCGCCGCCTCTCGACCTGCTCGGCGATGCCGGGGATTATCGGTACGGGCGCTTTGCCGATTATCTCGCAGCATTCGACAAGGCGCCTTCGGCGCTCAATGCGGCGTGTCTCGTCGGCCATTCGACTTTGCGGGTCGGCACGATGAGCTCGCTCGACCGGCCGGCCGAAGCAAGCCGAGCTGGCCGGGATGTGCGAACGGCTGCAGGAAGCGCTCGATGCCGGCGCGATCGGGATGTCGAGCGGGCTGGCTTACGCCCCCGCCGCCAATGCGCCTGCGGCCGAGATCGAGGCGCTTGCAGCGCTGTTGCGGCCCGCGGGAGCGCTCTACACGACCCATATGCGCAACGAGGGGAACGCCGTCATCGAGAGCCTGGAGGAGAGCTTTGCTGTCGGGCGGGCGGGCGGCGTGCCGGTGGTGATCTCCCACCACAAGACAATCGGCCGGGAAAATTTCGGCCGCACCGCGGAGACGCTGCCGGTGATTGCGGCGGCGATCGGGCGGCAGGAGGTCGGGCTCGACGCCTATCCCTACATCGCCTCGTCGACCGTGCTGACCGCAGCGCAAGCGGAGAGGGCGCTCAAGGTGCTGGTCACCTGGTCGAAGAGCGCGCCCGAAATGGCCGGCCGCGAGCTCTCCGCGATCGCCGCGGATTGGGGCGTCAGCCCGCAGCAGGCGGTGGACCGGCTGCAGCCGGCGGGAGCGGTCTATTGGATGATGGACGAGGCCGATGTGCAGCGCGTCTTGCGCTTCGAGCATACGATGATCGGCTCCGACGGGCTGCCGCACGATTCGCACCCCCATCCGCGGCTGTGGGGCGCCTTTCCGCGGGTTCTCGGTCATTACAGCCGGGAGCTCGGCCTGTTCGGCCTCGAAGAGGCGGTGCGCCGCATGACCGGGCTGTCGGCGGCCCGGTTCGGGCTCGCCGGCCGCGGCATTCTCGCCGCCGGCGCCTATGCCGACATCACCGTCTTCGATCCCGCAACCGTCATCGACCGCGCCACCTTTGAGGCGCCGACCACCCCGGCCGCCGGCATCGAGCATGTTTTCGTCAATGGCTGCCCGGTATGGACCGAAGGCAAGCCGACCGGCGCACGCCCGGGCCGCGCGTTGCGGCGCCAAGAAATGCAGGCGGAGGCACGCTGACCACATAGATGAACCTTCGGTGACAACCGGAACGCCGGGGCATAGACGCCCCGTTCGCGAAGTGGGCGTCAAATTTCACCGGGGGCTTGGATGTATTTCGTCGCGCTGGCGACCGACTACGACGGCACGCTCGCCGAAGACGGCGTCGTCGCGGAGCCGACCCTCCAGGCGTTGCGCCTGCTGAAGCAATCCGGCCGTAAGCTGATCCTCGTCAGCGGGCGGGAGCTGCCGGATTTGCGACGGGTGTTTGCCGATCTCGACCTGTTCGATCTCGCCGTGCTCGAGAACGGGGCGCTCCTCGTCGACCCGGCGACGGGGGAGGAGGTCGCGCTCGGAGAGGAACCACCGGCGCTCTTCGTCGAAGAGTTGCAGCGCCGCAAAGTGGCGCCGCTCTCGGTCGGCCGCAGCATCGTCGCAACGTGGGAGCCGAATGAAACCGTCGTTCTCGAGACAATTCGCGACCTCGGGCTGGAATTGCAGATCGTCTTCAACAAGGGCGCGGTCATGGTGCTCCCGGCCGGGGTCAACAAGGCGAGCGGCCTGGCCGCCACGCTCGAGCGGCTGGGCTTGTCGCCGCTCAATGTGGTCGGGATCGGCGACGCAGAAAACGATCATGCGTTCCTGCGGGCCTGCGGCTGCGCCGTCGCGGTCGCCAACGCGCTGCCGATGGTCAAGGCGGACGCCGATATCGTGACAAACGCCCCGCGCGGGGCGGGGGTGGTCGAGACGATCGAGCGGCTTCTCGACGGCGATCTGGCCGAGATCGCGCCGAGAATCGAGCGGCAGACCGCGGCCTTCGGACACGATATAGAAGGAAAGCAGGTCGGACTGCACCCGCAATGCGGCGGTGTGCTGATCGCCGGCGCGTCGAGCGGCGGCAAGTCGACGGCCGCGATCGGCTTTATCGAGCAGATCGCGGATCGCGGGTTCCAGTTCTGCATCATCGACCCGGAGGGGGATTACGACGATCTTGAGGGCGCAATCGTATTTGGCGACGCCAAAGCTCCACCACGCCTTTCCGAGATTGTCGAGCTTCTCGGCAATCCCGAGCAGAACATCGTGGTCAACCTCCTCGGGATCGATCTCGCCGACCGGCCCCGCTTTCTTTCCGAGCTGCTGCCGCTTCTTACGCAGCTGCGCGTCGCGACCGCACGGCCGCATTGGGTTGTGATCGACGAGGCTCACCACCTGTTGCCCTCCGCCTGGGCCGGCGCGCCGCTGGTATTGCCTCGTACGTTTGCCGCCAACGTATTGATTACCGTCGACCCCGAACACGTCTCGCCTCAGGCGCTGCAAGGGATCGAGTATTTGGCGGCGCTTGGGCCCGAGGCCGAGCGCACGATCGAGGCGTTCTGCCGAATGGTCGACGAAGCCCCGCCGGCGCCGTTCGGGCAAATTCCCGACCGCGGCCAAGCCTTGTTGTGGAGCCGACGGACCCGGCAGCTGCGCCTCGTATCGACGATCGAGCCGCGCCAGGAGCGGCAGCGTCACAGCCGCAAATACGCCGAAGGCGAGCTCGGCGAAGACAAGAGCTTCTACTTTCGCGGACCGGACGGGGCGCTCAACCTGCGGGCGCAAAATCTCATGCTGTTCCTTCAGCTGGCCGAGGGCGTCGACGACCTCACCTGGGTTCATCACCTGCGCGCGGGCGACTACTCGCGATGGCTCAGAGACCAGATCAAGGACGACGAGCTCGCCGACGAGGTCGCGGCGATCGAGAGCGACCAGGCCCTATCGCCGTCGCAAAGCCGGGATCACGTCAAGGAGGCCATCGATCGCCGCTACACCAGCCCGGCCTAGCGATCCGAGAGCACGGTGTGGACGGAGCGTCCCGCGAGGCCCTCTATGCTGCTGCCCTCGCTGGTATCGTGCCGGAAATCCCGCCATTCTTCGGAGAAAGGACGGTTGAGTAAGACAGTATAGATGTAGTTTACAAGATAAAGTGAGGCTACCTTTACCAACCCTTCCGCAACCAGACGTCTACCTGATGAATATGCCCGAAGCGAAAACGAGAATTTGACGTCCCCAACCTTGCCGAGCCGGCGAGCGATCTCGGTATCCTCGCCGTAGAAGCGGAATTGAGGGTTGCAAGCATCGGTCGACCCCAGAGCGGTCCTGGAGACGATGAAATTGCCCCCTTGCATCATCGAGCCGCTTCCGGTCACCATTTTGACCAGACGGGAGCCGAGGAGCGCCAGCCGGTAAAATCCGGCGGCCATCAGCTGAACCCGTCTTAGGTGCGTCATAGTGAATAAACGGCCCGCTCAGAGCGACAAGGCGCGGGCGGCGCTCGAATTCCGCAAGCGCGACATCCAACCAACCGGGCGGCAAGATCGTGTCGGCGTCGATATTGGCGATCAGCTTTCCCCGGGCTGCCAGACAACCTGCCCTGCGAGCTTGAACGAGACCTCTTTCCGGTTCGTCTACGACCATGACGCCCGGAATGGAAGAAGCGATGCGGCCAGTGGAATCGGTGCTGTTGTTATTGACCACGATGATTTCCGCCGGGCATCGGGTTCGCGAAATTTCCGAAAGGATGGAGTAGAGGCAGGACGCGATCAGCACCTCCTCGTTGAAGGCGGGCACGACAAAGCTGACCAGCACATCCGACATCGTCCATCTCCTCAATTTCTCAGGAGGGGCGTACGAAACCTACAGATCCGCCTCGGCCAGTTCCGGGATCTCATGCCCCATATCGGATCTTCGCGGCGCTTGGGCGGCGGCCTGGTCGGGCATCTGTCGGCTTGTCCAATCGATCAGCTCGAGACGACCGTCGAGATGCTCGACGAGGGCGGTGCAGCTCTCTACCCAGTCGCCGTCATTGCAGTACAAGACATCGCCGATCTGGCGGATCTCCGCGTGATGGATATGGCCGCAGATCACCCCGTCCAGGCCGCGGCGGTGGGCTTCGTCGGCAACGGCTTCGGCAAAGGAGCTGATATATTCCATTGCGTTCTTGACGCAGTGCTTGAGGTAAGCCGACAGGGACCAATACCGATAGCCCAGCCGACGCCGGACGATGTTGAAGTAACGATTGAGCCAGAGCGCAATGGTATATGCGCCGTCGCCGAGCAACGCCAGCCAGCGGGCGTGTTTGACCACCAAATCGAAAACGTCGCCGTGGATGACGAGCAGGCGGCGTCCATCGGCCGTAACATGGACGACTTCCTCGGCCACCTCTACGCCGCCGAACTGGAGCAATGTGTAATCGCGCAGCCATTCGTCGTGATTTCCTGGGACGTATATGACGCGCGTGCCTTTGCGTACCTTGCGCAGGACCTTCTGGACGACGTCGTTATGGGCCTGGGGCCAATACCATACCTTTTTCAGCCTCCACCCATCGATGATGTCTCCGACGAGGTAGATCGTGTCCGCATCGTTGTGGCGCAGGAAATCGACCAGAAAATCGGCTTTGCACTCCCGGGTGCCGAGATGTGCATCGGAAATCCAGATCGCACGATAGCGGAACCGCTCGCTGCGCTGGCTCACGGCGCCCCCCGGGAAGCAGCGGATTCGGTGCGTTGCGAATAAGACCAGATCTGCGCCGGGAGCAGATTGAGCCAGATACGACAAATCTCTCGACCGGTGATCCCCAGCTCCGGGATCGGCAAGGGCGACGAGAACGCGTTGGTCAATTGCAGTAGGCTGCCGCCCGGACCCAGCAGGTCAAGGCACGGTCCGACGACGGCTCGCTGCGCCTCCAACGGGAACCACTTGATCGGAAGGCTGGATATCACGGCTGACAACCGTTCGACCTGGCCGCCCAAATATTCGTCGATCCGGGTTGCGTCGCCTTCGATCACCGTCAGTCCGGGAAACTCCCGGCGCAGCACCTCGACAAAGCGTGGCTCTCGTTCGACGGCAATGATGCGCCGGACCGGACAGCCGACGCGCAAGAGCCCACGGGTCAGGCTCCCCGTGCCTGCGCCGAGTTCAAGTACCGGCCCTGGCCGCTCGAACTGCACGTGACGCGCAATGGCGTCGGCGATGCGCGGGCCGCTCGGGTTAGCGGCCGCTATGCGTAGCGGCTTTTGCAGCCAGAGGCCGAAGAAAATCGTTGCATCAGCGGCCACGTTACCCTCTGCTCAAATCAGCTGCCACCTTCTAGCATTAGCGTGTTACAGTTTTTGGACGCCTAAATCTGGAACGGCATACGTCAAACCGTCATCAGCGCGTGATACTGATATGGGATCAGGCAAGTGGAGCGCGCCAATATGGCCAAGACAGCTGCCGCCATTCGGTCTCGGCAGAATGTGTTCGGGACAACCCTGTCCCGCTTAGTGGAGAAGGGCGACTTAGCTCGCACTCCTCTCCACAAATGGCCGCTGCTTCACAGATTGATTCCCCGGCCGATGACACCGGATCTGGTTTCGCTCGCGATATGCGCTATCGATCGAGTCGGCCCTGCCGCAGTACGCGCCTGCGCCTCGGGCATTGAGGTAATGGTCGCCGTGCCCGACGAGGCGATTGCGGCGGTGCTACGCGCCGCACTTGCCGAGACTGCGCAACGGCGCGGGACAGACCGGCTGGTCCGGATCGTGGTCGGGTGAGAGGGGTGGTTGGCGACTATTGTCCGCGGTAGTCGAGCGCGTAGCCGGCCGAGCGGACGGTCCGCACGAGATCGACGGGGTTGTCGGCGTTGAGCGCTTTGCGGAGTCTTCGGATATGAACGTCGACGGTGCGTGCCTCTACGTAGACATCATGGCCCCAGACCGCGTCCAGCAGCTGCTCGCGCGCAAAGACCCGCCCCGGATGTATCATCAGGTATCGCAGCAAGCGAAATTCCGTCGGACCCAGATGAATCGGCTTGCCAGCCCGGGTTACTCGGTGCGCGCCGGTGTCGAGTTCGACATCGCTGAATTGCAGCACATCTTGCCCGGTGGCGGGCTGAGCCCGCCGCATTACTGCACGCAGCCGGGCGACGAGCTCGCTGGGGCTGAACGGTTTGACGACATAGTCGTCAGCCCCGCTGTCGAGGCCGCGCACCCGGTCGCCTTCCTCGCTGCGCGCGGTCAACATAATGACCGGCAGCGAGCGGGTCTCCGGGGACCTGCGGATGCGGCGGCAGACCTCGATGCCGGACACCAGCGGGAGCATCCAGTCGAGCAGCACGAGGTCAGGCTTGCGCTCGGCGATCTGCAGCATCGCTTCCTCGCCGTCGCCGGCCGCGCAAACCTGGAAGCCTTCCTTCTCGAGGTTGTAGCGCAGCAATGTGACGAGGGCCTTTTCGTCTTCGACGACGAGGACGAGCGGCTTCATCATTCTCGTGTTCTCCCAGGGATCACGACTTCGAGACTAGAGAGGTCGCCTTTCGGCCGCGTCTGTTCGAGCGGTGTTCCGTTCACCAGGTAATACAGATTTTCTGCGATGTTGGTCGCATGATCGCCAATTCGCTCGATATTCTTGGCCATGAACAGCAGATGCGTGCACGGGCTGATGCTGCGGGGGTCTTCCATCATATAGGTCAACAGCTCGCGAAACAGGCTCGAATACATCTCGTCGAGCTCGGCGTCGCGGATCCACACGGAATACGCCTTTTCGGCGTCGCGCAGCACAAAGGCGTCGAGAACGTCCTTGATCAAGAGCTGCGCAAATTGCGCCATCCGCGGCAGAGCATAGACCGGCCGCACCGGCGGCGACTGGCTGAGGGCAATTGATCGCTTGGCGACATTGGTGGCGTAATCGGCGATTCGCTCAAGATCGCTGGCGATCTTCAGCGCAGCAAATATCTCACGCAGATCGCGCGCCACCGGTTGGCGCAGCGCCAGCAGACGGATCGCCAGATTGTCGACCTCGCGTTCGAGCTGGTCGACCTTGGGGTCGCTCTGGACAACTTGCTGGGCGAGCTCGGTGTCGCGCGTGGCGACCGCCTCGATCGCCGTGCCGAGCTGGCTTTCGGCGAGCCCGCCCATTTCGGCAATGGTATTGTTGAGCCTCTTCAGCTCGTCGTCATAAGCTCTGGCGATGTGCTCGGAAGCCATCGGCTGACCTCTCTATTTCGCGCGGCTCAACCAAACCGGCCGGTAATATAATCCTCTGTGTGCTTTTGTTTCGGACGCGTGAAGATGCGCTCGGTTTCGTCGAACTCCACGAGCTCGCCGAGATACATGAATGCCGTAAAGTCGGAGGTGCGGGCCGCCTGCTGCATATTATGGGTCACGATCGCGATGCAATAATCCGCCTTCAGCTCGGCGATCAGCTCCTCGATCCGCTGTGTGGAGATCGGGTCCAGCGCCGAGGCCGGCTCATCGAGCAACAGAATTTCGGGTCGCACAGCAATAGCCCGCGCGATGCACAAGCGTTGCTGCTGCCCGCCCGACAGGCTGAGCCCACTCTGGCGCAGCTTGTCCTTGACCTCGTCCCACAGCGCCGCACGGCGCAACGCCGACTCGACCCGGTCGTCGAGCTCGTGATGCGGCATTGCCTCGTAGAGCCGGATGCCGAAAGCGATGTTGTCGTAGATCGACATCGGAAACGGCGTCGGCTTTTGGAAAACCATGCCGATCCGGGCGCGCAGCAGATTGAGGTCGACGCCCGATGCCAAGATATTTTCGCCGTCCGACTCGGACCTCACCGGTGGCGCGCTGTCCCGGATAGAGCTCGTAAATCCGGTTCAAGACGCGAAGCAGCGTGGACTTGCCGCAACCCGAAGGGCCTATGAACGCGGTGACGCGCTTATCATAGAGCGGCATCGAAATGTCTTTTAGTGCTTTGTAAGAGCCATAATAGAAATCTACATTGGAAATAACGACCTTGTGACGGCCCGCAGATTGCGTGACGGCCTGCCTTTCGGGTGATGAGATCGGCATGACTCGCCGCGCAGTGGCTTGGCTCATTGCTTGAATGTGCTCCAAGAGGCAAGGACTCGGGCGGTGATATTCAGGAACAGCACCGTAATAGTGATCAGCAAAGCGCCGCCCCAAGCGAGGACCTGCCAATCGGCGTAAGGGCTCATCGCGAACTGAAAAATTACGACCGGCAAATTCGCCATCGGCGAATTCAAATTCGTGCTCCAGAACTGATTGTTGAGCGCGGTGAACAGCAGCGGCGCCGTCTCGCCGGCGATGCGGGCGACTGCCAGCATTACCCCCGTCACGATGCCCTGAACCGCGGCGCGATAGGCGACCATCACGATCACCTTCCATTGCGGCGAGCCGAGCGCCGCGGCGGCCTCGCGCAAAGCGTTCGGGACCAGGGTCAGCATATCCTCGGTCGTCCGAACGACCACCGGCACGACGATAATCGCGAGCGCCACCGCCCCGGCCCAAGCCGAGAAATGCCCCATGCGCACCACCATCATTTCGTAGACGAAGAGCCCGATAATGATGGACGGCGCGCTCAGCAAAATGTCGTTGATAAAGCGCACGACCTCGCCAAATCGGCTGCCCCGGCTGTATTCGGCGAGAAACGTCCCGGCGAGGATGCCGGTCGGCGTGCCGATCAATGTCGCGATGAAGGTCATCACCACGCTGCCGAAGATTGCGTTCAGCAACCCTCCCGTGCTGCCCGGCGGGGGAGTCGTCTCGGCAAACAAGCTCGGAGAGATCGCGGCGAACCCATTCCACAGCAGCGTCCATAGCACGAGGACCAGCCACAGCAGCCCAAACCCGGTCGCCGCCACCGACAGGGTCATCACCACTCCGTTGAGGAGGCGCCGCCTGGCGTAGACGGCTCATCAGCTCAGCCTCCTGCCCGTCTTTGCAGCCGCAGCAGCATCAGCTTGGCGATGGCGAGTACGATGAAGGTGATGACGAACAGGATCAGCCCCAGCGCCACCAGCGAAGACAGGTAGAGGTCGCCGACGGCCTCGGTAAATTCATTCGCGAGCGAAGCGGAGATTGTCGTGCCAGGTTGGAGTATCGAGGCAGTGATCCGGTGTGCATTGCCGATGACGAAGGTTACGGCCATGGTTTCGCCGAGCGCTCGGCCGAGCCCCAGCATGATGCCGCCGACAACGCCGATGCGGGTGTACGGCAGAACTACCTGCAGAACGACCTCGGTTCGTGTCGCGCCGAGGCCATAGGCGCTCTCCTTCAGCATCGGCGGGACGGTTTCGAAGACATCGCGCATGATGGAGGAGATGAACGGCAATACCATGATCGCCAGGATGAAGCCGGCGGTCAGAACGCCGATGCCGAGCGGCGGGCCGGCAAACAAACGCGCCGATCCCGGGGATTTGCCCGAGCGTATCCGATGATCGCCGGCTCGATGTATTGCTGGACGAACGGCGCGAACACGAAGAGACCCCAGATACCGTAGATGATGCTGGGAATGGCCGCCAGCAGTTCGATCATCGTGGCGAGCGGCCGTTTCAGCCAAATCGGGCAGATCTCGGTGATGAAGATCGCCACCCCGAACGCGACCGGTATGCCGATGACCATGGCAATCGCTGAAGTCACGAGGGTTCCATAAATCGGTGCCAGCGCACCGAACTTCTCGGTCACCGGGTTCCAGACCTCGGTGTACAGGAACGCGACGCCGAAGGTAAGCAAGGCAGGAACCGCGCCCTGCACCAGTGCGACGATCACGCCGCCGAGGATCAGCAGAACGAGAAGGGCAAAGAAAAAAGTGAGGAGGCGGAAGACAACATCACCGATCGCCCCATGGCGCGATTTGGAGACCGAGATCCTCGGCAGCGCTACGTCGGCGGGCATCCGGCACTCCCCGCTGCTTCTATAGGATCAGGAGGGGCGCCCAGTCCAAACAGGCTTTCCGTCGGACCCCTTGATCTGCTGCCAGCCCTGCTCGACCAATTTGACGACGCTGTCCGGCATCGGCACGTAGTCGAGCTCTTCGGCAAGCTTCGCACCGTTCTGATAGGCCCAATCGAAGAAAGTTCAGCGCCTCGCGAGCGACTTCCGGCTTGCCCTGCTGCTTGTGCATCAGGATGAAGCTCGCACCGGTGATCGGCCAGCTGTCCTTGCCCGGTTGATTGGTCAACAACAGGTAAAAATCCTGCGTCTTCGTCCAATCGGCATTGGCAGCGGCCGCTTGGAAGCTCTTGATCTCAGGAGCTACGAACTGGTCGTTCTTTGTTCTCCAGCAGGGCATATGTGCAGCTTGTTCTGCTTAGCATAAGCATATTCGACATAGCCGATCGCGCCGGCGGTGCGGCTGGCCATCGCGGATACGCCCTCATTTCCCTTGCCGCCGATCCCGGTCGGATACTGGACCGAAGTATTCTCCCCGATCTTCTCCTTCCATTCGGGACTGACCTCCGACAGATAGTGCGTAAAGATGAAGGTCGTCCCAGAACCGTCTGACCGGTAAACCGGCGCGATAGCCTGATCCGGCAGCTTCAGGCCCGCATTGAGGCTGGCGATCGCCGGATCGTTCCATTTTGTGATCTTCGCCGAGATAGATGTCCGCCAGCACCTTGCCGTAAGCTTCAGCTGACCGGGTTGTATCCCCTGCAGGTTCACGACCGGCACGACGCCGCCCATGATCATCGGAAACTGGATGAGGCCATCCTTTTCGAGTTCGGCAGGCTTCAGCGGCATGTCCGACGCGCCGAAATCCACTGTCTTGGCCATGATCTGCTTGATCCCGCCGCCTGAGCCGATCGACTGATAGTTCATCTTCAAGCCGGTCTTGGCGGCGTAGGCCTCGGCCCACTTCGCGTAGATCGGATAAGGAAACGTGGCGCCAGCGCCGTTGATCTCGGCCGCCTGTGCGCCGACGCACAGGGCGGCAGTCGCGGCTATCCCAAAGAGGGCGATTCGGTAAGCGTTCAAGGTTTGCTCCGTCCAAATGAGGGAGGCCGACCACGATGATCTTAACCGCTGTCAATGCTCGAAACGTACGTCCCGGGCCGCGGACGTTTTAGTGACGGTTTTATTTCAATTCTGTGACACGCCTTCGGTGGGCGGGGCGGAGTGTGCACGCAGGAACACGGTGAATGTTGAGCCGTCCCCGAGAGTGCTGTCGATCTCGAGATAGCCGCGATGGTGGTTGAGGATATGCTTAACGATCGCCAAGCCCAAGCCCCGTGCCGCCCATTTCGCGCGAACGCGCGGTATCGATCCGATAGAACCGTTCGGTCAAACGCGGGAGGTGTTCCCGCCCGATCCCCTCGCCGCGGTCCCGCACCGCCACCGAAACGAATTCGGCCGCACTCCGATCACCCTCGAAAGGGGGGCGCATGACGGTATCGGCGATGAGCGTTATCTCCGACCCGGCGCGCCCGTATTTGATCGCGTTGTCGACCAGGTTCTGAAAAACTTGGGCGATCTCGTCGCGATCACCGAGCACATCGGGCAGGTCGGGCGGCAGGGTCATCAGGATGCGCATGCGACGTTCGCCAGCGCGCAGCTCCAGCGCCTCTGCGACGTGGCGAAGCAGCGGCCCGAGCGCGACCAGATCTTTGGGCATCACATGCTCGTTGAGCTCGATCCGGGAAAGCGACAGCAGATCCTCGACGAGACGGGTCATCCGCGACGCCTGGTCGTGCATGATCGCGAGAAACCGCTCTCGCGCCTCCGCATCGTCACGCGCGGGGCCGCGCAACGTCTCGATAAAGCCGAGCAGGGTTGCGAGCGGCGTGCGCAGCTCGTGGCTCGCATTGGCAATGAAGTCAGCCCGCATCTGCTCTGCTCGCTTCAGCTCGGTGATATCGTGCAGAGTCAGCACGGCGACCGCACCGTCGAGCGATCGGCGGTCGATACGGGCGATGCGGGCACGCAGTTGCCGCTCGATCGGCACAGTGAGGCCAAAGTCGACAACTTCGGCCGGCTGGCCACGCAACACCGCGTCCGCGGCGGCCAGCACCGCGGGTTGCGCAGCGCCAAAGAGAGATCTCGAGGCCCGGAGCGGGCGCCGATGAACGCCGCAGCCGTGAGCGTTGGCGCGAACGATCTGTCGCCTTTCATCGAGCAGGATCAATGGGTCCGGAATCGGCGGCGATCACCCCTTCGGCGGCCGACCCGTCGTCCGTCGGCGGAGCGGACGCGCTCGCGCCAGAGGCGATCGAGCCCGATGATCGCAAGCGAGAGCTCGTGCGCAATCGGAGCGAGCCGGCGCTCGATGTGTAGAGGCGTCGGCCCGACTTCCGTTTCGGGACCAAGCCTGAGGGTGAGCGCGCGTATCCGGTCAAGATAGCGTATTGTCGGGCCGATCGACGAGCGCGGCCGATATCAGCATGACGGCACTTGCAAGGACCGCCGCGCGAGGCGTCGAGCAGACCCCGATCCGGCAAGCGCCGCAAGGACGATCAGGCATCGGAGCGCCGACCGCCAACGCCGATACGGCGATGCGGTAGGAGCTGGGAAACAGGCGCCCGATCACCTCTCGGCCGCCCTATCCGCCGCGTGACAGCCGCGCTCCGCGACGGCTCGCGATCAGCGAATGGCGTCGTGCGCCGAAAGCGCCGCGAGATTGACCAGGTCCGATACGGTCGCTCCCATGTTGATGATCTGAACGGGGTGCGCGAGGCCTAGCAGGAGCGGTCCGACGACCGTTCCCCCTCCCAGTTGCGGCAAGAGCTTTGCCGCGATATTTGCGGAGTGCAGTTCCGGCATTATCAGAATGTTCGCCGGCCCGCCCAAGCGGCAGAACGGATAGAGCTGACGCATCAGGCGCTGGTCGAGCGCGACATCGGCGCTCATCTCGCCGTCGTATTCGAAGGCGGCATCCTGCCGGTCGAGCAGAGCGACCGCGTCCCGCACGCGCTGGCCGCTTTCGCCCATGGGGTTGCCGAAATTGGAATAGGACAGCAAGGCGACCCGCGGCACGAGCCCGAGCTGATGCGCCTTGGCCGCCGCCTGGATCGCGATCTCGGCCAGTTCCTCCGCGCTCGGCGTCGCATGAACAAGCGTATCGGCGATCAGCACCGTGCGCTCGCGGGCGAGCAGTATCGTCAGCCCGAAAACCAGGGAGCCGGGTTTCACGGCGATCACCCGCGAGATCTCGTCGAGAGCGTCGAACGAGTTTCGTGTGATCCCGGTCACCATCGCATCGGCATCATCACAGGCGACCATGCAGGCGGCGAAAACGTTGCGGTCCTGGTTTACGAGGCGCTGGCAATCGCGATAGAGCATCCCGCGGCGCTGCTGGCGGGCGTAGAGGAAATCGGTGTATCGCTTGTTGTTCTGCGATAGCCGCGCGTTGTGAATTTCCAGACCCATAGGCGAGGTCAGCCCCATCGCCGACATCGTCGACGTGATCCGGTCCTCGCGGCCCACCAGCACCGGCGTGCCGTAGCCGCTTTCGGCGAACAGCAATGCGGCGCGGATCGTCTTCTCTTCCTCGCCCTCGGCGAAGACGACCCGCTTCGGCGCGGCGCGGACCCGCTCGAAGATCATCTCGAGCCCGGCAGCGGTCGGGTCGAGCCGCCCGCGCAAGCTGCGCTTGTAGGCCGCCATGTCGGGGATGGGCTTACGCGCGACACCCGAATCCATCGCCGCCTTGGCGACCGCCGACGGCACCGCCCAAATCAGCCTTGGATCGAACGGAGCCGGGATGATGTAATCCGCCCCGTAGAGGAGGCGCTCGCCCGAATAGGCGGCGGCAACCTCGTCCGGCACGTCCTCGCGCGCCAAGCTCGCCAAGGCCTCGGCAGCTGCGATCTTCATCGCGTCATTTATCGTGGAAGCCCGAACATCGAGCGCGCCGCGGAAGATGTAAGGAAAGCCGAGGACATTGTTGACCTGGTTCGGATAGTCGGAGCGTCCGGTCGCAATGATCGCGTCCGAGCGCACGGCGCGCACTTCTTCCGGGGTGATCTCCGGATCGGGGTTGGCCATCGCAAAGATGATCGGCTTGTCCGCCATCGATCGGACCATCGTCTGGTCGACTGCGCCCTTGGCGGAAAGCCCGAAAAAGACATCGGCCCCCTCGATCGCCTCGGCGAGCGTGCGGGCCCTCGTCTCGACGGCATGAGCCGACTTCCACTGGTTCATGCCCTCCGTGCGGCCCCGGTAAATCACCCCCCTGGTGTCGCACAGCATGACATTCTCGGGCGGCAGACCCATTGTTTTGAGCAGCTCGACACAGGCGATCGATGCGGCGCCGGCCCCATTGACCACCATCCTGACCTTGTCGAGCTCGCGGCCGGTCAGGTGAAGCGCGTTGATCAGACCGGCAGCCGCGATGATTGCCGTGCCGTGCTGGTCATCGTGAAATACCGGGATGTCGAGCAGTTCGCGCAACCGCTCTTCGATGATGAAGCACTCCGGCGCCTTGATGTCCTCGAGGTTGATGCCGCCAAAAGCCGGGTGGAGAAAGCGCACGCAATTGACGAATTCGTCGACATCGCGGGTATCGATCTCCAAATCGATCGAGTTGATGTCGGCGAAGCGTTTGAAGAGCGCGCATTTGCCTTCCATGACCGGCTTGGCGGCGAGCGCGCCAAGGTCGCCGAGCCCCAACACCGCCGTGCCGTTTGAGATGACGGCGACAAAATTGCCCTTCGAGGTGTAGTCGAACGCGGCGCTGGGCTCCCTTTCAATGCGCAGGCAAGGGAACGCCACACCCGGCGAGTAGGCGAGCGCCAGATCACGCTGGGTCGCCAACGGCTTGGTCGGCGCGATCGACAGCTTGCCGGGACGCCCGCTGGCGTGAAACTGCAGCGCCTCGTCTTCGGTGGCGCGAATGATGCCGGTGTCCATGCTGTTGGACGCTCCTCGTAACGCTTGGCCGGGGCGGTTTCCGCCGATGGTCGCGGCAGCGCATCGTAAAGAGGAGGAGTAATTGCGTCAAAGCCGGGCAAGGGATGCCGGGAAATTCCGCTTTCGCCCACCTGCAGCCCATTGCTTCGAACTCATCGTCTCAAAAAAGGCAATTTCTTGCCGAACAATGACTGACGTTGCGCTCGGGCGTGGACGGCAGCAGGCTTGCAATACAACTCATCGGAGAATGATCGCTGCAGATTCGCTGCAGATGCAGCAAGGCGTAATAATTCACTCAACCTTAAGACGCGAGAGCAAGGGAACCCGTCCTCTGTCACCGGCCCAAGCCTCGCGTCGGAGGGCGTTGACAGCCCGGCCCGTGGACCTATAGTGCGCGGCCCGCGAACGGGTCCGGCCCGTCCGTGCGGCTGCGCGCCTGTTCGGCGGTTGCCTCCGGCGCGCGGCAAACCATATCGGCGGGTATTATGTTCGCAGTGATCCGGACCGGCGGCAAGCAATACAGGGTCGCCAAGGACGATGTGATTTCGGTCGAGAAGCTCGCGGCAGAGCCCGGGGAGACCGTCGAGATCGCCGAAGTGCTGATGATCGGCGAGGGCAGCGAAGTCGCGGCGGGTGCGAGCCGGCTCGCCGGCGCGACCGTCAGCGCCACCGTGGTCGAGCAGAAGCGAGCGCGCCAAGATCATCGTCTTCAAGAAGAAGCGGCGGCACAATTACCGGCGGAAGAAGGGCCACCGTCAGCAGCAGACCGTGCTGCGCATCACCGACATCCGCGGCGCGAACGGTCCGCAACGAGAGGAAGGAGCGGCAGATGGCGCATAAGAAGGCGGGCGGCTCGTCGCGCAACGGGCGCGACAGCCGCGGCAGACGCCTCGGCGTCAAGAAGTTCGGCGGCGAGATCGTCATTCCCGGCAACATCATCGTGCGCCAGCGCGGCACCAAATTTCACCCGGGGTCGCATGTCGGGATCGGCCGCGACCACACCTTGTTTGCGACAGCCGACGGCGCGGTGAAATTTCATGCCGGGCTCGCCGGGCGCACCTATGTCTCCGTGGTGCCACCGGCCCCTCCGCCGGCGGCGGAAGCTGCCGAATAGGCCACTCCCGAAACGGCGGACGCGGAAGGGGAGCGGCCCGCCCGTTCCCCTTTTTTATTGGACTCGAGATGCAGTTCCTCGACCAGTGCAAGATCTACCTGAAGAGCGGCGACGGAGGGCGCGGCGCGATGAGCTTCCGCCGCGAGAAATTCATCGAGTTCGGCGGCCCCGACGGGGGCGACGGCGGCCGGGGCGGTGATATCGTCTTTGCCGCGGCAGACAACCTCAACACCTTGATCGATTACCGCTACCGCCAGCATTTCCGGGCGCAAGATGGCCGCCCCGGGGCTGGTCGTGAGCGCACCGGCGCGAACGGTGAGGACCTCGTTCTGCAGGTCCCTGTCGGGACGCAAATCATGGATGAGGAAAACCGCCTCGTCCTCGCCGATATTGCGCGCCCGGACCAGCGGCTCGTCTTTCTGAAAGGTGGCGATGGCGGCTTTGGCAACACCCACTACAAGAGTTCGACCAATCGGGCGCCGCGCCGCACCCACCCCGGCTGGCCCGGACGCGAGGCCTGGGTCTGGCTGCGTCTGAAGCTGATCGCCGATGCCGGGCTGGTCGGCTTGCCGAATGCCGGGAAATCTACATTCCTGGCGGCGGTTTCGCATGCGCGCCCCAAGGTCGCCGATTACCCCTTCACGACATTAAAGCCGCAGCTTGGCGTCGTTCGATTGCATGACGCGGAATTCGTCGTCGCCGATCTCCCGGGTTTGATCGAGGGGGCAAGCGAGGGTGCCGGGATCGGCACGCGCTTTCTCGGCCATGTCGAGCGCTGCGCGGTCATCCTGCATCTCGTCGACGCCACCCTCGACGATGTCACCGGCGCGTACCGCACGATCCGCGACGAGCTGGCCTTTTACGGCCACGGACTTGCCGAGAAGCCGGAGATCGTCGGGCTCAACAAGATCGATGCTCTCGACCGCCGATGCGGTCGACGCGAAGTACCGCGACTTGCGGCGCGCAGCCCCGCCGGGGGTGGCGGTGCTGCCGCTGTCGGGGGCGACCGGCGCAGGTGTGATCGAGGGCTCTCGAAGCAGTGCTAGACGCCGTGTCGACAGCTCGCGCCAGCGAGCGTAACGAGGCCTCGATCGAGGCCGGCCCCCTCGTTCACGCGAAATGATCGAGCCGGTTTCGGGGTTGCCCTCCACTGGGCCGAATTGTCCGCGGCAGCCTCCCGTTCCGCCTCGCTCAAATCGGCGGAGGCGCTGGCTGCGTCTCGGCGGCTCGTCCTGAAGATCGGCTCGGCGCTTGTTGGCCGCCGACAATGGCGAGATTCACCGGCCGTGGCTCACGGCGCTGGCTGATGACGTCGCCCGCTGCCGGTCCCGCGGCCAGGAGGTGATCCTCGTGTCCTCCGGCGCAATCGCGATCGGGCGGCGGCAGCTCGGCCTTGCCGGACGGCGGCTCAGGCTCGAGGAAAAGCAGGCTGCCGCGGCGACCGGACAGATCCGGCTCGCGCACGCCTATCAGGAGGCGCTCGCGCGCCACGGCATCACGGTCGCGCAGATCCTGCTGACCCCCGATGACACCGAGGAGCGGCGGCGTCATCTAAATGCGCGAGCCACCTTTGGCCAGCTCCTGGCGCTCGGCGCGGTTCCCGTCGTCAACGAGAACGACACGATCGCCACCGCCGAGATCCGCTTTGGCGACAACGACCGGCTCGCCGCCCGGGTCGCTCAAATGACGAGCGCCGACATGCTGGTGCTGTTGTCCGATATCGACGGGCTCTACAGCGCCGATCCGCGCAAAGACCCGAGCGCGCGGCATATCGAGATCGTCCGCGAAATCGGGCCCGAAATCGAGGCGATGGCGGGCGAGGCAGCGCCCGGCTACAGCTCGGGCGGGATGGTAACGAAGCTCGCCGCCGCCCGCATTGCGATGGGTGCAGGGTGCCACATGCTGATCGCCAGAGGGAAGATCCGCGGGATCGGCCCGGGGTCCTCTCGCCGCGATCGAAGACGGGCGGCAAAGCGACCTTGTTTCTGTCGCGCGGAGAGCCGCGCTCGGCGCGCAAGGCCTGGATTGCCGCCGCCGTCAACCCGTCGGGCACAGTCATCGTCGATGATGGCGCCGCTGTCGCGTTGAGGCGCGGCACCAGCCTGTTGCCGGCGGGCGTGATCGGCGTCGAGGGAATTTTCGAGCGGGGCGACGCGGTGATCATCCGCACCCGATCCGGCGCCGAGGCCGGCCGGGGTCTGTCCGCCTATTCGAGCGACGATATCCGCCGCATCGCCGGTCATAAGAGTAGTGAAATTGCCGACATCCTCGGATACCGTGGGCGCGATGAGATCATTCATCGCGACGATCTGGTGGTGACCGAACCCCGATGACGAGCAGAGACTCTCTTACGCGAGCGAACCGCTGCCATCGAACCGGACCTGGCGTCGGTCATGGCCGAGATCGGGCGGCGCGCCCGCGACGCCGCCGCCGCCCTCGCCCTGGCGAGCCCCGGCTCCAAGTCCGCGGCCTTGCGTGAGGCTGCCGAGCGGTGCGGTCTCGAGCCGCCGAGATTTTGCGCGCCAACGCCCGCGACCTCGCGCGAGGCCGAAAAGCAAGGGATCTCCGCCGCTTTGCGCGACCGACTCGCGCTCGATCCGAAGCGGCTCGAGGCGATCGCCGCCGGGCTCGAGGCGATCGCCGCGCTGCCCGACCCTATCGGCCGCGTGCTCGCGCAATGGACGCGGCCGAACGGCCTCGATATCGAACGGGTCGCCGTGCCGCTCGGCGTCATCGGCATCATCTACGAAAGCCGGCCGAACGTGACCGCGGATGCCGGCGGGCTTGCGCTCAAGGCGGGAAATGCCGCGATCCTGCGCGGCGGTTCGGAGAGCTTTCACTCGTCGCAGGCGTTGGTCGCGGCGCTGGTCGACGGGCTACGTTCCGCCGGCCTGCCGGAAGCGGCCATCCAGCTGGTTCCGACGCGCGACCGCGCCGCCGTCGGATTGATGCTCGGCATGAGCGAGCACATCGATATCATCGTGCCGCGCGGCGGGCGTTCGCTGATCGAGCGGGTACAGAAGGAGAGCCGCATCCCGGTGATCGCTCATCTCGAAGGGATCTGCCATACCTATGTGGACGGCGCGGCCGACCCGGAGATGGCGCGCGCGATTGTGCGCAACGCCAAGATGCGCCGGGTCTCGATCTGCGGCGCGACGGAAACGTTGCTGATCGACCGGCGAGTCGGCCGCCAATCAATTGCCGGCGATCCTCGCCGATCTGCGTCGCGGCCGGCTGCGAATTGCGCGGCGACGCCGGCCGCCCGGGCGATCGACCCGTGCCATTCTGCCGGCAACCGAAGAGGATTGGCGCACCGAATATCTCGACGCGATCCTGTCGGTTCGTGTGGTCGACGGCGTCGCCGGAGCGATCGCACACATCAATCACTACGGCTCGCACCATACCGACGCGATCGTGACCGAGGACGAGAAGCGGCCGCTGAGCGCTTTCTGCGCGAGGTCGACAGCGCCATCGTTCTGGTCAATGCCTCGACCCAGTTCGCCGATGGCGGCGAGTTCGGCATGGGCGCCGAGATCGGCATATCGACCCAACGCCTTCCGCCGCGCGGCCCGGTCGGCGCCGAACAGCTGACGACCTACAAATACCTGGTGCGCGGCAACGGGCAGGTGCGCCCCTGAGCGGCGTCGGACAGCGGCCTGCCCCGTTCTCCTCCGGCACCGCCGGATCGGCCTGCTCGGAGGCTCGTTCAATCCGGCCCATGGCGGGCACCTGCATTTGAGCCTGCTGGCGCTGCAACGTCTCGCGCTCGACGAGGTCTGGTGGCTGGTATCGCCGCAAAACCCGTTGAAACCGCTCTGCAGGCATGGCCCCTTTCGCGGCCCGGCTGGAGCAAGCGCGAAGCGTTGCCGCCGCCCATCCCCGCATCGTCGTCAGCGATATCGAAAGCCGGCTCGGATCGTCGCGTTACACTGCCGATACTCTGAAGATCTTGCGGCGGCGTTATCCGAGACTGTGTTTTGTTTGGTTAATGGGTGCCGACAACCTGTCCAGATCCCGCACTGGCAACGGTGGAGCGAGATCTTCGGACCGTGCCCATTGCCGTTTTCGACCGCCCTTCCTATTCTCTAAGAGCGCTCTCCGGCATCGCCGCGAAACGCTTTGCCGATCAGCGCGTTCCGGATAACGCTGCGCGCCGATTGGCGGAAATGCACCGCCGGCGTGGGTATTTTTCCACACCCGGCTGGATCCCCGCTCGGCAACGCGGATCCGGTCCGCGCGGGACAGACGACGCCGTCACAGCCCGTGACGGAGCAACGAGCCGAATTGTCCAACAGTCACCGCCCTGAAACCCCGGACCGGCCGCTGCGCAGCCGGAACTTCTGGAGCTCATCTTGCAGACTCTCGAAGACGGCAAGGCCGAAGAAATCGTTACGATCGATCTCGTCGGCAAGACGACGATCGCCGACCAGATGGTGATCGCGAGCGGCCGCTCGAGCCGGCAAGTGCTGGCTTTGACCGAGCATCTCGAAGAGGCGCTTTCCCGCCGCGGCTCGCATCTCGATCGAAGGCAAGACACAGGGCGACTGGGTGCTGATCGATGCGGGCGACGTCATCGTGCACCTGTTCCGGCCTGAAATCCGCACCTATTACAATCTCGAAAAGATGTGGGGCGAGTTTTTGCCCGACAGCGAAGCGGTTCGGCAGTAATCCGGGAACCCGCCGATCCGTTTTCGCCTTCTCGTCATCGGCAGGCTGCGCGGCGGCCCGCTCAAGGAGCTGCAGGAGCTCTACGCCGGCCGGATCTCCCCGCCGGTTGCGATCGTCGAAATCGAGGAGCGGCGGCGGCTTCCCGCCGCCCTGCTCAAGCATCGCGAAGGCGAATTGCTGCTCGGCGCCTTGCCGGCCCGCACTCCTCTCGTCGCGCTCGACGAGCGCGGCTCGGCATGGTCGAGCCGCGCTCTGGCTGATCGGATCGCCGCTTGGCGCGACCGGGGCGTGCCGAACTCGCCTTCGCGATCGGCGGGGCCGATGGCCTTGACGCGGCCGTTTTAGACCGCGCCGAGGCGGTCCTGTCGCTCGGGCCGATGACTTGGCCGCATCTGCTGGTCCGCGGCATGCTGCTCGAGCAGCTCTATCGCGCTCAGCAGATCATCGCCGGGCACCCGTACCACCGCGATTAACGATGCAACTCGGAACGCTATCGGCTCACCCTGGGTTTCGCGTATAGAGATATGCTCGAATGCCCTGAGGTGTTGAACGATGAGATCCCGTCCGCGCCCGCTCGTGTTGTGCATTCTCGACGGATGGGGCGAGCGGCCAAAGGCCGACGACAACGCGATCGAGACGGCGCGAACACCTCATTGGCATCGGCTTATCACGCGCTGGCCGCACAGCCATCTCCAGGCGAGCGAGCACTATGTCGGACTGCCGGACGGCCAGATGGGCAATTCGGAGGTCGGCCACACCAATATAGGCGCGGGGCGCGTCGTCTTTCAGGATCTGCCGCGCATCGACGCGGCAATAGCCGAGGGCCGGCTCGCCACCATGCCGGCTATTGCGCACCTTTGTCAGAAAGCTCAAACAGAGCGGCGGGACGGCTCATCTGATAGGCCTCCTCTCCCCGGCGGGGTGCATTCGCACCAGCATCAGATCGCCGCATTGGCTCGGATTGTTGCCGAAGCCGGCTTGCCGGTCGCCGTCCACGCATTTCTCGACGGCCGCGACACGCCCGCCAAAATCGGCCGTGGCTACCTGACGCAGTTTCGCAAAGAGGTTGCCGGCTCTCGACCATCTGGCGGTCGCCACGGTCTGCGGGCGCTACTATCGCGATGGACCGTGACAAGCGCTGGGATCGGGTGGAAAAAGCCTATGGCGGCGATCGTCAGGGGCAGCGGCGAGAAGGCCGGGGACGCCGATCCGAGCGGTCGAAGCCGCCTATGCCCGCGGCGAAACCGACGAGTTTGTCGCGCCCACGGTCGTTGGCGCGCTACGACCGGATGAAGGACGGCGATGGTCTCCTCATCGCGAATTTTCGCGCCGATCGGGTGCGCGAGATCGCGACAGCCTTGCTCGACCCTGATTTCTCTGGCTTTGACGCGGACAAGAGCGCATCGCATTCGCCGCCGCGCTCGGCCTTGTCGAGTATTCTACCGAGCTCAGTCGCTTCCTCGACACGCTCTTCCTGCCGGACGACCTTAAGGACACATTCGGTGAGGTGGTATCCCGGGCCGGATTGACGCAATTGCGCATCGCCGAGACCGAAAAATACGCGCATGTCACGTTTTTCTTCAATGGCGGTCGCGAGACCGTCTTTCCGGGGGAGGAGCGGATCTTGGTACCGTCGCCAAAGGTCGCGACTTACGACCAGCAGCCCGAGATGTCCGCCCCCGAGGTCACCGACAAGGTCGTCGAGGCGATCGAGACCGGCCGTTTCGACGTGATCGTGCTCAATTATGCGAACACCGACATGGTCGGGCACACCGGCCGTATCGATGCGGCGATCAAGGCCGTCGAAACGGTGGACACCTGCCTCGGCCGGCTGTCCAAGGCGGTGGAGGATGCCGGCGGGGCCTTGGTTATCACGGCCGATCACGGGAATGCCGAGATGATGCGCGATCCGCAGACCGGCGAGCCGCATACCGCGCATACGCTGAACCCGGTGCCCTTTGTCGTCGTAAGCCCCAATTTTGCGATCCCACAATTAAGGGACGGGCGCCTTTCGGATGTCGCCCCGACCTTGCTCGATCTTCTCGGGCTCCAAAAGCCGGGGGTGATGACGGGGCATTCCCTGATCGCGCCGGCCGCAGAGCGGCAGGCTGCAGATTGATCGCGCCATTTTACTGTTGGCGGCTTGTCTTGATAATCTCGCATCGCCGCCGGATATCATGACGCGATGCAAATCGAGCCGATCGGGCCCGAGGCAATAGGGTGAGTTGATGAAGCGTTCGGGTCTTGTCGCGGTGGCAGCCGCCACCGCATTCGTACTCATGCTGCGCCAGGATCTCGGCGCCGCACCGCCGGCCAACTCGGCGGAAACCTATAAGCAGCTCAACCTGTTCGGAGAGGTTTTCGAACGCGTCCGCGCCGAATATGTCGATGAGGTCAGCGACGACACGCTGGTCGAATTGGCGATCAACGGGATGCTGACCTCGCTCGATCCTCATTCGAATTACCTGAACACGAAGAACTTCAACGACATGAAGGTCCAGACCCGCGGCGAGTTCGGCGGGCTCGGGATCGAGGTCTCGATGGAGAACGGGCTCGTTAAGGTGGTGTCGCCGATCGACGATACGCCCGCCGCCCGCGCCGGGCTGAAGCCGGGCGATCTGATCACTCACCTCGACGGCGACCCGGTTCAGGGGATGACCTTGCCCGAGGCGGTCGAAAAGATGCGCGGTCTCGTCAACACCGAGATCAAGCTGACGATCCGGCGGGAAGGAAAGGAGCCCTTCGACGTCAAGCTGAACCGCGCGACGATCAGGATCCAGTCGGTCCGCTCCCACCTGGAGGGCGACAATATCGGCTATATCCGGATCACGACGTTCAACGAGCAGACCGATGTCGGCCTTAACAACGCGATGAAGAACCTCAAGCAGCAGGCCGGCAACAAATTGATCGGGGTGATCCTCGATCTGCGCAATGACCCGGGCGGCCTGCTCGATCAGGCGGTCGCGGTCGCGGACGCCTTTCTGGACAAGGGAGAGATCGTATCGACCCGCGGCCGGCGCAGTGAGGATGCGCAACGTTACAACGCGCGCCCCGGCGATATCGCCACAGGTCTTCCGGTGGCCGTATTGATCAATGGCGGCTCCGCATCGGCCAGCGAGATCGTCGCTGGAGCGTTGCAGGATCACCATCGGGCGATCCTGCTCGGCACCAAATCGTTCGGCAAGGGATCGGTCCAGACCATCATCCCGCTCCCCGGCCACGGGGCAATGCGCCTGACCACGGCGCGTTACTACACGCCTTCCGGCCGTTCGATCCAGGCCAAGGGCATTGATCCCGACATCATCGTCGAGGCGGCGAAGATCGAAAAGACGCCCGAAAAGGGCGAAAAGCCGGAAAAGACCGCCACTGCAACCGACGTGAAGAAGGACGATGCGGGAGACGGGGCTCCCGAGCAGAGTTCGGTCGATCCCTCGATCATCGGCACCCCCGCCGATTACCAGCTGGCCCGGGCGGTCGACATGCTGCGCGGCATCGCACTGTTCAACGGCCGCGTCGTCAACTAAGCGATAAAATGGCCGAGCCGACGAGGCGCTCGGCTACCGGCCGGCTGTCGGCATCATGCTGCTGAACCGGCAGGGCGAAGTCTTCGTCGCCCATCGCATCGATATGCCGGGCATGCCGGCTTGGCAGATGCCGCAAGGCGGCATCGATCCCGGCGAAACCCCGCGGCGAGGCGGCGCTGCGCGAGCTCAGGGAGGAAATCGGCACCGACAAGGCCGAAATACTCGCCGAGAGCCGCACCTGGCTGCTCTACGACCTGCCCCCCGATTTCGCGGGCGCGGTTTGGGGCGGGCGCTACCGCGGCCAGCGGCAGAAATGGTTTGTCATGCGCTTCACCGGGGATGACGCCGATATCGACCTCGCCACCGAGCACCCGGAATTCGATGCTTGGCGATGGGCGGCGCCGGAGCAGCTGCCGGAGCTGATCGTCCCGTTCAAGCGCCAGCTCTATATCGACGTATTGGCCGAGTTCCGAGAGCACTGTTTACCTCGGAAGCCAGCTCGCCGATTTGCGGCGTCGATCGCCGCCCTCTCCGGCATCCCGCTCTGAGCCCCGTAGCAAGGCAGGAAAGGCCCGCCGCGGCGCTGGCGCGCCGCAACGCGGTTTCGAGCTCCGATCTCCGCATCGAGCGCCGCCGCAAGGACGCCGACAAAGGTGTCGCCAGCGCCTGTCGTGTCCACGGGCTCGATGCGCATCGCCGGCACTTCGAGGCGGCTGCCGTCGGCGAGAAACGCGATCGCCCCCGCGCCGCCGCGGGTGATCACAAGCGCCGCGGCGGAATGACGGCCCGCGACCTTTTCCGGATCGCCTCCGACCGCGGCGGCTTCTCTTTCATTCGCGATGAGAAGATCGATCTCGCGAGTAGAGGCCGGGATCGAACGGCAGCGCCGGCGCCAAGTTCAGCAGAGTCGTTCCGCCGCGCGCCCGGACCCGCCTGATCAGAGCACCCGTTTCGGCCAAAGGGACTTCCGCCTGTGCGACGAGGATCGTTTCGGCGTCGATCACGTCATTGGTGACCTGGTCGGAGCGCACGTGCGCGTTGGCGCCGGGGGCGACTGCAATCATGTTCTCGCCGGCCGCTGAAACCATGATCGCCGCGCAACCGGTGGGCGCCTCAACGATCATGCACCAGACGCGTATCGACGCCGTCCCGCTGCAGCTGGCCGAGCGCCACCTCGCCGAAAAAATCCGATCCTATGGCGCCGGCGAGAACCACCCGAGCTCCTGCTCGGCGCGCTGCTAAAGCCTGATTGGCGCCCTTACCGCCCGGGACGAGGCGATAATCGCCGCCGAGCACGGTTTCCCCCGGTTGCGGCAACGATGGGACAGGAATAGTGACATCAACGTTGATAGAACCAAAGATTATCACCATGCAAGGCCATCCGCTCCGGCACAATCTGGAAGGGACCTGGAGCCGCGCAACTCGCTGCAGTTTGATATAATATCCGATCGTGATGGAGTGATGGAGACGGCATATGGCGGGGTTCGAGACACGCCCTCTGGGGCGCACGTCCCTGAGGGTGACGGTACTCGGCCTCGGCACCGGGACACTCGGCGGGCATCGGATCAACGTCACCCGAGAGCAGGCGGACTCCGTTATTCGAGCCGCCTGGGGCGCGGGAATACGATATTTCGACACCGCGCCTTTTTATGGATTCGGACGGGCATGCCGCATTCTCGGAGACTCTCTGCGCGAGGTGCCGCGCAACCGCTGGGTGTTGTCCACCAAGGTGGGACGGCTGCTGCGCCCATGGCCGCAGGCCGATGCGCCCGGATCGCCACGGCGCCCGATGCCCTTCGAGCAGGTCTTTGATTACTCTTATACCGGCGTTATGCGCTCGTTCGAGGACAGCTTGCAGCGGCTCGGCTTGGCCCGGGTCGATGTGCTTTATGCGCATGACGTGGGCGCCCGGCAGCACGGCAAGGACGCGCATCCCGCAATCATCCGCACCTTCCGCGACGGCGGATATCGGGCGCTCGAGGAATTGCGAGCGGCGGGTGTCGTGAGCGCTATCGGCATCGGCGTCAACGAACGGGAAGTGCTGCTCGAAGCGATGGAATGGGGTGATTGGGACGTCTTTCTCCTCGCCGGGCGCTATACCCTGCTCGAGCAAGACGCGCTCGACGATGTGCTGCCGAAATGCCTTCGATCGGGGGTGTCGGTGGTCATTGGCGCGCCGTTCAACACCGGCATCCTGGCCGGGCGCGAAACCTGGAACTATAAACCCGCACCCGCGGATGTCGTTGCTCGGGTAGCCCGCATTCGAGCCGTTTGCGACAGCCACCGGGTGCCGCTCGTTGCGGCGGCGCTGCAATTTCCGCTCGCCCATCCGGCAGTAGCCGCGGTCCTTCCTGGACCCCGAAGCGTGGCGGAGCTGGACGCGAATACGCGGTTGCTGCGGCACCCGATCCCAGCGGCATTGTGGGCGGATCTGCGGAGCGCCGACTTGCTGCATCCCGAGGCGCCGACGCCGGGCTGAGCAGTCGGGACGACCCGATCCGGCAGACACCAGAAGGAAATTAGACGGTCACAAGCGCCGTTTCCCAGGCTCGATTCGCCTCGAAGGGCGGCTGTACTATGGGCGGCGGCAATGAGCAAGAGAGGAAGTCATGCAGCAGAACCGGGTAAAGCGGATCCTTGCCGAGGGCGGTCTCGCTCTAGGGACCCATGTGGGGGGCATCGCCGATCCGCAGATAGTTGAGCTCATCGGGCTGGCGGGCTTCGACGCCGCGTTTATCGACATGGAACACACCAGCTATGGCTTGCATGACGTGCAGCTCGCGGTGATGGCCGCGGAGCGGGTCGGAATCACCCCGATCGTGCGGACGCCCGGCTTCGATCCGGCGTTCATTCTGCGATTGCTGGACATGGGCGTTCAAGGTGTCCAGGTACCTCATGTCAGCAGTGCTGAGACCGCCCGCGAGGCCGTTAGGGCGGTGCGTTACCCGCCGCTCGGGGACCGCGGCATGGCGGCGGGCAGCCGGGCCGCCGAGTACGGCCGCATCCCGCTCATCGAGCACATGGCACAATCCAACCGGGAAATCATTCTGGCTTGCATGATCGAAGACCTCGAGGCTGTCGAGCGGATCGACGCGATCGCCGCGGTGGAAGGGGTCGATTTGCTGGCTGTGGGGCCCTCCGACCTGTCGCGATCGCTCGGCGTTAGCGGCCAACCCGACCACCCGAGGCTCGTCGCTGCGATCGATCGTGTGCGCGAGGCGGTAAAAAAGGGCGCCGGCGCCCGCCTCGCCTTGCCGCTCAATCACGCCGCCTATCCGCGTAACGCGGGGCAGCTGAAAGAGCTCGGCGCCGGGTATACGAATTGTGCCCCGACCCCGGAAGCCCGCCTGCTGCAGTCGTTGCGAGCGCAGGCCGCCGAGGCGCGCAAGCTGCTTGGCTAGCCTCGACTAGGCCGCCGCTTTGGCGAGCCATGCGGCTCGCAATCGCAGCAGGGTCCAGGCGAACCGACCTGCGGTGCGCGCAAGGTAGCCGTGTGGGTTTACCCCTACGGCCTTTGCAATCATGGCGACGCCGCGCGCGACGTGATGCGCACGATAAATTCCGAACGCGCGCCTCGCATAAGCACGGCTGCACCGCTGCCGATCATAAGGTTGCATGGTCTCGTTGGCGGCGTGGTAGGCGTAGGCGAGCTCGTCGTCTTCTGATTCTGCGATCCGCCTGGCAGCGACGCGGAGGCGCGTCAGAAACCCGACGCGCTCGCGTTCGAGACAACGCGTCAAGTTGTTGTAGAACAGTTTGTAGTGGCGGATCTCGTCGGCGGCGATAAGCCGGCAAATTTCCCGAAGCACCGGCTCGCGCGCCGCGTCGTGTAGCGCTGTGTAGTAGGAGCTGGTCCCGACCTCGACAATGCAACGCGCCATCATTTCGCCCGAGCGCGACCCGCGGCGCGAGACATCGCAATCGAAATCGATTTGGTAGCCGGCCTGAAAGCGCCCGAAGGCAGCCGCGAAACTGAAATTCGGATCGGCCAATTCGGCCCAGCGCCCCAGCGCCTCGCCGTGTTGAACCTCTTCTTCGCCCCAGCGGCGCGCTTGGTCGCGAAATACCTCGTCCTCATCGAAAATCCGGCACAAATGGCGCGCGTAAGCTGTCCCATTGTATTCGACGAGGCTCGCCGCCTTGACGATCCGCACGATTTCCGCATCGAGCTTGCCGCGATCGAAACGGTCCCAAGAGATATCGTCGAGCGACCACCGGGCCATAAGCACTCTCCGCCCATTTTGGGCCTGTTCTCGGTTCTCGCCTGCATTACCGGCGCAGCTTCGATCCGACAAGCATTATCCAAAACAGGCGATTTCTGGGCAGCGCCGTGCCCGCGGCTCTATGATCACACCAAATCCCGACGAGCGGGCAGCCGTCGCCTCCTGTTGTTTCAGGAAATCTGCAAGCACGTCCCTTCGCGCCGTTCCTGCGCGCTCACCGGATGAGATTACAATGGGATCATGGCAATTTAATGCTGCTCAGCCGCGACCCGCCGCCGGCGGCTGGGCAGATAGATCCGCAGTTTGCCACCCGGCCTTTTCCGCTTGCTCGGCAACCAGAAGCTTTGCAAGGTGCCGGCCGCGATGGGCGTTCTGACCACCTCACTCGACCGGCGCTCGGACATGTTTGCGGCGAATGCGGCGGCGATGCGCGCCTTGGTCGCCGATTTGCGGGAGAGGGTCGCGGCGATCGGGGAGGGGGGCGGGGAGGAGGCGCGGCGCCGGCACTTGGCGCGCGGCAAGTTGCTGCCACGGGAGCGGGTCAGGGTGTTGCTGGATGCGGGCTCGCCGTTTCTCGAATTGTCGCCGCTCGCCGCCTTCGGCATGTATGACGGCGAGGTTCCGGCCGCCGGCCTCGTCACCGGCATCGGCCGGATCATGGGAAAGGAGTGCGTCATCCTCGCCAATGACGCGACGGTCAAGGGCGGCACCTATTTCCCGATCACGGTCAAGAAGCACCTGCGGGCCCAGGAGATCGCCGGGGAAAACCGCCTGCCTTGCCTCTACCTTGTCGATTCGGGCGGGGCGTTTCTGCCGGCGCAGGACGAGGTTTTTCCCGATCGCGATCATTTCGGGCGCATCTTTTACAATCAGGCGAGCCTCTCGGCGGCAGGCATTCCGCAGATCGCGCTGGTGATGGGCTCGTGCACAGCGGGCGGCGCCTATGTGCCGGCGATGTCGGACGAGAGTGTCATCGTGCGCGGGCAGGGGACGATCTTTCTCGGGGGCCCGCCGCTGGTCCGCGCGGCGACCGGTGAGGTCGTCACCGCCGAGGAATTGGGCGGCGCCGAGGTGCACAGCCGGGTCTCCGGCGTCACCGATCATTACGCGCTCGACGACCGGCACGCGCTCGGCATCGCTCGGCAGATCGTCGGCAACCTCAACCGCCCAAAGCGGATGCCGGCCGAGGTCGCGGCGCCGCGCGAGCCGCTCTACCCGGCCGAGGAGATCTATGGCGTCATCCCACCCGACACACGCCGTCCCTACGAAGTGCGCGAGGTCGTCGCCCGTCTCGTCGACGGCAGCGAGCTCGACGAATTCAAGCGGCTCTATGGCCCGACCCTCGTCTGCGGCTTCGCGCGGATCTGGGGCTATCCGGTAGGGATCCTCGCCAATAACGGAATTCTGTTTTCGGAAAGCGCCCTGAAAGGCGCGCATTTCATCGAGCTTTGTGCCCAGCGCGGCATCCCGCTCGTCTTCCTGCAGAACATCACCGGCTTCATGGTCGGCCGCAAATACGAGGCCGGCGGCATCGCCAAGGACGGGGCGAAACTGGTGACCGCGGTCGCGACCGCCGCCGTGCCGAAATTCACCGTTATCATCGGCGGCAGCTTTGGCGCCGGCAATTACGGCATGTGCGGCCGGGCTTATTCTCCGCGCTTTTTGTGGATGTGGCCCAATGCGCGGATTTCAGTCATGGGCGGCGAGCAGGCCGCCTCGGTGCTGGCCCAGGTGCGGCGGGACAGCCGGGCCGGGCGCGACGATCCCTGGAGCGCCGAGCAGGAAGAGGCGTTCAAGGCGCCGATCCGCGCCCAGTACGAAACCCAGGGCCACCCCTATTATGCGAGCGCCCGGCTGTGGGATGACGGGGTCATCGACCCCGCCGATACGCGAATGACGCTGGCGCTGGCGATTTCCGCCAGCTTCAACGCGCCCGATCGAACCGACGCACGGCTTCGGCGTTTCCGGATGTGAGTCTTGTTTGGACAAGATCCTGATCGCCAATCGCGGGGAAATCGCCTGCCGGGTGATCCGCACCGCGCGCCGGCTCGGGATCGCGACGTTGCGGTCTATTCAGAGGCAGATCGCGACGCGCTGCACGTCGAGCTCTCGCCGATGAGGCGTGGCCGATCGGGCCCTCGGCGCCGCGCGACAGCTATTTGAATATCGCGGCGATCCTCGACGCGGCGCGCCGCAGCGGCGCCGAGGCGGTCCATCCCGGGCTACGGTTTTCTGTCCGAAAACGCCGAATTCGCCGAGGCCTGCGAGCGCGCCGGGATCGTGTTTATCGGCCCGCCGGCCTCGGCGATCCGCGCCATGGGATCGAAGGCCGCGGCCAAGGCGCTGATGGAGCGGCACGGGGTGCCGCTCGTGCCGGGCTATCACGGCGACGACCAGATCGCCGGCTCGGCTGCTCGACGAGGCCGAACGGATCGGCTTTCCGGTGCTGATCAAGGCCTCCGCCGGCGGCGGCGGGCGCGGTATGCGGGTCGTCGGCAAGCGCCGCAGATTTTGCCGGCGCGCTGGCCGGCGCGCGGCGAGAGGCCAAGGCGGCCTTTGGCGACGACCGCCTTCTGATCGAAAAATACCTCGAACGCCGCCGCGCCATATCGAGATCCAGGTCTTCGCCGACCGGCACGGCAACACGGTCCATCTGTTCGAGCGCGATTGCTCGATCCAGCGCCGGCATCAGAAGGTGATCGAGGAGGCGCCGGCGCCCGGGCTCGCCGCCGAGCAGCGCGACGCGATGGGGAAAGCCGCGGTCGCCGCGGCGCGCGCGGTCGGCTATGTCGGCGCCGGCACTGTCGAATTCATCGCCGAAGGCGGTGCGTTCTATTTCATCGAGATGAACACGCGGCTGCAGGTCGAGCACCCGGTCACCGAGGCGGTGACCGGGCTCGATCTCGTCGAATGGCAATTTCGCGTCGCGGCCGGCGAGGCGTTGCCGCTTTGCCAGCACGAGATCGCCTGCCGGGGCACGCGATCGAGGCGCGGCTCTATGCCGAGGATCCCGGGCGCGGGTTTCTGCCGCAGACCGGCACCTTGCACCGGTCTGCGGCTGCCCGCCGCCGGAGATCGCCCGCGTCGATACCGGCGTGCGGCAGGGGGATGCGGTAACGCCGTTCTACGATCCGATGATCGCCAAGATCATCGTCTGGGGAGAGGACCGCGCGGCGGCGCTTGGCCGGCTGCGCCGCGCCCTCGCCGAGACTGCGGTGCTCGGCGTCGCGACCAATCTCGGCTTTCTCGCGCGGGTCGCCGCCCACCCGCAATTCGCCGCGGCCGAGGTCGATACCGGCTTTATCGAGCGCCATCGGGCAGGCCCTGCCTGCCGCCGCGCGAGCCGCGCTCCAGACGCGGCGCTCGCCGCGGCGGCGCTCGTGCGGTTGCTGGCGCGCGCCGCGGAAGCGAGAGCCGCCGCTGCCGGATTCCGGCGATCCGTTTTCGCCCTGGGCACGAACCGATGGCTGGCGCCTCGGCGGCGACGCGCGCGCCAGGAGCTCGTGTTTCGTGACGGGGACGAAGAACGCGCGGTCGCGGCAGAGCGCAAGGACCGGAGGGTGGCTCTCCAGATCGGCGATCGGGAACTCGTCGCCGGCGGCGAGCGGCTGCCCGGATGGGACCTTCGCCCTGACGCTCGATGGCGTGCGCAGGCACGTCGACAGTGCTCGATCACGGGCGGGAGACTGCCGTCTTCATCGAGGGCGAAAGCTGGCGCCTCGTCGAACTCGACCCGCTCGCCGCGGCTTCGGGCGACGACCCGACCGCCGGGCGGCTGACCGCGCCGATGCCCGGACGGATCATTCGGGCAGATGGTCGAGGTCGGGCGACAAGGTCCGGCGAGGCGAACCCCTGATGATCATCGAGGCGATGAAGATGGAGCATACGGTGACCGCGCCCGCCGACGGCGTCGTCGAGGCGGTGCGGTTTGCGGTCGGCGATCTCGTCGAGGAAGGCGCGGAGCTGATCTCGCTCGCGCCCGTCGGGCAGAGCGGTGGCTGAGGGGCGGCGCCGCCGCGGATGCCGCTGCATCTGTTGAAGCTCGCGGTCGGCGTCGACGACCTCGACCAGTTGCGCCGTATCCGCGCGGCGCGCGCCGCCGAGCGCGGCGGCAGCTGGGTCTATACGCGCAACCATCCGCGCCGCGCCGCGGAGGTGCTGGCGGGCGGCTCGATCTATTGGATTATCCGCGGGCAGTATCCGGGTGCGCCAGCGGGTCACCGGGTTTCGCAGCGAGCGGGACGACAACGGCCGGCGCTATTGCCTGATCGAGGTCGATGAAAGACTGGTCCCGACTCTGCCGCGGCCTGGCGGCCGTTCCAGGGCTGGCGCTATCTCTCGCCGGAGGATGCGCCCGCCGACCGCTCCGCGGATGCGGTGAGCCGCCGCCCGACGGATGCTCGCCGAGCTGCGCTCGCTCGGCCTGATCTGAGGCCGCGTTCGGTCAAAATTTTTATGACGCCGCCCTGGACAGGGGGCTTCGAGCGTCATTACCTTAGCGCTCGCTTGCGCCTTGCGACGCTCACGTCGTTCCTCGGCTGCCGACTCGATCGGGTCTTGACGGCGGATTGCGGGGGGGCCTATAAGCGCGGCCCCTTTGGCGGTCTGGGATGCTTGGGGGGATTGTTGATTGAGATTGTGGAGAGAAGGGAAGGGATGCGCGGACGGCGGCTGACCGGCGAGAGCTGGGGGGCCGTCGAGTGTTCGCGCAAGATGCGAACGTTTGGAGGCCCTGAATTGAGGTCTATGCCTTTGGGATGGGCCTGGGATGAACTTGAGAGTTTGATCCTGGCTCAGAACGAACGCTGGCGGCATGCCTAACACATGCAAGTCGAACGCTTCGGGGCTTCGGTCTCGGGGGAGTGGCGCACGGGTGAGTAGCGCGTGGGAACCTGCCCTGGAGTGGGGGATAACCGAGGGAAACTTCGGCTAATACCGCATGCGCCCGGGCAGAACGGGGGGAAAGATTTATCGCAGCTAGGAGGGGCCCGCGTCGGATTAGCTAGTTGGTGGGGTAACGGCCTACCAAGGCGGTGATCCGTAGCTGGTCTGAGAGGATGATCAGCCACACTGGGACTGAGACACGGCCCAAACTCCTACGGGAGGCAGCAGTGGGGAATATTGGACAATGGGCGCAAGCCTGATCCAGCAATGCCGCGTGAGTGAGGAAGGCCTTAGGGTTGTAAAGCTCTTTCGCCCGCGACGATGATGACGGTAGCGGGAGAAGAAGCCCCGGCTAACTTCGTGCCAGCAGCCGCGGTAATACGAAGGGGGCGAGCGTTGTTCGGATTTACTGGGCGTAAAGGGCGCGTAGGCGGCCGATCAAGTCAGGCGTGAAAGCCCCGGGCTCAACCTGGGAATTGCGCTTGGGACTGGTTGGCTTGAGATCGGGAGAGGAGAGTGGAATTCCCAGTGTAGAGGTGAAATTCGTAGATATTGGGAAGAACACCGGTGGCGAAGGCGGCTCTCTGGACCGAGACTGACGCTGAGGCGCGAAAGCGTGGGGAGCAAACAGGATTAGATACCCTGGTAGTCCACGCCGTAAACGATGTGTGCTAGACGTTGGGGAGCCTAGCTCTTCGGTGTCGCAGCTAACGCTTTAAGCACACCGCCTGGGGAGTACGGCCGCAAGGTTAAAACTCAAAGGAATTGACGGGGGCCCGCACAAGCGGTGGAGCATGTGGTTTAATTCGACGCAACGCGAAGAACCTTACCAGCTCTTGACATGCCCGGTATGGGTGGGAGAGATCTCATTCTTCAGTTCGGCTGGCCGGGACACAGGTGCTGCATGGCTGTCGTCAGCTCGTGTCGTGAGATGTTGGGTTAAGTCCCGCAACGAGCGCAACCCCCATCTGCAGTTGCCATCGGGTAAAGCCGGGCACTCTGCAGAAACTGCCGGTGACAAGCCGGAGGAAGGCGGGGATGACGTCAAGTCCTCATGGCCCTTATGGGCTGGGCTACACACGTGCTACAATGGCGGTGACAGAGGGCGGCAGAGGGGCGACCCCGAGCCAATCTCAAAAAGCCGTCTCAGTTCGGATTGCTCTCTGCAACTCGAGAGCATGAAGTCGGAATCGCTAGTAATCGCGGATCAGCATGCCGCGGTGAATACGTTCCCGGGCCTTGTACACACCGCCCGTCACACCATGGGAGTTGGTTTTACCCGAAGCCGGTGCGGCAACCCGCAAAGGGGGCTAGCCGACCACGGTAAGGTCAGCGACTGGGGTGAAGTCGTAACAAGGTAGCCGTAGGGGAACCTGCGGCTGGATCACCTCCTTTCTGGAATTCAGGAGCCAGGGGTCAGGACCAGGAGCCAGCAATGGCGAGCGGGATCTGACCGCGATCCTGATCCTCCACAAAGCCGGTGCGGTATGCCTGGTTCCTGGATCCTGGATCCTGACACCTGCAAAGAGGCCGCCGTCTGCGCATCCCTTCTCCCGAGCGTCGGCTGGCGCGCGCCTGCCCGTATGGGTCAAAGGCCTTGGGGCTAGTAGCTCAGCTGGTTAGAGCGCGCGCTTGATAAGCGTGAGGTCGGAGGTTCAAATCCTCCCTGGCCCACCATTCAGGGATCAGGAACCAGGTGCCAGGGGTCAGGATGTTCGTGGCTCCTGACGCCTGGTCCTGGCCCTGGTTCCTGACCCCTGAGAGGGGGTGTAGCTCAGTTGGGAGAGCGCCTGCTTTGCAAGCAGGAGGTCATCGGTTCGATCCCGTTCACCTCCACCACCGGTGCAACGCGGTTGCACCGAGGCACCTCCACCATCTTTGGCACCGCCGCGATTTGGTCGCCACCGGTGCGCCGCGCCGGCGGTGCGCGACGCTCGGAGAAGAGTAGAGAGACGCCGCCCGGGCGACCGGGCGGGTGCTGATTGAAGGGTGAAGAGAGAGTTTGTCATGTGACCGAGGCGGATAGGCTCGGCGCAGCGAGGCTGGCCTTTCGGCGACGCAAAGTGTCACCTGCCGAAGGGGCGAGCAACGCTGGCACAGGGTCTATCCGAGAAGTGTCTTCATGTGAGGCCGTCTCGTCAGGGTTTTGCCCCTAGGGGTCTTGTCCCTGTGCGCGGCGGTGGTGCGGCGTTTCCCGGCGGCAGCTTGTGCCGCCGCATGGGAACGCCGGGATCAAGCGCAAGTAAGGGCATCTGGTGGATGCCTTGGCACTGAGAGGCGATGAAGGACGTGGCACGCTGCGAAAAGCCCGGGGGAGATGCGAGCGATCGGTGATCCCGGGATCTCCGAATGGGGCAACCCACCCGCAGAACTGGCGGGTATCCTGATCTGAATTCATAGGATGAGGAGGCAAACCCGGCGAACTGAAACATCTCAGTAGCCGGAGGAAAAGACATCAACCGAGATTCCGTCAGTAGTGGCGAGCGAACGCGGAACAGGCCAGTGGCCTTTGTCTTTGGTACCGGAAGCGCCTGGAAAGGCGGGCCGGAGCGGGTGACAGCCCCGTACGGGAAACCGGGACAAGGGTCCTCGAGTAGGGCGGGACACGTGCAATCCTGTCTGAAGATGGGGGGACCACCCTCCAAGCCTAAATACTCCTCAGTGACCGATAGTGCACCAGTACCGTGAGGGAAAGGTGAAAAGCACCCCGACGAGGGGAGTGAAAGAGTTCCTGAAACCGGATGCCTACAAGCAGTCGGAGCCAGGTGTCAGGAGCCAGGCGCCAGGAGATCTTCCTGGTTCCTGGTTCCTGGCGCCTCGTGACGGCGTACCTTTTGTATAATGGGTCAGCGAGTTGGTCTTGGCAGCAAGCTTAAGCCGTTAGGCGTAGGCGCAGCGAAAGCGAGTCTGAATAGGGCGAAACTTTAGTTGCCGGGATCAGACCCGAAACCGGGTGATCTAGCCATGGGCAGGTTGAAGGTGCGGTAACACGCACTGGAGGACCGAACCCACTACTGTTGCAAAAGTAGGGGATGACTTGTGGCTAGGGGTGAAAGGCCAATCAAACCCGGAAATAGCTGGTTCTCCGCGAAATCTATTGAGGTAGAGCGTCGATTGCTCACCGCCGGGGGTAGAGCACTGGATGGGCTAGGGGGGCGCGAGCCTTACCAAACCTAACCAAACTCCGAATACCGGCGAGTGGAGGTCGGCAGCCAGACGGCGGGTGCTAAGGTCCGTCGTCGAGAGGGAAACAGCCCAGACCGCCAGCTAAGGTCCCCCAGTCGTGGCTAAGTGGTAAAGGATGTCGGACGGCCAAGACAACCAGGAGGTTGGCTTAGAAGCAGCCATCCTTTAAAGAAAGCGTAATAGCTCACTGGTCTAATTCAAGCTGTCCCGCGCCGAAAATGTAACGGGGCTCAAGCCACGCACCGAAGCTGCGGATGTCAGGAGCCAGGAACCAGGAGTCAGGTGCCAGGAAGAGCTCGATGAGCGGGCGAATGGTACAACGGGTCGAAGATCTCGAAGTCTTCGGGCGGGCGTATCGTTTGTCGCTGGAATTGCATCAAGCCAGTCTGGAGTTTCCGCGGATCGAGCAATTTGCCTTGGCCGATCAATTGCGCCGGGCATCGAAATCGATCTGCGCGAACCTCACCGAGGGCTTTGCCAAGCAGGGTTACTCTGCGGCGGAGTATCGGCGCTACCTGACGGCCGCGATCGGCAGCAGTGACGAGACGCAGTTATGGCTGCGCTACTGCATCGATCTCGGCTATGTTGAGGAGATCATGGGTCGGAAGTGGCAAGACGGCTATCGTCGAGATCAGCAAGATGTTGCGCGGTCTCCACGCGAGCTGGTTGCGTTCATCCTGATCCCTGACTCCTGGTTCCTGGTCCCTGACGTGGTAGCGGAGCGTTCCGTAGGCCGGCGAAGGTGGCGCGCGAGCGCTGCTGGAGGTATCGGAAGTGCGAATGCTGACATGAGTAGCGATAAACAGCGTGAGAAACGCTGTCGCCGAAAGTCCAAGGGTTCCTGCGCAAGGTTAATCCGCGCAGGGTTAGCCGGGCCCCTAAGGCGAGGGCGAGAGCCGTAGCCGATGGGAAGGGGGTTAATATTCCTCCGCCTGCCGGGTCGCGACGAAGGCCGAAAGTCGTCTCCTCTTATTGGATTGAGGGGGCGGCCTGGGACTTCCGGGAAACAGCGCCGGCGACTATAGACCGTACCCGAAACCGACACAGGTGGACTGGTAGAGCATACCTAGGCGCTTGAGAGAACGGTGTTGAAGGAACTCGGCAAAATGCCCCCGTAACTTCGGGAGAAGGGGGCCCCGTCCGTGCGCAACCAGGGGCGGGGGGCACAGAGTAGGGGGTGGCGACTGTTTACTAAAAACACAGGGCTCTGCGAAGTCTCAAGACGACGTATAGGGTCTGACGCCTGCCCGGTGCCGGAAGGTTAAGAGGAGGGGTGCAAGCTCTGAATCGAAGCCCCGGTAAACGGCGGCCGTAACTATAACGGTCCTAAGGTAGCGAAATTCCTTGTCGGGTAAGTTCCGACCTGCACGAATGGCGTAACGACTTCCCCACTGTCTCCAACACCGGCTCAGCGAAATTGAATTCTCCGTGAAGATGCGGAGTTCCCGCGGTCAGACGGAAAGACCCCGTGCACCTTTACTACAGCTTTGCAGTGGTGTTAGGGAATGTATGTGTAGGATAGGCGGGAGCCGTTGAAGCCCTGGCGCCAGTTGGGGTGGAGGCACCCTTGAAATACCGCCCTTATGTTCTCTGGCATCTAACCGCGGCCCGTGAACCCGGGTCCGGGACCCTGCATGGCGGGTAGTTTGACTGGGGCGGTCGCCTCCCAAAGAGTAACGGAGGCGCGCGATGGTGGGCTCAGGCTGGTCGGAAATCAGCTGTTGAGTGCAATGGCACAAGCCCGCCTGACTGCGAGAGCGACAGCTCGAGCAGAGACGAAAGTCGGCCATAGTGATCCGGTGGTCCCGTGTGGAAGGGCCATCGCTCAACGGATAAAAGGTACGCCGGGGATAACAGGCTGATGACGCCCAAGAGTCCATATCGACGGCGTCGTTTGGCACCTCGATGTCGGCTCATCGCATCCTGGGGCTGGAGCAGGTCCCAAGGGTATGGCTGTTCGCCATTTAAAGCGGTACGTGAGCTGGGTTTAGAACGTCGTGAGACAGTTCGGTCCCTATCTGCCGTGGGTGTTCGAGACTTGCGAGGCGCTCTCCCCAGTACGAGAGGACCGGGAGGGACGCACCTCTGGTGTACCGGTTGTGGCGCCAGCCGCACCGCCGGGTAGCTAAGTGCGGACGGGATAACCGCTGAACGCATCTAAGCGGGAAACCCTCCTCAAAACCAGGTCTCGCCTAAGAGCCGTGGAAGACCACCACGTCGATAGGCCGGAGGTGGAAGCGGAGCAATCCGCGCAGCTGACCGGTACTAATCGCTCGATCGGCGCTTGAACCCGACGCCTCTTGCCAGGCGCCGGACACCGCCGCGCATAGCGGCAAGACCCTACCCATCCCCGAGAGCGGGGACGGCGCCTCCTACAAAACCAGACGATCCCTCCCCCCACATGACAAACCCCCGCCTCCTGTCCCGCCCAGGGGCAGGCTGCCGCGGGCAGGCTTTGCCGGCCTGGTGGCCATAGCGAGGGGCCAAACACCCGATCCCATCCCGAACTCGGCCGTGAAAACCCTCTGCGCCAATGGTACTGCACCTCAAGGTGCGGAAGAGTAGGGCGCCGCCAGGCCCGCCAATCACCCTACTCCCATCCACTTCCTGCCACAACGAAAGGAACCGTCCATATCGACGCGGGGTGGAGCAGCCCGGTAGCTCGTCAGGCTCATAACCTGAAGGTCGTAGGTTCAAATCCTACCCCCGCAACCAATCCCGGGCCGAACCTCCCTCTCTTAATCTACTGCCAATCTCGCCCCAACCGCATATGCAATTGCCGGCCATCCGGGCTATGATCCTGCGCTCGCGTCGCGGAGTGGGGCATGCATCTCTTCAAACAGCACGAGGTTCAGGATTATCGAGCCGCCGCTCGCCTGATCCCGATGATCGATTATGGCCCCTTTTTTGCGGGGTCCACGCCGCACGGCGTCCTCAACGACTCCGGCAAGGACCGCTATTCGATCGCCTATTTCTACAGCCCCAACCCGGATTCGGTGATCGAGTGCGCGCCCTCCTGCGCCACTCCCGACAACCCGCCGCGCTACCCGCCGGCGGTCTACCGCGATCTGGTTCTCGAATTCTACCGGGCCAATTACTTCCACCAGAAAGGCCATCGCTCCGAAGTCGCTGCGCAAGCAGCGGAGCGCCATTCGGTGTTTCGACCCGCTCCGGCCGGAAGCTGATAATTCGACGGTTTGGGCTATCGAGCCGTGGACATTTCAGTCGTCATTCCGGTCTTCAACGAGGTCGAGGCGCTCCCCGCGTTGCATAGATCTCTGGCCGGAGCACTCGACCAGCTTCGGCGCCCCGCCGAAATCGTCTTTGTCGATGACGGCTCGACGGACGGCTCCAGCGCAGTGCTCGATGGGCTGGCGCATTCGGATGCCCGTGTCCAGGTCCTCCATCTCAGGCGGAACTACGGCCAGACCGCGGCGCTGATGGCGGGCTTTCAGCACAGCACCGGCGATGTCGATGGTTCCGATGGACGGCGATGGTCAGAACGACCCTGCTGACATTCCTCGCCTGCTCGACAAGCTGGCCGAGGGTTTTGACGTGGTTTCGGGCTGGCGCGTTCGGCGGGACGACAAATTCTCGCGCCGCCTACCTTCGATAGTGGCAAACCGCCTGATCTCCTCATTGCTCGGTGTGCCCCTGCACGATTATGGCTGCACCTTGAAGGCCTACCGGCGCGAGGTGATCGAGGATGTGCGTCTTTACGGCGAGATGCACCGCTTCATCCCGATCTATGCGGCACGGGAAGGCGCACGCGTCACGGAGCTCCCCGTAGGTCACCAAGCCCGTCGATTTGGCAGCTCCAAATACGGCTTCGGCAGAATTACCCGGGTGTTCCTCGACCTTGTTACTCTCTACTTCATCGATCGCGCGTTCGATCGGCCGATGCAGTTTTTCGGCAAGATCGGCCTCGCCTTCTGGGGCCTGGGCCTGCTGACCTTTGTCTGGGCGCTGGCGTTGAAATTCGGCCACGATATTTCGCTGATCCAGACGCCGCTGCCGCTCCTCGCCGCGACTATCGGTCTCTCCGGGGTGTTGTTCATCCTGCTCGGGATTGTCGCCGAGGTTCAGGCGAGGATCTATTACGAGGGCCGCGGCAAAGCTCCCTACAAGGTGAAGAGCATCGTCCGGCATTCGACGGATCTGCGCCCGACCGTATTGGCCGGCAGGTGGTGAGATCGTGTGCGGTATTGCCGGGTTCACCAATCCGGGCGCCGATGCCCGCCGCATTCTCGGCGAGATGAACGCGGCGTTGGCGCATCGCGGGCCCGACGGCAACGGCATTTTCGTCGATAAAGGTGTCGCTCTCGGGCACACTCGTCTGGCGATCATCGATGTCTCCGGCGGCGCGCAGCCGCGCGTCGACGAAGCCTCCGGTGATGCACTGGTGTTCAACGGAGAGATTTACGGGTATCGAGCCCTCGCTGACGAGCTGCGCCGCTCGGGAGCGCCGCTGTGCGACCGTTCCGATACCGAAGTGTTGTTTCAGCTGATCCGACGCGAGGGAGTTCGTCGGGCGGTCGAGCGAGTCGACGGCATGTTCGCCTTTGCCTTTCGCGACGGCAGCACCGGCACCCTCTATCTGGTACGCGATCGCTTTGGCGAGAAGCCGCTTTATTATGGCATGCTCGGACCGGTTTTGGTCTTTGCCTCCGAGGCGTCGGCGCTCCAGCGCCATCCGGGATTTTCGGATGCGGCGCCAGACCGGGAAGCGGCGTACAATCTCCTCCTTTACGAATACTTGCCCGGCACGAAGTCAGGATGGCGGGGCATCGCCAAGCTCGAGCCGGGCACTATTCTCGCCGTGAATGCTGGCCGCATTGCTGTCGAGAATTATTGGCGTCCGAGGCCGCAGACAATCGCTCGCAGCGAGGCCGAAGCGGCTGATCGACTGGACGGCCTGGTCAACGCATCGGTGCGCGATCGCATCGTCGCGGATGTGCCGGTCGGCGTCTTTTTGTCCGGCGGGCTCGATTTCGAGCCTGATCGCCGCCTGCGCTGCGAAAACCTCGCCCGACCTTACTGCCTTCACTGTCCGGATCGGGCAAGACAGCTTTGACGAGACCGCTTATGCCGTCGAGGTCGCGCGGCATCTGGGCGTCGATCATCAGGTCGTCGATCTCGACGACACGGAATTGCTGAGCGCGTTCGATGCGGTGACCGAGAAGCTCGGCGAGCCTCTCGCGGATTCCTCGCTTCTGCCCACCTATCTGGTTTGCCGTGCCGCGCGCAGCCTGATGACCGTCGCGCTCGGGGGTGACGGAGCGGACGAGCTCTTCCTCGGCTACCCGAATTTTGCGGTTCAGCGTTTTGCGCCGGCGATGCGGCTGGTTCCTGCCTCCGCCGGCTGGTGCGTCGAGCGCGCAATGGCGCTGCTGCCGGGAAACGAGGACTATATGAACCGCCGGTTTCTCGCGACGCAGTTGTCGCAAGGCTTTGGCGCGGCGGCAGCGCGCCAATCCTTTCTGTGGATGGCGCCGTTCGGCCCCGAGCGCATGAAAGGTCTGTGGCGCCCTTCGGCGCTGCCGGAAAATCTGGAGAAGGGCTTCGCCGAAATCGATCGCCGCGCCGCGGAGGCTGGTGAAGTCGGCGGGGTCGAGCGGCTCTCCTACCAGTTCCTGACAACCTACCTCCCGGAGGACATCCTGACAAAAACCGACCGTGCTTCGATGTTCAACAGCCTCGAAGTGCGGGCCCCGTTTCTCGGCCGGGACTTGGCCGAGTACGCCTGCAGCCTGCCTGCCCGGCTCAAGCTCCGGCGAGGAATCAAGAAGTACATTCTGAAGCGGGTCGCTTCCCGATATTTGCCGGAAGGAGTCGTATTTCGCAAAAAGCACGGGTTCGCCGTACCGATCGGCAGGCTAATCAAGACGCTCTTCTGGGATCGATGTCAGGACGTGCTGATGTCGACCGGTAATCCAGTGGCGGCATGGTTCAACCGCGAGGCGATCGAGTCCTTGCTCGCCGAGCATCTCTCGGGCCGCGCCGACCACGGCAAAAAACTCTGGGCGCTCTACGTGCTGTTCGCCGTGGCTGGGCGGCGGCGGGAGCGGCCCTCGATCGCCCCCACCGCCGCGCTTACGGCCGCGCAATAGCAAATGTCGGTTGTCGCATGACGGATCGGACGGCAAACGATCGCCGAGGGTCGCCCGACCGCTTCGGCTACGAATGGAACGCCTATGCCGAGATCTTGCCGGAACATGAAGAGCAGTTCCGGCGGTGGACCGTGCCCTTGGCTCCGGAGGACTGGCAGGGCAAGGAGTTCCTCGATGTCGGCTGCGGCATGGGCCGGAACAGCTATTGGCCATTGAAGTACGGGGCCGCCGGGGGCGTCGCGGTCGACATCGACGAGCGATCCCTCGAAAGTGCCCGCCGCAATTTGAAACCCTTCCCGACGATGCAGGTGATGCGCGCGAGCGCTTATGATCTGCCCTTCCGGGACCGCTTCGACCTGGCCTTCTCGATCGGCGTCATCCATCACCTAGAGCATCCGGAGCGGGCGCTCGAAAGCATGGCGCGGGCGGTCAAGCCTGGCGGTCGTGTGCTGATATGGGTCTATGGCAGAGAGAATAACCGCTGGCTCGTTTCAGTCCTGGATCCGTTGCGGCGGGTTCTGTTCAGCCGATTGCCGATCGGAGTGACGCATCACCTGTCCCTTTACCCGGCCGCTCTGGTCTGGGTTTTATTGCGGCTCGGGGTGCGGCCGATCGAATATTTCCGGCTAGTCGGCAAGTTCGATTTCCGTCACCTGCGGGCGATCGTGTTCGACCAGATGCTGCCGCGGATTGCTCATTATTGGCCACGCGAGACGGTGGCGAGAATGATGGAAGAGGCAGGCCTGGAAGACGTCAGGCTGGTCTGGGTAAACCAGATGTCCTGGTCGGCGGTCGGCACACGAACGGGCCCGGGCGGATGAGCGCCCGGCAAGGATTTGCGCCCGTTCCTCCGTCGTCACTCCTGCGGATCAGGCGGATAGGCGTGCTCGATGCCCGCAGGGTCGTGGATTGCCCACTCCCCGGATGAGCTCTTCGGGCTCGCTGCACAGGGGGCGATCGGCACCTTGCCATAGCCGCCGGGGATGTCGAGAACATAGGTGGGCTGGCACAGCCCGGACACCCGGCCCCGCAGCGCGCGCATGAGGCGTTGGCCCGCCGCGATCCCGGTCCGAAAGTGCGACGTGCCGCGCGCGAGATCGGCATGGTGGAGGTAATAGGGCTTGACCCGCATTGCGACAAGCCGGCGAAACAACGCCTCCAGCACAGACGCATCGTCATTGACGCCGCGCAGCAAGACCGTCTGCGAAAGCAACGGCAGCCCGGCGCGGTTCAGCCTCGAGAGAGCAGCGCCCGCCTGCGTGGTCAGCTCGCGCGGGTGGTTCGCGTGGATCACAATGTAGACCGCCTTTTTTGCGGCGAGCGCGGCTACGAGCGCGGCACTCACCCGGTCGGCGTCGACCACCGGGATGCGGGTATGGAACCGGATGACGCCCAGATGCGGGATGCTGTCGAGGGCCCGCACAATCTCGGCGATGCGGCGCGGCGCGAGAAGAAAGGGGTCGCCGCCGGTGACGATCACCTCCCATATCTCCGGCCGCTCACGGACATAGCCGAAGGCCCGCTCCAGAGCTTGCGGGTCCAGCATTGCCTGCTCTTTGCCGACGACCTCGCGGCGAAAGCAAAAGCGGCAATAGACTGGGCATAGCAAAATCGGCTTCAGCAGCACGCGGTCCGGGTAGCGATGGACGATCCCCGGGACCGGCGACCAGCGCTCGTCGCCGATCGGGTCGGCTCTCTCCTCGGGCGCGGTGACGAGCTCCGCCGAGCTCGGCACGAATTGCATCGCGATCGGGTCCCGGTCGTCGGCGGGATCGACCAGCTCGGCCATATCCGCGGTGATCGCGACGGCAAAGTTACCGGCAACCCGCCGAATGTCCTCCAGGCGCGCAGGCGAGAGGAGGCCGGCGCGAACCAGCCCCTCAGGATCGGCTGCTGCGCGTCTGTCCCCGTTTGTCATGATTGGCCTCGGTTGCTCCCCCTGTCAGGCGAGGCGGGCCTCCGTACCCACGAGCCGATCATAGGCCGCTTTCAGGCGACCCCGGTCGCGAGCTGCGTCCGCCTCGCGCTCGCGCTGCTCCTCGATCACCTCAGCCTTGGCCTTGGCGAGAAAATTCGGATTGCCGAGCTTGGCCGCAATCTTGGTGAGCTCGGCATCGAGCTTCCCGATCTCCTTTCCGAGCCGTTCCCTTTCGCGCCCGAGATCGACCACCTCGCCGAGACGGAGAATTAGGGTCGCCCCCTCCACCACAACCTGCACGCCGCCGGCCGGAACCTCCGCGGCCGGCTCGAAGCGCTCGACCCGGGCGAGGCGGATGAAATGCTCGCGGTGACGCCCGATGCGCTCCATCGCGAGGGGCTCCGCATCCCTGATCAGCAACGGCACCCGTGCCGCTGGAGGAACGTTCATTTCGGCTCTCAGCGCACGGATCGCCGAGATCGCCTGAACGACCCATTCCATCTCGGCCGATGATGCGGGATCGACGGCCTCGCCCTCAAGCTCGGGCCACGCCGCGGTGATCAGCATCCCCGCCGCAGCACCGGTGAGATGCTCCCAAACCTCCTCGGTGATAAAGGGCATGATCGGATGCAAAAGATGGACGATGTGCCCGATAACCCAGGCCGTCGTCGCCTGCGTCTCGGCGCGCGCCGGCGCATCCTCGCCCTGCAGGATGGGCTTTGTGAACTCGAGATACCAATCGCAGAAGCTGCCCCAGACGAAGTGGTAAAGCCGGCTCGCCGCCTCGTCGAAGCGATAGCCATCCAAAGCGGCGGTCACGCCGGCGGCGCAGTCGAGCGCCGCCCCGACGATCCAGCGGTTGACCGTCAGCCGGCAATTTGCTCGGGTGCGAAATCGGGCTCGAGCGCGCAGCCGTTGATCTGCGCATAACGCGCCGCATTCCACAGCTTGGTCGCAAAATTGCGGTACCCCTCGACCCGGCTCTCGGAGAGCTTGATGTCGCGGCCCGGAGCCGCCAATGCCGCCAAGGTGAAACGCAGCGCATCGCAGCCATAGCCGTCGATCAGCTCCAGCGGATCGATGATGTTGCCGCGCGATTTCGACATCTTCTGGCCCTGGGCGTCGCGCACCAGGGCGTGGATGTAGACGGTCCGGAACGGCACATCCTGCATGAAATGCAGCCCCATCATCATCATCCGGGCCACCCAGAAAAAGATGATGTCGAAGCCGGTGACGAGCACATTCGTGGGGTAGTAGCGCGCCAGCTCGCGGGTCGGCTCGGGCCAGCCCAAGGTCGAGAACGGCCACAGCGCCGAGGAGAACCAGGTGTCGAGCACGTCCTCGTCTTGCCGCAGCTCGACCGGCTCGCCGTATTTTTCGGCAGCCTGCCGCCGCGCTTCCTGCTCGGTCTCGGCGACGAATACCGTTCCGTCAGGCGCCGTACCAAGCGGGGATCCGGTGACCCCACCAAAGTTGCCGTGAGATGCACCAAGGCTGGATTTTGCGCATCCAGTCGAAAATACGTGTTCTCCCATTGGCGGGGCACGAACTGGGTGCGCCCACCCTCGACCGCGGTCAGCGCCGGGGCCGCCAGGACGCGGGCGTCGCAATACCACTGGTCGGTCAGCCACGGCTCGATCACCACGCCCGAGCGGTCATGATGCGGCACCATCAGGACGTGATCTTCGACCTTGTCGAGAAGCCCGGCGGCGGCGAGATCCGCCACGACCTTTTCGCGCGCTGCGAATCGGTCGAGGCCGCGGTACGCGGCGGGGACGGCGTCGGTCAGCCGGGCGTCCCGGTCGAAGATGTTGAGGACGGCCAGGCCGTGCCGGCGGCCGACCTCGAAATCGTTGAAATCGTGCGCCGGGGTGATCTTGACCGCGCCGCTACCCGGTTTCCGGGTCGGCATACTCGTCGGCGACGATCGGAATGATCCGGTCGGTCAGCGGCAGCTTGACCGCTTTCCCGACGAGATCGGCAAAACGCGCATCCTCGGGATGCACCGCAACGCCGGTGTCGCCCAGCATCGTCTCCGGCCGGGTCGTCGCGACGACGATGAAGCGCCCCGGCATGTCTGCCACCGGGTAGCGGATATGCCACAGCGAGCCCTTGGTCTCGCGGCTGTCGACCTCGAGGTCGGAGATCACGGTGTGCATCACCGGATCCCAATTGACCAGCCGCTGGTCGCGGTAGATCAGGCCCTCGCGATACAGCTGCACGAATACCCGGCGCACCGCAGCCGCGAGCCCGGGATCCATCGTAAAACGCTCGCGGGACCAATCGGGCGATGCGCCGAGGCGCCGCAGCTGGCGGGTGATCGTGCCGCCCGATTGCTCCTTCCATTGCCAAACGCGCTCGACGAACTGCTCGCGACCGATATCGCTCTTTTGTTCACCGGCCGCGGCGAGCTGGTTGCCGACGACGATCTCGGTCGCGATCCCGGCGTGGTCGGTGCCGGGCTGCCACAGCACGTCGCGGCCCCGCATGCGCTGATAGCGCACCAGCACGTCCTGCAACGTGAAGGTCAGGGCATGCCCCATATGCAGGCTTCCCGTCACGTTCGGGGGCGGCATCATGATCGCGTAGGGGCGCTTGTCGCCGTCGGGGTCGGCGGCAAACGCCCCCGAGGATTCCCAGAGCGCGTAACGACGCGCCTCTACGGCGCTGGGCTGATAGGTCTTGTCCAGGATCGCCGGGGGATTCCTCGATGGCCAGTCAAATGGGGCCCGTCATGCGGAGGAGCATCTCGTGGCTGCGTGCTCAGCGCAGCCCCGCCTCGCCTACAACGCGCGCGATCTCGTCTCGGACCAGGCGCTCGACAATGCCGGGAAGATGCTCGTTGAGCCAGGTCTCCAAAAACGGCCGAAGCATGTCGCGCACGATGTCCTCGAGCGTGCGGTCGGCTGCCGCCGAGGCCGAGTTCGGCCTCCCGCCGCCTTTCGCGGGGCAATGCGCCGAGTTGGGCAAACGCCGCGGCTGCCGCTCCCGATGTCGCCGCCGAGACGATGCGCTCGCGGCCGAGGCCGAGCTTCGGCTCCGATCACGGCATCGCGATGCGATCGCCCCGGCTCGGCCGAGGCGGTCGCGTTCGCGATCGGCGCCTCCTCGCGCGCCGCAGATGCGGGCGCTGGGTTTGTCGTCTCTTCCGTGGCGGCGATGTGGCGAACCGAACCATCCTCGTTCAGGGCTTCGGTCAATTCGAGGATGTCGCTCTTTTCATCGCTTGGACGCACCGGCTCGCTCAGTGCCTTGTCTTCGGTAATGATCCGGCTGATCGAGGCAATTATTTCCTCCATCGAGGGTTCTGAGGGCGATTTGGCGTTATCCGGCATCGAGGCACCGACAAAGGCTCAAGCTTTGTCCTAACCTAGGCAAGTCGCTTTCGATTTGCCACCCGAACGGCCGGGCGAAGCCCAATTTACTCCTTCAGACCCCCGGCAAATCCGAGCCACTTGTCTTTCACCTCCTTGTAGTGCCGTTCCATGTCGTAGAGCTTCACCGGAAGCTTGAGCTCGGGCGCGATCAGCCGGCCGACCGCCGCCGCCAAGTTGAACTCGCGCGAGCGCGGCGTCGTGTTGCGCGGTCACGAGTTGCGATTGCGTTTGGAGAAGCTGCTGATTGGCGATCAGCACGTCGAGCACGGTCCGCGTCCCGACCAGCGCCTCCTGCTGGGTTCCCTCGAGCGCGATCTGGGCCGCGCGGACAGCGGCGGCAAAGGAAGAGATGCTGGCCCGCGCCGCCTGCAAGGTCGACCAGAACTGGGAGGCAGTCTGCACCGCCGCACGCCGCGTGTCGTCGACCTGGCTGCGCCTCTGGCCGACGGTCTGCTCGGCTTGCCGGGTCTGGGAGTAGATCGCGCCGCCCTCATAGAGCGGCATCGTCAATTGGGCCGTGACTTGAGCCGAATTGACCAAAGTGCCTTTGAAATTGAGCGACTGGTCGTGGGAGCGACTCAGATTGCCGACGACCGAAATTTGCGGCAGCAGCTGCCCGCGGACGACGTCGATATTGTCGCGCGCGGCCAGCTCGGCAAAAGTCGCCGAGATCACGCTGAAATTATTGTTGGCGGCGAGACTGAGCGCCTCCTCGCGCGTGGCCGGCAGCGCCGGCCGCTCCCGCGGCAGTATGAGGCGACCCGGCGGATGGCCCACGGCGCGGACGTATTCCGCCCGGCTGATCTCGAGGGTGCCTTGCTGAGCGACCAGAGTGCCCTGAGCCTGCGCCAGCGAAGATTCGGCCTGGGCCACGTCGGTGCGGGTGACTTCGCCGACCCGGAAACGGTCCTGCGTCGCCTCTAGCTGCTTGCGTAGAACCTCGACGTTGTTGCGATTGACCTCAACGAGTGCTTGGTCCCGCACTACATCGAGATAAGCCTGGGCGACGGCCTGGAAGACGGTCGTCTCGACCGCCAGGGTTTGCGACCGAGTCGAACTCGACCGTGTTGATCGCCTGCCGCGTCTGCGCCTCGGTGCGGCCGCCGCGATAAATCGGCTGGTTCAGCTGAAAGGTCAGCGCATCCGGGCGGGTGAGCGCGTGATCTATGGATCTGGTTATCCCCGCAGCGCGCGCCGCTGCGCCTGAGGCGCCCCCTGCGGCGCTCGGATTTGTCTCGAGCGAAGCCGTCGCCATCCCGACCTGGCCGGTGAAGTTTACTGTCGGGCGCCAGAACGACAGCGCTTGAGGAACCTGCTCGTCGGTCGCGCGCAACAACGCCCGTTGCGCGAGCAGCTGCGGGTTGTTGTTGTAGGCTTCGGCGAGGGCTTGGGTCAGGGTTTGCGCCTGCACGGCAGGTCGGGCCAGAATTGCGGCCAACCCGACAAACGCCGCGAGACCGGCGGATCGGCGCGCCCGGCTCCAGCATATACCTCCCCAGGGGCGGGTCAGACCAAAGTGCCGGCTGTAACGCATATGCTGCTCCAGGCCTCGGGCCTCGTCAGAACACGAAAGCGGGCTTCGGTTCGAAGCCTCGCAGTAAAGGGATCGCGGCGTCGAATATGACGCGGCGCGCGAGCAATCCAGCAGTTCGCCTCGCCAGCACGGCGCGGCCGACCCCGTTTTCCGGTCTGATCACCACCACCAGCCGCCCCTCTTCAGCCAGCTGCGCGGCGATCTCGGAGGGCAGCTCGGAGACCGCGCCGGCAAACAGCACCACATCGAAAGGGGAGCGCTGTCGACAACCCTGGGCCGGGGAACCCTCGACGATGCCGACCGACGCGATGGCATGCTCGACGAAGGCCGCGTGGGCTTGTTTTGCGAGTTCGGCATCCTCTTCAACGGCGACGACGGCGCGCGCGAGCAGCGCGGCGACCGCCGCCTCGTAACCGCTTCCGGCGCCGACGATCAGTGCCGTATCGGTGCGCTTCACCGCCGCCGCCTGGAGCAGCCGTGCGGCGACCATCGGCTCCATCAGATATCGGCCTCGGCCGAGAGGAAGATCCTCGTCGATATAGGCGACGGACCGCAAATGCTCGGGCACGAAGAGCTCGCGCCGGATTCTCGCAAACGCGCCGAGCACTCGATCGTCCGTAACCTTATTGGGTCGCAGCTGGCTCTCGATCATGCGGGTGCGTGCGGCGTCGAACGAGTTCATCGGGCCATCCGGCTAAGGAAGTGCTGTTATATCCGGGAGGTAGAGCGGGCACAATCTGCCGGCCCGTCCTCAATCAGCATGGGAGCGGCTCGACGGGCTGCTCGTCCGACAGCCGGACGAGCAGCTGCCCGGCGGTCAGCCCGGAGAGCGGGTGCCGCCAATCCGGCGCTATTTCCGCGAGCGGCGCGAGAACGAACCGCCGCTGATGGAGCCGCGGATGCGGCAGCACAAGAGCCGGTGTCTGCATCACCGCTCCCTGATAATCGATGAGATCGAGGTCGAGCACTCGTGCGGCGTTGGGCTCGGTGCGCAGGCGGCCGAACCGCGTCTCCACGGCTTGCAATGCCGCCAGCAGCTCCTCGGGGCCGAGGGCGGTGTCCATGGAGGCGACCGCATTCACGAACCAGGGCTGGGTCGAACGAGGAATCGGTGCGCTGCGGTACCATCCCGAGCGGGACACGACATCGATGCCGTCGGCCTGCAGCGCGGCGAGCGCAGCGGTCAGCGTTTCGCGCGGCGGTCCATACCGCGGGCTGTCGAGATTGCCCCCGATGCCGATCAGAATCATTTCCGCCGCCTCCGCAACCCTCAAGGCTTGACCCAGGATGCACCCTGTAAGACACTTACATTACATTATCGAATGCCATGGAGAATTTTCTCACATGATTTTCTATCCGGAAGAGAGACTCGCCCTTTTCATTGATGGAGCCAACCTCTACTCTGCTGCAAGGGGCTTGGCATTCGATATCGACTATAGACGGCTGCTGGATTTATTTAGCACAAAGGGACGATTGATCCGCGCTTTTTACTATACGGCACTGGTCGAAGACCAGGAATATTCGCCGATCCGGCCGCTCGTCGATTGGCTAGATTACAACGGCTATGCCATGGTCACCAAACCGACCAAGGAATTCACCGACGCGATGGGGCGGCGCCGCATCAAGGGCAACATGGATATCGAGCTGGCGATCGACATGCTCGAGATGGCGCAGCACGTCGACCATGCTGTCCTATTTTCCGGCGACGGGGATTTCCGTAGGCTCGTCGAGGCGGTGCAGCGCAAGGGGGTGCGCGTCTCCGTGGTGTCGACGATCCGCTCCTCGCCGCCGATGGTATCCGACGATCTGCGCCGCCAGGCCGATAACTTCATCGAATTGCAGGATCTGGCGCCGAGCATCATGCGCAACCACCACACCCGTGACGAGGTTCACCGGCCGCGCGCAGAACCCGTCGAGGAGGCGTGACCGGCCCCGCCTCGGCCGACTTGCCGGCACGGGATTGCTGCCTCTGCCTGCGTCTGGCGGCATTCCGAGAAGCCCAGCAGAAACTCCATCCCGACTGGTTCAACGGGCCGGTTCCACCCTTCGGCGACAGCAACGCCGAGCTGCTGATCGTCGGCCTCGCGCCAGGCCTCCGGGGCGCGAACCGGACCGGGCGCCCCTTTACCGGCGACCATGCCGGCGGCCTGCTCTACCAGACACTGGCAAAGTTCGGCTTTGCCTCGGGAATGTACGACGCCCGTCCTGATGACGGCCTCGAGCTTCATCGGGCGCGCATCACCAACGCGGTGCGCTGCGTGCCGCCGCAGAACAAGCCGGACCCCGCGGAAATTGCGACTTGCCGCCGATACCTCGCGACCGAAATCGCTCGGCATGCGCCGGCTCCGCGCGATCCTGGCGCTAGGCGCCATCGCCCATCAGAGCGTGCTCGCGGCGCTCGGATTACGCCGCGGCCCCTTCCCGTTCGAGCATGGCCGGCTGCACGCGCTGCCGTCGGGGCTGGTGTTGGCCGACAGCTACCATTGCTCCCGCCTCAACACCAATACCGGAAAGCTCACCACCGAGATGTTCGAGGCGGTGTTCGCTGGGATGGCGCGCCGGCTCGAGGAAGCGCAAACCGCCCGGGGCCGCGGTTTCGCATAGCGCGCGGTTCACGCATTGCGGTCGCGCAAGATGCGAGCGCGGCTGCGCTGCCAATCGCGCTCCTTCTCGGCGTGGCGCTTGTCCGCCTTGCGTTTGCCGCGCGCGAGGCCGAGCTCCACCTTGGCGCGGCCGCGCTCGTTGAAATAGATCGACAGCGGCACGACCGTGATTCCCTCCCGACGGATCGCGCCCAATAGCCGGTTCATCTGCTTGCGGTGCAAGCAGCAGCTTGCGCGGCCGCCGCGGCTGGTGATTGAAGTGGGCGGAGGCCGAGTATTCCGGGATGTTGGCGTTGACCAGGAACAGCTCGCCGCCGCTCTCGTCCGCGTAAGCCTCGGCGATGCTCGCCTGCCCCTGGCGCAGCACCTTGACCTCGGTGCCCTGCAGGACGACCCCCGCCTCGAGCGTGTCCTCGATCAAGTAATCGTGGCGCGCCCGCCGGTTCTGCGCGACGTAGCGATCGGCCGCGCGCATCAGTTGAGGAGGCCGGCGCTCCGCATCGCCCGCTGTACCTTTTCCTGCGTCTCGGGCATGATCGCCCAGAGCGGCTGGCGCACCTCGGAGGTGCAGCGGCCGAGCAGCGAGGCGGCGTATTTGACCGGCGCCGGGCTGGTCTCGGCGAACAAGCGCATCATGCAGCGGGATCAGGCGCTGGTTGATTTCGCGCACGGTCGCGACATCGCCGCGCTGCCACGCCTCGTGCATTTCCGAGCAGAGCCGCGGGGCCACATTGGCGGTGACCGAAATGCAGCCGTCGCCGCCTTGCGCAAGATAGGCGACCGCCGTCGCGTCCTCGCCCGAAAGAAGGCAAAAACCGGCGCCGATCTCGACCCGCATCCGCAACGGCCGGGCGAGGTCGTTGGTCGCATCCTTGACCCCGACGACGTTGGGCAGCTTGGCGAGCCGCGCCATCGTCGCATTCGTCATGTCGACCGACGAGCGGCCCGGGATGTTGTAGATTACGATCGGCAGATCGACGGCATCATGAACCGCCTTGAAATGCTGGTAGAGCCCTTCTTGCGTCGGCTTGTTGTAGTAAGGGCAGACGATAAGCGCCGCATCGGCCCCCGCCGCCTTGGCATGCCGGGTCAGCTCGATCGTGTGCTCGGTCGAATTCGTGCCGGTTCCGGCGATCACCGGCACCTTGCCCTTGGCGACTTCGACGCAGAGAGCGATCAGCCGCTGGTGCTCGTCATCGGCCAGGGCCGGCGATTTGCCGGTCGTGCCGCACGGCACGAGCCCGTGCGTGCCCTGGCCGACCTGCCAGGCCACATGCTCCTGAAACGCGCCCTCGTCGAGCGCGTGGCCGCGAAACGGCGTGATCAGCGCGACGAGCGATCCCTTGAACATCGTTTCCTCCGGGACTGCGGCATTAATGATGCACGATAGCCCTCGCCGGCACCTGGGCTTCAACCGCGGCGGGCCTCTCCCGGCTCGAGCGGCAGGCGGTAACCATGAATAATGCGCGGACAGGCTTGCTCCTCGGCCTGCAAAAAACGTAATCAAAATTTGCCTCATCTTTGACCCGACAAAGGACCGGCCGACTTGCTCCCGATGCTGCGCGGGTTGTCGCTCGCTGTTTCGATTCTCTTGGCCGCGCAGCTCTCCCGCCGGCGCGCAGTCTCTCTCCGCGGCCGACCTGCCAGCCATGCGCTCGGCCCTCGCCTCGGCGCAAAGCGGGCGATTTCGGCCGCGCCTACGCCGAAGCCAGCGCCGATCGCCGACCCGCTGCCGCTCAAAATGCTGCGCTGGATGGATTATGCCCGGCCCGGCGCGCCAGGCCGGTTTCCCGACATCGCCGATTTTATCGAAAAGAACCCGGACTGGCCGGGGCAGAAGGCGCTGCGCCGGCACGCGGAGGAAGCGTCGGCCGCCGAAACCGATGCGGTGGCCGGCGAATGGCTCAAGCGCTATCCGCCGATCGGCGCCGCGGGCAAGGTCCGCGAGGCGGACATCGTGTTCAACACCGGCGACGCCGCGGGCAGCGCCGAAATATTGCGGGCCACCTGGATCGGCTCCGATTTCGGGCCGCTGGACGAAAAGGGTTTCCTCGCCCGCCATTCGCCCGTGCTGCGTCCGGAAGACCACGCCAAACGGGTCGATCGGCTGTTGTGGAATGGCCAGACTGCAGCGGCGCAGCGCATGCTGCCGCTGCTGTCCCCGGATTGGCGGGCGCTGGCCGAGGCGCGGATCGCTCTTGGCGACACAATCCTCCAACGCCGACGCGCTGGTCGCGCGGGTTCCGGCGCAGCTGCGCTCGGACCCGGGTCTCGTCTTCGAGCAGCTGCGGTCCCGGCGCAAGAAGGACATGACCGATGCGGCGGTGCAAATCCTGCTCGCCCAGCCTGGCGACTCTGGTCAGGCCCACCGCCTGGTGGGGCGAACGACAGGCGGTGGCCCGGCGGGTTCTCGCGTCTGGCAATGCCGAACTTGCTTATCGGCTCGTCGAGCAGCATGGCCTGATCGAAGGCAGCGCCTTCTCGGACGCGCAGTTTCTCCTCGGCTATATCGCGCTGCGGTTCATGAAGAACCCGGCGCTTGCCTTTGATCATTTCTCGCGCATCTTGGCGCGCGTCAGCACTCCCTACGCGAAGGCGAGAGCAGCGTATTGGGGAGGGCGGGCGGCCGAAGCACAGGGCAAGTCGGACCTGGCGGCGAAATGGTACGCCGCGGGGGCCGACCACATGGCAACTTTTTACGGGCAGCTCGCAGCGCATGAGCTGGGCCGCGACGCCCCGCCGCGTCCGCTGCCCGAGCCGGTGCCGGATGCCGCCGAGCTCGCCAGCTTCAACGGCAATGAGCTGGTGCGCGCGGCGCGCCTCTTTTTCGAGCTGGGCGACCGCGAGCGCGGCAAGGCCTTCCTGCTGCACCTGGCCGACAATGCGAAGAGCCCCGCGGCGTTTGCGATGCTCGCCGGGCTGGCGGAGGCCGGCGGCCGCATCGATCTCGGGATTGCCGTCGCCAAACGCGCGATCGAGGCCGGGACCCCGCTGATGATCCACGGCTATCCGGTGACGACGATACCGAGCGGCGGCACTGCGGAGCATTCCCTGCTGTTCGCCATCACCCGGCAGGAGAGCGCCTTCGAGCGCGACGCCGTAAGCCGCGCCGGCGCGCGCGGGCTGATGCAATTGATGCCGGCCACCGCGAGCTTTATCGCCAACAAGATGCAGCTCCCGTTCTCGGCCGACCGGCTGACCGCCGACGGCATCTACAATGTGGTGCTCGGCCGCGCCTATCTCGAAACCCTGATCGAGGATTTCGGAGGCTCCTACGCGCTTGCGATCGCCGCCTACAATGGCGGCCCCGGCCGGGTCCGCCAATGGCTGCGCGATTACGGCGACCCGCGCGGCGGCAGCATCGACATGGTGGATTGGATCGAGATGATCCCGATCAACGAGACCCGCAACTACGTTCAGCGCGTGCTCGAAAACCTGCAAATCTACCGCGGCCAAAACGGCCGCGACTCGGCCTTCTCGCTGGCCAGCGATCTGGCGCGCTGAATTGCGCTCCATGTAACTGGGCATCGTTCGGTTGACCATCTGTCGGCGGCGCCCCACCTGCCCGGGATTGGTGGTGGAGAGCTGTAGCTGTATGAGCGGCGCAACACACCACGGTTCGGTTTGGCGACCGTCGGGGCTGGACGGCGCTGCGGCTCGGTTGGCGGTGATTTGGATCGCGCTGCTGCTCGCCGGGTGCGGTTCCGTGGCGGGCGATGCCAGACTGGGTCCAAACCCCGGCGGCGGCTTCTACGGCGCGCCCAACCTCAATGTGGGGCGCGTCAACCCCTAGCGTTGCGCGCCGACAAAGGCCGGACCTGGTTCTGGGTTGCGGTCAAGCCTCGAGCAATACGCAGTGCTCGGCGGCAAATGAAATCGCGACGGCGCTCCCCTCCTCGAACATTTCGGTCGGCGGGCGGCGAACCGTCAGCTGACCGGCCGGCCAGTCGACGATATATTGGATGAAGTCGCCGTGGAACAGGCGCTGGCGGATATTGCCGGGCGCCGCGTTGGGGGCGCCGTTCGGCGGGCCTGCCGCCAAATCGATATAGGCGGTGCGGATCGCGACCCGGTCTTCGTCGCCGCGCGGCGCGTGGGCCGCCCGCGCCTCCAGCAGTATACCGCCTTCCGTCTCGAACAGCACCGGTCCCGGGCCGTTGGGCGGGCTCTTCAGACGGCCACCGACCAGATTGGCCGAGCCGACAAAATCGGCAACAAACCGGCTCTTCGGCCGGTCGTAGATCGCCTCGGGGCTGCCGATCTGCTCGATCCCGCCGTTGTTCATCACGATGACCCGGTCGGAGATCGCCAATGCCTCTTCCTGGTCGTGCGTGACATAGACCGAGGTGATGTCGAGCCGGCGCTGCAATTCGCGCAATTCGACGCGCATCTCGGCCCGGAGCTTGGCGTCGAGGTTGCTGAGCGGCTCGTCGAACAGAACGACGGTCGGCGAGAACGCGACGGCGCGGGCCAAGGCGACGCGCTGCTGCTGGCCGCCCGAGAGGTTGGAAGCGGGCCGGCTCGCGAACTCGCGCATCTGCACCAGCCCGAGCGCCCGGTCGACATTCTCGGCGATCTCGGCGCGCGGCAATTTTCGCACGCGCAGACCATAGGCGACATTGTCGAACACCGTCATATGCGGCCACACCGCATAGGACTGAAACACCATCGAGACGCCGCGCTTTTCGGACGGGACATTGCGGCGCTCGGCCGAGGAGTACATGGTCCGGCCGTCGATGCGGATTGCGCCCAAGGACGGCTCCTCGAGCCCGGCGATCGCACGCAATGTCGTCGTCTTGCCGCAGCCCGATGGGCCGAGCAGGGTCACGTGCTCGCCGCGTCCTACAGTGAAGCTGACCCCGTCGACCGCGACGACCCCGCCATAGCGCACCACCAGGTCGGAGACCTCGATGCGGGCTTCGCTCACCGCAATTCCCCGGTGAACCGCCGTGCCGCACGGAACAGGATCGCCAATGCCACGAACACGACCGATGTCTGGATGATCGCCAGTGCGGTCGACAATTCGGTCGAGGAGCTGAGCCACGCGCTGGCGATCGACGGCGCGATCACCTGCGCGTTGGGCCCGACCAGAAAGATCGACACGCCAAGCTCGCGCACGCTGGCGATGAACAGGAGCAGCCACGCCGCGACAATGCCGGGCCGCAACAGCGGCATCGTCACGGTGCGCAACTGGTAGCCCCAGGAAGCGCCGCAGACCCGGGCGCATTCCTCGAGGCTTTTGTCGATCTGCAGCATGACCCCGGCCAGGGTGCGGACCCCCAACGGCATCAGCACGGTGAAATACGCCAATGCCAATAGCCACAATGTGCCGTAGATCGGGATCGGGATGTTGAGCCAGGCCCACAGCAATGCGAGGCCGAAGACGAGGCGCGGCACGGCCTGTGGAAACATCACCACGTATTCGACGAGCCCGTGCCCCGGGGCGCGCGACCGGTAGATGATCCACACCAACACAGTCATTATCAGCACGCCGATGCTCGCGACGCCAAATCCCAGCACCAGGCTGTTGACCATCGCCGACCTTACGGCCGCGAAACGCACGGCGTTCTCGTAATTGGCCAGAGTGAACTGCATCTGGTCGATGATGACCGTGGCAAAGCGCTGGAACGAGGTCAGCAATAGCGCGATCAGCGGCAATATGACCGCGACCAGGATGTAGGCCCAGCACACCGCCAGCAGGATCCAGGCGGTGCGCCCGACATCCATGACGCGCGGGCGGAACGCCTTGCCGGTGATCGTCGCGTAGTTGCCGCGGCGCACGATCAGCCGATAGATCGTCAAGGTCACCAGCATCACCGCGAACAATGAAATCCCCATTGCCGCGGCGCGGCCGTAATCCGGCGGGTAGGAGGTAGTCGCCTGCCAGATCGCCGTGGTGATCACGTAATAGCGGCCCGGGATTCCCAAGACATAGGCGGCGGCGAAGGAGCCGAGCATCTCGGCAAAGACAAAGATCGTCGCCCCCAGCACGCCTGGCAGGACCAAGGGCAGGGTGATCTTCATCACGGTGCGGAATTTGCCGGCGCCGAGCACCCGCGAGGTTTCCTCCAGCGACGGGTCCATCGATTTCATCGCCGCCGAGATCATGACAAAGGCGACGGTGCCCTCGAACAATGCCATGACCCAGGCGATGCCGAAGGGCGAATAGATGTCGAACAGGTCGCCGCTGCCGCCGATGCCGTGCCACAGCTGGTTCAATGCCCCGGTGCGTGGGCTGGCGAGGATCGCCCAGGCGAGCGCCCCGACCAGCGGGGTCATGTAATAGGGCAATTCCATCAGCCGCTCGAGCCGGCTGCCGCCAGGCACCCGGGTGCGGGTCAGGATCCAGGCGACGACAAAGCCGAAGGTGACCGCCATGACGGTCGCGAGGCACGCGACGAGCCCGGTATTGGCGAGGATGCGCCAGTCCTCGCCCAGTGCCGCGAAATTGCCGAGCCCCCATTCCTGCAACGGAAATTCCTGCGGGTCGCCGACATTGAGCGCCTCCTCGGCGAGGAACACCACCGGATAAAGGACGAGCCCGCCGCAGACGAGCAGGATCAGCAACGTCACGATGGCTTGACCACTGAACGGCGGCACCCTCACCCACCAGGCGCTGCGCGCCTGGTTCCCCGCTCTCCCGCAATGCGGGAGAGGGTGTCGAGCGGAGCGAGACGGGTGAGGGCATCACTCCGCAGGCGCGAGGCGGAAGCGGCAATCGCTGTCGCGGGCGATCTGGTTGACGAGGCCGATCTCCCAGGCGAGGTACTCGCGCATGTAGCGCTCGCGGTCGGCGGGACGGTCGCGCGCCGACAAGGCGACATCGTCGGGCTCGCTGGCGAGCTTCCCCATGCCGGTTTCGAGCGGCAGTCCCGCCGCTTTCCAGGCCGCAGTGCCGCCCGCCAATACCGTCACCGGACGCCGGCTGCGCAATTCGGAGGCGGCATAGCGGGCGATCCTGCCGTCCTCGCTGGTCAATACCACCTCGCCCGCCGCCGGCAATCTGTCGAGAGCCTCCGGCAGCCTGGCGCGGATCGCGAACCAGGCACCCGGGATGTGGCCCTGGCGATGGTGCCGGCTCAACGCCAGATCGACAACCACGTCCGAGGACGCCCGCAGCTCTGCCGGCTGCACCGTCCTCGGCTCGGGGCCGAGGGGCGGAAAGATGTCGGGGGGCGGGCTCGGTGCGCCGCGCTCCAATTCCCCGTCGAGCCCGCCTTCGAGCACCGATGCGTCCCAGCCCATGCGGCGGAGCCAGGACGCGGTCATGCGCGCGCGGACCCCGGTATCGTCGACCAGCACGACCCGCGCTCCCCAGACGCCGAGCCAGCTGTCGGTCTCCTGGACCAATTGGCCGCCGGGCGCCATCGCCGAGCCCGGCAGATGGCCGGCGCGGTATTCGGCGGGGTCGCGCACATCGATGACGTAGAGCGTGCGGCGGTCGGCCTCGCGCTGCCATTGCGCGAGCTTGGCGCGGTCGATGACCGGCACGCCGTAGCGCCGGGCGACGGCATCGGCGCGCTGCCGCGCCGCGGTGATGCCCTCGGCCGACACCTCTGGAGCCCGCTCCGTGGACCCCGCCTTGACCCCGAGCCCGGCCAGATGCCAGGCCATCGTGCCGTCCTTCAGCGAGACGACGCGGTTCGGCACGCCGGCGTCGATCAAGGACTGCGCGCCGATGATGCTGCGCGTCCGCCCGCCGCAATTGACGACGACAAAAGTGTCCGGCGACGGCACCAATTCCTTGAAGCGATAGACGAGCTCCGCCCCGGGCACGCTGACCGCGCCGGGGATCGTGTTCGAGTGGTATTCCTCGTAAGACCGGCTGTCGAGGATCGCCATGTTGTCGCCGCGCTTCTGCCGCTCGGCCAATTCCTCGACGCTGATCCACGGCGTGCCGCATTCGTGCTCGACGACCTCGGCGAACGCCTTGCTCGGCACATGGACGCCGCTATAGACCGGAAACCCGGCCGCCTCCCACGCCTCGACGCCGCCCTCCAGCACCGAAACGTCGGTATAGCCGCCCTCGATCAGCCGCGCCGCCGCCCGCGCGGCCAGTCCTTCGCCGTCATCGCACACGATGATCGGCGCCGCGCGCCGCGGCACCAGCCCCGGCGCGATCAGTTCGAGCCGCGAGAGCGGCAGGCACGACGCCATCAAGAGATGCCGCTCGTGAAATGTGCCCTCCTCGCGCGCATCGACGATCGCGATCTCGCCTCCGGCCTGGTACCGCCGCCGCAGTTCCGCCGCCGTGACTGTCCCCACTGCTGCTGGCATTTTCCCGCCCTCCTGGATAGCCGCCGTGCGTCCTTCGAGGCCTCGCTTCGCGAGGCGCCTCAGGATGAGGGGTTTTCTTAATGCCATCAAGAAAACCACCTCATGCTGAGGAGCACCCGCAGAGCCTGCCCAGGCTTGAACTGGGGGTGCATCTCGAAGCACGCACGACCGCGATGCAACGCTCTATTCCGTTTGCCCGAATTCGCGCCAGGCGTCAAAGTCTCGGTCGCAGACTGCACGAAGGAGCCGAGATGTCCGAAGGAAGACGCGCGCGGCCGCAGCCGACGCCGGAGACGCAGCATTTCTGGGACGGCACGCAGGGCGGGCGAATTGCGCCTGCAGCGCTGCAACGCCTGCGGCAAGGTGTATTTCCCGCCGCGGCCGTTCTGCCCCGCCTGCGCGGCGCGCGATGTCGGCGTGTTCGCGGCGAGCGGCAAGGGCCGGCTCTACTCCTATGTGATCCACCACCGCCCGGTGCCGGGCTTCACGCCGCCCTATGCGATCGCCGTCGTCGAGCTCGAGGAGGGGCCGCGCATGATGACCAACATCACCGGCTGCCCGCAGACCCCCGAGGCGTTGCAGCTCGACATGCCGGTCGAAGTCGCCTTCGAGAAGCTCGACGACGAGATCACCCTCCCCCTCTTCCGCCCGGCCCGGAGGTAACCGCGATGCAGCCGAAATCGATCGCCATCGTCGGCGCCGCCGAGACCACCAAGCTCGGCGTCATCCCCGACATGTCGCAGATCCAGTTGCATGCCGACGCGGCGCTCAACGCGATGGCCGATGCCGGGCTCAAACCCGCCGACATCGACGGCATCGCGACCGCCGGCGAGACGCCGGTGACGGTCGCGCATTATCTCGGCCTGACCCCGAAATGGGTCGACGGCACCGCGGTCGGCGGCTGCTCGTTCATGATCCATGTCCGCCACGCCGCCGCGGCGATCGCCTCGGGCCTCTGCGAGACGGTGCTGATCACCCATGGCGAGAGCGGCCGCTCCGGCGTCGGGCGCACCCGCAATGTCGTCGCGCCGACCAGCCTCGCCGGCCAGTTCGAGCAGCCCTATGGGCCGATGGGGCCGCCGACTTTGTTCACGATCCCGGTATTGCGCTACATGAAGACCTATGGCCTCACGCACGAGCAATTGGCGATGGTCTCGGTCGTGCAGCGCGAATGGGCGGCGCAAGAACCCGCGCGCCACCTTCAAGGCGCCGATCACCGTCGAGGATGTGCTGAACTCGCGGATGATCGCCTACCCGTTCCGCCTGTTGCAGTGCTGCCTGGTGACCGATGGCGGCGGCGCCTTGATCCTGGTCGCGGCCGAGCGCGCCCGCGACTTCCCGCAAAAGCCGGTCTACCTGCTCGGCACCGGCGAGAGTGTCGAGACCCCGATGGTCAGCCAGATGGAGGACTTCACCTCCTCGCGCGCCTTCCGCGTCGCCGGCCCCAAGGCCTTCGCCGAGGCCGGCATCACGCACAACGACGTCGACCATCTGATGATCTACGACGCCTTCGCGCACCTGCCGATCTACGGCCTCGAGGACCTCGGCTTTGTGCCGCGCGGCGAGGCCGGCGCCTTCATCGCCGAGCGCAACACCGCCCCCGGCGGCGAAGCTGCCGCTCAACACCAATGGCGGCGGCCTCTCCTACATGCATTCCGGCATGTACGGCATGTACGCCTTGCAGGAGAGCGTGCGCCAGATGCGCGGCACCGCCCCCGCCCAAATCCCCGGCGCCAAGATCTCGGTCTGCCACGGCGTCGGCGGCATGTTCGCCGCCTCCGGCACGATCATCATGTCGAACGAGCCGCCGTGATGAAGGCCGCCCGAAGTGACTCGATCTGATTTAGAGGAAGAGCGCTGGACAAAGGATCCCACTGCCACCGGAGGATCGGGGCAAGGCGGATGCAAGGTAGCGGCATTACCGCGCCCGCGACCGTCCCAGATTCTCCGCGATATTAATTCGGTGCCAGCTAGAATTCACGCCGGCGTAGGGCGGTAAGGTCCTACTTGCAAGCGACGGTCTCCGCGTGCGCGATACCAGAGATCCGCATAAACTGCGCCACCGTTTCACCCAGCCCTTCTAGAATCATCGCCGGTGACGGCGGTACATACGTCGTCGTGCGAGAGGTCTGCTGTTGTCCGAGCTCAATGCTCTGTTGTTCTGCAACTAACCAATTCCGCACGTCCCGATCGGTACGCAGTCGCGAAATCTCGAAAATCGCGTAATTTAATGCCTGCTGTGGGATCGGTCGGTCGAGCGCAGCGAAATAGATCCCGGTGGTGATCAAATCCCCTGATCGCATAGTGCCATTCTTAACTAGTTCGAGCAGCATCTGATGAGCGCGCCGGTAGTCATACTCCTCGCTGAGGAGTTTAGCGTCTCCGGGCTCATAACCCCGGGATGCTTCTGCATCCGTCAGTACGGGCACAGTATAGAAACCGATACCGTTTCTCAGCGGCCCCTTTGGACGCTGCGAGACCTCACACAGATATGCATCGAACGCTCCGGTTACCTTCTTCGCATCCGCCTGGTGCGAGTTGATTAATAGGTACAAATATAGTTGGGCGTCCACCGGTGGCTCCTGATTTCGGGCCCAGCGCTTGTCGGAGTAGACGCGTTGCTGGCAGTGGCGGCGGGGGTGCTGGCGGCGCTAGAGGTGGCGGAGCCGGCACTGACGGGCACCCGGTTAGCACGAGACCAAGCAGAACGCAAAGCAGCACGCGTAGAGGCTTCACATGTCTCTCCTAGCCTCTCCAGGTCTTTACGAGCCAGGCAAGACCACCAACGATCGCCCCGATACCTAGATCGACGTACGGGTTGCCGCCCCAGAAGCGCATATCGATAATGTAAGCGATCCCGAAGCCGATTATCCCGAATCCAAGAGCCCAGCCCCAATTAGGAATGCTCATGCATTGACTCTCGAATTTTGATTAAAGTGTATATTTGAAACAGGAACATCACTCACGCTCGGAGTTACAATCCTGCACATACTGCCGCAAAATAGCTACATTGCAGTAAAGTTTTTGCCTCCTTGTTGGATGACAGTTTGTGTTGGACTAGGGCGCACGTAATAACCTGCAAGAAAAGTAACAATGGCTGTTACTATTACGGTTACGGAGGTTAGTACCTCAGACGGGAGTGCCTGCGAAGATAAAACGTGATAATTGTTAAGCGCCCAAGTTATCAGGGTTGCGATGGCCGTACCGACCGCTGAACCACCGGTAGCACCCAAAACCTTCGGTGTGGGCTGGGCCGTTACCTGTGGCTGTGGAGGGATGGCGGCCATTCTCGTCCTCCCAAATTACCGATCACGCGATTTAACCATAGTGTCGCCTAACCGAAATAGTCAAGACCGGCGTCATCCCCGACATGTCGCACATCCAATTGCATGCCGACGCGGCGCTCAATGCTATGGCCGATGCCGGGCTCAAGCCCGCCGACATCGACGGCATTGCGACCGCCGGCGAGACGCCGGTGACGGTCGCTCATTATTTGGGCCTCACGCCCAATGGGTCGACGGCACCGCGGTCGGCGGCTGCTCGTTCATGATCCATGTCCGCCACGCCGCCACGGCGATCGCCGCGGGCCTCTGCGAGACCGTGCTGATCACGCATGGCGAGAGCGGCCGCTCGGGCGTCGGGCGCACCCGCAATGTCGTCGCACCGACGAGCCTCGCCGGCCAGTTCGAGCAGCCCTATGGGCCGATGGGCCCGCCGACTTTGTTCACGATCTCGGTGCTGCGCTACATGAAGACCTATGGCCTGACCCACGAGCAACTGGCGATGGTCTCGGTCGTGCAGCGCGAATGGGCGGCGAAGAACCCGCGCGCCACCTTCAAGACGCCGATCACCGTCGAGGACGTGCTGAATTCGCGGATGATCGCCTACCCGTTCCGCTTATTGCAGTGCTGCCTGGTGACCGATGGCGGTGGCGCCCTGATCCTGGTTCGGCCGAGCGCGCCAGCGACTTCCCGCAAAGCTTGCCCCTGGCAGCGAACAGGGGCCGGTCTACCTCCTCGGCACCGGCGAGAGTGTCGAGACGCCGATGGTCAGCCAGATGGAAGACTTCACCTCCTCGCGCGCCTTCCGCGTCGCTGGCCCCAAGGCCTTCGCCGAGGCCGGCATCACCCACGATGACGTCGACCATCTGATGATCTACGACGCCTTCGCCCATCTGCCGATCTACGGCCTCGAGGATCTCGGCTTCGTGCCGCGCGGCGAGGCTGGCGCCTTCATCGCCGAGCGCAACACCGCCCCCGGCGGCAAGCTGCCGCTCAACACCAATGGCGGCGGCCTCTCCTACATGCATTCCGGCATGTACGGCATGTACGCCTTGCAGGAGAGCGTGCGCCAGATGCGCGGCACCGCCCCCGCCCAGATCGAGGGCGCCAGGATCTCGGTCTGCCACGGCGTCGGCGGCATGTTCGCCGCCTCCGGCACGATCATCATGTCGAACGAGCCGCCCTAAGCGGACGCCTCCCACTACGCGCGCCCAACGGGCTTTTCCTCGGCGGGGACTGATTCTTCTTCGCAGAGTGTGGGGTAGTTCACACTCGCACTCCACCCGCGACGGTATTACGGCATCGTGACACAAGAGCTCTGGCACTCAGTTCACGTTCCACCGGATGATAACGCCGAATCCGATCCGGCGTCACGCTGATAGAAACACTTGCCCTGCCAGAGGTTTCGACGCTGTTCAGGGAGGCAAATATGCGCGCATTCATGGTCCACACAATGAGCCGATCGATTTCGGCCGTCATAATCGGAGCCTGGGTTGCAATCGGCGGCGCTGTGCCGGCGTGCGCCAACGTCATCACCGATTGGGACGAGAAGGCGGTAGCTGTCGTTATGCCGCCAGCAGGGCCCGCCGGCGTGACACCGGTGGTCTACCAGGCTCAGCGTGTGATGGGGATGGTCCACGCCGCAATGTTCGACGCGGTCAATTCGATCGAGCGGCGCTACCGGCCGTACCTGGTGCAGCTGCCTGCCGACCCCGCCACGTCGAAGGAAGCAGCCGCGGCGGCGGCGGCCGCTGCGGTACTGGCGGCCACTGATCAAAAGACAGCGGATGAAATGAAGGGAGCCCTCGCCGCCTACCTCGCGGCGATTCCCGATGGCGCGGCGAAATCGGATGGCGTCAAGCTCGGCGAGGCGGTCGCGGCACGAGTTCTTGGAGGCCCGGGCGAACGACGGCCATGATGCACCCGATGCCTATCGGCCGAGGACCACGCCTGGCGTCTATGTGCCGACGGCGATCACGGCGGCCTCGATGTGGCCAAATGTGAAGCCGTTCGCCATAGCCAGTGCATCCCAATTTCGGCCAAACCCGCCGATTTCGTTGGAGAGCACAGAGTGGGCGGCAGACTTCAATGAGCTCAAAGATTACGGTGGAAAGTTCGGTGCGAAACGGACCGCCCAGCAGACCGAGACCGCCCGGTTCTGGCTCATGGCCGGTCCACCAGCCTACCATCCGTTCCTACGCCAGCTCGTGACCGCAAAGCAGATGAGTGTCGGCGACAGCGCGCGGTTCATGGCGCTCGCGGCGCTCGGGCTCAACGACGCGCTCATCGCTGTGTTCGACGCCAAATACCATTACAACTTCTGGCGGCCAATCACGGCAATTCGCAACGGCGATATCGATAACAACCCGGCCACTGACCGTGAGGCGACTTGGCAGCCGATCGACAACACGCCGATGCACCCGGAATACCCGTGCGCGCATTGCATCCTGAGCGGCACCGTCGCGGGTATTATCAAGACGGAATTCGGAACCGTAGACATTCCCGAGATCGCGGTTACCAGCGCGACGGCGCCTGGCGTGACCCACCGCTGGACCAACATGACGGCTTTTGCGGAAGAGGTTGCAAATGCTCGCATCTGGGCCGGCTTCCATTACCGCTTCTCAACCCGCGTCGGGACGGGTATGGGGTATCAGATCGGTGAATACGTGGTGAAAAGCGTGATGCAGCCAGCCGCGACGGCTTCACGATAACGAGTGCCCTTGCCGGGCTCCTCGAAGCGAGCCCGGCAGAGCGGCGCGCAGCACCGATCTACTGAATCCGGACTGGTGTTCACGATCCCGGTGCTGCGCTACATGAAGACTTACGGCATGACGCACGAGCAATTGGCGATGGTCTCGGTCGTGCAGCGCGAATGGGCGGCCAAGAACCCGCGCGCCACCTTCAAGACGCCAGCGCTTCCCCCGCCTCGCGCGGGTGCCTGGCGATGACTTGGAGATAGGCGGCTGCTGGCGCGTCCGGCTGGCGGCGCCCCTGTTCCCAATTCTTCAGCGTCGCCAGCGGGATGCGGTAGACGCGGGCGAATTCCTGTTGGGACATTCGCAATTGTCGGCGGATGGCGCGCACATCGGGCACTTCGACGACATGAACCCGGACCCCACCGGGCTTGCCCTCGGCGTGTTCGCAGGCCTCGGTCAGGCTGTCGATCAGTTCCTTGCTGAATTTGTTCATGCTGTCCTCGTCAACGCCCGTACGCCTCTTTCAGCCGCGCTACAAGCGCCTGTACCGTTCGCCGTGCATCAGGCGAGAGGCGAGAGGTCATCGCGCCGCGCCTTCGCGTAGATCATCAGCAGGTAAAGCGGCATTGCCGGATCATGGTAGAAGTAGATGATGCGGACCCCGCCTCGCTTGCCGCTGCCCTGCCGACCCCACCTGACCTTGCGCAAATGTCCGCCGGCATGGGATCGCCTTTCGGGACGGGGCGAGGATTTTCGACGGACCAACGTCGAGCGGACCGACGATCGTTACGACTATGGCGAAATGCGCATCTATGCAATTGGCCTCGTCACACGGCATCGAGATCACGGTGATCTATACCGATCGTGACCGCGACGAGCGCCACATCATATCGGCTCTGGAGGTCGGAACCTCATGAGCGACGATACTTCTGGAACCATCTCGAAGACTAAGCCCAAGACCGACTGGCGGCGTCTTCGCTCGATAACCGACGACGAAATTCGCGCCGCGATCATCGACGACCCGGATGCGCAGCCGACCGATGAGGCCTTCTGGAGGGAGGCGCGTGTCGTCATGCCGCGGCGGAAGGAAACTGTAACGATGCGGTTGGACGCCGACCTGCTTGATTGGTTCCGTGGCGAACGCGGCTATCAAACGCGAATAAATGCCATACTACGAGCTTACATGAACGCTCACGCGGATGACCGCTCGTCAGTGACAATGATGAAAACCCCGGCGCCAAGCTCGGCTTACAAGCTGTTCGAACAAGCAATGACCACCCGCAAACAAATCCGCTGCACGTACAATGGGCGTCCCCGCGAGCTCTGCCCCGTCATTCTTGGCCACTCGCAAGGGCAAGAGAAAGCGCTGACCTACCAATTTGGCGGCCAAAGCGAGAAGGGCTTGCCGCCGGGAGGTCAGTGGCGGTGTCTCTGGCTTTCGAAAGTACGAAATATTCGTCTCCGCGATGGACCGTGGCATGCCGGCGACAGCCACAACCAGCCGCAAGACTGTGTCGAAATCGTCGATCTCGACGTCAACCCGGCAAGCCCCTACAACCCAAAACGAAGCCTTTAAAGTGGGTTGACCGCCGGCGAGACGGCGGTCACGGTCGCGCATTATCTGGGCCTCACGCCGAAATGGGTCGACGGCACCGCGGTCGGCGTCCCCGGGACGGCCCGCCAGGGCCGGCCTTAGTCGCATTGAGCGAGCGCGCAATAGCTTACGGGCGGCGCGCGGCGTCCGGATCGAAGATGCCGAGTGAGAACGCCGGAACCGCAGGCATCGAGTAAACTGTCAGCGTAATCCGATAATGAACGGCTCTCCTTTGGCTGCGGTCAAGCAAACGGCACAGGTGAGTCTTGGCTTCGTGTATGTTGACGGTGAGCATCGGTCATCCGTACCAGGCCAAATTAAGGGAGTCCCCGCGCGACGGCAGCGGCGGAATGTGCTGGGCTGTTCCGCCCCGTGCGTGCTACGATCGCCAGGCTGCGCGCAAGGCGGGAGAGTTCACATGATCAAGCTGGCAGGCATCGGCCATGTGCTGTTGCGGGTGGCGGACGAGGAGGCGTCAAAGCGGTTCTACCGCGACGTGCTCGGCTTTCAAGTCGCCGAGCAGGACCCGGAGCATGGCGGCGTGTTCATGACCTTGGGCGACGGCTTCCACACCCTAGACATCACCCAGCACCCCGCGCCCGCCGACGCCGTCCGACCCGAGCGCGGCCAGCTCGGGCTCGTGCACATCGCCTTCAAGGTCGACAGCTACGCCGCGTTGCGCGACGCCTATGCCCACCTCTTGGCAAAGGGCGTCGAGATCGAGCGCGCCCTCGATCATGTCTGCCAGCGCAGCATCTATTTCACCGATCCGGACGGCAACGGTCTCGAAATCTATTACGAGATGCGGGACGCGTTGACCTTGTTCCCGAACGGCCGCGGCGACGAGGACGAGCGCCTGCCGCTCTCCCGCCCCGCCGAGCCGCTGCCCGCCTGGCTCCTCGAAGACTGGCCGGGCCCCGCCGCTTTCGCAAAGGTCGACCGCCTGCGCCGACAGACACCAGCCGCAGCGGAGTGACCGTGTAGGGCGGAAGAGCGAAAGCGAATTCCGCCAAAGTTTGGCTCTTCCGGCCACCACATCACCGAGATCAAAGCGACATCATCGCAATACCCAGCACCGAAGCGGCATCGCTGAGCCGCGGCAGTGTGCAGAGGGTTAGCACCACGATGCGCGCAGATAGCCGATGCAGAATATCCGGCGCGCAACCCGTAGCGCGTGTTGGTCTGCCAGCCGGGCCGCCCTGCGAAAATCCGGTCGCGACAATTCGGGTAAACTGTCACCGTAATCCCCGTGGCCGACTAATCCCAACCTCGGTCGTCTTGTTGTGGCCGATCTCCTCGGGCGCGATGTCGAGCTGGATGACCTTCATGTCCGGGGCATAGCGCGGCGGGCCAAGGCCTGTCCCGGCCGAAGCCGGATGGAAGAGCCAGTTGAACCGGGCGCCCATCAGGAACACAACGTCGGCGTTCTGCAATGCCAAGGTGCGCGCCGCCGCGATCGACAGCGGATGGTCGTCCGGCATCACGCCCCGGGATCAAATCCGGGGCAGGCTCTTGCCCATCGGCGAACGCAGGAACGTTATTTGCCACAGCGCCGGGCTTGATCGCTCCGCGGAGCAGCGTCCAGGATCGAACCTCGGCTTCGCTTTTGGCCACACCACCGGTTACGGACAAGATCAGCCGGGGGGCGGCATGACCATGGCGTCCCCACAAGGTGGAGGAGAAGATGGCTGACCACGATGTCAGCGCTCGCGTCTTGATAAGCGTGCGGGAAACGGAAGTTCTGTGATAGGCCGTATTGGCGGAGCGTTGTTAGCCACAGTGGTAGTGCTGCTCGCAGGCTGCGATCCCCCGTATCTTTCGGATACGTATGCCACCTCGACACCAAAGCCTACGTCATTCGATACGAGCGATCTGGCCCGTATGCCGGTGGTGGTGCTGGCATTTGTGGCACCGGGCAATCTCCAAGGCTTCAGCCCCACCCTGTCCCATGCGCTCAGCGGTGCGCTTGCCGAAGTAACCCCACCGATCCGCGAAATTCCCACGGCTGAGACCCTAAACCGGCTTACGGATAAGGGATTGGCAACAGAGTATGCCGATTTGCGCGCAGGCTTCGCGCGGAATGGGATGTTGGACCGGCAGCGGCTGCGACGGATTGGATCGGGACTTGGCTCGCGATACGTGCTGCTGCCAGGGCTTGCACAGTTCGACGAAGAGATACTCGATAAGTTTGAGGCGGCTGGTATAAAGTTGCTCAGGAACAGGGTGACGACGCTGCGGCTGTGGCTGCAGCTCTGGGACTCGCAGACCGGCCATATCGTCTGGGAGTCGTCCGGCGAAGTCACCACGGCGAGCCGTGTTTTTGAGCCCAAAGCAAACCGTTGCCCTAGAGCAGATCGCAAAGAAACTGTTGGTTCGCATGATTCAAGATGGTTTGCTCGAATCGAAGACGGAAACCCAACTTATCCTGGATCATTGAGCTGCGGAGGCCCGTCCAAGGGGTCGAGCGGATCATGCGCGAGCGGCCCAGCCTGAGGTGTTAGGATCTCGAAAGGTGCTTCTAGGTGCATTGGAGGTTGCGTCATCAAACTTCCGAAGCCGGCCACGAGCGCCAGCAGGAGTACCGCGGCGGCCATAAAGTAGAACACGCCGTCAATTTCAAAGCGCGCCATTAGACTTGCACCGATCAGCGGGCCCAGCACCGAGCCGAATCCGCTCACCAAGATGAGCCGTCCGCTTACCGCCACGACCCGATCGGCCGGCATGCGATCGTGGGCGTGGGCGACGCAGACGGGGTAGAGTGTTGACATGAATCCGCCGAGCAAGACGGCGGCTGGCAGGATCGTCGGCAGGGAGCGTGGCAGGAGCACCATAATAAAGGCAGTGCCCGCAAAGCCGAGACTGAGGAATGCCAGCACGATGCGACGGTCGAACCGGTCGGAGAGGCGACCGACCGGTATTTGGAAAGCAAATCCGCCAAGCACAGCCACGAGCATAAACAGTGCGATGGTCGCTCGTGCGGTGCCCTGATCCTGCATCCACGCCGGAACGAGCGCGTAGAAGGCACCACCGACGAGCCCGCTCAAGGCGCAGCCCGTCACAGCGATAGGCGCGGCTCGCGCGAGCACACCATAGGGCAGTACGGCCGCGGCGCTCACTCGGGGCGGCTCGGCCGGGCCGTGGTAACCATGATCAGTGCCACAGCGAACAGTGCGACGATCACATTGAACGGTGCCGCCGCCTTGATATCCGCTCGGGCTATCAAAAGCTGGCCCAGCGCAAGAGCCAGGAACGTGCCGACCATATAGATCGAGAAGACTCGTCCGCGCTCGGATGGCAGGGCCTTTGCGGTCAGCCAGCTCTCTGTTGTGACGAAAATCCCGGCACAACCGAAGCCAACGATGGCGCGCAGGATCACCCAGGCGAGTGATCCGATCAGCAGCGGCATCATGGCAACGGCGGCGGCGACCAAGCCGGCAAATGCGGCGTAAGCGCGAATGTGACCGATCCGTTCGATGATTCTGCTGCAACGAAACGCACCCAGGGTGAAGCCGGCGAAATAGGCGCTGAGCACCAGGCCGGGGACGTCGAAGCTCTCGATTGCCACTCGCAATGAGACGAAGGTGCCGAAGAAGCCGCTGGCGAGTTGTACGATGCTCGTGGCGATGACGAGCATCCCGATCTGTGTGCGGATAGACGAGCTCAAGGGAATCACCTTTCTTGCTTGTCTAAACGAGACCACGCTTGCTGACGTCTGCAAAGTGATTTTTTCGGAAGATCTTTTCAGATCAAACGATCAAACGCCTTTTTAGGCTTTATCAGCAAACCTAACCAGGCAGTCACCTTGCATACCCACATCCCTGTGGGTTGCTACAGAGGTCCCGTAAGTGCCAGGGTTGAGGGGGTGCCGTAGGGATGGGCCGACCCCGGCGAAAGCGGGCGAAAGCCATCGCAAGCCCCGCGGGTGGGAATGTGCCGAGCCGTGGAAAATGGGTTTCGCTGGCGTTCAACCTATCCCATGCAACTGCAGAATTGCCATAATGGCATTATAGTGTCACGGCATTGGACGCCCCGCCGAGCGCGGCAACTTCCTTTTCAAGGAGTTGGAAATGCCTCATCTCGACCTGATAAAACAGGGCGAACAGGGCCGCTTGAGCGACAGCGCTCGGTGAGAAGGTAGAGCCGGTTCGGCAATTCCGGGCGAATGAAGCGGGTCCCCTTGAGCGCGACCTCGGAAAAAAGGCCGCTCGTTGCCGAGCGGCCCTCTTTTCGCGGGCGGCCGGGACGAGCCCGGCCACCGGGTTGCGACGGATTACGAATGCCAGCGGAACTGCTGCGGTTTCCTAGCCGAGCCTTGGCTGATCACGATGTTGACCAGCGCCGGGCCGCGGTGGTTCATCGCTTCGTCGAGGGCGCCGCGGATGTCCTTCGGGTCCTCGACAAAGAAGCCCTTGCCGCCAAAGGCTTCCATGACGCGGTCGTAGCGCGCGCCGTAGATCAGCGCGTTGGGCTTCATGTTGAACATCGGGTTTTCCGGGATCTCGGGCATGCCGGGACCGATGCCGCCATTGTTCAAGACGACGATCTTGACCGGCAAGTTGTAGCGCGCCAGCGTCTCCATCTCCATGCCGGAGAAGCCGATCGCCGAGTTGCCCGACAGGTGGATGACCGGACGGTCCGGGTGCACGATGGCGGCGGCGATCGCCTGGCCGAGGCCGAGGCCCATCGTGCCGTAGGTGCCGGCGTTGAGGCAGGCCTTGGCACTGAACACCGGCAGCATCGTCAGGCCGATATCCATCGTGCCGGCGCCCTCGGCCGACAGGATCGAGTTCTTCGGCATCCAGGCGGCGATGTCCTTGAAGGCGCGGTAGTAGGTCGCCGGGGCGCTGTCGTCGTCGACCTGCGGCCGGATCTGCGCCGCGTTTTCGGCCGACTTCTTGCTGATCATCTGGCGCCATGGCGATTCCTTCGGATGGAACCACTGGCTGCCGGCGAGTGCGGCGTTCATTCTGCGCCATGATCGCCTTGCCGTCGCCGACCAAGGCCACGTCGGTCGCCTTGTTGTGGCCGATCTCCTCGGGGGCGATGTCGAGCTGGATGACCTTGACGTCCGGCGCATAGCGCGGCGGCTGCCCGAAATGGAAGATCCAGTTGAAGCGGGCGCCCATCAGGAAGACGACGTCGGCGTTCTGCAATGCCAAGGTGCGGGCCGCCGCCACCGACAGCGGATGGTCGTCGGGCATCACCCCCTTGCCCATCGGCGAGCGCAGGAACGGCACTTGCGTCTTCTCGATAAAGGAGCGCACCTCGCTTTCGGCGTTGGCCCAGGCCATCCCCTTGCCGACGAGCACGAGCCGCGCACGATTTATCCACTGTCCTGGCAAGAATCGCGTACGCGATTGTCCTGGCACCAGAGGATGGAAGATCTGCGCAGCCTGAAGGCGATATCCGAGCGGCCGTGGGGACGGCGCTCGAAACCATCTACGGCATGAGCCGGGGAAGACGAGCCCTTTCGGATCAAACGCTTACGTGGTTTACGTCGGCCGCAGTACCGGCTGCGGGTCGGCGAAGTCCGGGTGTTCTACGATATTTTCAACTCGACAGTCGAAATATTGGCAATCATGACCAAATCGGAGGCGGAGACATGGCTAAGTCAATTCGGAGATCCAGCGTGAAGCAGGTTTTGCTATCCGAAATTAAGAACGATCTCTTGCGGTTTCTGCGCGAAGCCGAAGGCGAGGATATCGTCATCACCCGCAACGGCAAGCCTGCCGGAGTGCTGATGGGTTTCGCGTCCGAGGATGACTGGCTCGACTATCAGCTCGAAAACGACCCGCGCTTTCTGCGCCGCATCGAACAGGCGCGCAATAGCCTGCGCCAAGGGCACGGCGTCTGGATCGAGGATGTTGAGTGGGAAGGCCCCGAGGGATCATCAAGTAAACTGTCACCGTAATGCCGCGTCCCGTATCGCGGGCAACCGCACCGAGCGCGGGCCAATCGCCGGGATGGGAGCGCGTCCGCTCTCACTTCCCACCGGAATCCCCCGCAGCTCGGCGGACCGGTCTGTCGCGAATTCTCAGACCTACGCTGGTCGGCGGCTAGCAGCCACCCAGTCGGCGAATCCACAGCCCATCGTAGCCCGGTCCGGCACTGGCGCGACCCACCAATTTCTGTCGGCATTATCGACCGAGTTATAGCCGCCCTACGCTTGTGACCCAGCCTCAGTGCCGCAGTCGCTCCTTTAAGGTTCGCATCCCACACTGCCGGGCTTTCGGCGTTCCTGCCGATTTTAAAATGTGCTGGAGGAGTTTGCTCGGTTCCCGGACGGTAAGGCCCATCAGTTGCCGTGTTAACAGACATATTATAGGGAGAGCGCACCGAAGAGCACCGTCAGCCATGTCCCAGAACTCGTCTCGCGTACATTTCTCGCCTTTTCGTCAGATCCAGGTTCTTTGCTAGACCACGGATGTTCTGTCGGCACCCGGTCGTCGTCCAGCCATCGCCATTGAACCAACTAACGGCCAGGGAATCTTCCTCGAACCGTGCCAGTGTTCTGCTCCCGGCAATTAGCGCATCCCAGCCCAGAGCATGGCATCAACCGGGGCGCGCATCCTTACAGGCCGCGGCCGTCACGTCGTCCAGGAAAAATTCCGGGGAGAGGGGCCGGCCTGTGACGGCGCGGCCGCTACAGGTCAGCTGTGCCAGCGGAACGCTTGCGGCTTGCGAGCCGCGCCCTGCGAGATCACGACGTTGACGAGGGCGGGGCCGCGGTGGTTCATCGCCTCGGCGAGGGCGCCCTTCAGGTCCTTCGGGTCCTCGACAAAGAAGCCCTTGCCGCCGAAGGCTTCCATCATCCGGTCGTAGCGGGCGCCGTAGATCAGCGCATTGGGCTTCATGTTGAACATCGGGTTTTCCGGGATCTCGGGCATGCCGGGGCCGATGCCGCCATTGTTCAACACGACGATCTTGACCGGGAAGTTGTAGCGGACGAGCGTTTCCATCTCCATGCCGGAGAAGCCGATCGCCGAGTTGCCGGAGAGGTGGATGACCGGCCGGCTCGGTTCCGCAACGGCGGCGGCGATGGCCTGGCCCAGGCCCACTCCCATCGTGCCGTAGGTGCCGGCGTTGAGGCAGGAACGGGCATTGGCAACATTCAACTGGGTGAGGCCGATATCCATCGTGCCCGCACCCTCGGCGCTCAGGATCGCAGTTCTTCGGCATCCACGCGGCGACGTCCTTCAGCGCGCGGAAGTAGTTGGCCGGCGCCTCGTCATCCTGGATCTGCGGCGCGATCATCGCCGCGTTCTCGGTCGCCTTCTTGGTGATCATCTGGCGCCACGGCGTGTCCTTCGGATGGAACCACTGGCGGCCGGCGAGCGCCGATTGAGCTGCGCCATGATCGCCTTGCCGTCGCCGACCAAGGGCACCGCGGTTTCCTTGTTGTGGCCGATCTCCTCGGGCGCGATGTCGAGCTGGATGACCTTCATGTCCTGGGCATAGCGCGGCGCCTGGCCGAAATGGAAGATCCAGTTGAACCTGGCACCCATCAGGAAGACGACATCGGCATTCTGCAATGCCAGGGTGCGCGCCGCCGCGACCGACAATGGATGATCGTCCGGCATCACCCCCTTGCCCATCGGCGAGCGCAGGAACGGCAATTGCGTCTTCTCGATAAAGCTGCGCACTTCGTCCTCGGCGCGCGACCAGGCCATGCCCTTGCCGACCAGGACCAATGGCCGTTCGGCCTTTTCGAGCAGGTTCAGCGCCTCTTCGATGTTCTCCTGCGGCGCAATCATGCGCGGCGGGTCCGGCGTCCGCTGGACCTGGATGACTTTGTCTTCGTCGACCTTGCCGGTGATCATGTCATCGGGAAAGTCGAGATAGGAGGCGCCGGGGCGGCCATAGATCGCGTTCCGCGTCGCCATCTCGACATAATAGGGGATGCGCGCGACGCTCTCGATGCGCGTGCGCGAATTTGCAGAACGGCGAGGCGATCAGCACCTGGCGCTCTTCCTGGAAGGCGCCCATGCCGCCGCGATAGGTCTCCGAGGCGCCGCCGATCAGGATCATCGGCCAGCAATTCTGCTGCGCATTGGCAAGGCCCGCGAGGCCGTGCACGACACCGGGGCCGGTCACGACGATGCAGGCGCCGGGGCGGCCCTTCAGATAGCCGTAGGCCTGCGCGGCGTAGGACGCGGCCTGCTCGTTGCGCATGCCGATATAGGCCACACCTTCCTTCTGCGCGGCCGCGGCGATCGGCCCGACGGGAAACCCGACGACGCCGAACAAATGGTCGATACCCTGCTGTTTCAGGCTTCTTGCCATCAAGGTGGCGCCGTCGACTTCGCTCATGCTTTTCCTCCTGGTGGATCGGGCGGACGCTGACCGAAGCACAAGATGCCGTCAAGGTCCGGGGGCCGAAGAAATCTCCGCCCGGAGATTACGCATTTATGGCGGGGCCGGGAAAGGGGTTATGGCGCGGCGCGAGCGCTATGCAGCCATAGGCGGGGCGCGGTGCTGGCCGGGCGCAACCGTCAGAGCAGGCCGATGTCGAGGCTGCGCTCGACCAGCCAGACCGATGCGACCGCGGCGATGCACGCCGAGCCGGCACCGAGGACGAGCCGCGGATAGAGCCAGGAGCGGCGCGCCACATAGGCGAGCGGCAGGAACAGCGCGACGATCGCCAATTGCCCCGCTTCGACCCCAAGATTGAAGCTGACCAGCGATACCGCCAATGACGGCTTGGGCAGCGCGAGATCAGTCAGCACATTGGCAAAGCCGAGCCCGTGCACCAGGCCGAAGACAAAGGCGACCACCCACAGCCGCTTCTCGATCAGCGGGTAAAGGTTGTTCAGCGCGGCGAGGATGACCGAGGCGGCGATCGTCGACTCTATCAGGCGCGAGGGCAGCGCGATAAATCCCAGTACCGCAAGGCTCAATGTGATCGAATGGGCGATCGTGAACGCCGTGACGATCTTGAAGACCTCGAAGAAGGCTTGGCGGAAGGTCGCAACCGCCTGCCAGCGCCCGCCGCGGTGTTCGAGGACGGCAGGCAGCAGCAGCGCGCACAGAAAGAGGATGTGATCGAAGCCGGTCCAGATGTGCCAGACCCCGGTCCGAAAGAAATCGAGAAACTGACGCCCGAGCGCGACCGATGATCCGTCGAGACGCCAGGTCTCGCGGCCGGGGCCGAACACTGCGGTATGGGTGCGCCCTTGATCGGTCAGCCGAAGCAAGCCGCGATGCTGCGGGTCGAGGTCGAAGAGGAGCGTGTAGCCGACGCGCAAGCTTGCCGCAGCGGCGGGGCAGTCGGCGAAGAACCGCAATACCTCATAGGCGCCGTCGCTATGCTCGTCGACGAGATGATCGGCCGCCCGGATCGGGCAGGCGCCGCCGTCCGCCTCGATTTGCAGATGCGACAGCGCGTAGTCCGCGATCGCCCGATGGTGGGCACGCAGTTCACCCCAGGTAATCGCACCGTCATGGTCGCTGTCGATGCCGATCGCGTAATCGAGGTCGCGCAGCGCAATGTCCCACTGCCCGGCAATACGTCCGTTCTCGATATCGAGACTGAGATAACTGTCGCTCGCTTTATGCGCCGAGACCGGCAATGAGGCGGCTGCCGCGCCGGCTGCGATGATCAGGGCGGCGATCAGCCCTCTCATTGCGTCGCCTGCGGGAATTGCGCCGCCAGTTCGGCGAGCCGCCGATCCTCCAGATGCGAGGCAGCAAGCCAGTCGAGTGCAGGCCGGGCCGCCGCTGGCTGACCGGCGGCCAAAGCCGCTTCGAGCAGCAAACGGGTGTCCCACGGCTCTCGCTGCACCGCCCAGTTGGCTTCCGCAAGCCGCAGCGCGTCCCGCGGCTGCTTCAGCAGATAGAGCGTGAACCGCGCTTCCTCGCGCTGATGCACGCTGTCGCCGCGCCGCCGCGCTTCGGCGAAACGCTGGGCGAGGTCGGCGGCATGGCCCGCCGTCTCGGATGCGCCGAGGCTTTGCTCGGCGAGCGCCAGGCGCAACAGCAGCGGGTCGATGCGGGATTCCTGTGCGAGCAGCGAGCGAACCTCTTGCGGGCGGTCTTGGTCGAGCAGGAAATCGGCATAGGCGCCGAGCAGATAGACGTCGCGCATGCCGAGCGCCAAGGCGCTCTTGAAATGCCGCTCGGCGGCGGCAAAGTCGCCGAGCCGCGTCGCAGCCTCGGCCAGCACGGTCAATGCCCAGAGCCGGACTTCACCGCTCTCTGCGGGCGGGGCGCGGTCGAGAACCTCCCGCAAATCGTCGTAGCTGGCCGCCGCTCTTCCACTCAGACTGGAGGCGCCGTCGATACAGGTCGCCGCCACCAACGTCTCGGCGAACCGAGCCAGTGTCAGGCAATCGCTGAGAGCCTTTCGGTAATCGCCCTGGACCTGCAGAATGACGGCTCGGGTGAGCCTGGCTTGTGCGTTCCCCGGCTCCTCGGACAAGACGCGCGACAGATCGGCCAGCGCCGCCGAAAAATCGTGTCTCGCCTGGCGCAGAGTCGCGCGCAGTAGGATGACTTCGCTCGGTGGATCGGCGAGTTTCAGCCAGGGACTGAGCGCCGCCTCGGCGTAGCCATTGTATCGCGGGTCGCCCTCGTTTCGGGCGATCTCGATGTTGCGCATGGCAACCCGCAGCGCCAGCCTCAGATCCTGCGGCGATCGCCCGAGCTCGGCCTGAAGCTGACGCAAATCGCGCACCGCCTTGCTCCCGGCGCTCGGCAGGCGCTCCAGCACCTGCGCATCCTCCGTCGGTCGATAGGGTGCGGCGGCGCAAGCCGGAGCCTGCGCCGCCAGTGCCGCCGCAACAAACAGGAGCCGGGCGATCACCGGCAATTGCCGGCAAGGTTGCTCAGGGCCCTGCGACCGGCTCAAAGCCCGGCAGGATCGGGTTCGGCGGCAACGGCACGCTCGGCTGCGATTGTCCGGGGGAGCCGGGAAGCGGCGGCTTCAGATAGGGGAAGCTGCCGTCAAAAAAGCCGGCGTTGACCAGTGCTCCATCGGTGAATTCGAGATTGCCGGACGGCGCCTGCGAGGGATTGCCGAACAATCCAAGGGCGATCAGCTTGCCCATCGCGACCCGGAGCGTGATGTCGACGACATCGTCTCCCGGCCGACGGCCGTTGGGATAGCCGGCCGGATCGCCGCCGATCACGCCGAGACGGTTTTGCATCGCCGCCGGGGTCGCCGGGGTGGTGGTGTTGAGACGCATCAATTCCGCCGGTCTCACATGCGCCGGTTGGTTGACCCCGGCGATCCCGGTCAGGAAGGTTGCCACCAGATCTGCGCGGGGAAACAGGGTCGGCGCGGGCGTTCCGAAAATCAGCTGGACGAGCGCGGGGACGGTCGGGTTGGTGACATAGGTCAGGAACTGCGCGTCGTTCCGGGGTTCGCTCGCGTTGAACCGGTCCTTGTCCCTGAGCCCGATGACCAGTTCGTTGACCAGCGGGTTGCCGAGCCGAGACTTCTGGGCAAAGGCATGAAAATCGCGGTTGTCACCCCGATCCCGATCATTGCCGGATTCGTCATCATCACCCCGGCGCGTGCTGGCGGTTGTCCAGGCGCCGATCACCGGCTCGCCGGCGGTCAGGCAATTGATGGGCACTTCAAGGATCAACGAGCTGATGTTCTTGCTGGCGAGATCGTCGCGCTCGGAATTGGCGAATTGTTCGCCAACCGGGTTCTTGAAGTTGATCAGGTCGAACGTCTCGCCGACGGCGATGACGAATGGCTCCTTGCGCTGCCCGACAAAGACCCGCCCGGGCGTGCCGCATCCCGGAATGCGGATGTTGTAGATGAACTGGTTGGCATAGGCGGCGTAATGCGGGATCGTCTTTTCCCCGATATTGTCCACGGGCTTGATAAAGCGGTCGGCGCCGGTCGCCGCGTCGGTAGCCCTCTCGGCCCGACCCTGGCCGCGGACGACCGAAAGCGAATAGCTTTCGATGACGTTGAGGTTCGTCGTGTCGCCCGGGCCGATCTGCCCTTTGTCGATCAACGGGATCGGGACAAGCACACCACCGACCGGAAGCGCGAAGTTCTTTCGTTCATTGTCGAAGCGGAACTGAAAGGTGATGTCATCCCGTCCATTACCAGTATTATCGATATGGATTTCATAAATGGCCTTCTCATCGAACATATAATAATTTGGGCCGCCAAAAGGATCTTCGAGGGGCTGGTAATCGGCAATGATCGTGACAAAGTTCTGCCGCCCCTCCTCGTAGCTGCGGAACATGTACAGATCGGTGCCGTCAATTTTTGGCGTCTTGGTGATCTCCGGCGCCTCGCGGTGGCTCGAGGCATAGGCGGGCGCGGCTAGCGCCGCTGCGACCCCTGATGCGATCAGCAGCCGAGCGGCGGTCCCCCTGGTATCGCACGAGCCCTTGCGTCCCCTTCCGATGCTCATTTTCGTCTCCTGTGTGCGGTGGCCGGGTGGCCAACAAACGTTCGGTTCAACAGCTCCAAGGCATCTGGTTGATCACCTAATGGTGATTGGCACCCTTTTCGCGTAAGTCACGTTTCCCATGGGTCACGCAGCGAAGCTTGGGGCTCTTTCGCCTCCTCGGCTGGCTAAGGCATCAGCACCTTGTCGATCACCATGATGACCCCGTTCTTCTGATAGACATCGGGGATCGTGACCCGGGCGGTGCCGCCCTTTTGGTCGGTGATCGTCAGGGCATTGGCGCTTTCGGCCACGATCAGCAGCTCGCCCTCTGCCGTTTTGAGCGAACTCGGCCACCCGGTGCCGTCTTGACCGCTTGATCCAGCGATGTCGCAGTGTACCGGCCGGGGACCACGTGATAGGTCAGGACCTTGGTGAGCTGTGCCTTGTTCTCCGGTTTCAGCAAGCCTTCAACCGCGCCTGCCGGCAGCGCCGCAAAGGCTTCGTTGGTCGGCGCGAACACCGTAAAGGGGCCGGGGCCTTCGAGCGTCTGAACCAGACCCGCAGCCTTGACCGCGGCCACCAACGTCGTGTGGTCCTTCGAGTTCACCGCATTTTCGATGATGTTTTGTGTGTCGTACATCGGCGCGCCGCCGACCGTCGGGTTCGTCGCCGCTACGGCGCCGGCGCCCAGCATTAGGGCGATTACGGCTGCTGCACCGATCGGTTTGATTTTCATTGCGATGTTCCTTCTAAGACCGCCGCGCGACGGCAGACCCGCGGCCGACGCGTCCTTCTGCAGCTACGCAGCCGAGGCGCGTTCGGATGCAGCGGCAGAGCAATTTTGTCGGGATGTCTGCCGGCAGCCCGATTACGGAAGCGGCAGGACCTTGCCCTTGGAGACGACCGGTCCAGTCGGCAGCCCTGTCGGAGACCCGCCGGGCGGCTCGATGCTGACCGCGAGAAGATCGCCCGGCGGCGGCAGCCGGGCTGCATCGATGATTGCGGCGACGGCGGATGATGGCGGCAAAAGGCCAAGCGGCCGCGGCGTTCCGCCGGTTATCGCCCACAGCTCCAGGGAGTGGCGGCCGTCCCCGGCATGCTCCCGGACCGCCCGAACAGACACCTCGTCCCTCCGTGGCCCGGTCGTCGCGATCCAGCTCGGGTCGCCGCTTTGGTCGGCGAGCACGGCGATTACCATTGGGATCGGCGGCTGGGTGCGGAGGGGGAATGCCGCTACATAAATGATTAAGGCGGCCGCCGTCGCGCAGGCGGCGAGTGCCGCGCCCCGCCAGAAGACGAGCGAGCTCCACCAGCTCTGCGCCGGTGCCGGTGCCGGTGCGGCGGCTGCGCCAGAAATCCTTGCCTCGATCGCACGCCAGACATTCGCCGGCGGCTCCTCGGCGGCAAATCCTCGGTCGAGAGGCGTCAAGCGGTCGGCCCAGGCTGCGGCAATTCTCGCCAAGGCGGGATCGTCCGCCATCAACCGTTCGAACCGCCGCCGCGACCGGCTCGGCATCGTCCCGAGGGCATATTCGGCGGCCAGCCGTTCGCGCAGCTCGGGATCGTCGTATTTCATTGGTCGAGACACCGCCTCAAAGCCTCAAGGCTGCGCCGGATCCAGCTCTTGGCTGTTCCGAGCGGAACCGTGAGGCTGGCCGCGATCTCCTCGCGCGTGAGCCCATAGCAATAAGCGAGCAAGACGGCTTTGCGCGGCTGCTCGCCGAGCTCCGCCAGGCAGCGTTGCAGGCTCCTCAGCTCGGCATCGCGATCGCTGCGGTCGCTCGCCATGAGCTCCAGAAGCAGCTCCTCGGGGCCAAGGCGGCCCTCGGGACGGCTTGCTCGGCGGCGACCGTAATCGATTGCGCGATGCCGCACGATCGCAGTCAGCCAGCCGATCGCCGAGCCCATGGCCGGATCGTAATCGCCCGACCGCTGCCACACGGCGACAAAGCTCTCCTGCAATACCTCCTCTGCGTCCTCTCTCTGGCGGGTTATTCGCTGCGCGACCCCAAAAAGTTGCGCTGCGGTGAGCGCATAGAGCATCGCGAAGGCCGCCCTGTCGCCCCGAGAGGTCTTGCGAATCAGTTCCGCCAGCTGCAACCGCGTGCCGCCTTGCATGTGTTCACGTAGGGCGCAACGGATATCGCGGGTATCACGCTATCGCGGGCGCCGCGTCATCGATCGCGAGCTGGACCGCGTCGCCGCCGCGCCAGGCGTCGCGTCGCAGGTGGCCGGCGACGTGGATCGCAGCGCCGCGGGTCTCGGCGAGGAACCGGCCGAGCGGGGTTCCGGCGACCCGGAAGGCGATCGCCCGGAGCCGGCCGGCGTCGAGCGGATCCGCCAGGATGCAGCGCAGATGGGCGGCGCCGACCGGCTCGGCATGCGTCACCCGGACGTTCGGGAAAGCAAAGCGCGGTTCGGGATTGGCGGCGCCGAAGGGCGCGAGCCTCGTGAGGTGGTCGACCAGCGCGCCTTGCGCCGCGGCAATCGACAATACCCCGTCGACCCGCAATTCGGGCACCAGCAGCTCGCGGTCGAGCCCGTCGCCGAGCCGCTCGACCAGGAAGTCGCGCAATGCGTCGAGCCGCTCGGTCGCGACCGTGAACCCGGCCGCCATCGCATGCCCGCCGCCGTCGCGCAGCAGCCCGGCCTGGCGCGCCGCGATGACCGCCGGGCCGAGCGGCAGCCCGGCGACCGAGCGGCCGGAGCCCTTGCCGATGCCTTGGGCGAGCGCGACGACGCAGGCCGGACGCTCATAGCGCTCCTTGAGCCGCGCGGCGACGATGCCGATCACTCCCGGATGCCAATTCTCGGCCGCGGCAAAGACCAGCACCGGCGATTGCGGGGCGGCTTCGACCGTCCCGATCGCGGCGTCCAAGGTGCGCGCCTCGATCTCGCGGCGCTCGCGATTGTATTGGTCGAGCCTGCCCGGCGAGCTCGGCGGCGAGCGCCGGATCGTCGGTCGCGAGCAGCCGGGCGCCGAGATCCGCAGCCCCGACCCGCCCGCCGGCATTGACCCGCGGGCCGAGCAGAAAGCCCAGGTGATAGGCGTCGATCGGCTCGTTGAGCCCGGCGACCGCGGCGAGCGCAGCGAGCCCGGGATTGCCCATGCGGCGGGCGACCTTGATCCCCTGGGCGACCAAGGCCCGGTTCAGCCCGGCGAGCGGAACCACGTCGCAGACCGTGCCGAGCGCCACCAGGTCGAGCCACTGGAGAAGGTCGGGCTCGCGTCGGCCGCCGCCGTACCAGCGGACATGGCGTAGGGCGCGGTTGACCGCGACGGCCACGAGAAAGGCGACGCCGACCGCTGCCAATGGGCCGTGCGGGCTGGCCTCGTCGAGCCGGTTCGGGTTGACGACCGCGGCAGCGCGCGGCAGCAGCGGCTCGGCGACGTGGTGGTCGATGACGATGATCTCCAGCCCGGCCGCGGCGGCCTCGGCCAACGGAAGATGAGCGGTCGTGCCGCAATCCACCGTCACGACGACCCGCGCTCCCGCCTGCTGCAGGCGCAGCAGCGCCGCCGTATTGGGGCCGTAGCCCTCGCGCAGCCGGTCGGGGACGTAGATCTGGGTCGCCGTCCCGGTCGCGGCGAAGAAGCGGGTCAGGAGCGCCGCCGAGGTCGCCCCGTCGACATCGTAGTCGCCGAAGATCCCGATGGTTTCGCCGTCCCGCACCGCGCGAACCAGCCGCTCCACGGCGGCCTCCATATCCAGCAGATGGGAGGGGTCCGGCAGCTGATCGCGCAACCGCGGCGTGAGGAAACCCGGCGCATGGTCGAGATCCACGCCGCGCTGCGCCAGAAGACGCCCGACGATCTCGGGCAGTCCGAGCCGCTCGGCGATGGCCTCACCGGCGCGCGGGTCGCCGTCGCGCAACCGCCAGCGCCGGCCGCACGCCGACCGCTCGACCCCGAGGACCACCCCTGATGACAGATCGGCGCCCCCCGCGCCGTTGTGCATGTCTATCCCTAACCCCTGTTCCCCACGTATTCATCGTCACCCCCGCGCAAGCGGGGGTCCAGGGGTGCGCCGCAACGTTCTGTCATCCCTGGGTTCCCGCTTGCGCGGGAACGACGAGGAGAAGTATTCGGGGCAGAATCACCCCGGCGCGATCTACCGGGCGAAGGGCGCGAAGCTCTGCTTGCGGGTGAAGTCGTGGCGCGCCTCGACATAACGCACCGTGCCCGATTTCGAGCGCATCACCACCGAATGGGTCGAGGCGCCGCCGGCGAAGCGCCGCACGCCGCGCAGCATCGTGCCGTTGGTCACCCCGGTCGCCGCGAACATCACATCGCCCGAGGCGAGGTCGAGCAATTTGTATTTGCGGTCGAGGTCGGCAACCCCGAGGCGCCTGGCGCGGCCGCGCTCGTCGTCGTTGCGGAACAACAGCCGGCCCTGCATCTGGCCGCCGACGCAGCGCAGGGCGGCCGCGGCCAGCACGCCCTCCGGCGCGCCGCCCGAGCCGACATACATGTCGATCCCGGTCTCGGGGTCGGAGGTCGCGATGACGCCGCTGACGTCGCCGTCCGAGATCAAGGTGATCCGGGCGCCGGCCGCGCGCACCTTGGCGATCAGCTCGGCATGGCGGGGCCGATCGAGGATGCAGACGACGAGGTCGGCGACCTCGAGCTGCTTCGCCTTCGCCAGGTTCTTCAAGGTTGACCGCGGGCTCCTCGTCGAGATCGACGAGGTCGTCGGGCAATCCGCCGCCGACCGCGATCTTGTCCATATAGACATCGGGCGCGTTCAGAAACCCGCCGGCATCGGCCATCGCGATCACGGCGAGCGCGTTGGCGCCGCCCTTGGCGGTGATCGTCGTTCCCTTCGAGCGGGTCGAGCGCGATGTCGATCGGCGGGCCGTTGCCGCTGCCGACCTTCTCGCCGATATAGAGCATCGGGGCCTCGTCGCGCTCGCCCTCGCCGATGACCACGGTGCCGGCGATCGAGAGGCTGTTCAGCGCCTCGCGCATCGCATCGACCGCGGCCTGGTCGGCCGCCTTCTCGTCGCCCCGCCCCATCAGCCGCGAAGCCGAGAGCGCCGCTGCCTCGGTCACCCGGACGGCCTCCAGCGCCAGGTTGCGATCCATCTTCGACGTCTCGGCCATGGCTTTCCTCCTCGTCGCGGTTGACCGGCTGTTTCGTTGTCAGAAATCTTCGATGCGGATCATGCGCGGCGGTTCGAGCACGGTATCGAGCGCCTCGATGCGCTCGAGCGCCCGGCGCATTGCCGCCTCGACCGTGACATGCGTCGTCATCACCACCGGCACCGCTTCGCCCGGCGCGCGGCCGCGCTGGATCATCAACTCCATCGACACCTGCTCGTCGCGCAAAGCGGCAGCGACATCGGCGATGACGCCCGGCTGATCGACCACCATCAATCGATGTAATAGGCGCTCTGATGGCGCTCTATCGGCACGCCGGGAATTTCGCGCAGCTCCGGCACCGGAATCCCGAAGGGCGGCGGATGGCGCCCGGCGGCGATGTCGACGAGGTCGGCGGCGACCGCCGAAGCGGTCGGAAAAGCGCCGGCGCCGCGGCCTTGAAGCATGACCCGGCCGACAAAATCGCCTTCTGCGACGACCGCGTTGTAGACCCCTTCGACTGCCGCGATCGGCGTCGCCCCGCGGCACCATGCAGGGGTGCACCCGCTGCTCGAGACCCTCCTCGGTAAGCCGCGCGACGCCAAGGAATTTGATGCGGTAGCCGAGCTCCTCGGCAAAATCGATGTCGAGCCGGGAGACGTGGCGGATGCCCTCGGCATAGACGCCGGCGAGGTCGACCGGGCGGCCAAAGCCGAGGCTCGCCAGGATCGCGAGCTTGTGCGCGGCGTCGACGCCGTCGATATCGAAGCTCGGATCGGCCTCGGCGTAGCCGAGCTTTTGCGCCTCGGCCAGCACCTCGGAAATTCGCGCCCGCTCTCGCGCATCGTCGTCAGGATGTAGTTCGAGGTGCCGTTGAGGATGCCGTAGACCCGTCTCCAGGCGGTTGCCGGCGAGCCCCTCGCGCAGCCCCTTGATGACCGGGATGCCGCCGGCGACCGAGGCCTCGAAGGCCAGGATCACGCCTTTTTGTTTCGGCCCGCGCCGCGAGCCGTGTCCCGTCATGCGCCATCAGCGCCTTGTTGGCGGTGACGACGTGCTTGCCGTGATCGGAGCGCAGTATCGACCACCTGCTTGGCTATGCCGTCGGAGCCGCCGATCAGCTCGACGACGACGTCGATCTCCGGATCGGCAGCCATTGCAGCCGCATCCTCGTACCAGCGCACGGCGGACAAATCGACGCCGCGGTCGCGGCGGCGGTCGCGGGCGGACACCGCGGCCACGACGATCCGCCGGCCGGCGCGTTCGGCCAAAGGCTCGGCTTGACGATCCAGCAATTGCAGCACTGCCCGGCGCCGACGGTGCCAAGACCGGCGATGGCAATTTTCAACGGCGATTTCACGACGGCGACCCGGATGCGGTGTGCAAGACGCAGAGCTGCCGCGAGCGGCACGACAGAGCCGGTCTTTTGTAGCCCGCAAGCGTAATTTTTCGATAGTTTTCCGGCCGGATCGCCGAAGTCGCCGCACCGCTGCCAGCTCTGCCGCCTACTGCGGCAAGCGGCGGCGATCAGGAGCTCGGCGCGTCAGCGTTCGAGCAGCACCTCGGCGCGACTTTCGCCCGAATTCGCGCCCTGCCGGCGCCGCTTCGACCGTGGATCTTGTCGGATGGTATTCCCGCCTTGGTTAAAGCTGTCGGCAACCGCTTGAGCGCGGTCCAGAGCGGTGCGGTAGCTGTCCAGCTTCTCGACGGCGCCGCTTCCCGCGCTGGCATAGCCCACGATGCGAACCTTTCCGGGTTTCTCCCGATATAAAGGCACCACGGTTGCGAGTGTTTTCTTGTCCCCGTCGGTGAGGCTGGTGGCATCGGCGCCGAATTTGATCTCGGCAACCGGGGTTGCCGACGGGAGCGGGCGGCTTGGGGCTCGCCTTGCCGGAATCCGCCGCTGCGGCGCGGGCAGGTCGGCACCGGCGGCAGCTCCGGCGGAGCCGGCGGCGGCTGGAAGGCGGCAGAACGCGTTGGCCCCGCGCGGCGAGATCGGGGCCAGAGCCCCGCCCGCCGCGAGCCAGCCGCCCACGAAATCGGCGCCGCGACCTTCGGAGTCGGGGGCAGCTGGGGCGGCGGCGGCGCCGATTGGATCTGCTCCGGCTGCGGTGTCGCGCGGGCCTGCGGAATTTCGAGGCTCGACTCCATCGGCCCGGGCTCGGGCGGCTCCCCCTGCTTGCGGAGACCTTGCCCGGCCCGGCAAGTGTCTTTTCCGCCGGGCGCTCGCGTCGGCTTGCGCGGCGTCGCGATCGACGGCCCGCGCCAACTTTTCGGCGCGGCGGCACGTGCGGTGACGGCGCAGCGGCAACCGGCGAGGTCGCAGCCCGGCCGGAGCGGTGGCAGGCAGGGCAACGCGGCCAGTGGCATTGCGGGGGGGCGGCTGCCGGTGAAGCGTGCGGAGACATCGCAGCTCGCGAGGCGGCCCGGGCAGACGAGCGGTTCCGCCAGCGGGCGCTGAACTGGCGATCGCCTTCGATTGGTTGTTCTCGGCGCCGCCGGCGGCGGGGGCGGCGCAGCCGCCAGCGCAGGGAAACCGGCGCGAAGCTGCTCGGCGCTGTATCGGGCATTCGCTCGGTCGGAGATCAGGCTCTGCGTCAGCTTCTCGCGCTCGGCCGCGGTCATCGCCCGGGTTGGCGGCGGCGGCACCGTCGCGAGATTCGGATAATCCGCCGCCTCCCCGGCAGCCAAGTTTCGGCTGTTCGGCGTCGTCTCCGGATCCGGATCGTTGCGGTTTGCGCCGGTCAAATCACGCCAAGTGTCGACCGGACTGCATGCGCTGAGCCCGAGCAGCACCGCCAGAATCGCAAGGCGGCGCGCCCACCGGGCTCGTCCTCCTGGCTTCGCCGCAAATGGGAAACGGGGATTCTGCCGAGAGCATCACCGCATTCCCTACGAATTAGCCCCCGGTGCCGACCGCAAGGGCTCGGGATGCGCTCGCGAGCAGCACAATCGATCGCCTCTGATGTATTAGATCCGGAATGGCTCGTCACCACATTTGATCGCAACAATAGACGGCCGCCCCACCGCTCCAGTCGAGTCCGGTCGGCGTCTCGCCCTCGAGGCACCGCGATGTGCGGCACAATGAGGAAACCGCGATGAAGGACCCATCCCGGCCGAAAACGACCAGGACCCGGGCAAGCCCGGCCGGAAGGCGCATTCTGCCGCCGCGCGCGATCAGGATCAGCCGACGGCGCAAACAGCCGACCGGGCGGGCCGCGCCGACAGGAAATGGCCAGGCGGGCGACGCCTCGTCCGATCACTTCCGAGTTGTCGCGGCAGATCGCGGAAATCGCGGAAAGAGAGCCAGCGTCTGGTCACCGAGTTTCTCGAACGGCAGACGCCGAAAGAGGGCGTCGGGATGGCCAGCCCGCTGGGAATCGGCGCCGCCTTTCTCGAAATGACGGCGCGCATGATGGCGGACCCCTCGCGGCTCGTTCAGGCGCAGCTGTCGCTGTGGCATGATTATCTGACCTTGTGGCAGCGCACCACTCAACGGTTTCTCGGCGGAGAGGCCGAGCCGTTGATCGAGCCCTCGGCGGGCGACCGGCGGTTCCGCGACGCGGCGTGGACCGACAATGCGCTCTTCGACTTACATCAAGCAGAGCTATCTGCTGACGGCGCGCTGGCTGCAAGCGAGCGGTTCGCGATGTCGAGGCATCGACGAGCGCACTGCGCGCAAGGTCGATTTCTACACCCGTCAATTCGTCGACGCGATCGCGCCTTCGAACTTCCTGATGACCAATCCCGAAGTATTGCGGGCGACTATCGAAAGCCGCGGCGAAAACCTGACTGAACGGATTGAAAAACCTGCTGGACGATCTCGAGCGCGGCAAGGGCCGCCTGGCGATCAAGATGACCGATATGGCGGCGTTCCGAATCGGCGAGAACATCGCCGTCACCCCCGGCAAGGTCGTCTACCAGAACGATCTGATGCAGCTGATCCAGTACGAGCCGACGACCGAAAAAGTAAAGCGCCGGCCGCTGCTGATCATCCCGCCATGGATCAACAAATTCTACATCCTCGATCTGCGGCCCGGTAACTCCTTCATTCGCTGGGCGGTGTCGCAGGGCCATACGGTATTTGTGATCTCGTGGGTCAACCCCGATGAACGGCTCGCCGCCAAGACCTTCTCCGACTACATGCTGGAGGGGCCGCTCGCCGCTCTCGACGCGATCGCAGCAGGCGACCGGCGAGCGCGACGCCAATGTGATCGGCTATTGCCTGGGGGGACCCTGCTCGCATCGACCCTCGCCTATATGGCGGTCAAGCGCGACGCGAGGATCAAAAGCGCGACCTATTTCGTGACGATGGTCGATTTCGCCGAAGCCGGCGAGCTGTCCGTCTTTATCGACGAGGAGCAGCTCGCCGCTCTCGAGGAGCGGATGAATTCCAAGGGCTATCTCGAAGGCCGCGACATGGCGACGACCTTCAACATGCTGCGCGCCAACGATCTGATCTGGTCGTTTGTCGTCAACAATTACCTGCTTGGGCAAATCGCCCTTCCCGTTCGATCTCCTCTACTGGAACGCCGATTTGACGCGCATGCCGGCGGCGATGCACAGCTTTTATCTGCGCAACATGTATCAGGAGAATTTGCTGGTGAAACCCGGCGGCATCACCCTCGACGGGGTGCCGATCGACCTACGAAAGATCAAGACGCCGGCCTTTCTGCTGTCGACCCGCGAGGACCACATCGCGCCCTGGCGATCGACCTATGCCGCGACCCGGCTTTATCCGGGCCGGTCAAATTCGTGCTTGTCCGCCTCGGGCCACATCGCCGGCGTCGTCAATCCGCCGGGCGGCAAATACGGCCATTGGGAGAAGCGACGAAAAACCCGCCGACCCCGAGGAATGGCTCGCCGCCGCGACGTCGCCACCCCGATTCCTGGTGGCCCTCATGGGAGCGCTGGGTGTCGCAATATGCCGGCGGCGAGGTGCCGGCGCGTCGCCCCGGCGACGGCCAGCTGAAACCGATCGAGGACGCCCCTGGGTCCTACGTCAAAGTGCGTGCGGTGGACTGATCCAGGCTGGCCATGATAGCACGGATGCGGGCGGCTGGCGCGCTGCGGGTAACCTCCGGCTTTTGCCGGAGCTCACCCGCCCTACTCGAGGTTCAGCATTAGCCGCAAATTCTGCACTGCCGCGCCCGAGGCTCCCTTGCCCAGATTGTCGAGATGGGCGATGAGCACGGCGTGGCGGCGCGCTTCGTTGGCCCAGACATAGAGATCGAGGCGGTCGGTGCCATTGAGCCCTTCCGGTTCGAGCTTGCCCGCGCCGTTGCCGACCGCGACCGTTACATGCTCCGAACCCTGGTAAAAGGCGCTGAGGGCCTCTCGTAAATCGGCCGCGCTGGGCCTGCCGGGCAGATCGTCGAGGTAGAGCGGCACGGAAACCAGCATGCCTTGACGGAAATGCCCGACCGAAGGCAGGAAGATCGGCCGGCGCCTGAGCCCGGCGAAGAGTTCGATTTCCGGCACATGCTTGTGCTCGAGACCGAGCGCATAAAGCTCAAACGCCGGCCCGCCGGCGCGGTCGTGCGCTTCGATCATCGATCTGCCGCCGCCGGAATAGCCGCTGACCGCGCTTATCGTGATCGGGTAGTCGGTCGGCACGAGCCCCGCTTGGACGAGCGGACGCAACAGGCCCACAGCGCCGGTCGGGTAACAGCCGGGATTGCTGATTTTGCGCGATGTCGTGATCTTTCCGGGCTGATCGGGCGCCATTTCCGGAAAGCCATAAGTCCAGTCGGGATCGACCCGGTGCGCGGTACTGGCGTCGAGCAATTTCGGCGCATCGCCGTCCAGCGCTTCGGCCAGCGCAACTGCCTCTCGCGCGGCATCATCGGGCAGGCACAACACGACGAGGTCGCACGCTCCCATCATGTCCTGTCGCGCCGACCTATCCTTGCGCTGCGCCGCGGGCAGGCTGCGCAGTGTTATTTCGGGCACCACTTCGAGGCGCCTGCGGATGCCGAGACCCGTCGTGCCGGCCTCGCCGTCGATAAAGACGCTCGGGTGATTGCTCGCCATCGGAATGCCCCTGCGCTATCGTGCGGCCGAACCCGTTCGGCGGAGTTGGCCTTATGAGGGAAAACAGCGCGCCCCTCAATTGTCTTGCCGGGGTTCGGGTGCTCGACCTGACGCAATTCGAGGCAGGGCCCTCCTGCACAGAGGCGCTCGCCTGGCTCGGCGCCGAGGTCGTCAAGGTCGAGAACCCTTCCTCCGGGGAGCCGGGCCGAACCGCCTTTCCGGGGCCGCAAGGCGGCCCCGAACTCGTTTTATTTTTTCGAGTTCAACGCGAACAAGAAATCGGTCACCGTCAATCTCAAATCCGAGCGCGGGCTGGCTTTGGTCAAGGACATGGCCAAGAAGGCCGACGTCATGATCGAGAACATGGCGCCTGGCACGATCGAGCGGCTGGGGCTCGGCTATGACACGATCCGCGCGCTCAACCCCGGCATCATCTACGCCCAGATCAAGGGCTTCGGCGAAGGCAGCCCCTATGAGAGGAACCTCGCCTTCGACATGATCGCGCAGGCCTGCGGCGGCACGATGAGCATCACCGGCGAGCCCGACGGGCCGCCGATCAAGCCCGGCCCCTCGCTCGGCGACACCGGCACCGGGATGACGATGGCGATCAGCATTTTGGGCGCGCTCTACGAGCGCCGCGCCACCGGCCAGGGCCGGCGGCTCCAGGTGGCGATGCAGGACGCGATGCTGCACTACATCCGCATCGCCTTCCAGGCGCAGGCCGCCTCCGGCCAGGCGGCAAGGCGCAACGGCTCGCGCAGCGCCACCGCGGTCGCCCCGGCCGGCATCTTCCCGTGCGCGCCGGGCGGCCCCAACGACTGGGTCTACGTCTTCGCGCGTCAGGTCGATCACTGGCATCGCCTCCTCAAGGTGCTCGGCCGCGAGGATTTGATCGGCAACCCCGATTACGACAGCCCCAAGGCGCGCGGCGAGCGGATCGCCGAAATCAACGACATGGTCACCGACTGGACGCGGCGGCGCGACAAGCACGAGGCGATGCGCATCATCGGCGCCGCCGGCGTCCCGGCCGGCGCGGTGCTCGACACGATGGAATTGATGAACGAGCCGAGCTTTGCCGAGCGCGGCATCCTGCAGACCGTGGAGCACCCTTCGGGCCCGTTCAAGATGCCGTCCTGGCCGGTGCGCTTCGACGGACGGCCGCCCAAGGCTCGCGCCGGCTCCACTGCTCGGGCAACATCAGCGCGGAAGTCTTTGGCGAGTGGCTCGGCATCAGCGCCGGCGATGTCGAGGCGCTGAGAACGAAGGCGCGATCTGAATGTCCCGTGGCGGACTACGTCCGCCCTACGGCGTCCGTAGGGCGGGTGCAACCCGCCGAGCAAGATCGGGAGATACCGAAATGGCGCAGCTGGCGGCTATGAGATCCTCGCACGGTGCCTGAAAGCGCAGGGCGTCAAGGATTTGTTCTTTATCATGGGCGGGCCGATGCTCGATGCCGAATTGTCCTGCATCAAGGAGGGCATCCGCCTGATCGACACGCGCCATGAGCAGGGCGCCGCCTATATGGCGCAGGCCTATTCGCGGGTGACCCAGGGCCCCGGTGTCTGCATGGCGGCGAGCGGCCCCGCGACATTGAATTTCGGCACCGGCCTCGCCAATGCGCTGATCGATTGCTGCCCGGTCGTCGCGGTCGGCGGGTCGAGCCCGATCAGCCAGTCCGGCCGCCAGGTCTTCCAGGAGATCGACCAGGTCAAGGCGTTGGAGGTCTGCGTCAAATACGCCGACCGCGTGCACAATCTGAAGCGCATCCCGCAGCAGGTGAATTTCGCGTTCCAGAAGGCGCTGAACGGCAAGCCCGGCCCGGTCTATCTCGATTTCCCGGGCGACGTGCTCTACACGAAGGTCGACGAGTGGAGGTCGACTGGAGCTATATGGGCCGGCCGATCATCGGGCGCGCCCCTATGCCGAGCCCAAGGCGATCAATGCGCTCGTCGACGCGATCAACCAGGCGAAGCAGCCGGTCATCGTCTCGGGAGGCGGCGTCTTGTGGTCGCATGCCTGGGACGAGATGCGGGCATTTGTCGAGAAGGCCGGCATCCCGTTCTACACGACCCCGCAGGGGCGCGGCGTGGTTCCCGACGACCATCCTTATGCCTATCTGACGATGCGCAACGACGCGTTCCGCGAGGCCGATCTGATCATCATTCTCGGCACGCGCACCAATTATGTGATCGGCCACGCCTTGCCGCCGCGGTTCAGCGCCGACGCGAAGATCGCGCGCATCGAGATCGACCCCGAGGAGATGGGCCTGTCGGCGCGCAACATCGACATCCCGATCGTCGGCGACTGCAAATCGGTGTTGCAGCAATTGTCGAGGCGGTCGACGGCAACACCGCCGAGCGCTTCCAGGCGCTGGCGGCAGAAGCTGGCCGATGGCGAGGCGAAAAGCGCACCGCGCGCCGGCGGCAACTACCCGACCGATGGCGACATCCACCCGTTGCGGCTGTGCGAGGAGATCAAGAACTTTATGCAGCGCGACGCGATCCTCTCGGTCGACGGGCAGGAGATCCTCAATTTCGGCCGCCAGTCGATCCCGACCTTTGTCCCCGGCCACCGGCTCAATTCGGGCCCCTTCGGCACGATGGGCGTGGGGTTGCCCTTCGCGGTCGGCGCCAAGGCCGCCAAGCCCGACGCGCAGGTCATCTGCCTGCACGGCGACGGCTCGTTCGGGCAGAACGCGATGGAGCTCGACACCGCGGTGCGGCACAAACTGCCATTGCTCTGCGTGATCAGCCTCAATGGCGGCTGGACCGCCGACCCCGAGCGCAACAAGCCCGGCCGCGACCTCGGCTACACGCGCTACGACAAGATGGCCGAGGCCTTGGGCTGCTACGCCGAATATGTCGAAGAGCCCGAGGACATCCGCCCGGCATTGCAGCGCGCCTGGCAGAAGGTCGAGGACGGCATAGTCGGCTTCGTCAACGTCAAGACCGACTACCGCGCCCGCGCCACGACCGTGCGCTTCTCCAGCCGCGAAACCTGAGCTACCGAGGCCGCGTCACGGAAAGGGCGCCGGCGGGCGCCCTTCCTCCTTTGTTCCGTGAGGATTTATCAGGTTAGGGTGCCACTCTCCGTTCCGTTCCGGAAAGCACATTGCCGGGATCGGTCTGGATAGTGAAAAACTTGTTGCCGTCTGGCGCGACAAAGATATCCAGGTGTACGTCTGGTGTCGGCGCCTTCATCAAAACGGTAACGGTGCCCGTGCAGTCCGAATTGACCGTATAAGTGCCGGGTGCTGCATCATCCGGCATGATAGTGCCGCCTATGCTAATGGTAGCCAGGCTGTCGAACGTGCCGTTTCCGTGGAAGGCAGCCTTGCCGGTGACGCCTTCCGGTACCAGACTGCCATTTACGGTCGTGTACCCACTTTGAGCAAACATATACAGCCCCCTCAGCGTGGCTAGCGTGCACCTTCCTTCGTTTTCTCCGGCATTCGCTTGCTCCACTGCCAGAGGTCCCACGCTTGCGAGCATCCCAATACCAATCACCCACAGTGCTGTAGGCTTCATATTGATGCTCCCCGCGACGAAACCGATCATTCGACCCGACGGGCCGAACGATGATCGAACCGCGCTTGAGGGAGAGCGCGCTATGAGGTTGCGCTTAGACAACCGAAAATAGGCTGAAATATTGTAAAATGGGCAACACATGGGAGGCGGCGTGCAGGCACCTTCCTCGACGGATATCTGCCTCTTCGGGGGGTTTCGGTTCGACCGGCGGCTCGGCATCCTATTCCGAAGAGATGAGCACGGCCGTTTCGCTCCACTGGTAATGGGTTCGCGCGCGCTTGGCGTGCTCGGCGTTCTGGTCGAGCGGCCAGGGGAACTCGTCACGAGGTACCCAGATTTCAGCCGCGGTTTGGCCGGGAGTGGCCGTCGAAGACAGCAATCTCAATGTGCAGATCGCGGCACTTCGCCAGGTCCTTGACGCGGGGCGAACAGACGGAAGCTGCATCCAGACCATTCGGGGGCGCGGCTACCGTTTTACCATTTTGGTGACGTGGGTCGAGGCGGAGGTGCAAGCCAATGCCGCGGTAGTTCCGGTAAGCGGCTTGCCTCGGCTGCCTGATAAGCCGTCGCTGGCGGTCATGCCGTTTCAGAACATGAGCGGCGATCCGGAGCAGGAATATTTTGCTGACGGCATGGTCGAGGAGATCATCACTGTACTCTCCCGCATCCGCTGGCTGTTCGTCATCGCCCGCAATTCCAGCTTCACGTACAAGAGCCAAGTGGTCGACGTGAAGCAGGTTGGCCGTGAATTGGGCGTCCGTTACGTCCTCGAAGGGGCAGTTCGCAAAGCCGGCGGTCGGGTGCGCATCAGCGTGCAGCTGATCGACGCGCTCAGCGGGACGCATCTATGGGCCGAGCGCTTCGAAGGCTCTCTCGCAGACGTTTCCGAGCTTCAGGACAAGGTCGCCTCGAACGTCGCTGGTGGCATCGAGCCGGCATTGCAGGCCGCCGAAACCGCCCGGTTGGCCGACCGCCCGACGGACGACCTCGACTGCTTATGACCTCTACCTGCGCGCTTATGAGATGTATTTCTCGTCGGCACAGCAAATCCCGGAGGCGCTGGGTCTTCTTGAGCGGGCGATCCAGCGCGACCCGCGCTACGGGCCTGCGCTCGCTTGGGCAGCGGTATGCTGCCTTCGGCTCGAGGCGGATGGCTCGAGCGCCGACCCCGCGGCGGACAGCCGCAAGAGCGTCGAGTTCGCTCGGCGCGCCGTGCAGATCGCCGGCGACGATCCCGGCACCCTTGCCGATGCCGCCCTCGCGCTGGCCTATTTCGGCGAGGACATCGGCGTTATGATGGGCGTTGGTCGATCGCGCATTGGCGCTTAACCCGAGTTATGCGCGCGGCTGGTACATCGGTGCCATTCTCAAGCTATTTGCCGGCCAGTTTGACCGGGCGATCGAGTATGCCGAGGCTTCGCTGCGGTTCAGCCCGCGCGGCCGGTTTGGGCAAGTTTTCAACGTGATTGGCGCGGCGCTCCTGTTCAGCCGGCGCTTCGAAGAAGCGCTTCCGAAGCTCCTCCTAGCAGTCCAGGACGATCCGAGCTTCCCGACACCCTATGCGCTATCTAGCCGCCTGCTATGCGCATATGGGACGGCTCGGCGACGCGCGGGAGGTCGTGGCGCGATTGCGCTCCATCACTCCTCTCGTGGTGTCGGGCTCCGACTGCTTTCACAACCCTGAGCACCGCGAATTCTACCTCTCCGGCCTGCGGCTCGCGGCCGGCGAGCCTGAATGAGTGCCGCCTCCCTATCTGGCGCGGCGATCGTCCATATCTGACATCGACCCCGTGGAGATGGGCAACTCGGCGCGCGCTACCCGACCGACGGCGACACCCATCCGTTGCGGCTGTGCGAGGAGATCAAGAACTTCATGCAGCGGGAGGCGATCCTCCGGTCGACGGCCAGGAGATCCTCAATTTCGGCCGCCAGTCGATCCCGACCTTCACACCCGGCCACCGGCTCAATTCCGGGCCGTTCGGCACGATGGGCGTCGGATTGCCGTTTGCGGTCGGCGCCAAGGCCGCCAAGCCCGGCACGCAGGTCATCTGCCTGCACGGCGACGGCTCGTTCGGCCAGAACGCGATGGAGCTCGACACCGCGGTCCGCCACAAAATTGCCGTTGCTGTGCATCATCAGTTTGAACGGCGGCTGGACTGCCGATCCCGAACGCAACAAGCCCGGCCGCGATCTCGGCTGCACCCGCTACGACATCATGGCCCAAGGCCTCGGCTGCCACGGCGAATATGTCGAAGCGCCCGAAGACATCCGGCCCGGCCCTCGAGCGTGCCCAGCAGAAGGTCGACGGCATGGTGGCACTCGTCAACTTCAAGACCGACTACCGCGGCCCGCGACACCACCGACCGCTTCTCGAACTACATGACCTGAGCCAAGGCGCCGCGCCGCGAATTCGTCAGCAAGTCCGAACGCCGGCTCCGTCACCCCCGCTTTTGCGCGGGGGTGACGATGCGGCGAGTGTGCCGTCAGAACCTGCTAGTTCTCATCCGGCGCGGGTCGCGCGAAACCGCAGCCGGACGTAATCGGCGATCCAGGTGCCGGTCTCGTCCATCAGGACAGGCCGCAGCAGCTCGGCGACTTCGCCGCGCGCCTGCAGCCGGTCGGCCTCGGGCAGCGGATGGAAAAAGTCCTCGGCAAAGGTGTCGAGCCACGGCTCGATCCCGGTCGGCAGAGTGGTGGGCCGCGGGACGATCGCGATCTCCTCGATCGACAAACCCGGCAGCTTCCAGCTTCTGCGCGGTAGGCGTCGGCGGACGGGAAATACCACGGGCTGAGGCGGTGCGCGTCGAGCCCGCGGCGGGCGAGGACGGCGCTCAGCGCGACGATGACCGCGGCGGTGTTGTTGTGGCCGCCCATCTCGGCGACAAACCGGCCGCCGGGCTTGAGCGCCCGGCGGACGCCGGCGAGCACCGCCTCCTGGTCGCGCATCCAGTGCAGCGCGGCATTCGAGAACACAGCGTCGAATTCGCCGGCGAAACTGAGCCTCTGGCCGTCCATGACCCGGGCGTCGATGCCGCGCGCCCGCGCCGCGGCAATCATGTCGGGGCCGGCGTCGACCGCGACGACGCTGGCGCCCGCGGCGGCGATCTTTTCGCGTGAGCACGCCGTCGCCGCAGCCGAGATCGAGGATCCGCTCCCCTGCCCTCGGGGCAAGCAATTCGAGCACCGGGTGCGCCGAGAGCTGGGACGAAATGCGCGGTCTCGGCGTAACGTTCGGCCGACCAGTGCTGCTTTGCGATTTCCACCGCCATCACGCCTCCGCCACCTCTGATCCCCGTGCCTCGGCTTGCCGGCGGATTTCGGATAGGGTCGTGCGCGTCGTGATCATCTCCGGATCCATCTTGAGCTCGATGATGGCGGCGCGATTGCCGGCGGCCGCCTCCTCGAAGGCCGGGGCGAACTCCTCGGTGCGCGCGACCGAGGCGCCGAACACGCCGTAGGCGCGGGCGAGGGCGAGAAAATCGGGGTTTCGCCAACGCCGTTCCGACGACCCGGCCGGGGAAGCGGCGCTCCTGATGCATTCGTATCGTGCCGTACATCGCGTTGTTGAACACCAGAATGATCGGCCCGACGCCTTCGAGCATCGAGGTCGCGAGCTCCTGCCCGGTCATCATAAACCCGCCGTCGCCGCAGAAGCCGACGACGAGGCGGTCGGGATGGACGAGCTTGGCGGCGACCGCGGCGGGGACGCCGTAGCCCATCGCGCCGCTGGTCGGCCCGAGCTGGCGGCCGGGCCGGCGGTATTGCAGAAACCGGTTCGGCCAGCCGCTGAAATTCCCGGCATCGCTGGTGACGATCGCGTCATCCGGGCAGCCGGTCGCGCAGCCAGACCATGATCTTGCCGAGATCGAGCGCGCCGCCGGCCGCCCGCGGCGACAGCCCCGCCTCGTATTCCGATCGCGCTGCGTCGCGCCAGCCGCGACCAGCGCGGCGCCGCCACCGGGTCCAAGCGCCGCCGCGGCCGCGGCGAATTCGGGCATGCCGGATTGGATCGCCAGGGTCGGGCGGAACACCCGGCCGAGCTCCTCGGCCGCGGCGTGGACGTGGATCAGTACCTTGCCGGGGTCGGGAATTCCCATCAGCGAATAGGATTGCGAGGTGATTTCGCCGATCCGCGCGCCGACGGCCAGCAGCAGATCGGCTTCCTTGAAGCCGCGCCACCAGCGCCGGGCTGGCCCCGGTGCCGAGATCGCCGACAAAGCACGGCGAGCGGTTGTCGACGATATCCTGCCGGCGAAACGAGCAGCAGACCGGGCAGATCGTTCGCCTCGGCAAACCGGGCGATGTCGCGGCACGCTCGATCGGTCCAGCCGCTGCCGCCGACCAGCATCATCGGCCGCTGCGCGGCGGCGAGAAGCCGGCGCATCTCGTCGAGATCGGCGGCTCCGGGATGGGCGCTGCACCGCGCGGTACGGGCCGGCGACCGCAGCCGCGCGGCGGTCGCGCAGCATGTCTTCGGGCAAGCGCCAGCACCACCGGGCCCGGGCGCCCGGAGGTCGCGACCTGGAACGCCTGGTTGATCAGCTCGGGGACGCGCTCGGCCATGTCGATCTGCGCCACCCATTTGGCGAGCGGCGCGAACATCTTGCGGAAATCGACCTCCTGAAAGGCCTCGCGGTCGATCTGATGGCGCGCGACCTGGCCGACCAGCACCACCATCGGCGTCGAATCCTGAAAAGCCGTGTGGATGCCGATCGACGCATTGCAGGCGCCCGGCCCGCGGGTCACCAGCAGCACCCCCGGCTTCCGGTGAGCTTGCCATAGGCTTCCGCCATAAACGCGGCGCCGCCTTCCTGGCGGCAGGTTACCAGCCGGATTTCCGGGGCGTCGAACAATGCGTCGAGCACTTCGAGATAGCTCTCGCCGGCGACGCTGAAAGCCATATCGACGCGATGGGCGCGCAACGCGGCGACGACCAGCTGGCCGCCGCTGAGAAGATTTGTCGTCATCGCCACAACTCGCGCGCGGTTGCAGGACCCGCCATTTGAGACGATGCGCGCGACGAGACGGAAGAGCCTTTCCTCGACCGGGATGTCTGCAGGGTCCGTCGCATATAATCGGCCACTCTGAGCGGCCTGCTGGCGGATTGCCGTCGAGGCAGCAGGCGCGCAGCCGAATACTGCTAGAGCTTGCGCCTTATTTCTGACTTCGGGGCGCGGTAGGCGTAGACGACAATGGACGACCAGCGCACCGAAATCCGCGCACCGCGGGAACGCATCAGAGTGCGATGACGATGTCGATCATGCCGCGCGCCGGCTCAGCCCGTCGATGCCTCGCCGCAGCCGGCGCGCCGCTCGCGGCTGCGGCCGTTCCTCTGGCTCTTGCTGATCATCGCGGTGATTGGGCGGCGGTTTGGTATTTCCCGCGGCCCGAAGAGCAGCCGAAGAATGCCGGCCGCTTTCCGTCCGGGCGCCCCGGTGCCGGTCGTCGCTGGCGCCGGTCGAGAAGGGCGACATGCCGGTCACCCTGACCCAGCTCGGCACGGTCACGCCGCTCGCCATGGTCACGGTCAAGACGCAGATCAGCGGCTATCTGGTGCAGGTCGCCTTCAAGGAAGGCCAGATGGTCAACAAGGGCGACTTTCTCGCCCAGATCGACCCGCGCCCCTATCAGGTGGCTCTCGAGCAGGCCCAGGCGCAGCTGGCCAAGGACCAGGCGCTGTTGAAGAACGCCCAGCTGGATCTTGCAGCGCTACAATACCCTGGTCGCGCAAAATTCGATCGCCAAGCAGACCCGCGACACGCAGGTCTCGCTCGTCGCCCAATACCAGGCGACGGTGCAAGCCGATCAGGCGCAGATCGACGCGCAAAAGCTCAATCTCACCTATTGCCGGATCGTCTCGCCGGTAACCGGGCGGGTCGGGCTGCGCCAGGTCGATGCCGGCAACTACGTCCAGACCAGCGATCCCGAACGGCATCGTCGTCGTGACCCAGCTGCAGCCGATTTCGGTGATCTTTACTTTGCCCGAGGACAAATTGCCCGAGGTCATGAAGCGGGTTCGGGCGGGCGCGACACTGCCGGTCACTGCGTACGACCGCACCGGCGCGACCGAGCTCGCCAAGGGCAAGGCTCGACACGGTCGACAACCAGATCGACACGACGACCGGCACCGTCAAGCTGCGCGCGACGTTCGACAACGAGCAGGAGATCCTGTTTCCCAATCAGTTCGTCAATATCAAGCTCCTCGTCGATACGATTGCACGGTGCCGAAATCGTGCCGAGCTCGGCGGTGCAGCGCGGCGCGCCCGGCACCTTTGTCTATCTCGTCAAGCCGGACCGCACCGTCGCGGTGCAAAAAGTGAAGCTGGGGCCGAGCGACGGCCAACGCGTTGCGATCCTCTCCGGGCTCCAGCCCGGCGAAAACGTCGTCATCGACGGAACCGACCGGCTGCGCGACGGCGCCAAGGTGACCGCTCGCTCCGGCGGAGACCCGGAGCCGCCGGAGGCTCCGCCTCAGCAGCAAGATCAGCGGCAACAACAAGGTAACGGGCGGCGGCGGAGCACGCCGTGACAACCGGTCGGAAGGCCGATGCCCTCGCCCACCAAGCCCTCCGGGCTGTACCACAGATGCGGGAGAGGGGGCCGAGCGCAGCGAGGCGGGTGAGGGTAGCGCTGCGGCCCGAACTATCTCCCAGCGTGCGCGCACAGCGCAGGTGGAACGCCGGAGACGCGCTCAGGCCGAGACTCGCTCAGGGATGAGCCCTTCCCGCATCTTCATCCTGCGCCCGGTCGCGACCACGCTTGCTGATGGCGGCGATCATGCTGGTCGGCATCTTTGCCTATCGGTTTCTGCCGCTGTCGGCATTGCCCGAGGTCGATTATCCCACGATCCAGGTGCAGACCTTCTATCCGGGTGCCAGCCCGGATGTGATGGTCTCTTCGATTACGGCGCCGCTCGAGGTGCAGTTCGGCCAAATGCCGGGGCTCAACCAGATGTCCTCGACGAGCTCGGCCGGGCGCCTCGGTCATCACCCTGCAGTTCAGCCTCGACCTCGACCTCGACGCTGCCGAGCAGCAGGTCCAGGCGGCGATCAACGCCGCCGGCAATCTGCTGCCCGCCGACCTGCCGGCGCCGCCGATCTATGCCAAGGTCAATCCGGCCGACGCGCCGATCCTCACACTGGCGCTGACATCGAAGACCATGCCGCTGACCCAGGTCGAGGACGTCGCCGATACCCGCCTCGCCCAGAAGATCTCACAGCTCCCGGGGGTCGGCCTGGTCAGCATCAGCGGCGGGAACCGCCCGGCGGTTCGCATCCAAGCGAACAATCGCCAGCTCGCCGCCTACGGCCTCAATATCGACGACCTGCGCACGACGCTCGCCACCGCCAACGTCAACATGCCCAAGGGCAGTTTCGACGGGCCGAGCCGTGCCTATACGATCAACGCCAACGACCAGATCAGGAAGGCTTCCGATTACAACGATCTCGTCGTCGCCTACCGAAACGGGGCGCCGGTAAAGCTGTCGGACGTCGCGGAATCCAAGGAGGGGGCTCAAAACACCCATCTCGCCGCCTGGGTCAACACGGAACAAGCCGTCATCCTCAATATCCAGCGCCAGCCCGGAGCCAACGTGATCGAAGTGGTCGACGGCATCCAGAAACTGCTGCCGCAGCTGCGCGCGGCGCTCCCGACGCCGATCGATCTGCAGGTCCTGACCGACCGGACGACGACGATTCGGGCCTCGGTGGCTGATGTCGAGTTCGAGCTCTGCCTCGCGGTCGTCCTCGTGGTCATCGTGATTTTCGTCTTTCTGCGCAGCCCTTCGGCAACCTTGATCCCGAGCTTGTCGGTGCCGCTGTCGCTGGTCGGCACCTTGGCGGTCATGTATCTCGCCGGGTTCAGCCTCAACAATTTGTCATTGATGGCCTTGACCATCGCGACCGGCTTCGTCGTCGACGACGCGATTGTCATGATCGAGAACATTTCGCGCTACATCGAGGACGGCGAACCGCCGTTGCAGGCGGCATTGAAGGGGTCCGAGCAAATCGGCTTTACGATCATCTCGCTGACGGTCTCGCTGATCGCGGTTTTGATACCGCTCTTGTTCATGCCGGACGTGGTTGGGCGGCTGTTTCGCGAATTCGCCATCACGCTCGCGGTGACGATCATAATTTCCGCGGTCGTGGCGCTCAGCCTGGTGCCGATGATGTGCGCCAAGATCCTGCGGCACCGCGGCCCCGCCGAGATCTCGGCGCTGGCGCGGCGCAGCCAGCGATGGTTCGATGCGCTGATCGCGCGCTACGGCGACCTCCTCAGCTGGGTTCTCGATCACCAGCCGCTGACCCTGCTGGTCGCGGTCGGCACCCTCGCCCTGACGGTGTTTCTCTATGTCGTAATCCCGAAGGGGTTTTTCCCGGTTCAGGACACCGGGCTGATCCAAGGGATTTCGGAAGCCTCGCCGACGGTCTCGTTCGCCGCGATGGCGCAGCGGCAGCAGGCGCTGGGCGCGGCCATCCTCAAGGACCCCGATGTCGTCAGCCTGTCCTCCTTCATCGGCGTCGACGGCACCAACCCGACCCTCAACACCGGGCGGTTTCTGATCAATCTGAAGCCGCGGGACGAGCGGCGGGCGAGCGCCAGCGACATCATCCGGAGGTTGACCCGCGAGACGCGGGACGTTCCCGGCATCGCGCTTTACATGCAGCCGGTCCAGGATCTGACGATCGATGCGACCGTCAGCCGCGCGCAATACCAATTCGTGCTGGAGGACGCCAACCCGAATGAATTTGCGGTTTGGGTCCCGAAATTGCTGGAACGCCTGCAGCAGCTGCCGCAGCTCGAGGACGTGTCCAGCAATTTCGCGGAAAACGGCCTCACCGCCTACGTCCTGATCGACCGCCCCACTGCCGCGCGGTTCGGCATCACCCCGGCGACAGTCGACAATGCGCTCTACAATTCGTTCGGGCAGCGCATCGTCTCGACGATCTTCACGCAGTCGAACCAGTACCGGGTCATTCTCGAGGCCGATCCCGAAATGCAGCAATCGCTGAGCTCGCTCGGGTCGATCTATCTGCCGTCCTCGACCGCACCCAACGGCCAGGTTCCGCTTTCGGCGATCGCGCAGGTTCATGAACAGACGGCGCCGCTGCAGATCGACCATCTCGGCCAGTTCCCCTCGACCACCGTGTCGTTCAACCTGGCGCCGGGCGCCTCGCTCGGCGAAGCAGTCGAGGCGATCAAGCGGGCCGAGCAGGAGATCGGTCTGCCGGCCAGCATGATCACCGTGTTCCAAGGGGCGGCGCTGGCGTTTCAGGCGGCGCTCGGCAACGAGCTGATGCTGATCATCGCCGCCATCATCACGATGTACATCGTGCTGGGGGTTCTGTACGAGAGCTTCATCCACCCGATCACGATCCTCTCCACCTTGCCGTCGGCCGGCGTCGGCGCGCTTTTGGCGTTGATGATCGACGGCAGCGACCTCAGCGTCATCGCGATTATCGGGATCATCCTATTGATCGGCATCGTCAAAAAGAACGCGATCATGATGGTCGATTTCGCCCTCGACGCCGAGCGCAACGAGGGCAAGACGCCACGCGAGGCGATCTACCAGGCGTGCCTGTTGCGTTTCCGGCCGATCCTGATGACGACGATGGCGGCGCTGTTCGCCGCATTGCCGTTGATGCTCGGCAGCGGCACCGGCTCGGAGTTGCGCCATCCGCTCGGAGTGACCATCGTCGGCGGCCTGATCGTCAGCCAATTGCTGACCTTGTTCACGACGCCGGTGATCTATCTCGGCTTCGACCGGCTCGGCGGCGCGCTGCGGCGCCGGCTCGGCGCCGAACCTGCCGCGGCGGGAGGCGGCAGCCGGTGAACCCGTCGGCCCCGTTCATCAAGCGGCCGGTCGCCACCACGCTGTTGACGATTGGCATCGCCTTGGCCGGGTTCTTCGCTTACCTGCAGCTGCCGGTGGCGCCGTTGCCGCAGGTCGATTTCCCGACGATTTCGGTCTTTGCGACGATGCCGGGCGCCAGCCCCGACACGATGGCGGCGACCGTCGCGACGCCGCTCGAACGCCATCTCGGAGTCATCGCCGACGTCACCGAGATGACCTCGCAGAGCACGGTCGGCACGACCCGCATCACCTTGCAGTTCGGCCTCAATCGGAACATCGACGGCGCCGCGCGCGATGTTCAGGCGGCGATCAACGCGGCGCGCGCCGACCTGCCGACCAGCCTGCGCCAGAACCCGACCTACCGCAAGGTCAACCCGGCCGACGCGCCGGTCGCGATACTGGCGATGACCTCCGACACCTTGACGCGCGGCCAGATCTACGACGCCGCCTCGACGGTCATGCAACAGGCGCTGTCGCAGATCGACGGCATCGGCCAGGTCGTGATCTGGGGCAGCTCACTGCCGGCCGTGCGGGTCGAGCTCAACCCGCTCGCGCTGTTCAAATACGGCATCGGGCTCGAAGACGTGCGCGCCGCGCTGGCGTCGGCCAATGCCCACAGCCCGAAGGGCGCGATCGAGGACGGCGACCGCCGATACCAGATCTACACCAACGATCAGGCCAACCGCGCCGCGGATTACCGGCCGCTGGTGATCGCCTATCGCGACGGGGCGCCGGTGCGGCTGACCGATGTCGCAGAGATCCGCGACTCGGTCGAAAATCTGCGCAACCAGGGGCTTTCGAACGGCAAGCCTGCGGTTCTGGTCTCTCTCTACCGGCAGCCCGGGGCCAACATCATCGAGACCGTCGATCGGGTGAAGGCGATCCTGCCGCAGCTCGAGGCCTCGATCCCGAGCGCGATCAATGTCGAGCTGACCATGGACCGGACGACGACGATCCGGACCTCGCTGCACGATGTCGAGCGCACCCTGCTGATCGCGATCGGCCTCGTGATCCTCGTCGTCTTCCTGTTCCTGCGCAATCTGCGCGCGACCCTGATCCCGAGCGTCGCGGTGCCGGTCTCGCTGATCGGCACCTTCGGGGCGATGTATCTGCTGGGCTACAGCCTCGACAATCTGTCGCTGATGGCGCTGACGATCTCGACGGGCTTTGTCGTCGACGACGCGATCGTCGTGCTGGAAAACGTGACGCGGCATATCGAAGCCGGGATGCCGCGGATGCAGGCCGCATTGCAAGGAGCGCGCGAGGTCGGCTTTACCGTACTGTCGATGAGCGTTTCGCTGATCGCGGTGTTCGTGCCGATCTTGCTGATGGGCGGCATCATCGGGCGGCTGTTCCGCGAATTCGCGATGACCTTGTCGGTGGCGATCATGATCTCGCTGGTCATCTCGCTGACGACGACGCCGATGATGTGCGCCTATCTGCTCCCCGACCGCCGCGGAGGCGGGCATGGGCGGCTCTACCGGGCCGGCGAGCGCGTCTTCGACGGGATGCTGGCGCTTTACGACCGCACGTTGCGCCGCGCGTTGCAGTGGCCGGCGCTCGTCATGCTGAGCCTTGCGGCGACCTTGGGCTTTGCCGTCTATCTTTTCGTGATCGTGCCGAAAGGCTTCATTCCGCAGCAGGACAACGGATTGATGATCGGCGGCATTCAAGCCGACCAGAGCATCTCCTTCCAGTCGATGCAGCAGAAGCTGACCCAGTTCGTCGACATCATACAGCAGGATCCGGCGGTAGCCTCGGTCAACGGGTTTACCGGCGGCGGGCAGACCAATTCCGGGTTTGTGTTCATCGTTTTGAAGCCGCTTTCCGAGCGCAAGATAGCGGCGCCGCAGATCATGGCGCGGCTGCGGCCAAAGCTCAATCAAGTGGCCGGAGCCCGGCTGTTCTTGCGGCCGGCGACCGACATCCGCGTCGGCGGGCGGGCCAACAACGCCGAATACCAGTACACATTGCAGGCCGACGCCACCGAAGAGATCTACGAATGGGCGGCCAAAGTCGGAGACTGCGCTGCAGCAGCTGCCGCAGCTCACCGACGTCAACCTCGACCAGCAGCAGAAAGGGCTCGAGACCGACCTGGTCATCGACCGCGCCACCGCGGCCCGGCTCGGGCTGACGATGAGCCAGATCGACAACACATTGTACGACGCCTTCGGGCAGCGCCAGGTGTCGACGATCTATGCCGCGCGCAACCAATACCATGTCGTCATGGAGGTGGCCCCGGAGTTCTGGCAGAGCCCGGAGATCCTGAACCAGATCTACGTCAGCACCAGCGGCGGCGCGGTCAGCGGCACCCAGGCGACGCAACCCCTGGCCGGGACCGTGGCGGCAAAGCCGAGGCCCGGCAACAGCAGCGCCGCGGCAACGGGCGCCGCCCAAATCGCCGGCAATTCTGCCCGCAATGCGGCGAACAATGCGCTCGCCACCAGCGGCCGCAGCGGCACCTCGACCGGCGCTGCGGTCAGCACGGCGCAAGAGAAGATGGTGCCGCTTTCCGCTGTTGCCCATTTCGGCCTGGGCAACACCCCGCTTGCGGTCAACCACCAGAACCTGTCCGTCGCCTCGACGATCTCGTTCAATCTGGCGCCCGGCGTCTCGCTCAGCGAAGCGACGGCAGCCATCAATGACCGAATGGTGCGTCTCGGCGTGCCAGGGTCGATCCGCGGCAGCTTCCAAGGCACCGCCCGGGTGTTCCAGGAGTCGCTCGCCAACGAGCCCTATCTGGTCGCCGCCGCGGTGCTCGCCGTCTACATCGTGCTGGGCGTGCTCTACGAGAGCTACATCCATCCGATCACGATTCTGTCGACCTTGCCGTCGGCCGGCGCCGGCGCAGTGCTGGCGATGATCGCGACCAATACCGAATTCAGCATCATGGCATTGATCGGCGTCATCCTGCTGATCGGCATCGTCAAGAAGAACGCGATCATGATGATCGATTTCGCGCTCGACGTGGAGCGCCGCCTCGGGCTGAGCTCGCGCGAGGCAATCTACGAGGCCTGCCTCAAGCGCTTCCGCCCGATCATGATGACCACGATGGCGGCGATGCTGGGCGCGGTGCCTCTAGCGATCGGGTTCGGCGAGGGCTCGGAATTGCGCCGTCCGCTCGGCATCTCGATCGTTGGCGGGTTGATCGTCAGCCAGCTCTTGACCCTCTACACGACCCCGGTGATCTATCTCTACCTCGACCGCTTGCGCCTCTGGGGCCAGCGCCGCTGGCGCATCCGCCATCCCCGGTTTTCCCCGGGCCACATCCCCGAGCCGGGCGAATAATCCAGACGCAAAAACATAGCCCCTCTCCCGCACTCCGGGAGGGGGTGGCGAGCGCAGCAAGCCGGGTGAGGGTCGGCGGCCGGCACCCTCACCCACCCAGCCCTTGCGGGTTGGGTCTTCCCTCTCCCGCATTGCGGGAGAGGGGCTTGTTCGTCGGGGTCAGTGCTGGCTTGATGCTGCTTTCGGCGTGCACGGTCGGGCCGGACTATCGCCGGCCGGCCGCCCCGGTCCCGGCGGCCTACAAGGAGGCGGCGGGGTGGAAAATCGGCGAGCCGCTCGATGCGATCGACCGCGGCGCCTGGTGGTCGGTCTACAACGATCCCGTGCTGGACGCGCTGGAGAAGCAGATCGATATCTCGAACCAGAACCTTCAGGCCGCCGAAGCGGCGTTTCGCCAGTCGGAATTCATTGTCGCGCAGGCTCGCTCTCAATTTTTCCCGGTCGCGACGGTGAACGCCAGCGCGCAGCGCTCGCGCGGTGGCGGCGCAGCTGGCGCCGGGACCACTCCCGTCGGGGGTGGCGGAGGCGGCGGGGGCAGAATCAGCAATTTCTTCAGCACGTCGACGGCGGCGAGCTGGACCCCGGACCTGTGGGGGCGGGTTCGCCGCACCGTCGAGAGCAATGTCGCGAGCGCCCAGGTGAGCGCCGGCGACCTGGCCAGCGCCCGCTTGGCGGCACAAGGCGCTCTCGCCAGTGACTACCTGCAATTGCGAACTACCGACGAGCTGAAGCGTCTGCTCGACGCAACAGCGAAGTATTATGGCGAGTCGCTGCGCATCACCCGCAATCAATACGACGCCGGGATTGCCTCGGCGTCGGACGTCGCGCAGGCCGAGACCCAGCTGCGCAGCACCGAGGCGCAGGCGATCGCGGTCGGGGTCACCCGCGCGCAACTCGAGCACGCCATCGCGGTGCTGATCGGCAAACCGCCCGCCGAGCTGTCGATCGCGCCAAGCGATGTCGTCACCGAGGTGCCGGTCGTTCCGGCTGGGCTACCCTCCGCCTTGCTCGAGCGGCGCCCGGACGTCGCAGCCGCCGAACGGCAGATGGCGGCCGCCAACGCCCAGATCGGGGTGGCCGAGGCGGCGTTCTATCCGACGATCACCTTATCTGCCGATTACGGCGTCATGGCGCTGCAGATCGCCAAGCTGTTCACCGATCAGGCGCGGTTCTGGGCATTCGGGTCGAACTTGGCCCAGACCGTGTTCGATGCCGGCGCGCGCCGGGCGTTGTTCGAGGAGGCCCGGGCGGTCTTCGACCAGACCGTCGCCAATTACCGCCAGACCGTGCTGACCGCGTTCCAGCAGGTCGAAGACCAGTTGGCCGCGCTGCGGATTCTCGCCGAGCAGGCCGAGGCCGAGGCCGCCGCGGTCAAATCGGCACGCGAGGCCGAGCGCATCATCAACAACCAATGGCTCGCCGGAACGGTGGCCTATACGAGCGTCGTCGTCGCGCAGGCCACCGCGCTAGCGAACGAAGAAACCGCGCTGAACATTCGGCAGAACCGGCTGGTCGCCAGCGCCGCGCTGATCCAGGCATTGGGGGGCGGCTGGGACGCCTCGCAATTGCCGAGCCGCGAGCACATCGAAGAGGATGCGCCGCTCGACTTTAGCCCGCTGCCGCCATCGGCAGAGGTGCGAGCACCCTGAGCTCGCGCCCGCTCACGCGGATTTGTTAAGCCAATCACGCCGCAAATTGGTAAATTCAAAGCCAATCGGGAAAGTAGCCTCGAACCGAGGGAGGGAGAAAATGGCTTACGACAGCATCAACCGCCCGCGCTATGTGGTCCCCGCTTTGGGGGGCGTATACGCCGCAATCGAAGCCTATAGCTGGCCGCTGGTGCGTGCGGCGACCGGCTTCTTTTTTCTGCCGCACGGAATGCAGAAATTGCTCGGATTCTGGGGCGGGGATATCGCCAGGACCGCCGAGGGCTTTGCCAAGCAGGGGCTGCACCCGTCGCTGTTCTGGGCTTATTACATCGGCTGCCTCGAGTTCTTTGGCGGCATCTGCCTGATTGTGGGCTTGCTGACCCGGCCTGTGGCGGCATTGTTTGCCGGATTCATGGTGGTCGCCGCCTTCCATGTGCATATGCCGCTCGGCTGGTTCTGGAGCGCCCGAGGCATGGAAGTGCCGCTATACCTGCTGCTGATCTGTCTGGCGATCCTGATCCGCGGCGGCGGCCCGCTGTCGATCGACAGCCGCCTCGGCCGCGAAATCTGAGGCGGGGGAGTGGCGCCGCAGCGTGTGGCCGAGGCACGGCTCGGTGTAGATATCGGCGGCACGTTCACCGATGTTGCGCTCGAAGCGGGCGGACGCCGCTACAGCGCCAAGATCCTGACCACCCCGGCGGCGCCGGAGCGCGCCGTCCTCGAAGCGATCGGCGTCGTGTTGCGGGAAGCGGCGCTCGCACCCGCCGAATTGTCGATCATCATTCACGGGACGACTCTCGCGACCAACGCGATCATCGAGCGCAAAGGCGCCAAGACCGCATTGCTGACGACCGAGGGCTTCCGCGATACGATCGAGATCCGCCACGAGAACCGGTTCGAGCAGTACGACGTCAATATCGACCTGCCGCCGCCGCTCGTGCCGCGCCGCCTGCGCTTCCCGGTGCGCGAGCGGATGGACGCGCGCGGCCGGGTGCTGGTGCCGCTCGACGAGGACGGCGTTGCTGCGCTGGCCGACCGCCTCGCAGAAGGCGGCATCGAGGCCGTCGCGATCGGCTTTCTGCACAGCTTCACCAATCCGGCGCATGAGCGCCGGGCTGGCGAGATTATCGCCGAGCGCCTGCCTGGCGTGCCGATCACCTTGTCGAGCGACGTGTCGCCCGAGATGCGCGAATACGAGCGCTTTTCGACGGCTTGCGCCAATGCCTACGTCCAGCCGCTGATCGGCAGCTACCTCGCTAATCTCGACGCGCTGCTGCGCCGCGAGGGCTTTCTCTGCCCGCTCTTCCTGATGCTGTCGGGCGGCGGCCTGACCTCGGTCGAGACCGCGATCCGCTTCCCGGTCAGGCTCGTCGAATCGGGTCCCGCGGGCGGCGCCATCTTTGCCGCCGAGATCGCCCGGCAATGCGGGTTCGACAAGGTGCTGTCCTACGACATGGGCGGCACCACCGCGAAGATTTGCCTGATCGACGATTTGCAGCCGCAGACGAGCCGCGCGTTCGAGGTCGCGCGGATCTATCGCTTCAAGAAGGGCAGCGGGCTGCCGTTGCGCATCCCGGTCATCGAGATGGTCGAGATCGGCGCCGGCGGCGGCTCGATCGCGCGCGTCGATCGGCTGAACCGGATCACGGTCGGGCCGGACAGCGCCGGCGCCGATCCGGGGCCCGCCTGCTATGGGCAGCGGCGGCACAGCGCCGACCGTGACCGATGCGGACCTCCTGCTCGGCCGCATCGATCCGGCCGGCTTTTCCGGCGGGCGCATGCCGCTCGATCGCCTCGCGGCGGAGGCGGCGATACAACGCGGGGTGGCCGACCCCCCTGGGGCTCGCAGTCGAGCTCGCGGCGCTCGGGGTCAGCGAGATCGTCGACGAGAACATGGCGAATGCCGCGCGCGTCCACGCGATCGAGAGCGGCAAGGATGCGCGCGGCCGCACCCTCGTCGCGTTCGGCGGCGCGGCACCGCTGCACGCCGCGCGCATGGCCGAAAAGCTCGGGCTCGACCGCGTTTTGGTGCCGTCCAATGCCGGTGTCGGGTCGGCAGTGGGCTTTCTGCGCGCGCCGATCGCCTATGAAATCGTGCGCTCGGCGTTGCAGCGCCTCGGCCGCTTTGACCCGGACGCCGCCAATGCGCTGTTCGCGGCAATGCGCGGCGAGGCCGAGCCGATCGTCCGCCGCGGCGCCGGCGACGCATCGCTCAACGAGACCCGCACTGCGTTTATGCGCTACCGCGGCCAGGGGCACGAGATCTCGGTTCCCTTGCCGGTCCGGCGCTATGGCGCCGCGGATGCGGGAGTGCTGCATGCGGCATTCGAGGAGGCCTACCGACGCCTTTACAGCCGCGTCATTCCGGGTGTCGAGGTCGAGGTGCTGAGCTGGGTGCTGCTGCTCTCGGCCCCGGTCGCGGTGCCAACCCGCAGCCCGTCTGCGAGGGCCCCAGAACCCTATGCCCCCGAACCCGCAGACCGCCGCCCGGTCTTCGATCTCGAAACCGGGGAGTTCGTCGAAGTAGCCATTCATCGGCGCTGCGACCTGCGGCCGGGCGCCTCCATCCCCGGCCCGGCCGTCATTGTCGAGGACGAAACCTCGACTGTGGTCAGCCGGTTGTTCGAGGCGCGCGTCGACCCGTTCGGCTATGTCGAGCTGAAGCGTCGTTCGAGCTGACCTGTGCCGCCGACGCGCATTACGCGCGAGGTAGTCGCGGACCGGCGCTCAACCGCGCTGCCCGACGAAACTTGCCACCGGGTTTCGTGCCTCATAGAGTTTGGTAGCAAAATCAATCCGGTGCGCTTTCCGGGTCGGAAAGGCTCGGTTCGCCAGGGAGGAGCAGATGCCGGCCGAGAAATGGATGCGGATCGCCGCGACCGCGGTCTTGGGCATGGCGCTGGCGGCGCAGTCCGCCGGCGCCGCGGAGCGCCACTTCAGCTTCGGCTACGATCAGCCGCGCACCACCGCCTACGGCTTTGCCGCCGACACCTTTGCAAACAAGCTCAAGGAGCTGAGCGGCGGGGCGATGATCATCGACCAATTCCCGGGCGGGCAGCTCGGCCAGGAGCCGCAGATGCTCCAGAAGATCCGCACCGGCGATATCGATTTTATCCTCTCGGCCACGGCAAATGCCGCTACCGTCTCGCCCGAGGCGGGCGTGTTTTCGATCCATTTCATTTTCCGCGGCGAAGATCACCTGAAGAAGGCGATCAGCGACCCCAAGGTGGTCGGCGCCTTTCGCAAGATGATCAAGGAGACGGTGCAGGGCTCGCAGGTGCTGACCTTGCTCACCCTCGGCTTCCGTGACTTCTACAGCAAAAAGGAGATCCACAACATCGGCGACCTCAAAAACCTCAAGATCCGCGTGCAGGCGACACCGACCGAGGACACCTTCTTTACCGCCTACGGCGCGCAGGTCGTCCACATGCCGTTTGGCGAAGTCTATACGTCATTGCAGACCGGGGTCGTCGACGCCGCCGAGAACGGCATCAATGTCTATCTTTCGAACAAGCATTACGAGGTGGCGCCGGTGATGTCGTTGTCGGAGCACGAGGCCAACGACAATTGCATCTGGGTCAGCGACAAGGCCTGGAACAGCCTCGGCGAGAACGAGAAGAAATGGGTGCAGGCCGCGGCCGACGAGGTCAATCGGCTGGAGCCGGCCCACGCGCTCGAGCTGGAGCGCCAGTCGATGGGCAAGCTCGAAAAGACCGGCGTCAAATTCGTCAAGGACGTCGACAAATCGGGCTTCGTCAAAATCGCCGAGCCGATCCAGGACAAGACCGCGGCAGGCCTCGGACCGCACGCCGTGGAGATCCTCAAGCTGGTCCGCGAGGTGCAATAGCGGCCGCAGGAAAACCCCGGAATTGCTTTTGGGGGGGGGGGGGATGCCAGCAACCCGCCTCACCTTCCCACGCTTTCGGCGTGGGCCTCTCCCTCTCCCCCCTGAAGGGCGTAGAGGGGCTTATGGCGAAGAAAACACCGAGCCGGCTCGTGCTGGAGACGCAGCGCCATCTCAAATGGCGGACGCTCGATTTTCTCGAGGCTGTCACCATGGTGCTCTGCGGGGTCTGCCTCGCGGGCTTCAGCACCTCGGTGTTTTTCGACGTGCTGACGCGGACCCTCGGCGCGCCCTGGCTGTGGCTGCAGGAGGTCACCAGCACCTTCTTCGTCTATGGGATCTTCATAGGCGCGGCGGCGGCGACGCGGCGCAACGATCACCTTTATCTGTCCGCGATCACCGAAAGCATGAGCGGGGCGCCACGGCTCGCGGTCGAGACCTTCAACCGGCTCGTGGTGCTCGCGGTCGCGCTGTGCATGGTCTATTTCGGCTACATCAATTTCCTGCAGGGTTTTGGCAGCTTCCGCATGCCGTCGATGACGCCGATCGCCTCGCTCTACGCCGCGATCCCGCTCTCCGGCGCGCTGATTACGCTGTTCATGGTTGAGCAGCTGGTCAATGGCTGGCGCCACGGTTTCGCATCGGACGAGCCGGCGGCGTGACCAACGGCTGGATCCTGATCTTGATGGCCGGGCTCTTCCTCGGGCTTGGCTATCTCGGCGTGCCGGTGGCGTTCAGCCTGACCGCAGGCGTGCTGGTAGCGACGATGCTGACGCCGATCAGTCTGCCCTCGATGATCGGCCAGCTGTTCAACGGCGTCGATGCCGAGGCATTGCTGGCGGTGCCGTTCTTTCTGCTGGTGGGCGAGCTGATGACCTCCGCCAATGTGGTGGAGCGGATGATCACCCTCTCGCAAGCGATGATCGGCCACCTTCGCGGCGGTCTCGCGCAGGTCGTGACCTTGTTCAGCATGTTCTTCTCGGGGATCTCCGGCTCCTCCTCGGCCGATGTCGCGGTGCTGTCGCGCACCTTGGCGCCGTCGATGGCGCGGGAGGGCTACGATCCCGGCTTCACCGCGGCATTGATCGCCGCCGCCTCGACCATGGCGAATTTGATCCCGCCGAGCATCATGGCGGTGGTGTACGGCGCGACCGGCAATGTCTCGATCGGCGGGCTCTTTCTCGGCGGCGTGGTGCCGGGCGTGCTCGTCGGTCTCGGCCTGATGATCTACAGCTACTTCTTCGGCCCGGTCGGATTCATGAAACAGCGCGCCTCGTTCTTCGAGTTCGCGGGCGCGGCGTGGAATGCAGCGGTGCCGCTGGTCATCCCGATCATCATCATGGGCGGCATCCTGACGGGCTGGTTCACTCCGACCGAGGCGGGTCTCGTCGCGGTGGTCTACATTCTCGTTGTGGCGATCCCGGTCCTCAATTGGCGCCACCTCCGCGAGCTGCCGCTCGACTTCGCCAAAGCAGGTCTCCTCTATTCGATCCCGCTGATCACCGTGGCGGCCGCTTCGGCTTTCGGGTGGATGCTGGCCTATCTGCGCGGGCCCGACCTGGTCTCCGACTGGATCACGACCCGTGCCGGCACCGATCCGACCATCATCATGTTCCTGCTGGTCGGCGCGTTCGTCATCATCGGCGACTTTGTCGATGCGATCCCGGCGATCATCATCTTCATGCCGATCATCAACAGGTTGACCGAGATCGGCGACATCAACCCCGTGCATATGGGCGTCGTGATCATCGTGACATTGGCCTTCGGGCTGATCACGCCGCCCTACGGCATCGCGCTGCTGATGGCCGCAAAGTTCGTAGAGGTCAGGTTCGCGCTGGCGCTGGTGCGCTCATTGCCGCTCTACCTGGTTTTCTTCGCTACGATCGCCTTCTGCATTTTCTTCCCGGATATCGTGCTCTGGCTGCCCAAGCAGCTCCTGCCGGAATCCGTTGGCTGCTTCAAGAACCCCGCCGGCACCGGTTATATCTGCCCGGGCTCATAAAGGATCAGCGGCGGCGAGCCAGCGCTTGGCGAAAGGCCTGCGGGACGGTGGTGCCGGGCGCTGCGGCGCAGCGGTCCATCACCTTTTTGACATTGTCGTCGATCTGGCTGACATCAATGACGTGGATCCCGGCCTTCGCTGCCAGGTAGCCGTAATAGAACATCGCCGCCGCCGCCCGGTCGTCATCGGAGGCGCCGAGCAGATCGGAGCAGCGCGCCCGCTCGACATCCCATCGCCCAGGCGCAATCTGGGCGTCGGAGGTTACCCTCGGCGGAGGCGGCGGGGCCTCCGGCGGCGGAGCGGCGGCCACTGCAGCAGCTGGCGGGGCCGGCGGTTGGGCGCAGGCGGCAAGGCAAAACGTCAGAGCAATACAAAAGAATTCCTTTTTCATGGCTGTCGCCTTCTCAATATTAGACTTCGCAGCGTCGAGCCAGCCGCTTTCAGCAACCGCGAGGGTCATCCCTCAATAACAGGCGCCCGCGCCGCGCGCCGAACCACGACGCACTGCATTGCGAACAGCGCCGAAGCCGGCGCCGATTGCGGCGCCGCGGCCGGCATTGCCGGAAATCGCCCCAATCAAAGCTCCCCCTGCCGCGCCTCTGGCCGCGCCCTGAAACGGGCCGGGTGTTACGGCTTGGCACGGGGGAGGCGAATAGCCATAGCCATAACCTGGCGGTGGTCCGTAATACTGAGCAGAGGCCGCGAGAGCGACGACCATGAATGTCGGAGCTGCGGCGAACAACAGAAGCAAGCGGGATAGTGGCATTCTCGAGTCCCCGGCGGCAGAACGAATGCGGTTGAGGTTAGCGGCGGCGGCCCTCGAGCTCCAGGGTCACGAGGCGGGCGATGGTGATCGCAAGGTAGAACTGCCCCAGCACCGCCTCCAGATTGGCCAGGCTGCGGGCGAACGGATCGACCGGCACGATGTCCCCGTAGCCGGTCGTCGTCAGGGTCGTGAGGCTAAAATACATCATCGTGTCGATCTCCGCCGGCCCGCCTGCAGAAGCCGATAGGTTCGCAAAGGCGGCCGGCGTCAATTCCCAGATCAGGCTGAAGGCCGAGGCGAAAATCAGAGCAATGTTCAGATACACCACGACCGCGCCCTGAAGCCGGCGCGCCGTGATGCGGCCCGGGGCATAGACCATGTGCGCTACCACCCAGGTCAGCGCCGAGAAGACGAGGATGTTGCCGCCTCGCCGAACCACGCCCGCTACCGGCGGGGGCCAGTCCGGCCCAAGAAAAAAGCCTGCGCCAGTCGCTGCTACGCCCAACACAATCAAAAGCGTGGCGCCGTGCCTCTGGGACAGCGCAACGACGATGAACACGAGCGCCAGAACCAGCATGTCGGCGACGCCGCGCGCTATCGGCAATCCTCGCGCCGCCAGCGGCTCAGCGAGAAACACGGTGCAGAGCTCGAGGACCAGCAACAGCGTCAGGCTCGGGTCCCTGACGTGTTGCTGCCAAGCCCGCAGGCGCCTCCCTCTTTCGTGCAGGACGGCGGTTCGCTGGTTTCGGGGCACCCCAACGGGTTTCACCGGCTGGGCCGACTAAAAAACTTCAGAAATCGTCCTGAAGGGGTAGTCGGGATCCTTGTAGCCGCCGCGTTCCTGCCGCTTCGGCAATTTGACTTTGGGGGGCGGCAGCTCCTCATAGGGGATCTTGCTCAGGATATGAGTGAGGACGTTGAGCCGGGCGCGCCGCTTGTTGTCGGAGCGGACGACATATCACGGCGCCCACGAGGTGTCGGTGGCCTGGAACATCTCGTCGCGGGCCCGCGAGTAGTCGTACCAGCGCGAGTAGGATTTGAGATCCATATCGGACAGCTTCCAGATCGTCCGCCCGTCATCGATCCGCGCTTCCAGCCTCCGCGTCTACTCCCATGCCTGCAGCAGGGTGAACATGATGGCGATCAAGGTCGGCCCGATGAACAGACCCAGAAAGCCAAAGGCGAGAAAGCCGCCGAAAACGCCGAGGATCGTAAGCGACATCGGCATCTCGACGCCAAAGCCGATCAGCCAGGGTTTGATGAAATTGTCGATGGTGCCGACGAACAGGCCCCAGACGATCACAAACACGCCCCAGGCCTGATGATCTTGCCCAAACAGCCACCAGGCAGCCCCGCCCCAGATCAGAATTAGCAGCGGGCCGCCGATCTGGCAGATCGCGAGCAGCGAGGCGATAAAGCCGAGCGTCGCGGCCCCGGGACGCCGGCGACCGCCAGGCCGATGGCAAGCAGGAGGGCCTGAATGGCGGCGGTGCCGACCACACCATAGGCGACGCCGCGGCTCGTCTCCCATGGTTGCGCTCCTTGTCAACAGGCTCTGGACACAGCAGCCCGGCCCCGATGGCGCCATCGTCGCCTAGATCGAGCAGTCCTGGATCGATAGCCCGATTGTGCACGGCTCGGGCTTGAACGAAAAAGCCCTCCGAACCCGAAGCGGGTATTCGCGCTACCAGGTAAGAAAAAAGCCGATATCGCCGGGCATCCCTCCCGGATACTCGAGCACTTGCGCCTTGAGGTGGAACCCCAGCGGCCTCAAATGATCGCGCCAGAACTCATAGCCGGCCAGCGGGCGGCCTTCGAGCGTCGCGGGCCAGTCGGGGTCCGAGTTGTTGATCCGCCGGCCGCGATCGCTGCACACGTCGTTGGGGAAACGATAGACCTGCACTTCGCTCTGGCCGCGCTCGGCCGCCTTGTCGACCAGCTGCATGATGACCTGCATCAGCTGCTCGGGCGTCCTCTCGGGTGGTTTATGGAATTCCGCCATCACCACCTTTTGCTTTTCTTCCTGTTCCTTCATATGGCGCATTTCTTCGGCAGCCTTGGCCGCCTCGCGCTCGGCCATCCGGCGCCGGAGATCCGCTGCGGAAAAGGCGCCGGCTCCCGCCGCCGTAGTGCCGCGATTTTCGGACATGGTTCTCGCTTCCTTCCCGATCTTTAGCTGCCCACCAGCGCACGAGCATGACGAGCGATCATCAGGTTCTCGTCGGTCTTCAGCACGTAAGCAGCGACGCGGCTGCTCGGCGCACTGATGCGCTCCTTGCCTTCCCGGTTGGCCGCATCGTCGAGCTCCACCCCGAGCCACGCGCAGGCTCGGCAGATCGCGTCCCGCACCGGCGCCGCATTCTCGCCGACCCCTGCGGTGAACACAATTCCGTCGAGACCGCCGAGCGCCGCGGCGAGCGAGGCGATATGGCGGGCGACGCGGTTGCAGAACACCTCGACCGCGAAGCGCGCACGCGGGCTGTCGCTGGCCAGCAGCTCGCGAAAATCCGACGAAATTCCCGACAGACCGAGCATCCCGGAACGCTTGTAAAGGAGGTCGAGGACCTCATCCGGCGACATCCGCTTCTGCTGAATGAGATACAACACGACGCCGGCATCGAGCTCGCCGCAGCGGGTGCCCATCGGCAACCCGTCGAGCGCGGTGAACCCCATCGTCGTCGCCACCGATCGCCGGTTCCGCATCGCGCAAGCCGAGCAGCCATTGCCGAGATGCGCCACGACGACGCGGCCATCGGCGATTTCGGGCGCGCGCTCGGGCAACACCGACGCGATGTATTCGTAAGAGAGGCCGTGAAAGCCGTAGCGCCTGATGCCCTCTTCATAGAAGGAATAAGGCAGTGCAAACGCCTGGTCGACCTCGGGTGCGGTGCGATGAAAGGCGGTGTCGAAGCACGCCACCTGCGGCAGTTCCGGATTGAGCCGCATCGCCATCTTGATCGGGGCGAGATTGTAGGGCTCGTGCAATGGCGCCAGCGGCACCAGCGCTTCCAGCTCGGCGAGCAATTCGGCCGTTACCCGTGCCGGCTCGGAATAGCGCATCCCGCCATGGACCACACGGTGGCCGAGCGCGGCAAGCCGCCTCCCGCCGAGTTCTTCCCGCGCCCAGGGAATGATCGCCGGCAATACCTCGCTCGGCACGGCCGGTGGCTTTGCGCCGAGATCGGGCGGCGCGATCTCTTTCCCCTTCGGTCCGGTCGCGCGCGCCGAAGGATGAGCTCCGATCCCGTCGACCTGCCCGGCAAGGATACGCTCTTCGCCCTCGTAAAAACTGAACTTGACCGAGGAAGAGCCGGCATTGATGACCCCGACCAGCGGCTCTTGGGCTGATGCGCTCATCGTGAATGCCTCTCAGCCCAGGATGTGGTAGCCGCCGTCGATGTAGATCGTATCGCCGGTCATCGCGCCGGCGTAGCGGCTCGCCAAAAAAACGCAGGCGGCCCCGACCTCTTCGATCGTGACCAGGCGGCGCGCCGGGGCGCGCTCCGCCACCCGCTCCATCAGCGCATCGAAGTCGGGGATGCCGGAGGCGGCACGGGTCGCCAAGGGGCCCGGGCTGATGGCATGAACACGAATACCCTTCGGCCCGAGCTCGGCCGCGAGGTAGCGCACCGATGATTCGAGCGCGGCTTTCACCGGGCCCATAATGCCATAATTCTCGATGACATCATTGGCGCCGTGATAGCTCATCGCGAAGATCGTGCCGCCCCCGTTCATTAATTTCTCGGCGCGGCGGGTCAGGTCGAGAAGCGACCAGCACGAAACGTCCATCGCGGTCAGAAAACCATCGCGGGGACAGTCGGTCACTCGCCCCTCCAGCGCCTCCCGCGGCGCGAAGGCGATCGAGTGGACAAGAATGTCGAGCCGCCCCCACTTCGACCCGATCGCTTCGAACAGCGCATTGACTTGCGCCGTATTTTGGACTTCGAGCGGCAACAAGAGGGAGGCCTCGACCGCCGAGGCCAGCGGCTCGACATGGGGTCGAGCCTTGTCGTTGAGATAGGTCATTGCGATCTCGGCACCGGCGAGACGCATCGCTTGCGCGCAACCCCAGGCGATCGACCGGTCATTCGCGACGCCGACAACCAGCGCCTTCTGACCCTCGAGGATCGAGGAACGGGTCAGCTCGGGCATGCTGTTCCCCTTCAGCGGATTGCCGCGGCAGCGCTTTTGCGCCGAGCCTCTGCGACGAGGCTCGCGACCGCGCAGGAGGCAAGCCGCGTGATGACGCTGTCGGCGCGGCTGGTCAGGATGATCGGGACCCGCGCGCCGAGCACGACGCCCGCGGCTGCCGCACCGGCAAGAAAGGAGAGGCTCTTGGCGAGCATGTTGCCGGATTCGAGGTCCGGCACCACCAGCACATTGGCGCGCCCCGCCACCGGAGAGACGATGTGCTTGATCGCCGCCGCCTCCGCGTTGATCGCGTTGTCGAGCGCCAACGGGCCGTCGAGGATCCCGCCGGTGATCTGGCCGCGCTCCGCCATCTTGCACAGCGCAGCGGCTTCGATCGTCGACGGGACGGCGGGATTGACCGTCTCCATCGCCGACATGATCGCTACCCGCACTTCGGGAAAACCGAGCGCATGGCCGAGATCGATCGCGTTCTGCACTATGTCGATCTTGTCGGCGAGGCTCGGGGCAATGTTGACCGCGGCGTCAGTGATGATCAGCGGGTCCTTGTGGCCGGGGACATCCATCACAAAACAATGGCTGATCCGCCGGGCGGTGCGAATGCCGGTCTCGCGCGCGACCACGGCGCCCATCAATTCGTCGGTATGAAGGCTCCCCTTCATCAGGGCCTCGGCCTTCCCTTGCCGGACGAGCTCGACCGCCTTCGCCGCCGAACTCATGGCTGTGCGCCGACTCCTCGAGCGGGAACACGGATATGTCTGCTTCCGCCTGCTGCGCTGCTTCGCGGATGCGGGCCGGCGGGCCGACCAGGATGGGTGCGATCAATCCGAGCTGAGCCGCTTCGACGACACCCTCGATCGAGATCCGGTCGCAAGGATGCGCAACCGCGGTCGCCACCGGCGGCAATTGCTTCGCTGCGCGCACCAGGCGGTCGTAGCGCTCGCGCGGTTCGGTAGGCTCTGTTTCCATGGACCTGCTCATGCTCCACCCGTCACGCCGCCTTGTCGCGACCGATCTCGGGGGGCGGACCGGCGAACATCGCTTCGATGCGCCCGAGCCTCCGGCGGCCTTCTTCAGGAAGCGCGCCGCGCGCCGCGAGCACCCGACGCACCAATTCCAACGCCTCCTGGCACTGCCGAGAGTCCTCCGGCAGCAATTTCGGGAAGCGCGGCGATCGCGCGCTCGGCGTCGAGCAGCAGGATCAAGTATTGCTCTTTGACGATCTCCTTGAACCGGACAAAGCCGACCCGCTTGGCCGGGGGCAATTCGCCGCCGATTTGCTTCAGGGCCGCAAATCCGCGCTCGTCGACTTTGCCTTCCGGAAGACGCACATAGATCAGCGCGCGCACTGCCGCCTCCAATAGGCCGCCCTGATCGATGCGCTGCTCCAAATGCGCGGCCGCCTGCCTGGCCGCGGCCTCACGCGCCACATCACGCCCGATCCGCCGGCTCGCCGCAGCTCCTTCGCCGCGCAGGCCGACCATGGCCTGCAGAACCGGAGAACCGTAAGTATTAAGGAAGAAAGCCTCGGTTGCTGCGTCGCGGGCATTGCCCCACATTTCGAGCCCGCCGGCGATCATGTCCGACATCATGCGCTCGACAGCGAGGAACGGATTGCCGGGAGTTGCCGGACGGCGATTTTCGCGCACCGTCTCGGCCCATTGCGCCACCGGCCGCATCAACGGGTTCTGGTCTGAATACATCTCGAAGCGAAGGCGGTTCGGGTGAGTGCGCCGCATCAGCTCGGCGCTCGTCTCCGTCACCATGGAGCGCACCGCCGGACGCATCAACGTGCTGTAGAGCCCCTGGGTGATCTCGGAAACCCGGGCGGCCGTCGCGAAAGCGACGTCGTCCTCGGGGCTGTTGCCGCCCAGTTTGCGAATGTCGTCGAGCTTGCGGGCCTCGAGACTGAACACGTAGTTGCCCCGCACCAGCTCGGGATTTTCGACAGTGTCATCGAGACCCGTGATCACCGCCTCGTAGAGTCCCGGTGGCATCAAATCGATCATGTCCATCGATTGGGCGAATTCGCCGTGCTCCTTGGTCGCGACTGCACCGGAGACGAAGATCCCGAGATGGCCGATGCTCTGATGCAGGCAGTAGACGATGGTCTGGCCGGCTTTGACGATCTCGTCCTCGTGATCATAGAGGTCGAGGATCCAGTCGAGTGCCTGCTGCGGCGGCGTAATGTCGTCGCCCCACGAACAGAACACGATGATCGGCGATTTGATATTGCGCAGATCGATGCGGGTTCCGTTGGAGCTGCGCAGTTCCCCCGCAGCGAGCTTGTTGCCGACAAACAGCTGATCGGCGATCGACTGCATTTCCTCGGCATTGAGCAACACCGGGCTGCCCCACCATTTCTCGAATTCGAGAAACCGAGGCGGCTCGGTGTCGATCTTTGAGTAGACGTTGTAGATCTTTTTCCAATAAGTGTTGTCCGGGTGCAGTGATTCGAAGTTGGCGACCAGGTTGGCGCCATCGAAGATGCCGTTACCAAGATCGCCCGCCAGCGAGGTCAGCCAGGTCCCGCCCAATAGCCCGCCCAGATAGCGCATCGGGTTCTTGCCGTGCACGCCGGCCCAGTATGAGAGCGGCGATCCGGCGAGCATGATCGGGCCGACCTGTTCGGGGTGTATGGCGCTCATCATCATGATCTGCCAGCCAGCCTGGCAGTTGCCGATAAGGCAGGGCTTGCCGTCGGCGTTCGGATGGCGCGTTGCTACCTCCGCGACAAAGCGGGCTTCCGCTTCACACACATCCTCGATCGTCTGACCGGGCATCGGGTCGGGCAAAAAGCCGACGAAATAGCAGGGATGGCCGGCGGCGAGAGCGACCCCGATTTCGCTGTCATGCTTCATGCCGCCGATGCCCGGGCCATGCCCGGCGCGCGGGTCGAAGACGATAAATGGCCGCTTGCCCGGGTCGATCTTGCTGCCTTTGGGCGGCACGATGCGCACCAAACCGTAGTTCACCGGCCGCGGCAATGTCCGGCCGTCGAGCACCAGCTCGGCGTCAAAGCTCAGCACATTGGGCGCCGAGCGGGCATTGTGCTCGATGCAGTTGTTGCCACGCTCCGCAACACATCCAATAGTAGAATTGAGCGCTGCCACGCATCGACCCAGTAGTCGAACAGATCGTTTGCTCCAGGAATCGGCCAAGGTCCCATTGAATTGGCGGCCTTCTCCGTCGCTTGAGATCCGGGTGTACCTTGCATCTCTGCCTCGCAGCTCATCAGGACAGAACGATAGGATTTAGCTTTTATTTTACGATTTGATGACGTTCGCCCTTCACCTGGGAACGATAGAGAGGGCTAGCTTCGGTGCGACTCTGACATAAATCAAAGACGGCTCACCGTCGAGCGAACTTGTGCACCGCACAAAAGAGCCCGGTGCCGTCGCCGAGTTCAAATGAATTCCACAACCTCTTGCAACCCCAGGCGAGGTCTCGAAGCGAGACCCAACAGGGCGCGATGAATGACGCTCTGCCCGCGTATCAAATTTGATCTGAATTGATGCCTGGGCGACGCATCCCCAAAAAGATCTTCTGGGGGTGCCGCGCCTATGCATTTTTCACGGAAGTGCAATAGGGCGCGTCAGACGCATCTCCGACTTGAGATCGCGCTTCCCGCGTGGCAAGGCGCTGGCTATGAATTCTCTAAAGAGTACGGGGTCTGGCGCACGCCTTGCGTTCCGGCGCGCGTATAAGATGAGGGGTCCTATCGTGATCGATTGATTCAGGTTCACGCGGCCGACGACGCGGCCTGGGTTGGCTTTGCCGCTTGCATGGCCCGGACGAATTCACCGGCGCCGGCGCCCCATTTCGAGAACACCTTGAGCGCGACGGTAAACGGCACGTCGACCGGATGCACCCGCTCGGGCGGCAGGATGTAGATCGCTCCGGCCATTGGCGTCGGCACGGACGGCACCAGCACAGTATAAGGAACCGTCCTCCAGTTTCTCGACAATCAGAGCCGGAACCAGCGCCTCTTCGATCTCGGCGAGCGCCGGCGCAAAGCTTGGCTCGTCCGCCTGACCGGTGACGCGTCCGGCGAGGCCCCGCAGCAGCGTGTAGCCGGGGAGCCTTTGCAGTACCCTCCGCTCAATGGCATTCTTCGCCCGTAAACCCGCCCTGGTGCGGACGATCAAACCGGCACTAAAACAAATCACGGCAAGCACCAGGATCGCCAGGATCTCGTCAAACTCCACGGAAGCGGGGATTGCAGCCGTGATCGGCTTCACCGCAGCCAAAAGCCCTTGGAGCGCTTTCAAGATCAAAAGCACCGCGATATAGACCGGCAGAACGATGATAATTCCGCCGATCAGCGTCGTTTTCATGAATTCAGCAATCGGTCTCATCTGGTTTGCTCCCCCTTCGGCGCCATGATCCCGACACGTTGCCGTCCACTTTTGCGCACGCTATGAGCCTCACATAGGGTCGAAGAAACCACGGCGATTATCGGAGGATGCCGTTGCTCGCATTTTTTTCGCGCATCGCAACCAGCAACGTCGGCACCTGCCCGGCGTTACGCTGGATGACCGAGACCAACTCGGAGTGCTGCGTGGTGGCCGTGCTGATGCCGTTGACGATAACGTCGGTGACCTTGTAGCCATGATTTGTCGGGTTGAGCCGCCAATCAACCCTGATCGGCGCGCGCTCATTCATCTGAACCCGGCTCGATACGATCACCCCCTCCTTATCGGACTGGCTCCCGAGTACCTCGAAAGTTGCACCGCCGAGGGCAACGCAGCGGGGTCGAATTGGCCCGGCTTGCCCACAACACGAGACTAAACCGCCAATTGTGCGCCGGCTATGCAGAAATAACGGATTTTACGGAGTAGCTAATCGCCCCTTGAGCTGGGTTCAGCCCTCTATGTGCTGTTGCGTGGGTTGCACCAAAGTCGCATTTGCGCTGGGCGACACTGATCCGGGGAAGGCAAACAAGTGTCAACAATGCATAGCAATGCTTCCGTCTGCGTGAGAAGCCAGTTTGAGGCGGATACGCCTCCACACGCTGTAAATTTGTGGAAAATGCATAGGCGGCGCGGTCAGCCGATGGTGTTCTGCGGCGGCTTCGGTCGGAAACTATGCGATCAAGCCAAATCAGGCGCATCTTCCTCGTAGAGCTCTTTCGGCTCATTTGCGTCGTCTGGCCGATCCTCTCCGGGTTCTTTTCGCGATGGTGGGACCCGGACTTCTGATCGGCGCATAGAGGGCTGGCGCCATCGATGACGCTCTTCCTTCAAATTCTCCCCCTATTCGGGATAGGGGCGAACCTGCAGATTTGTGACACAGCTGAAGGAGTAGCCCTTGGCTCATTTTGAACTCTTTTCATTCTTGGTCTCGGCTACCGGTCTACTGGCCCTCATCTCGTTTTGCCTTCTCGTCTTCGGCCGATTGGGGGTAGGATCAATAGTTGCCTTCCTGATCGCGGGCCTTGTTGTCGGGCAGATGCGCGATCTCCCCCCGGCTTCGGTTCAAGCGCTGCAAGAGTTCGCCGAACTCGGCGTCATTCTTCTGCTGTTCCTGATCGGCCTCGAATTACAACCGTCGCAACTCCGTAATCTCGGTCGGGACGCGATAAGGTTCGGTGCGCCACAAATTGCCATTAGCGTCGGCGTGATCGGCATTTACGTTTGGGGAGTGTTCGCCACATGGGACACGGCAATCGTATTGGGACTGGGCTTCACGCTGTCATCGACTGCCGTTGTCGTTCAGCTTCTCAAGGAGCGGAACGAGCTGCATACATCGTGGGGCGAAAAGGCGTTTGCTATCTTGCTGGCGCAGGATATCGCGGTTGTTCCGTTTTTGCTGATCGTCGCACTGATCAGCGGGGGAGGCGCCGGCGGAGGAACAGACACGTCGTGGTTGTGGGCGCTGACAAGGGCGATCATTGTCGTCGTCGGCATCCCCGTGGTAGGCCATTTTGTGTTGACGCGCATTCTGGCGGTTGCCGTCAAGCATCAGAACGAAGCAGCCTTTGCTTGCGTCACATTCCTGGGTGTTCTGGCCGCGGCGCTGGCTGCCGAGCGGGCCGGGCTGTCGATGGCGCTTGGCACCTTCCTCCTTGGGGCTACGCTTTCTGTCTCGCCCTTCGGCCATCGGATCGCGGCAAGTGTCGAGCCCGTTAAGAGCATCCTTCTTGCCTTGTTCTTTCTAAGCGTCGGGTTCTCGATCGACTTGGAAACGGTCGCCTCGGCGTGGGCTCCGCTTTTGTTCAATACTCTTGTCATACTCGCCCTGAAGTTCGGCATCGTCTTACTGCTGGCGTTTGCAGGAGGGCTGCCGCGCCCGGATGCGGCGCGACTGTCGGTGGCTTTAGCGCAATGCGGAGAATTCGGCTTTGTCTTGTTCAGCGCGGCCCAGGCTGGCGGGTTGATGTCTCCTCGTTTGACTGCGTTAGCGAGCATCTTAATCACGATTTCGATGCTCGCGACCCCTTTCCTTCTCCGATTGGTGGCGCATTGGGCCCCCTCGGCTCGCGAATCCTAGGCCGGTTGTCAATCAGCATCGAAATCGGGACCCTGACGAGTTCTCCGCTAACCAACTGAGCGATGCGACCAGCGAATAGCCAGGGTCTACGGGAGACGCCATTTCGAAAATACGCGTTCTGACGCTACAAATTTGTCGAAAATGCATAGGCAGCGGGGTCAGGCGATGGTCTTCTGGCCGCTCCGGATTTTGGACAGCGGAATAAAGCTAGAGGCTCGGCTGCGGGTCGGAGACTAATGCGATCAAGGCCACTCAGGCGCATCTTCTTCGTAGAGCTCTTTCGGCTGCTTCGTGTGGTCTGGCCGATCCTAACCGGGGTTCTTTTCGCGATGGTCGGGCCCGGACTTCTGATCGGGCACATAGAGAGGTGGCGCCTCGATGACGCTCTTTATTTCACTTTTGTAACCGGTCTCACCATCGGTTACGGCGATCTGACGCCGCGACATGTTGTGTCGCGGCTCCTCGCGGTGATGATTGGCTTTGCCGGTATCGTGCTGACCGGCCTCGTCGCGGCGGTCAGCGTGGAGGCGCTCCGGGCGACGGGCCGCGATGCTACAGGCCGCGATGCTACAGAATGAAACAGCGGCCATCATCGGCATGCGCTCAACGCGCCAGTCCCCGGGTTCTCCCGGTGTCATACACATGGGTCATTTCAGCGATTAATGGGCTCCTATGGTTCGAACTCGCGCATTCGCACGCCGACCTCATCGCTTCGGATATGGCGCGGGGCGACGAACCTCGGCGGCCGGCTCGTCCTCGCGCAGTCCCCTCATACACGACCTGCCGCAAGAGCCCTCATTCGAAACCAGCGACGGCCTAAGCTGGATCAAGTAGAATTCTGCGAGATGAGGCATCGTATGGCAGGCGGCATGACCCTTGTTGAGCGCCGAGCTGCCTTCATCCTGGCGTCCGTCTTTCAGGAGGGGCAAGGGGGCAAGAAATGATGGACCCGAATGTGCTGAACTCTGATCACGCGCCTTCGCGCTCGACCATCCTGGATGTTGCGCTTCAAATCGGACTGGTAGCCTTTTTGGTCTACGCCTGCAGCCGGTACATATCGCCTTTTAGCGACCTCCTGATCTGGTCTGCAATTCTAGCGGTGATGCTGTATCCGCTGCATCTCCGCTTGGCCGTCCGGCTCGGCAATCGCTGGTCGGCGCTGCTGATCGGGCTGGTCGGCGTCGCGGTGATGTTGGTGGCGATGGTCACCGTGGTGACGTCGATTGCGTCTTCCCTGTATTCGCTAATCGTGGGCTTGCATAATCAAAGCCTGACTGTCCCACCGCCGCCGCCATGGCTTGCCGAGCTCCCGCTGGTGGGTCGAAAACTGACGGAGACCTGGGTGCTCGTCGCCACCAACATGCCGGAGGCGTTTGCCAAATACGGCGAGGCGTTGAGCGAACCAGCGGCACGGCTCGTATCGTCCGCCGGTGGCCTGGCCGCCGGCCAACTATCGTTCGTTCTCTCTTTTGCGATTGCCGCCGTGCTCGTCGCCTACGGCAGGGGCGCCGCCGATTTCGCTCGGCGCCTGCTGGGACGTTTTACCGGCAGCGAGGAGCGGGGGGCCCATCTGGTTACGCTGACGGCCGCTACGATCCGTGGCGTGGCGATAGGCGTTGTCGGCGTAGCGGTGATCCAGTCGCTTCTCCTCGCAATCGGCTTCTTCGCCATTGGTCTTCCGGCAGCTGGCCTGTGGACGGTCCTTATGCTTTTGCTATGTATCGTACAAGTGCCGGCGGTACTGGTGACGCTGCCGATCATAGCCTATGTTCTTGCGACGGAAGCAACGCAACCGGCTATCATCTTCCTGGTCTGGACCCTCGTCGCCGGGCTCAGCGACAATATCCTAAAGCCATTGATGCTCGGCCGCGGACATGGAAGTGCCGATGCCGGTAATTCTGATTGGCGTCATCGGCGGCATGATTGCCGACGGCCTTCTCGGCCTGTTTGTGGGGCCTGTGGTCCTGGCCGTCGGCTATGTGCTGCTCATTGAATGGATGCGACAGCGCCGCGCTCAGAGCGGGCCGCAGACCGCCGATCCGACGCCGTAAAATGCGACTTTTGCTGTCGGCACGCCTCGAACTCCAGGGAGTTGACATCGGTGCTCGGGCTGCCAAACGCGTGTTGCCTCGATGAGCACTGAGTCTGAAACCACCAATAAAATTGCGGTGGAGGAACACGCTCCTGCGAAGCCCGCTCCCGCGGAAGCCGACTCCGCAAACCCGCTGCGCAGGGCGGCGCTCATCGTCGTCGCCGTGACCATTCTGCTGTTTGCCTTGTCGATCGTCATGGAGCGGTTTACGCCTTCGTCATCGCAAGCGGTCGTACAAGCATATGTTGTCCGCATGGCTCCCGAAGTCGCGGGCCGTGTCATAGGCGTCGACGTCGCCGACAATGCGCGCGTCGACGCAGGGCAGGTCCTGTTCCGCATTGATCCGCGCCCCTTCGAAATTGCCGTGGCTGAGGCGCAGGCCCAGGTCGAGCAGATCGGTCAGACGCTGGGAGCCTCGACAGCCGCCGTGGACTCGGCACAGGCGAAGGTCGTGAAGGAGACCGCCGAACTCGAGAACGTTCAGGCCCAGACGGAGCGGGTTTTCGAACTTGTCAAACGGGGCGTCTACGCCGCCGCGAGGGCCGATACCGCCCGCGCCGCACAGGAGGCCGCACGGGCGGTGCTGACCTCCAGCCAGGCCGACCTTGCCAAGGCGCGGGAAGAGCTTGGCCCTAAGGGTGCTGACAATCCCCAGCTCAAGGCGGCGCTTGCAACGTTGGAGCGTGCGCGGCTCAATCTTCTTTATACAACGGTCAAGGCCCCTGCCGACGGCTTGGTCTCCAATCTCCAACTTGCGAGCGGCCAGTTCATAGGGGCAGGGCAGGCCGCCCTTACCTTCATCGACTTGAGCACGGTCTGGGTTTCGGCCGAGTTCAAGGAGAATAGCCTCGAATACATGTCCACGTCCGATCGGGCCGAATTGGTATTCGACTCGTTGCCAGGCGCAATCTTCAAAGCCCACGTCGAGAGCATAGGCTGGGGCGTCTCCCAGAACAGCGTTGATCCCACTACCGGCCTGCCAACGATCAAAAACGCCACGGGCTGGGTGCGCGACCCGCAGCGTTTCCCGGTGCGTTTGATCGTCGACGAGACGCCGCCGCGGGGCAGCGTGCGGTTCGGTTCGCAGGTGAATGTCGTCGTCTATACCGGCAACAATCCAGTCACGAACGCCCTCGGCGCAGTATTTATTCGCCTCATCTCCATCCTGACCTATGCCAGCTGATGTTTCCGCCGCGGAGGCGATCCTGTCGCGCCAGCGCCGCATCGGGCTGCGAGTCGCGCTCGCAGTCGCTGCCGGACTCACCTTTAATCTTGCGACGGGCGAGGTCATCCCCTTCTTTGGGCCGCTCCTCGCGGTGCAATTCCTGATTTTTGGCGCCGGGCCCTTGCCCCTAGTGAAGGCAATCGCGTTTGCCGGGCTCGTGCTGGTCGTTGGACAGGCTTTCATTCTTCTGAACGGTATCTTTGGAGACCAGCCGGTCCAGCTGCTGGCACTGCTCGGTCTATTCTATTTCGTGTGCTTCTTCATACAGGCGCGGGGACAGCGTGGCCCCGTGATCTTCCTATGCCTGGTGATCGCGATCACGGTGACCCTGCTCGATCGCGTGCACGACACGCTAGACACAAGCATAATTGCAATATTGCTCCAAGCTTTCGTGAGCGCCGTGGTGTTGTCGTGGCTCGCCCATGCGATCTTGCCGGGCCACGATGCGACCGAGGACGCGCCGCAGGCGGCTCCGGCCATCGACAGGCCTGCCCTCCGGGCTCTCGCCAATGCGGCGATCCTGCTCGGTGCGATGACGCTCTGCCTGACCAACGATGCCCTCTCCTTGGCGCTCGTCCTTCCGATCACCGTCGCTTCGGTGCTGCTTCAGTTTGACTTCGCAACCAGCGTCCGCTCCGCCCTTAGCCTTGTCGCCGTCAATCTGGTGAGCGGCGTGCTTGCGTCCCTGGCCTTTGCGTTCGTCGAGCTGCGCCCGTCGCTGCCCTTCCTGTTCCTGACCGTCTTTCTCGTCGCGCTGATCCTGGCTGGGCGGGCCGCGGCCGGCCTTGCCAGGATGTATGCGGGAGCGCTGACGACATTCCTGATTCTGTTCGGATCGGGCATATCGCCGTTGCCCACGACGACCCCAGAGTCGTTCGCCACCCGGATCGGCTACGTCCTGTTGGCGGTCGGGTATACTCTGAGCATGATGGTGCTACTCTGGCCGCGCGAACGAGCTGTAATCTCACTGCGGTCTTCAGTGCGCGCTGCGACTCGGCGAACCCGCTCGCCAGCATCTCCGCTTCCCTAGCGTGCCGCGCGCACCAACCCCTGCTCCTAATTGATGATCGAGGTGTTCCAGTTTGCGGGACGAAGTACTGTGCATGGATCCGGAACCTGCAAATCGACAGGGCAGATACGATGCGCTGCGACCAGATTCTGCGGCAGCCTTCAGCTAGATAGCATCGCCCACCGCAAGCGATTTATTCAACAGCCTGCTCGGCTAACATATGCTAGCAGTAAGCTGCACAGCGGCGCGCGGTCCGTCGCGCGACCCCGGCGTAACTCATCGGCGTCAACGGGCGGCCGACGACGGCCTCTGCGGTGGAGACGAAGCTCGGCAAGCCCGGAATGGCGAATTGTTCGCCGAGTTCCAGACAAAGGGACCAGATGATCACAGCCAGCAAAAGAACGCCGATGCGCTTAAACATGGTCATTTTGCTCCTTTCGCCTTGAAAATGCTGGGGATATCATCGAGATCGGGGACCTGGTTCGCCGTCAATTTCTTGGCATCCGCCGGAACCTCCAGTTTGAAACCATCGGATGCGACTTCGGCGCCTGCTTTCCATGCCGTGATATCGAGAGTGTATTGCGGCCAGCCCGCAACCTTCTTGCTCGTGATGACATAGCGGCAGGGATAGGGGCGTGCTCCCTGCGCGATCCAGATCTGCCAATCTACCTCTTTCGTCCGAAAGGCGAGGTGATCGCATTCGATACCGTGGATCACACCGCTTCCAAGGTCCTTCACATCCGTAACCAGCGGCATCAGTTCTTTATAAGGATCCGACATCAGCAAATCGGCGGCTGGGACGGGCCTGTGGTACTTGTCCCGCAATATGTCGACTAATTGATCGATCGTGCCGGGCGCGTCGACTTGAGCATACAGGTTTGTATTCTTACCGAGCAGCGTCAGCGTTTTCCCGTCAAATACCATATCGAGGTTCGCAAATCCGCCGTTGCGCGTCGCGTGAAGCTTGTCCGGGCGATTAAGAGTCAAAGTTCCGGAAGCTGCCAGTCCAATTTTTTGCTGCTGTGTGCTGACGATTTCGAGGTTCGAGTCGTAATCGAACGATATCGCCTTTTGCGCGGCGAGATAGTCGGACATGGCTTTCAATAAGCTCTTTGCTTGCGCTTCATCGGCACGAGCAATCGAGATGCTCGCCATTCCTGCCACCAGGACTGCAAGAACGCTTACCAACATCTTTGCGCTTTTCATGGGTGGCTCCTGGTCTGTAGCGGCGGCGGTCTAATGGCTCGAATTGGTCTGCATCAACGGGCTGATGGCGCATTTCAAAGAAGATCGTCTGGGAGCCGCGCTGCCTATGCATTTTTCACGGAAATGCAATAGGGGTCCCAAAACGCATACGCGACTTGCGCTCATGCCTCCCAAAGGCCAAGGCACCGGCGTTGTCTTTTTTGTGGGCGCGCGCTGGGTTCCCTGCGCATATAGTATACGGGCTCGTAAGGACGATTGATCCACATCAACCGTCCGCCGAGGCTGCGTGGCAATCTGCGCCTAAAGATCCTGACCTCCGGAGGGCGGGATGCCTTCAAGCGCTACTCTCACATTTACCGACCCCGATACGTACTTTGCGGGGATCCGCAACCTGCAGATTGATGGCGTGATCACGAGGCGCGGTGAATTTCGCGCGGAGTCGACGCGCATCGACTTGCACCGACTGTGGATGCATCGCTTCGACGAGAGTCTGCCTCGGATCATGAGGATAACGCCCAGCGGGAAGCGGGCGGTGATCTTGTTCGCGACCGAGCCTCATCAGGCGGACATGCAGGTCAGCGGGATCGGAACATCGCAAGATCAAATCGCAATGATCGGGTTGGATCGGCCATACTATTTTCGATCCTCTGCGGCCTGCGGATGGGGTAGTATGTCGCTGACACCCGAGGACCTCGCCGCCGCTAGCGAGGCCATCATTGGGCGCCCATTGACGCCACCCTCATTCCCTCGATGGACCCGCCCCCCTGCGGCTGTTGTGTCCCGGCTGTTGCAGCTGCACGAAGCGGCGGGCCATCTCGCGAAGAGCGCTCCCGACATTCTCGCGAAGCCAGAAGTAGCGCGAGCGATCGAGGAGGCTCTGGTCGAAGTAATGGTTTTGTGCCTGAGTGAAGGTCATCCAGCCGATGTGAGCAATGTCCATCGCCATCGCACGACGGTCATGCGGCGTCTCGAGGAGGTCCTGACGTCCACCCCCGACAGGCCGCTATACATGCCCCAGCTCTGCGCGACGGTCGGCGCTTCCTATACGACGCTGCGTGACTGTTGCCATGAGTATCTCGGCATGAGCCCGAGGCGCTATCTGTGGCTGCGGCGCATGCACCTGGCGCGCCGGGCGTTGCGGAGCGCGGACGCGGAGAAGACAACCGTGACCGAGATCGCCACAGATTATGGCTTCTGGGAATTGGGCCGCTTTGCGGTCGCCTACCGGTCACTATTCGGCGAACCGCCCTCGGCGGCACTGCGTCGACCCCCCGAAGATATCAAAACTGGCCGAAATCATCGAGCCGGCATGGAAATTTGTTAAATCTGCATAGGCACCGCGATCGGGCGATCTATCCTCATTTTTTGCCAAATGCTCGGCCGGCATTGTGGCTGTTCGGTTTTGCAGAGAGATGAATGCCGGGAAGCGGCACGCGCACGTTCCTCGAACCCGATCACTACGAGGCGAGCCTGCGCCAGGCACAAATCGAAATCCTCATTGCATCAAGCGCCAAGTTCAAGGCCCGCCTGACCTGGGCAGAGCTGCACGATTTGCAGGTATTGCGGTGCGAGGAAGACTTTCCGCGGGTTGCCTATCGTTTGTCTAGGACCGCAGCTCTCTTTCGTGACGTTTCCGGCGCAATCCGGGCCACTGCCGATATGGGGCGGGACGGAATTGCGGCCGGGCGAGATCGTGTACCGCGGCCGCGGCGAGCGGCTGCACCAGTCGACAACCGGCTCCTTCGTGTGGAACGTGATCGCGCTGGACCCGGTGCGCTCGAACAATATGGCCGGGCTCTCTCCGGAAGGCCCTTCTCTTTGCCATCGGAAGGAAAAACCCTGCGTCCCTCCACGCGCGATATGGCGAGCCTGCGGCGCCTGCATGCGCAAGTCTGCCGCCTCGCTGAGACAAAGCCCAAATTATTGGCGCATACGGAGGTCGCGCGCGCCATCGAGCAAGGTTTGATCCAGACGCTGGTCGCCTGCCTGACCGCCGCCAGCATACGAGCTGACGGCCCAACCAAACGCCGCCACGCCAGAATCATGATCAGGTTCGAGGAGGTGTTGGCAGAGCATATGAGCGAGCCACTGCACACGACCGAATTGTGCGAGCTGATTGGGGTGACCGAGCGGACCCTGCGCGCGTGTTGCGCCGAGTTCCTTGGCATGAGCCCGATCCGGTATGTGCTGTTGCGACGGTTGAGCCGGGCACGTGTCGCGTTGCGCGACGCCGATCCTGACGGGGCAAACCTCTTAGAGCTTGTCCGCGGCTTCGGCTTCGCAGAGCTGGGACGTTTCGAGGCGGCCTACCAGGCGGCCTTCAGCGAGACCCCGCTGGCTACCTTCGAACGTGCTCCAGGGGCGCGGTTCATCAACCCGTAAAATCCATTATTTCTGCATAGCCGCCGGCAAACCCCCTGTTTAGGCTTCAACTGCTGGCAGCTTCGCTGGTCCGGCCTCCGATTATGAACCCGAGGGGAGAAAGCTACATGAATCGAGTAAACGCAATCCTGAGCGCGACCGGGTTGATCTTAGCTCTTTCCCTGCCCAGCTGGGCGCAGGAGGTCAAACAGCTCCCGACCCAGACCGTCACCCTTTCGGGCACCGTGGCAACCATCGATCATGAGCAAACGCACCGTGAACATCAAGAAGGCCGATGGCAGTTTCGAGACGGTCGACGTGCCCCCAAGCGCGAAGCGGTTCGATGAGCTCAAGGTCGGGGACAAGGTATCGGTGACGTATAACAACAATGTCTCAGCGAGACTGAAGCCGCCGGGCGAGGCACCTGTCAATACGCGACCGGCACCTCCACTGCGGGGCAGGGGGAACGGCCTGGAGGCACGGCAGCCATGCAGAGAACGATGACCGTGACCGTCGACTGCCATCGACAAGAACGCATCGTCGATGACCTTCGTTGGTCCGAACGGATGGAAATACAGCCGACATATCGTCGATCCGGACTGTGCTCGATAAGGTTAAGGTTGGCGACAAGGTTGATATCACCTGGGCCACAGACGTCACGGTTGCGGTGCAGTAACTCTATTGGGTACGACGCTCAGCCGCGGCTCAGCTCCATAGAGTACCGCGGACGCATTCCAAACCTGGTCACATGATTACCAGGAGGATCCGATATGATCTCGCGCCGTAAGCATCTGCCAACCTTCTGGCAGGGGCCGACGTGCTCGCACCTTCGATACAGCCGCCGAGGCGCAAACCGGCGGCATGGAGGCTCAAGTCGGGCGGATCGCGCGTCGACAGCGTTACGAGCGCCGCGGCGGGACGCCTCGCAAACACTTCGCAACCACCTGCACGGTCAGGCCGACAAACCATCAGGCATGGCAGAGGCGGTGAATTGAGGCTGCGTCCCGGGCCGCTTTCGCGGCGGCGATGAAGAGGACGCGGGTGAAGGCATGCGCCTGATGAAAACAACCTCACTGGAGAGCGGAAGGCGCGGCGTATCGTAGCCCTACTCGGCGGTGCGTAGAGCTTCCAGGAGATCAATAGCAGGAGGAACGGATGAAGGTTCTATTTCCGGCAGGCATAGCGCTGATTGCAATGGTCGCATGCACGCCGCAACAGCCGCAGCAGCCGCCATCGCCGCAAGGTACTCTGACCCAGCAATGGACGGGAGGAGGCATCCGGTCCGACTGTGGTGGGCGGCTCAGCCGGCAATACCACAACCGCGTTCGACGGGACTTACAAGGGCTTATCCAACCGCAGCCACCAGTGCCGCTGGCACAGGACTTAAAGCTTTCGAGCCAACCACCACAGGATGCCAGCAATTTGACGAGCCGCCGACCATGACGATCACCAATGGCCTCGCGCAGTTTCAAGCGCTCGGCGTCACATTTGCAGGATATGTGACACCGCAAGGTCATGTTGCGGATGAGTAGCGGTTATGGTGCATTGGTCGACGCAAACTTCGATCCTCAGACCCATATTTTGCGTGGTCGGGCAAACAGCCCAAATTGCCATTATGATGTAGCCTGGCAAAAGACCGCGTAGCAGGGGTGTGAGATACTGAAGTCGGAAACGATCTCTCGTCGCAGGATTTTGCCTTTATTTGGATTTGGATTTGGCGCTGCACTGTTCGCCATTCCAACTACTGACAGTCAAAAATCCTGGTGATCCGCCGCATCGCCGCGACTCGCGAGACGATCGATACGCGGGCACGTGCTCAATGAGAGGGCTTCAGAGGAGGCAATGATGGCAAACGCGCTGTCGGACAAAGAACGGGCATTGATGGATGCGTATTGGCGGGCCGCCAACTACCTGTCGGTCGGTCAGATCTATCTCTACGACAACCCGCTGCTCAAGCAAACCCTGACAAAGGAACACATCAAGCCGCGGCTGCTCGGCCATTGGGGAACGACGCCAGGTTTGAATTTCATCTACGTCCACCTGAACCGGCTGATCAAGAAACACGACCTCAACATGATCTACATCACCGGCCCCGGGCATGGCGGGCCTGGCCTCGTCGCGAACGCCTACCTCGAGGGGACATACAGCGAGGTGTATCCGAACATTTCTTCCGACGAAGAGGGCATGAAGCGCCTTTTCACCCAGTTCTCGTTCCCCGGCGGCATTCCGAGCCACGTCGCCCCGGAGACGCCCGGCTCGATTCACGAAGGGGGCGAACTCGGCTATGCCGTCTCGCACGCCTACGGAGCCGCCTTCGACAACCCCGATTTGATTGTTGCCTGCGTCGTCGGCGACGGCGAGGCAGAGACCGGAGCGCTGGCGACGAGCTGGCACTCCAACAAATTCCTGAACCCGGCGACCGACGGCGTGGTTTTGCCGATCCTCCACCTCAACGGCTACAAGATCGCCAATCCCTGCGTCCTCGCCCGGATCAGCCACGAGGAATTGGACCACCTGTTCCGCGGCTATGGCTACACGCCGCATTTCGTCGAGGGGGATGAGCCGCAAGCCATGCACGAGCTGATGGCCGCCACGCTCGACACGGTGATCGGCGAGATCGGGCGCATCAAGGCCGATGCGCGCGAGAATGGTTTCACCGAACGCCCTCGCTGGCCGATGATCGTGCTGCGCACACCAAAGGGATGGACCTGCCCGAAAGAGATCGATGGCCGGCGCACCGAGGGCTACTGGCGCGCGCATCAGGTGCCGATGGGAGAGATGCACGAGAACCCCGCTCATGTGCGGATTCTCGAAGATTGGATGAAGAGCTACCAGCCCACGGAACTGTTCGACGGCAACGGCCGCCTCCGGACCGAATTGGCCGAGCTCGCCCCGCAAGGCGCCCGCCGCATGAGTGCCAATCCGCACACCAATGGCGGCTTGCTGCTGCGCGACCTGCGGCTCCCGAATTTCCGTGATTACGCTATCGAGGTCACCGCACCCGGCGCAGTCGACGGCGGAATCCACCCGCGTCATGGGGGGATTCCTGCGCGATGTCATGAAGCTGAACATGGACTCGCGGAATTTCCGGCTGTTCAGTCCCGACGAGAGCAATTCAAATCGCTGGCAGGATGTACTCGAGGTCACCAACCGTGCCTGGGTCGCGGAGACCGAGCCATGGGACGACCATTTGGCGCCCGACGGGCGGGTCATGGAGATGCTGAGCGAGCACCAGTGCCAGGGTTGGCTGGAAGGGTATCTCCTAACCGGCCGGCACGGCTTCTTCTCCTGCTACGAGGCCTTCATCCACATCATCGATTCGATGTTCAACCAGCACGCCAAATGGCTGAAGGTCTGCAACGACATTCCTTGGCGGCGGCCCATTGGCTCACTGAATTACCTGTTGTCCAGTCACGTGTGGCGGCAGGACCACAACGGCTTCAGCCATCAGGACCCGGGGTTCATCGATCACGTCCTGAACAAGAAGGCCGAGGTTGTCCGGGTCTATTTGCCGCCTGACGCCAACTGCCTGCTGTCCGTTACCGATCACTGCCTGCGCAGCCGGAACTACGTCAATGTCGTCGTCGCCGGCAAGCAGCCGGCCCCCCAATGGCTGACGATGGACGAGGCGCTCAAGCACTGCGAGGCTGGGCTCGGCATCTGGGAGTGGGCTAGCAATGACCGGGGCGGCGAGCCCGATGTGGTGATGGCCTGCTGCGGCGACGTGCCGACGTTGGAGACTCTGGCCGCGGTCGACCTGCTGCGTCGGCATGTGCCGGAGCTAAAGGTGCGGGTCATCAATGTCGTCAATCTGATGAAGCTGCAACCATCGAGCGAGCACCCGCACGGCCTCTCGGACCACGAATTCGACGCGCTGTTCACCACGGACAAACCGATCATCTTCGCCTTCCACGGTTATCCGTGGCTGATCCACCGGCTGACCTACCGGCGTACCGGCCACGACAACATCCACGTCCGCGGCTACAAGGAAGAGGGCACCACCACGACGCCATTCGACATGTGCGTGCTGAACGACCTCGATCGCTTCCATCTGGTCAGCGACGTGATAGACCGCGTGCCGAAGCTCGGAGCCCGGGCCGCTTACGCCAAGCAGGCGATCCGCGACAAGCTCATCGACCACAAGCGATTTATCTCCCGCTACGGCGACGACATGCCCGAGATCACCGGCTGGAGGTGGGGACAGGAAGCGGCTTCCGCGGGGGTGCGCTCGACTGAGGCCGACAACGTCTGACGTCTGAAGGGGGCGAAAGTGAACGTGTTCGCGATCAGGCACGGGGAGACGGCGTGGAGCCTCAGCGGGCAGCACACCGGGACGACGGATATCCCGTTGACCGACAATGGGCGCCGGCTCGCCGAGCGGATGCGGCCGGTGCTCGCCAAGGAAGCCTTCGCTCTCGTTCTGTGCAGCCCGATGGCAGCGGGCGCGGGAGACCTGCGAATTGGCGGGTCTCGGCGACACGGCCGTCATCGATTCCGACCTCGCCGAGTGGAATTACGGCGAGTATGAGGGACTGACGGCGAAGCAGATCCATGAGATGGCGCCTGGCTGGCTGATTTTCCGGGATGGATGCCCGGGCGGTGAGGTGCCAGAGCAAGTGGGTGCGCGGGTGGATCGGGTGATTGCGCGAGCGCGGGGTGCCGATGGCGACGTTGCGCTATTTGCCCACGGACACGTGCTGCGCGCCCTGGTGGCACGGTGGATCGGGCTCGCCCGCCGGCGCCGGCCAACATTTCTTGCTCGATACCGGCACCCTGTGCGTCCTTGGCTATTACCGCGACATACCCGCGGTGAAGATCTGGAACGGGCCCCTCACTGATTAGCGGGCATCGATCGACAATAAATAGGAGATGGGAGGATGATACTATGAGCGAAGCCAATGGAGAACGATCGACGCGGCATTCCGAGGACGAGCGCGCGATCAGCAGGGACCGGTACGACGCCGTCCTGCTCGACCTCGACGGTGTGATCACCGACACCGCCAGCATCCACGCGGCGTGTTGGAAACAGATGTTTGACGAGTACCTTCAAAAGCGCGCGACGCAGAGAGGCGAAGTATTTCGACCCTTTCGATTCGCCGCAGACTACCGGCTATATGTGGATGGGAAGCCCCGCTTCGACGGCGTTCGCGACTTTCTCACATCGCGCGGTATCGAGCTCCCCGAGGGAACCCCGGACGATCCGCCAGAGGCTGAAACGGTGGGCGGGCTCGGGAACCGCAAGAACGAGCTGGTCAACAAGATCATTGAAGACGAAGGGGTCGAGCCTTACGAGGGAAGCGTCAAACTCATCCATCAGCTCCGCCGTCGCGGGTTCAAAATCGCCGTCGTCACCTCGAGCCAGAACTGCACGGCCGTTCTAAAGGCCGCCAAGTTGGATGACTTCTTCGATGTACAAGTCGACGGCAATGTAATCCATGCCCAGCAGTTGCGCGGAAAACCCGCCCCGGATACGTTCTTGATGGCGGCAAAGCTGCTCGGGGTTGAGCCGACGCGCGCGGTCGTCATCGAGGATGCCCTCTCGGGAGTGGAGGCCGGGTCTGCCGGGGGCTTTGGCCTTGTGATCGGCGTCGCACGCAAGGGGAATGCCGAGGAGCTTCGGCGCCATGGCGCGCATCTGGTGGTGAACGATCTGGGCGAACTGGTTAGACTGACCATCGCGTCCGCTGTACCTTGGGAGGAACAGCCCGATGATGCTGAGGCCCTGGAACCGACGCAAGATCCTAGCTGGGTTCTGACCCACGAAGGCTACAACGTGCTGACTGAGAATGCGGTGGAATCCCGCTTTGCACTCGGCAACGGGTTCCTAGGAATGCGGGCCTCGCGCCCGGTCAGCCGTGGCCCGACATGGGTCAGCTGGCTGGGCTATATCAGGTGGGCGTCGTGGCCGCGCTGTTATGTCGCGGGCCTGTTCGACAGACCTAACACCGTGCCGCCGGTGCCCGCGCTGGTGCCCGTCGCGGACTGGTCGCGGGTGAGGCTTGTGCTGGACGACAACCCGCAACTGCTGCTGGACGGAGAGTTCCTCACCAGCGTGCGCCAGCTCGATCTGCGCCGCGGCATGCTCCTCGCGGACCTGAGCTATAGGGCGCATGGTGGCATCACCATAAGCGGCGGCGAACTGCGCCTCGTGTCACTGGCGGACCGCGCGGCGGCATTGCAGCTCCTGAGGTTTTCGTTCGACCGCGACGGAATCGACGTGATGCTGGAGGCCAACTTCGCCATGGCCGGTATGGGCATGGAGCCGTTACAGCTGGACCGCGATGTCAGTGCCTGGCGCACGGAGGGCTCCGGCAAAGCTGTCGCGATGGCGGGCAGCGTCACATTGCGAGCCGATGGCCGTCCGCTCGTCCCGGAGCGGTCGTTCTCGCTGCGCTGGATCTGGCGCTGGCGTTCGGTTGCCGGACAGGTGCTCGAACTCGACCGTCTCGTCACGGTGGCGCGTTCGGACAGGTTGGCGGACGACCCGGCCCCGGTTGCCGCCGATGCGCTGGCGCGCAGCCGCGCGCTTGGCTGGCGCGGGGTGCTGGCAGCGCACGAGACCGCATGGCAGCAGCGTTGGGACGCGAGCGACATCATCATCGAGGGTGACGATGAGGTGCAGGAGGCGGCCCGCTTCGCCGTTTACCATCTGACGAGCGCCGCGAACCCGGAGGACGAACGTGTCTCGGTTGGCGCGCGCGGCCTGACCGGGGACGCGTATTTCGGTCATGTGTTCTGGGATACCGAGATCTATCTGCTGCCCTTCTACGTCGCGGTCTGGCCGGAGGCGGCGCGCGCGCTGCTGATGTATCGCTATCACACTCTGCCCGGCGCGCGCGCCAAGGCAGACGCGATGGGCTACAAAGGCGCGCTCTACGCCTGGGAATCGGCCGACACCGGCGAGGAGACCACGCCCGAGCGCGTGGTGGGTCCCGGCGGAGAGACAATCGACATCCTGACCGGCAGGATGGAGCATCACATCAGCGCCGACGTCGCTTATGCGGTCTGGCAATACTGGCGTGCGACGGGCGACGACGGGTTCTTCATCGATGCCGGCGCGGAGATCCTGCTGGAGACCGCTCGTTTCTGGGCGTCGCGCGCCGTGCCGGAGGCAGATGGCAAGCGGCATATCCGGCACGTGATCGGGCCTGACGAGTACCACGAGGACGTTGACGACAACGCATTTACTAACGTGATGGCGCGCTGGAACATCGCGCGAGGGCTCGAGGCGATCGAAGTGATGCGCGCCCGCTGGCCCGACCGTGCCGCAGCGCTGCGGGAACGGCTCGCGCTGGGCGAGCCCGAACTTGCCGACTGGCGCGACGCGGTTGGACGCATCGTTACCGGTCTCGATCCAGCCACCGGGCTCTACGAGCAATTTGCCGGATATCACAAGCTGGAGCCGCTCGATCTGTCGCTGTACGCCGACCGCAAGATGCCGATCGACGTGGTGATCGGCCGCGAGCGAACGCAGCGGTCGCAGGTGGTCAAACAGGCCGATGTGGTTGCGCTGCTCGCGCTCCTGCCGGACGAGTTCCCGGGCGCGGCGGCAAAAGCCAATTTCCGCCACTACGAGCCACGCTGTGCCCATGGCAGTTCGTTGAGCGCGGGTATCCACGCGCTGGTCGCGGCACGGCTCGGCGAAACCGAAACCGCGCTTCGTTTTCTACGCCAGGCCGCGGCCGCGGACCTTGAACTGGACCCGAACAGCGCCGGCGGCATACGGATCGCCGGACTGGGGGGTCTGTGGCAGGCGATAGTACTCGGCTTCGCCGGCCTCGACCTGAAGGGCGACACGCTTGGCGTCGACCCGAGGCTCCCGCCGCAGTGGCGCAGCCTATCATTCCGCGTGTGCTGGAGGGGCCGGTCGGTGGCGATCCGCATCGCCGGCAGAACCGTGCAGGCGGCGTTGATGGAGGGTGAGGGGATGGAGATGCGGATCGCAGCGACCACGGGGAAACTAGCAGAGGGCGCGACCCTGGAGGTGTCGATATAGGCTGCCGCCGATAGCCCACGCTTCGCCAATAGGCACGTGGCCGCCACCTCCTATCGCGTGAAGCTCCTCAACGCGGCGGCCCCTATTGTGATCTCTTCGGAGATGAAGGCGGATGCTGTTTCGCGGTGGGCATTACTACGCGGCTCGTCCGCGTACTCAGGCAGATCGCTTGCTGAAGGCTTCAATACCGCAATGCGGCATGTACATTGATCCAGCTCTGCTGGGCCCGGTTTCAGCGCTTATGGGGGCCCTCATAGGGGGTAGCACCTCGCTTGTCGCCGCCGTCTATACCCAGCGCCACCAGGATCGTCTTCAGCGCGTTGCAAGTGAGGTTGCGAAGCGGGAGACGGTTTATGCCGACTTCGTGATGAGCGCGTCGAGCTTAGTGCTGAAGGCATACACCCAAGATGAGATTGTGCTGAACGACGACGAGCGGCGCGTGATCGGTCTTATGAACCGAATGAGGCTCTTCGCTCCGCCTAATGTGGTCGGCGGCGCGGAGGCGGTGCTGAGAGCCATCGTCGAGATTTCGCTCAAGCCGGGCGTCGAGCTCCGGCAGCTTGCAAAAGAGGCGTTGTCAAAGAGCCTCGATCCTGATCCGCTTCTGGCCTTCAGCCTGGCTTGCAGGACCGACTTGGACAACGTGCGCCGAACAGTCGTGTAAGGCAAAAAAAATCACTGCGACTACAACTCGATGCCGACCGCACATTGCATAGACGGAGGGAAACGTTATGTCCGAAAACCGCAACACCGGAACCTGCTCCGCTGCCGATCTGAGGCGTCGAATTGCCGAGCGCGAAGCGGCCGAAGCCGCTGAGGAGATGCGCCGGCTGAAGGAGCAAGAGGAAAAGCAAAAGGCAGTGATGGAGGAGTTTCACAAGCCGCCTGACAGGACACCCGAACAGGTGATGGAGCTCGTCATGCAGTTGGTAAACCGGGCAGCAGATCGCGGACAGAGTGAAGTTCAGGTTTACCGCTTTCCGAACAGCCTCTGCACTGATCGTGGGCGAAGGATCAACAATTCGGAGCCCGACGATGCCGGGCGGAAATGCGGTCTCGAGCTGAGCCGACACCCTGAGGAGCATCTCGCGGAAGATCTCCTCCCTGCTGGCGAACTGATTGTAGAGCTCCGCCGGGCGACGCCGGGGGCCTCGGCCAGCTCGCCATCCGTGACGGAGCCGAAGCCCCGCTCCAGGACAGACGCTCAGCCGCTTCGACGATCGCCTCACGCGAGCCGCCGCCTCGGGCCTTTGGGATGACCTCGTTCGAGCCCATGCGATTTTTCATTCGCAGGGCCCAGGACCGCAACGATTGACCTGCATCAATGCCGGGTCGGCGGGTGCGCCACTCTGGGTCGAGCCGCTCACGCTTGCAGGGCTTCGCCCTCTTTGGAAAGGGAGCGTCAATGTTCAAGCCTCAGATTTTGTGCGCCGCTTTGATCGCCGCGACCGTCACGGGCTGCGACAAGCCGGTACCACCGGCCCCGCAGGCCCGGCCCGTCCGGGCAGTCGCCGTCGAGCGCGTCGCGGAAGGCGAGACCGTTTCGCTGACGGGCCACATCCGCGCCAAGGACCAGGCCAGCCTCGCCTTTCGCCTCGACGGACGCATGATCGAGCGGCCCGTCAATGTCGGCGATGTCCTCAAGGCAGGCCAGGTCGTGGCTAAGCTCGACCCCCAAATTCAGCAGAACTCGCTGCGCACGGCGGAAGGCAACCTCTCGTCGCTTGAGGCGCAACTGAGAGACGCGCGCATCACCTTCTGGCGACAGCAGGAGCTTTTGAAGGACGGCTGGACGTCCCGGGCCAAGTTCGACGAGGCCCAGCACAAGCTCCAGACCATTCAGGCCCAGGTCGACGCCGCTCAGGCACAGGTGCGCACCGCAGAGGAACAGCTGAGCTACACGGTCTTGTCCGCCGATGCGCCAGGTGCCGTTACCGCGAAGGGCGCCGAACCGGGCGAAGTAGTCCATGCCGGGCAGATGATCGTGCAGCTCGCGCGTCAGGGCGGACGCGACGCCGTCTTCGACGTGCCCGAGCAGCTCAATCGGACCGGACCGCGCGATCCGCTGGTGCAAATCGCCCTCACCAACGACCCGACCGTGCGGGCCACCGGCCGCGTGCGGGAGGTGGCGCCCCAGGCGGATGCCACCACCCGAACGTTCCAGTTCAAGGTCGGCATCATCGATCCGCCCCAGGGCATGGAGTTGGGGTCCACTGTCACCGGCAGCATCAAGCTGTCCGCGCTTCCCGGTGTGGAGATCCCGGCGAGCGCGCTGACCGAGGCAAACGGGCGCCCGGCCGTGTGGGTCGTCGATCCGCAGAGCAAGACTGTGTCCCTGCGAGAGGTCGACGTTCTGCGGCACGATCCGGCCACGGTCGTGATCTCGCAAGGGCTGGAAACAGGCGATCTCGTCGTCACCGCCGGGGTGCAAGTGCTGCGCCCGGGCCAGAAGGTCCGGCTGCTGGGAGCCGTCTGATGAACCGAATTAACCTCTCCGAATGGGCGATCCGGCACCGTCCCTTGGTGACCTTTTTCATGCTCGTTATCGCGGTAGCCGGGATCGAGTCCTACCTCCGGCTCGGACGGAGCGAGGATCCCGGACTTCACCGTCAAGACAATGGTGGTGCAAGCCGCATGGCCGGGCGCCACGGTCGGCGACACGCTCGAGCAGATTACCGACCGCATCGAGAGCAAGCTGCAGGAAACGCCGAGCCTGGACTACCTGAAGAGCTACACGAGCGCGGGGCAGACCACGATCTTCGTCTACCTGAAGGACTCGACGCCGCCGGCACAGGTGCCGGGCATTTGGCAGCAGGTGCGCGAGAAGGTGCGCGACATCAGCAACACGCTGCCCCAGGGGGTCGTCGGCCCCGGCTTCAACAGCGACTTCGGCGACACCTACGGCATCGTCTACGGCTTCACCGCGGACGGATTCACAGACCGGGAGCTGAGGGATTACGTCGTTGACGTCCGCAAGCAGCTGCTCCAGCTGCCGGATGTATCCAAGATCGACATTCTTGGGGCCCAGGACGAGCGCGTTTACGTTGAATTCTCGACCGAGCAATTGGCGGGCCTGGGGGTCGACCGCGCCGAACTGATCGCCGCGCTGCACGCCCAGAACGCCGTCACCCCCGCGGGCGTCGTGCAGACCGAGGACGAGAAGATCCTCGTCCGCGTCTCGGGTGCGTTCCGGTCTGAGCAGGATGTTCTTGCCGTCAACTTCGTCGCAAAGAACGGTCGGATCATTCGGCTGGGTGACATCGCGCGCGTCACACGCGGGCCCGCCGACCCTGCCCAGCCGATGTTCCGCGTTAATGGACGAAATGGCATCGGGCTCGCCATCGCGATGCGCACAGGCGGCGACGTCCTGGCCCTCGGACGCAACATCGAGCAGGCGATGACGGAGATCACCGAGAACCTGCCAGTCGGGATCGAACCGGCGCTGGTCGCCGACCAGCCCGTCACGGTTGAGCACGCGGTGGACGACTTCATGGAGGCCCTGTGGGAGGCCATCGCAATCGTCCTCGCCGTCAGCCTGGTCGCCCTCGGCCTGCGCGCGGGCGCCGTAGTGGCGGTCTCGATCCCGCTCGTCCTTGCCACGGTCTTCGTGGCGATGAAATTCTTCGGGATCGATCTTCAGCGAATCTCGCTCGGCGCCCTGATCATCGCCCTCGGCCTGCTGGTCGACGACGCCATGATTACGATCGAGGCAATGGTCACGCGGCTGGAAAGAGGTGACGAGAAGGAAGCAGGCCGCCATCTTCGCCTACGCCTCGACTGCCCTTCCAAGATTGACCGGCACATTGGTCACGGTTGCGGGGTTCGTCCCGATCGGGTTCGCGCGCAGCGCCGCGGGCGAGTACACTTTCTCGATCTTTGCCGTCGTCGCCATCGCACTGATCGCATCCTGGTGCGTCGCCGCCCTGTTTGCACCTTTGCTCGGCGTCTGGATTCTCAAGAAGCCCAGGGCGGTGCACGAGGAGAAGCCCGGCCCGATCATGCGCGTCTTCCGCCGCTTCCTCGCGCTGGCGATGCGGGCGCGCTGGGTCACGATCCTTCTCACGCTGGCCGCCTTCGGAGCAGCGCTCTACGGTATGCGCTTCGTGCCACAGCAGTTCTTTCCCTCGTCCGACCGCCCGGAGCTGCTCGTGGACCTGCAGCTGCCCGAGAATGCTTCGATCTACGCAACCCGGGAAGTCGCGGCGCGTGTGGACAAGCTCCTGAAGAGCGATCAGGACGTGGACCACTGGAGCACCTATGTCGGGCAGGGCGCCGTGCGCTTCTATCTGCCCCTCAACGTTCAGCTGCCCAACGACTTTTTCGCCCAGGCTGTTGTCGTCACCAAGGGACTGCAGCAGCGCGAGCGCGTCAAGGCAAGGCTGGAGCACGCGCTGGCGACCGAGTTCCCGAGCGTTGTCGGGCGGGTCTACCCACTGGAACTCGGCCCCCCGGTCGGATGGCCGCTGCAGTACCGGGTGAGCGGACCGGAGCCGGACCGGCTGCGCGCGATCGCGTTCCAGGTCGCTGAGGAGATTGGGTCCGCCCCCGGTGCAGAGAACGTCAACTACAACTGGATGGAGCCGGCACGCACGATCAGGATCCGGGTCGACCAGGACCAGGCCCGCCTCCTGGGCCTGAGCTCGCAGCAGCTGGCTCTGTCTCTGAACGCGGTCGTATCCGGCGTCACCGCCACCCAGGTGCGCAGCGGGATCTATCTCGTCGACGTGCTGATCCGGGCTTCGGCCGAGCAGCGCATGTCGCTGTCGACGATCCGCACGCTCCAAGTGCCGCTGCCGAACGGGCGAACCGTTCCGCTGAGCCAGATCGCGTCGGTCGATTACGGCCAGGAATATCCGATTGTCTGGCGCCGGGACCGGTGGCCCACGGTGACCGTGCAAGCCGACCTCGCGCCCGGCACGCAGGCCGCTACGGTCGTGCAGGCGCTGGCGCCGAAGATCGCGGCACTGAATGCCAGCCTGCCGAGCGGGTACCATATCGGTATTGGCGGCACAGTTGAGGAAAGCAACAAGGCGCAGGTGTCGGTCGCCGCCGCTCTGCCATTGATGCTCATTCTGATCCTCATGGTGCTGATGATCCAACTCCAGAGCTTCAATCAGCCTCTTCCTGGTGCTCAGCGTTGCCCCTCTGGGCCTCATTGGGGTCGTCGGGGCTCTACTCCTTGCGGACAAGCCCATGGGCTTCGTGGCGATGCTCGGCGTGCTCGCCCTCACCGGCATGATTGCCCGCAACTCGGTGATCCTCATCGACCAGATCGAGAAGGAGAAGGCGCATGGGCGCCACCCCTGGGACGCGGTCATCGAGGCCACTGCCGCACCGGTTCCGCCCGATCCTGCTGACCGCTTCCGCCGCCACCCTCGGCATGGTCCCGATCGCGCCGACCATCTTCTGGGGCCCGATGGCCTACGCGATCATGGGCGGCCTGGCGGTCGCGACGGTTCTGACCCTCGTCTTCCTTCCGGCGCTCTACGTGACCTGGTTCCGGATCAAGAGACCTCAGCCGGACTCGATCCAGAAAATCGATCTTCCGCAGACCGCCATAGCTCAGCCCGCTGACCTGAAGCGGGGCTCCGAGTTCACCTTCCAACCCGCCGGCCCGACCAAGATTCAAGCTGGATCAAACCCGTCGGGCCAGGGAGATAAGGAGCAAATGATGAAACCCCTGAAAGCCGGGCGTCGAGCTCCGGCAGCTTGCAAGAGGCGTTGTCAAGGAGCCTCGATCCCGATCCGCTTTGGCCTTCAGCTTGGCTTGCAGGACCGATTGGACAACGTGCGCCGAACAGTCGTGTAAGAGCGAAAAAGTCACTGCGACTACAACTCGATGCCGCCCGAACATTGCATAGACGGAGGGAAACGTTATGTCCGAAATTCGCAAAACCGGAACCTTCTCGCTGCCGATCTCAGGCGCCGGATGGCCGAGCGTGAAGCGGCCACGCCGCTGAGGAGATGCGCCGGCTAAAGGAGCAACAGGAAAAGCAGAAGACGGTAACGGAGGAGTTTCACAAACCGCCGGACAGAACGCCGAACAGGTGATGGAGCTCGTTATGGAGCTGGCAGACCGGGCAGCAGAACGCGGACAGAGCGAAGTTCAGGTTTACCGCTTTCTTTCTCACCTGGTAGGATCACGCGATGAGCGAAACAAATGGAAAGCGATCGACGCGGCAGCAGGACGGCAAATCTGCGATCTCGCGCGACCAGTGTGACGCCGTTCTGCTCGACCTCGGCGGTGTTATCACCGACACGGCCAGCATCCACGCGGCGTGTTGGAAACAGATGTTCGACGAGTACCTTCAGAAGCGCGCGACGCAGAGCGGCGAAGCATTTCACCCTTTCGATATTTGCCGCAGACTATCGGCTATATGTCGATGGGAAGCCCCGTTTCGACGGTGTTCGCGACTTTCTCGCATCTCGCGGTATCCAGCTCCCCGAGGGAAGCCCGGACGATCCGCCAGAGGCTGAAACGGTGGGCGGCCTCGGGAACCGCAAGAACGAGCTGGTCAATAAAATCATCGAAGAGAAAGGGGTCGAGCCTTACGAGGGAAGCGTCGAACTCATCCATC
>CAWILK010000022.1:0-32930 GCA_963836845.1 uncultured Alphaproteobacteria bacterium | reverse complement strand
GGGGCCCAGGCGCGACAGCGCCTGGGAAGGTGAGGTGGGCGGCGCCGCAAATCCGTCCGTCGGCCCCCCTCACCCTGCCCTCTCCCCCCGGCCGGCGGGGGGAGAGGAGAGAAAAGCGGGTCCTCGAGAGCCCATTTCGCGGTGAAAGTGTAGCGCCAACTTTCCCCGGACAGCCCTGCGCTTTCGCGGGGATGACGGATGGCGCGGCGTCAGGTTTGCACGAGGTGAAGCCAGGGAGGGCCGTTCGGGTCATTTTGGCGATCGTTCTTGGTGTGATCGCGTTCACCGCCCCCGCGGTGGCCGACGAGGAGCCGAAGCGCGGCGGCACTCTGACCTACATGATCCCGGCCGATGCGCCGCCGAGCTTTGACGGGCACCGCGAGAGCACCTATGCGACCGTGCATTCGGCGGCGCCGTTCTACAGCGTGTTGATCCGGGTCAACCCGCGACAACCCGGCCGCACCGACCGATTTCGTCTGCGATCTCTGCACCGAGATGCCGCAGCCGACCGACGACGGCAAGACCTACACCTTCAAGATCCGGCACGGCGTCAAATTCCATGACGGCTCGCCACTGACCGCGGACGACGTCGCCGCGAGCTGGCAACAAGATCGTCGTTCCCGCCCGAAGGCGTCATCTAGCGCGCGCGACAGCTATTATCATGATGGTCGACAAGGTCGAGGCCCCCGACCCGAGCACCGTCGTCTTCCGCCTCAAATTCGCGACCAGCGCGTTTCTGCCGGCGCTCGCCGACCCGTTCACCTTGATCTACAAGAAGGCGATCCTCGACAAGGACCCGCACTGGTACGAGAAGAACATCCTCGGCTCCGGCCCGTTCAAATTCGTCGATTACGAGACCGGCCAGTCGATCAAGGGCGAGCGCAACCCCGATTATTACCACAAGGGCCTGCCCTATCTCGACGGCTTCACCGGCATCTATGCCGACAAGCAGGCGATGCGGGTCGAGGCGATCCGCGCCGACCGCGCCGCGATCGAATTCCGCAGCATGCCGCCCTCGGCGCGCGACGAGCTGGTCAAGGCGCTCGGCGACAAGATCACGGTCCAGGAGAGCGACTGGAACTGCGCCAGCGCGGTCACCCCCAACCACAAGCGCAAACCGTTTGACGACCCGCGGGTCCGCCGCGCCCTGACCCTGGCGATCGACCGCTGGCACGGCGCGCCGGCGCTGTCGAAGATCGCGATCGTCAAGACCGTCGGCGGGATCGTCTTCCCCGGTTCGCCGCTGGCGCGCGACCAAGGAGGAGCTGCAGCAGATCGCCGGCTTCTGGCCCGATATCGAGAAATCGCGGGCCGAGGCGAGGCGGCTGTTGAAGGAGGCCGGGGCCGAGGGGCTGACCTTCGAGCTGCTCAACCGCAATGTCGACCAGCCCTTCAAATACGTCGCGACTTGGCTGGTCGACGAGTGGAGCAAGATCGGCGTGAAGGTGACGCAGCGGGTCGTGCCGAGCGGCCCGTGGTTCGAGGCGATGCGCAACGGCGATTTCGACGTCGCGCTCGAAGGCCAGGCCACAGCATGGTCAATCCGCTGCTCGACGTGCAAAAGGAATTGCCGCGCTCGGTCGCCAGCGAGAATTACGGCAATTACGACGACCCGCAGGAGATCGACATCTACGAAAAGATGCTGCACGAGACCGACCCGGCGAGGCAGCGCGCGCTGATGCGCCAGTTCGAGAAATACGTGCTTGGACGACCAAGCGCATATGATCTGGTGCTGTGGTGGCACCGGATCGTGCCGTACCGCTCCTATGTCAAGGGCTGGAAGATCAGCCCGAGGCACTTCATCAACCAGGATCTGGCGAGATCTGGCTCGATAAATGACGGCAGGAAGCCTGAATCCATTGTGTGTAAGGAACGGCGCATCGAGGACCGGCGCGTGCGCTCAGGACAGGTACTCGACGGCATGAGACCTCATCCTGAGGGCACCGGATGCTGCGGAGGCAGATAGGGCCGTCAACGGCAATCGACCGCTGCGGCGCTCGCGCTGGTGCGTCGGCGCGTCCGCCGCCAGCCGGCCTGGCCGAGGACGGCCGAAACACGGCGGCACGCTTGACCTATATGATCCCGGCCGACGCGCCGCCGAGCTTTGACGGGCATCGCGAGGCGACCTACGCGACGATCCATTCGGCCGCGCCGTTCTACAGCGTGCTGATCCGGGTCAACCCGGAAAACCCGTCCTCGACGACCGATTTCGTCTGCGATCTGTGCACCGCGATGCCGCAGCCGACCGACGGCGGCAAGACCTACACCTTCAAGATCCGCGACGGCGTCAAATTCCACGACGGCTCGCCGCTGACCGCCGACGACGTGGCGGCGAGCTGGAACAAGATCATCGACCCGCCGGAAGGCGTGATCAGCGCGCGCGCAGAGCAATTTCATGATGGTCGACAAGATCGAGGCGCCCGACCCGACGACCGTCGTCTTCCGGCTGAAATTCGCGACCGACGCCTTTCTGCCGGCGCTCGCCGACCCTTACGCCTTGATCTACAAGAAGGAGATCCTCGACAAGGACCCGCACTGGTACGAGAAGAACATCCTGGGCTCCGGGCCCGTTCAAGTTTCGCCGAGCTACGAGACCGGCCAGTCGATAAAGGGCGTGCGCAACCCCGACTATTATCACCAGGGACTGCCCTATCTCGACGGCTTCACCGGGATCTTTGCCGACAAGCAGGCGGTGCGGGTCGATGCGATCCGCGCCGACCGCGCGGCGATCGAGTTCCGCGGCCTGCCGCCCGCGGCCCGCGACGAGCTGGTCAAGGCGCTCGGCGACAAGATCGCGGTGCAGGAGAGCGACTGGAACTGCGGCGAGCTGCGTGACCCCGAACCACAAGAAAAAGCCGTTCGACGATGCCCGCGTGCGCCGCGCGCTGACCTTGGCGATCGACCGCTGGCATGGCGCGCCGGCGCTCGCCAAGATCGCCATTGTGCACACTGTCGGCGGCATCGTCTTTCCCGGCTCGCCGCTCGCCGCCGACCAAGGAGGAATTGCAGCAGATCGCCGGCTATTGGCCCGATATCGAGAAGTCGCGCGCCGAGGCGAAGCGTCTGCTGAAGGAGGCCGGGGCCGAAGGGCTCAGCTTCGAGCTGCTGAACCGCAATGTCGACCAGCCCTACAAATATGTCGGGATTTGGCTGGTCGACGAGTGGAGCAAGATCGGGCTCAAGGTGACGCAGCGGGTGGTGCCGACCGGCCCGTGGTTCGAAGCGATGCGCAGCGGCAACTTCGATGTCGTGCTCGAGGGCAATTGCTCAGAACGTGGTCAACCCGCTGCTCGACGTCGAGAAAGTACCTGCCGCGCTCGGTTCTAACCGAGAATTACGGCAATTTCGACGATCCAGAAGGAGGTCGATCTCTACAACCGGCATGCTGCACGAGACCGACTCGCAAGCAGCGCGCCTTGATGCGCGAATTCGAGAAACACGTGCTCGACGACGCAGGCGCACGAGATCTTCCATGCTTGTGGTGGTACCGGATCGTGCCGCACCGTCCTATGTCAAGGGCTGGAAGATCAGCCCGAGCCACTACCTGAACCAGGATCTGGCGACGATCTGGCTGGACAAATAACGTCATGGCTGTCGCGGATATCGATACCAGGCCGCTCCTCGAAGTTCGGGGATTGCATATGCATTTCCCGGTCACCGAGGGGATCGTCTTCAGCCGCAAGGTCGGCGAGGTCAAGGCGGTCGACGGCATCGACTTTACGGTGCGGCGCGGCGAGACCCTGGGTCTTGTTGGCGAGAGCGGCTGCGGCAAGACGACGACCGGCCGCTGCATCCTGCGGCTCGAAAAGCCCACCGCCGGCGAGATCGTCTATGACGGCGTCGACATCGCCAAGATGGAGCGCAAGGATCTGCTGGCGTTGCGGCGACGCATCCAGGTCATCTTCCAGGACCCGTACAGCTCGTTGAACCCGCGCATGAAGGTCGGCGATATCATCGCCGAGCCGATCATGGTGCACGGGATCGAGCGCGACGCGGCGCGCCGCAATACCCGGGTCCGCGAGCTGCTCTCGGTATGCGGCCTCGATCCGAAATTCGCCGACCGGTACCCGCATGAAATGTCGGGCGGCCAGCGCCAGCGCGTCGGGATCGCCCGCGCCCTCGCTCTGGAGCCGGAATTCATCGTCTGCGACGAGGCGGTCTCGGCGCTCGACGTGTCGATCCAGGCGCAGGTCATCAATCTGCTCGAGGATCTGCGCGGGCGCTTTGGCCTGACCTACCTGTTCATCGCGCACGACCTTTCGGTCGTTCGGCATCTGTGCCAGCGGGTCGCGGTCATGTATCTCGGCCGGGTCGTCGAGCTGGCGGATTGCGACGAGCTCTTCGACAATCCGCTCCACCCCTACACCCAGGCGCTTGTTGGCGGCGGTGCCGGTGCCCGACCCGAGCATCGAGGCGGAGCGCGAGTTCCGCCCGGTCAGGGGCGAGGTGCCGAGCCCGATCAACCCGCCCTCGGGCTGCGTCTTCCACCCGCGCTGCCCGATCGCGGTCGAGACCTGCAAGCAGGTGCGGCCCGAATTGCGAGAGCTGCGGCGGGTCCCTGGGCACTCTCGGGTCGCCTGGCAGCGGGTGAGGGTAACATGTACCGATACATCATAAAGCGCGTGCTGCTGGTGATCCCGACCCTGATCGGAGCGGCGCGCTCGTCTTCTTTTTGATGCGCCTCATTCCCGGCGACATTTGCGTCGTGCGGCTCGGTTCGGGCGGCGGCACCTTCGATGAGCGCGCGGTCACCGCCTGCCACGCCCAGCTCGGCCTCGACCGCCCGATCTTTCTGCAGTTCGTCGATTTCGTCGTGGGATTTCTTCCAGGGCGACTTCGGCATCTCGATGTGGTCGGGCAAGCCCGTCTCGTACGAGATCGCCGCGCGTTTCCCGGTCACGCTTGAAATCGCGATCATGGCGGTCGTCATCGCCAACGTAATCGCGATCCCGCTCGGAACGATCTCGGCCTTGAAGCAGAACAGCCCGATCGATCTGGTGGTCCGCGTGATTTCGATCGCCGGTCTTGCAACCCCTTCGTTCTGGCTCGGAATCCTGTTCATTCTGTTGATTCTCGACCTCTCGCAGGCGGTCTTTGGCTCGCCATGGATGCCGCCGATCGACTACGTCCCGCTGTGGCAGGACCCGCTGCGAAATCTGTCGATGGTGATCTTTCCGGCGCTGACCGTCGGCTACCGAACCTCCGCCGTGACGATGCGCATGACCCGTTCGGCGATGCTCGAAGTGTTGCGCGAGGACTACATCCGCACTGCCCGCGCCAAGGGCTTGGTCGAGAAGATCATCATCAACCGGCATGCCCTGAAGAATGCGCTGTTGCCGGTGGTGACCCTGATCGGCATCGAGGCGGCATTTCTGATCGGCGGCCTCGTGGTCACCGAGCAGGTGTTCAATCTGAACGGCATTGGCCGGCTCTTCGTCCAATCCGTGCAGAACCAAGACTACACGATGACCCAGGCACTGGTGATGCTGGTCGTCGCCGCCTTTGTGATCACCAACACTGTCGTCGACCTCGTCTACGCCTGGCTCGACCCCCGCATCCGCTACGGGTGAACTGTCATGACGATCGCCGCCCCGACTTCCCGTGCCATTCCCGCCATTGTCGATGATGTGCCGGAATTCCGCCGTTCGATCTGGCAAAGAGCATGGATCTTCTGCCGCCGTCAGCCGCTCGGCACCTTTGGTATTCTCATCGTCGTGATCACGGCGATAGCCGGGCTGTCCGCCGACTGGATCGCCCCCTACAGCCCGACCGCCAACGATTTTGCGGCGATGACCGAGCCGCCGAGCTGGGCTCATTGGCTCGGCACCGATCAATTCGGGCGGGACCAGTTGTCGCGCATCATTTTCGGCGCGCGCACGGCGCTGATCGTCGGCTTCTCCTGCGCGATCGTCGCCAGCGTCGCCGGCATGGTGCTGGGCGTGGGCAGCGCCTATTTCGGCGGCCGCCTCGACCTTTACCTGCAGGGCGTCCTCGACGTCGTGATGGCCTTCCCGCTGATCATCATGGCGCTCGCCGTCGTCGCGATCTTCGGCACCGGCGTCCATAATGTCATCGTCGCGATCACGATCCCGCTGATCCCGCGCTGCGCCCGGGTGTTGCGTTCGAGCGCTTTGGCGATCCGCGAGGTGCCCTATATCGACGCCGCGCGCGCCTGCGGCTTCGGCCATAACCGGATCATCCTGCGCCACATGGTCCCCAATGTGATGGCGCCGTTCTTGATCATGCTGACCGCCTTTGTCGGGCAGGCGATCCTCGCCGAGGCCTCTCTGTCCTATCTCGGCCTCGGCGTGCAGGAGCCGGTTCCCGCCTGGGGGCTGATGCTGCAGGGCGGCGCCGAGGAATACGCCTCGACGGCGCCGTGGATCGCGATCTTCCCGGGCCTCGCGATCGCACTGACCGTTTTCGGCTTCAGCCTTTTCGGCGACTCGCTACGCGACGCCCTCGACCCCAAAATGCGTGACCGCTGAACCAAATTGGGGAGAGTCGGCCGACTTGGGATGCGATCGAAGCGCGACGGCGTGCCGCCGCCAAAGCGTTCGGTGGTCTATTCAGGAGATCGGCTTTACGCCGTTTTGCCAAAAGCATCATCGCGGTTTCGCGGTGGCGAAATCCGTACTTGACGTCAGCTCGCCAGTGGCGAAGGCGAGCGCCGCCGCGTTGATCAGCGACTGCGTGTGTGCTCGGGCCACCGCCGCGCGCGCCGTCGCGAGCCCCGTCTGCGCGGACGTCGCGTCGGTTAGTGTGCCGACGCCGTGCGCGTAGGCGTCGCTGGCGCTGTGGAAGGCGGTTTCGGATGCGGTCTGCAGGGCAATGGCAGCATCGTATTGCTGGAGCCCCGTATCGACCTGGTCGTAGGCAAGCGCCACCTCGCGCAAAGCCTGGTCGATGCGCTCATTCAGCGCGGCCCCTGCCTCTTCGCGCTTCGACTGGGCGAGACTCAGCTTGTTCTGCAGCAGTCCGCCTGAGTAGAGCGGCCATTCGAACTTCAACAACGCGGCGCCCTGCGGCTTGTTGACCGAGGAATAGGGCGAGTTGTTTACGTTTAGCCGGCCGAGATTGCCCGGCACGCTGCGCGCGTCGGATGCGGACATCGCGGCCGCACGCTCCGCTCTGGCCCCCAAAGGGTGAAATATGCGCGCGCCACGTTGAAGATCAGTTGCTGATGCGCCGCCGTGAACGCCACGTTCCCGGCGATCGAAGCTGGCCCGCCGCTTCGACCGCGGCTACGCGGCCGCCGAAATCGAGCAGCAGATAGTTTACGGCGAGTTGCGGGATTACTTCCTGAGCGTTGAAAACGATGAAGCCTTGGGGAACGAGGTTGCTGGGGAACGGCAATACGAAGTGCTCCCAACCGGCAACCGCGCTCGCCGTCAGCGCCGGAAGATCACTCCCGCCGAAGCCACGGCCAAGATCACTCTTCAATGATTTGGCATCACGAATGATTGGGATCACGGATCTTTCATTCGGCAGCCGACGTCAGAATTGCCTTGCCAGTTCGGCAGCCTTCTTTTTGCCGGCATCGATCATGTCGACCGCACGGCCATCCCACGTATGTTCGAGCGTAAGCGTCACGACTTCCCTGACACCGATAAATCGCAACCAGAATTCGACATACCCACTCAGATACTGGAACCCGGGCTGCGGAACTGTCTCAAATCCAGCCTCGTCGCTTTGCCCTCGAACGAATGCGACAAACGCCTTCTCGATGTCGAGCGAGGGGCCGTAGCGCTTACCGTCGAACGTAAACAACATATTGCGCTGACAACTCAGGTCGATCAGTTGCTTCAGCTTGTAAGGGAAAGAGAAATTCCACATCGGCACCCCGATGACGATGCGATCCGCCCTCTGGAAGCGTGACGCGAGCTCGCGGATTTTCTCCCAAGCGGTGACCTCGGCCGGTGTCATCGGCTCGCCCGAAACACCTTTGTACTTCGCGTTTATCGTCTCCGCGTCGAACTCCGGAAGCCATTCCTGCCAGACATCCAGTGTGTCGACGACGATGTCGTCTGCCTGCGTCATATATTCGCGAAGAAAAGCGTCGACGAGCGCGCGCGAAGCAGATTGATCCTTCCGCGGTGAGGTCACTATTTTCAAGACATGCATAATATCGGCCTTCGGCTGTGATGTTGTCAGGCCTGCTGTCCCGCCGCTTCGAGGATCAGGTCCGCGATTTCGTGGGGATGGGATATCAGCGCGAGATGGCTCGCCTTCACCTCGATGGTCTTGGCGCCCATGCGCTTGGCCATGAATCGCTCAAGTTCCGGATTGATCGTGCGGTCCTCGGTCGAAACGGCGTAATAGCTCGGCTTTGATCGCCAGGCCGCGTTCGTGGTCTTGCCGGTGAGCAGTGCCTTGTGGAACGGCTGCTGCACCGCATAGAGCACCTTTGCTTTCGCTTCCGGCAGGTCGCCCGCGAAATCACGCAGGAAAGCCTCCTCGGAAAGGCGTCCCTCATCGCCGTCGAAGACGATGCCGGCCGTCGCCGGCGGCGTCGGATAGGTCTTGGCGAGCGCCGTGTAATCCTCCCCGGCATCCGGCGCGCGCGCCGCCACATAGACGAGCGCCGAGACGTTCGGATGCACGCCGGCGTCGGTGACGATCATGCCGGAGAAGGAATGGCCGACCAGAACTGTCGGGCCGTCCTGCCGTGCGAGCACGCGCTCGGCTGACGCGACCGCTTCAGGCAGCGTAGTCAGCGGATTTTGCACGGAGGTCACGTTGAGCCCTGCCGCCTGCAATCGCGCGATCACCTCGGACCAGCAGGAACCGTCGGCGAACAGCCCATGCACGAGCACGACGTTGCGGGCCTTCGGCGGGGTTGCGTTTGCGGCCATGCCGCGAGTGGAGATCAGCGAGGCCGCTGCGCCGGCAAGCAGAGCGGTCGAAAAAGTTCGTCTGTTCATCATCATGATGTCTTTTCCTTTGATCATGAGGGGGGAGGGGATCGTCTTGATGGCGCGGAATGGCCGGGCGGTTTCAAGCAGGTCCTTGCATCAGCGCGTCAACGTCGGGTGAACGCACGATGGTGCTGCCGCGCACGAAGGCCTCGTGGTTGTTCTCGATGCTGTCGTGGTCGTAGAGATAGTTGACCATGATGCCGAAGGATTCCTGGATCGCTCGGAGCTCGGTGTTGCCGAGCCAGTTGATCTGCTCGAGCCGCGCGCCGTTGCCGAGGTGAAAACGCGCTACCGGGTCGATGCGGTTTCCGGGCGATGGCCGTCGCGTCAGGAGGTCGGCGGGGCATACGCCCCGCCGACCGCGTGATTATTGCCTTGGAGGAATATCGATCACGGCGATGTTGTGCTTGACCTGGAGGGTCCAGCCGGAATCGACCGCGATCGCCGACACGCCGGCAAAGGGCAGATAAAGCGCGAGATTGGTGATGTAGAGCCGGCTCTTGTCCGGGCTGAACTCCACGCTCGCCGGGAACAGCAACCCCTGGATCGAGCCGTCACTGGCAACGCCGTTGAAATCGCCCTTTTTCGCCAGGACCCTGCCATTCGGATCGACGACAACGATCTCGTCACCCTGATTGGCCGCGACCCAGAGGTTGTCGTTCGCGTCCACCGCGAGCCCGTCGGGGCCATTGAGGCCGGTCGTGAACGTCACACCCGTACCGGCGCTGCCATCTGTCTTCACGGGAATCCTTCACGATCGAGTTGTAAGCGGTGTTCAGGGCGAACAAGGCCGTTCCCTCGTTGTTGAACTCGATCCCGTTCGCGCCGAACGGTGGGCTCAGGATCTCGCCTTCATTGGCGTCGGGCAGTAGCAGATCGTTCTGCCCGGGGTTGGTTGGTGCATACCAGGCCGTCGGCGTGCCGCCGCTGGGGCCGGTCCTCCAGATGATGCCCTGGAAAGAGTCCGAGACATAGACATTGCCCGAACTGTCGAAGGTCAGGGCATTCAGGCCGGGTGATTTCCCGGTTATGATTGTCGGCGCCTGCATGAACATCGACGTTGTTTGGGTCTCCGGGTCGACCTTCCACACCACGCCCTTACCGAGATCGGCGATCAGCACGCTCTTGGACGATTGCTGATACTCCAACCCGATTAGATGCGGGCTCGACCCGACAACTGGGAAATGGTTTGAGAGCCGGCCGTTCGGCGCGAAAACGAACAATTCGCCATACCCGCCGAGTGCGCCGTCCCTGTTGTAGCCGTAAGAGGCCGAATAGACTGTGCCATCGGGCGCCACCGTCACGCCCTCAACATCCGACGTGCATGATTTCGCCTTGTTCGGGCAGGCGGCACCGGGGCCGCTCGGGGCAAAAGTTGAAATCGTGGCGAAATTGTGGACATCACCTCGATCCCATGCCTCTACGGGTCCAGGTGAGACTAAGCCGATTATGGCGCTGAATGCCGCGCCGCTGGGCAGAAGCCGCCTCATGATGTGTCTCCTTTAGGGTTCGAGAGGGTCCGAATCAGGCTGTCGGCCGACCCTCCGCAGCGAAAGGTAGGAGGCATCATTGATTATAAAATCAATATTTTCTAATATGACTGATCGTAATAGTGGATCAAATTTATGCTGGATTTTGAGTTGTTGCGCGCCTTCGTTGCTGTGGCTGATTGCGGCGGCTTCCGCCGAGCGGCCGAGCGGCTCAACCTGACGCAGTCGACGGTGAGCCAGCAGATCAAGCGACTTGAGCTCGAGACCAAACGTCCCTTGTTCCGGCGCACGACACGGAGCGTTGCGCTGACGGATGACGGGGAGATGTTGCTCGGCGACGCGCGTCGGCTGCTGCAGCTCGAAGAAGCTGCCCGTCTGCGCCTGGCGGCGCCGCGCCTGTCTGGCAAAGTGCGTCTCGGTGTCCTCGAGCAACTCGCAGGCGGCTCGCTGCCTTCCGCCCTCGGTCGCTTCGCCGCACTCCATTCCGGTGTGAAACTCGAAGTGCAGATCGGCCTCAGCGTGGACTTAATCGAACAGTTCAATGCGGGACGGGTCGACGTGGTGTTCGCCCAGCGTCCGCTAGGGACGTCGAAAGGGCGTCTCGCGTGGCGCGAACCGCTGGTCTGGGCAGCGTCTGACACGTTCCATCTCATTCCCGGCGCAGCGCTGCCGCTGGCATTCGTTCGAGCGGTCGGTCGCGCGCGAGGCAGCGCTCGCTGCGGCCCAGGACGGCGAACTCACCTGGGAGATCGTCTACACCAGTCTGAGTCTGTTTGGCGTGCGCGCGGCGGTGCTTGCGGGCCTCGCCATTGCGCCACTTCCCGCGAGCGCAGTCATCCCGGGCTTGCGCATTCTCGATGCCGAGGAAGGCCTGCCGCGGCTACCCGATCTCGAGTACGCTATCTACGAAAAGGCCCGGCCGGACAAGGCCGCAGCGGCGCTCGCCGCAGCTCTGCTGGCGCTTGCGCAAGGTCCATCGCGCCCGACGATTTGAGATGGCCAAGTATTCAAACCCGCCCGAAGTCGGTTATGGGGCAACTCCCGCCGACGCGCCGAAAGCGGCCGTTCCGTGGTACCCAATCGAACCGCGATAGGCGAGGCGCCGACCCGTTCGGTGCAACAGCATTATCGCGGTGTCGCGGTGGCGAAATCCGTGCTTGAGGTCAGCGCGCCGGTCGCGAAGGCAAGCGCCGCCGCGTTGATCAGCGACTGCGCGTGCGCCCGAGCCACCGCGGTGCGCGCCGTGGCGAGCCCCGTCTGCGCGGAGGTCGCATCGGTCAACGTGCCGACGCCGTGCGCATAGGCATCGCTGGCGCTGTGGAAGGCGGTCTCGGATGCGGTCTGCAGCGCGATGGCGGCATCGTATTGCTGCAGCCCCGTATCGACCTGATCGTAGGCGAGCGCCACCTCGCGCAAAGCCTGGTTGGTGCGCTCCTTCAGCGCGGCCGCCGCCTCTTCGCGCTTTGACTGGGCGAGGCTCAACTTGTTCTGCAGCAATCCGCCTTCGTAGAGCGGCCATTCGAACTTCAGCAACGCGGCGCCCTGCGGCTTGGCGACCCCGAAATAGGGCGAGTTGTCAACGCTGAGCCGGCCGATATTGCCCTGCACGTTTGCGCTCAGCGAAACTTTCGGGAACAGGGCGGAGCGTGCGGCCGCGATTTCCGCATCGGTCGCGCGCAGCTTCGCCACGCCGGCGAGCAGGTCGGGCCGCCGGCGCAGCGCCTCGCTGAGCACGTCGTCGACGGTGCGCGCGGTGCGCGGCGGCAGCGGTCGCTCGGACGCGCCCGCCACGCGCAGCTTTGTGGTCGGCGGCAGGTCCATCGCCGCAAGCAAGGTGTACATCGCGTCGTGCTGAGCGGTGTCAGCCTGCGCGAGATCGTACTGCGCCTGCGCCGTCGCGCGGCGGGCGAGCTGGACGTCAACGATGGTGTCGAGGCCGCGGCCGAACAGCGCCTCGGCGGATTGCTGCACCACCTTCGCATCGGCCAAGCCTTGCCGCGCCGCGCGCACTGCGGCATCGGCGCCGTCCAACGTGAAGTACGCGCGGGCCACGTTGAAGATCAGTTGCTGATGCGCCGCCGTGAACGCCACGTTCCCGGCGATCGAAAGCTGGCCCGCCGCTTCGACCGCGGCTGCGCGGCCGCCGAAATCAAGCAGCAGATAGTTTACGGTGAGTTGCGGGTATACTTCCTGGGCGTTGAAGGTGATGAAGCCTTGCGGGACGAGGTTGCTGGGGAACGGGAATACGACGTGCTCCCAGCCGGCGACCGCGCTCGCCGTCAGCGCCGGAAGATAAGCGGCGCGCGCGATGCCGACATTGATCGCCGCCTGCCGCGCCTGTTCCCAGGCGACGCGCGTCGCCGGGTTGCGGCGCTGGGCGATATCGATCAGCTCGACGAGCGAATAGACATGGTTGGGCTCGATGTCGGCGGGCGACGGCAACTGGACTGCCGTGTTCTCCGGCACCGCGAACCGCCGGGCCGCGGCGGCGGCGGGTGCAGGGGCTGCCGGCGCTTCTTTGGACGGCTCGAATTGCCACGGGGTGTCGGGCGACGCCGGCGCGAGGTCGCGCGTGTCATTGCAGGCGCCGAGCAGCGCGCATCCGGCCAGGGCAATGCGTCGGAACCTAGCCGGCGGCATGCAATGCGTCCCCGACCGACGGCGCGATCACCGGCTGCGGTTGCGGACCAACCTCGTCGAGAATCTTGCGAATGTCCTGGTGCAGCACGCCGTACCATGTCGCGAGCGCCGTGAGGTGATCACCCGGGCCGGATAGGGCCGGCGGTTCCGGTAGGCCGCCTACCACCTCGCCCGCTCCCTCGCCGCTGCGCGTCCATGACGCTGCCTGCCGAAACCATCGCTGCCAGCGCCTGGTGATGCGCGCGAATCGCGTCGTGCATTGGCTGCGGAAGGTCGTGCCCGGCCGGATCGGTACGCAAATCGAGGATCGCCGAGACCGGGATGAACAGCCGACCGACCTGCTCTACCACAGCCGCGTCGATCGGCCGCCTCCCGACGGCGCGCCGCACCTCCCTCGTTTCGAACGGATCGTTGACCAGGACCGCGCGTGCCTGCGCGATCGCCTGCCCAAACGCCGCTGTCGGCCGCGGACCGAGCGGCTGGCGAGATCTCGCCATCAGCTGCGGGCACCCAAACCCACCAGCGCCGCCAGCTGCTCTAATGCTCTGGCGAGGTGCGTGCGCACAACGTTGGCCACGCTCACCGGCCAGATCGTCGTGAAAATCACGAAGACCACGATATTGCCGAACAGGATGCCGATGGTGCGGTCCCTCGCCGTATACATGTCGATCGTCGGGCCATAGCCCTGCAGCACGACGAGATAGAAGGCGAGGCCGATCTGCAGCCGGCATAGGAGATGCGCTCGCTGCCGTAGCCGACCCAGGCGGCGAGCAAGGTCACCGGCGCCAGCAGCAGGAGCAGGTCGCCGAGATCGGTCATGCAGCGGCATCAGCAGCAGGATCGCGCCGAGGCCGAGCCCCGCGCCGATCAGGCAGCCGACGAAGCGCAATGTCGCTTTGTGCAGCGTCTCGCCGACGGTGCCGAGGGCGACGAAGAAGGCAGGTAATCACACAGGTATGGATGCCCGGCCAGTCGGTCATGCTCATGACGAAATAGCAGATCATCACCGCCAGCGTGACCTTGAGGGCGAAGCGGACGTACTCCGGGTTGCTGAACGCGTCCGCCGCCAGCAGCCGATCGCGGCGCCTCCGCCGCGTCATGTGTTTCCTGCCCTGGCGGCGTTCCGGCCAGTGTCTCGCGGATCGCTCGCAGTGTGCGCGAGATCGCGTCTGCCAGCGGTCGGGCGGCGCCGGTGGCGGTGATGGCGACCGGTTCGGCGCTCGGGGCTTCTCCGTCTTGCAGCGCGCGTTCCGCTTCGCGGCAGGCGCCCGCCGCCGGGACCAGCGGATTGCGAGCGTTGCCCTCGACACGCAGCCAAGCGAGCAGCAGGAGGCCGAGCCGGGCGATGTCGTCGATCAGCGAGGCGCCCCAGACCGGGCGGCGCCGGCCGCGGTGCAGCAGGCCGGCGAGATCGTGCAGCTTGCGCAGCTGCGCGGTGCCTTCGAAAGCCTGGGCTTCGAGCCGGCGTTCCGCTCCCTCTCGCCCGCGCAAAAGCGCGCTGCCGTCGCCAACCGCTCGGCCAGCGCGCGGCGGAGAAGGAGCGCCGGGTCTCGCCCGGTCAGCAGGTTGGCGGCGATCACCAGCGCGATGGGCACGACTACGGCCAGGCTCAGCCATAGCAGGAAACGCACCAGCGCTTCCGTCGGCGGAACGAAGAAGATCTCCGGCAACTCGAACTGCGGCGCGTTGCCTGCGGTCGCGGGCTGCAGCGCGAGGCCGAGCACCTGGTCGCCCAAGGTCAGACCGTACGCGACGATGAAGCCGGCGACGAAGAACACCGGCCCCAGCGGCGAGGCCCGCGAGAGAAACATCGCGCCGAAGGTCATTACCGCCATTAGCGGAATACGTAGCGCCGGCTCCGACAGGCTGAGCATGAAGACCGCGATCGTCGCGAAAATCGCCAGCACGACGGCGATGCCCGAGATCAGCGCCGTCCGCACCGTCGAGGCCGCCTCGCGCCCCGATAGGAACAGAACAATATAGGCCGAGAGGGCGATATCGGGGATGCGGAACGTCTCCGAGATGGCGACGACGATCAGCACCACGACGACGATGCGCACCGAGTCGCCGAGCCGGCCGGGGGTCGGACGCAGCTCGCGGCGCAGCAGTGCAGCTAGGTCGCGCGCATCGCCCTCGTCCACATCCGGCGGCGGGCCGCGATGCGCGGCATGCGCCTTCATTTATCGATCACGATTACGGCCGTGGCGCCATAGCGCATCAGGTCGTCGGGCGGCGCGTCGAGCAGGATGCGCACCGGGAAGCGTGCCGCGATCCGCACCCAGTTGAGGGTGCGCTCGACATGCGGCAGGCCGCCAATCGTGGCGCTCACATCCGACGCCACACCCCAGCCGAGGCTGTCGACCTGGCCGCGCAGCGGGCGGCTTGGTTGCGCCATCACGTAGACGGTCGCGCGCTGCCCCGGCTCCATTCCCGCGAGGTCGGTCTCGCGGAAATTGCCGATCGCATACCAGTGCTCGGTGTCGATGATCGTGAACAGCGGGCGGCCGGTGGCGGCGAACTCCCCGGCGGCGATGTCGAGCGCGGTGATCCGGCCATCGCAAGGTGCGCGCACGACCGTCTTGTTGAGGTCGCGCTCTGCGAGCGCGAGCGTCGCGCGCGCGCCTTCCAGCTCCGCCTCGGTGGGCTTGGTGTTGGTGATGGCCTGGCGCGCCTCGTCCGCCTGCAGCTGCGCCTGCTGCAGCGCGATCTGCGCGGTGCGCTGCGCCGTGCGCGCCTGGTCGACCTGCTGCGCGGTGACGAAGCCCTGCCCGAGCAGCGGCTCCATCCGCCCCAGCGTGCTCGAAGCGAGAGCCCGCTGCGCCTCGGCGCTGCCGATGCCGCGTTCGGCGGCACCGGCCTTGGAGGTCTGCGCCGCGACCTGGTCGGCGGTCAGGGCAAGCTTCGCTTCCAGGCCGCGCACCGCCGCGCGAGCCTGGTCCACGCGCATTCGGTAAGGCTCCGGGTCGATCCGGAACAGCACGTCGCCCTTGCGCACCGCCTGGTTGTCGCGCACGTCGAGCTCGACGATCCGGCCGCTGACGTCCGGCGCCATGTGGACGAGGTCGGCCTGCAGATAGGCATCGTCGGTGCGCGGCCGCTGATCGATCCGGCGCGTTGCGAGCACACCGGTCACCAGGACGCCGGCCAGCGCGATGAGGCTGACCAGGATGCCGAGCGCCTTGCGAAATGCCAACATCGCTCAGTGACCGAACCAGAGCAGCCAGGCAAGCAACGTGGCGGACACCGCGAGGGCGGCGTAGGTAAGCAGCGGGGCGACGACGTAGTCGTTGATACCGGCCACCGCGAGGATCTGCCGGATGATGACGGAGGCGACGATGCCGATTACCGCGCACAGCATCCAGGCCGGGAAGTAGGAGCCGAGCAGATCCATTGTCGGCGAGTAACTGCACGCGGCGACCGGCAGCGCGATCGCGAATCGCCACAAGGCTAGCGGAGCACAGCAGCGTCGACCGCCCCGAGGCCATCTGCCGCTCCCGGCAGCGGTCAACGTCACCCGCCCGAAACCTGATGCAGCCGACATTCCGCCCCACCCGACACCGCTGTTCAGATTTCCATTTTTGGCATCCTAGCACGGACGCGATCGCATCAGGATGCAACGCTCGGCTAGCCCGCATGATCTACGAGCGACATCAGCGGTACGCCAGGGGTGACGACTTCACCATCTTCGACTGGGATCTATCGCCTCGGCAATCTTGTGTTCCTCGGCGGTGAAGCCTTTCACCGCTTCCTGATAAGCCAGGTTCGCCTGGTCGAGGCGCTTTTACGCCGCGGTCAGGGCGTCGGTGTCCTGGTCGAGCTTCGACAACGGGGCAAAGTGCGCCGCGGCCAGCTGCTTGGTGCGATTGTAAGTCTGTTGCGCGAGCGTCAGATCGGCCATGGCACGGTCGATCTCAGCCTTGCGCTGCGCGACGATTTCCGAGCGTGTTCCGACATTGATGCGTGCGAGCTCGGCGTCGGCCACTGCCTTGTCGGCTGCGGCCTCGCGAAGCTCGGCGACGAGCTCGGGGTTTTCGATCACCAGCAAGGTGGCGCTGGCCGCCACGTCCTCGCCGCGCACGACCGGGATCTTCGTGAGACGGCCGGACACCCTGCGCCGCCATATCGATCCGGGTGCTTTGCGCTTCGCCCTGCACGAGCAGAGGTTCGGGCCGCGCCAAGTACCAAATCGCCAAGCCGATGATGGCGATCGATAGCACGGCCATGATGACGGCGCGTGGATTGACCACCCCCCGTCGCGGTGCAGCGCTATCCGATCGCGCGAGCCTCATTCCACGTTGACGACACTGTAGAGCCGGTGAATCCGCTCGGAGAACCAATCCGTCAAGCGGTGCTTCGGGACATGCTCATCGAGCTCATGCGAAGCGACCAAGCGGCCCGCGGCCTGGCGTCGAGATAGCGCCCGGCACAGTTCCTTGGCGACTTGCGGTCGAGATTCCAGAATAGGCGTGAGGTCCGCCTTTGGGAGCTCGTACACCGTTGTAGGGATCAAGGCGCTGATCCTCACCGTGGCAGCTGCGCCGGTCAGCATTCCGATCTCGCCAAAGTGATCTCCCGGCCCGAGGCGCAACAACTCGATCTCGCCCACAATGTCCGAACGCGTGAACGATAGAACGCCGCTACCGACAATGAACAGCGACTGCGGAACAACGCCCGGCTCAATCAGCGTCTCGCCCTCATCATATGACTGCTCCTTTAGCTTCGCCGCGATGGCGGCGCGTTCTTCGGGCGCGAAGGTCGCGAAAATGGCCACCAGCTCGAGCAGCCTTTCGGTGCCAGTTCGGCTCTTTACCTGGCCTAAGTTGTTGGAGGCGTTCTGCGGTGTCGCCAGGTCGATCTCCGCAGCGGCCAAATGTCGATAAATGAAATCCAATAATTCGTTCTGCGCCTTGACGGTCGAGGCCAACTCCTCGACAAAAAATGCGATATCAAACTCGGTGTAGGTCGCGTTGATTGCCTTCACGGTTATGGTGGGAGCTGGCGCCGAGACGATCAGCTGAGAATTGCGGATTGCATGTTCGAGAATTTCGCTGCACCTCGACGGTGGTGTCCGAGCATCCACCTGCACGCTCACAGTCGTCCCGTGCAGACCGCTCGGCGAGCTGACGTTGATGATCTTAGATTTGGCGATGGTGCTATTGGGCACGATCGCCAGGTCACGCCGCGCCGTCAGGATGTAGGTCGCGCGCCAGTTCAACTCGATTACCCGGCCGTCCGTGCCCCCGTCTATGCTGACCCAATCGCCGGGCCGGTACGGCCTGCTGAAGCTCAGCACGACGCCGGAAAACACGTCCCCCAACGTGCTCTGAAGAGCGAGGCCCAGGATGATTGCGACGATCCCCGACGTCGCCAGCAAGCCTTGGATCGGAAGATCGAAAACATAGGAGACAATCGCAAACAGCGCGGCAAGGTAAATCAGCCCCGCCAGCAGGTCCTGCAGCAGCTTGGCCTCGCGCGGACTGCGTTGAAAGACCAGGACCGCGCGCAGCACTGCGACCAGAAACCACGCCGTCCAGAACCACCAGGCGATTTTCAGGATTGCGTGAACCGCATCGCGAAACGGCGTGCCCGTCGATACCAGCGGCTGATAGGGCAAGATGTCGGCGTGAAGAAAAGCGATTGAGAGCAAAATCAAAAAGACAACTCGAACGACTGCCCGGCCGATCGGATGTCTCTTGAACAAAAAATAAGTAGCCAAACCCCCAAGGATGAAAAGCCCAAGTATGACAACCAGCGGGTCACCGGCAGCGGAGTCGGCCACGTTCGATAAATCGATCATCCCTGTTCTCAGATTTGCCGCTCCCTGAGAGCCGGATCATGCGGGATAGGCTCCATTCAACGCAACCGGCTCGCAGCTGCGGTCTTGGGAGCTATTGTCGAGGTTCAGGAAAATCAAGAATTGGATCAAGCCCTCGTGGGACTGGTCAGGCCACGGCATTGCCAACTGCGGGAGACAACCAACCGGCAGCCAACAGCGATATGGTGATCGAACAATCGCCCCATTCCTATGCGATGCTCCCGGCATTGAACGGAATTGGCCCGGGGCGGAGGGAGAACCTGGCCGCAACTTTTCGGAGAGTTTTGCTGCAGATTTGCTGCAGATCTAACACAAGAATTCACAGGCACACGGTAGGGTTGCCGGACGGATTTTGCCCCTCTCCCCGAGCCTCTTCTCATCGGCGGGCGGGGAGAGGGATATCCGGCTTCGCTACCGGGCTTCCCGCACCACCGGGTTGCCCAAGGTGCCGATGCCGGTGATCTCGATCTCGACCGTGTCGCCGTGCTTCAAATTCTCGGGCGCGCCTTCGGTGCCCATCCAGACCACATCGCCGGGGTAGAGCGTCAGGTATTGCGACATCCGGCTGATGAAGGTGGCGGGTCCGAAGATCATGCTGTCGGTCTTGAAGCGGAACCGTTCGCCGCCGTTGACGCGAATGATCGTCTGCGCCGCGTCGAGATCGAAATCGGTCTCGATCCACGGGCCCATCGGCTTGAAGGTGTCGGTGTTCTTGGCGCGCCACAAGGTTCGGTCGTTCGCCTGCCAGGTGCGCTCGCTCATATCGTTGCCGATCGTCCAGCCGAGCACGCATGACAGAGCATCGCCCTCGGACAGATGCTTTGCCGTCTTGCCGATCACTGCGACGAGCTCGCCTTCGTACTGCACCCGCTCGGTCGCATCGGACGGAATGACGATTGCTTCGCCATGCGCGATCAGCGCATTGTTGGCGCGATAGCCGATATCGGCCGCGGTCGGCAAATTGGGCTCCTGGCCGCGCTTTCTCGCCGCCTCGATCACATGATCGGCGTAGTTGAGCCCGGCGCAGTAAAAGGTGCGCGGCTCCACCGGCACCAGCAATTTGACCGAGGAGAACGGCCGCCGCGTCGTGGTCTTCTCGTAGCCGGCGAACGGGTCGCCCGTGACTTCGACGACCGTATCGCCTTCGAGGATCCCGTAGGTTGGTTTGCCGTTCGCCTCGTACCGTATCCAGCGCATCCTCTTGCTCCTTTTTAGACGGGCACTTGGCCCTTCAGCATCAGACGATAGAGGTACCGACGCTCGTTCATGTCATAGGCGGGGTTGGCCTTGTGCAGGACGCTGCGATCGAATAGGCGTTCCTCGCTTCTCCGGCACTCGGGCTACACATGCGCGGCAGTATGGCGGCGTGCCCGCCGATTTGGCAATCGCCGAGGACCCCGTGGAGCCTCTCCTTGCCATGGCCCGTCAAACACCAGAAGATGCTTCTCTCGCAGTTCTGCGACGGAGCGGCCATGGATATCGGCGAGCAGCGCCAGGCGAACCTCCTGGTCTTGGCTCCAGTCGGACGCATCGACAATCTGACGAGCACCGAATTTCAGACGCGGCTGCTCGCGGCGGTCACCTCCGGCGGCGCAGACGTCGTCATCGATTTTTCCGGGGTCGAATACATCTCGAGCGCCGGGCTGCGGGCGCTGATGACTGCAACCCGGATGAAGCCGAAGGAGCGGCGCCTGGCGGTGGTGCGCCTCAACGCCATCGTGCACGAGATCTTTACGATCAGCCGGTTCTCCCACCTGGTTCCGATCTTCGCGACGATCGAAGAGGCAAGCGCCGCCTGGGAGGCTCCGGTGGAGCCGCAGCCGGTTGTGCCGGGCGCCGATCCGGAGGTCGAGCCGACGAGCACGCTGCGCGTCCATTTCTGGGGCACGCGAGGCTCGCTGCCGGCGCCGCTGCGCGAGCGCTCCGTGCGCGCCAAAATCCGCGAGGCGCTCCTCGCAGCCCGCGGTCACGCGCTCGACACCCCGGAGGCAGTCGACGCCTTTATCGACCATGCCTTGCCGTTTTCGGTGCGCGGCACCTTCGGCGGCAATACCAGCTGTGTCGAGATCGTCACCGGAGGCGACGAATACCTGCTCTGCGACCTCGGAACCGGAGTGCGCGAATTCGGCAACCGGGTCGTCCGGCAGCACGGCCGCGAGCGCAAGCACTGCTTCAACGTGTTCCTGTCGCACCCCCATTGGGACCACATCATGGGGTTCCCGTTCTTTGCGCCCGCCTATATCCCGGGCAACCATATTCGCGTCTACGGCTGCCATACGACCTTGCGCGCAGCGTTGCAGACCCAGCAATCAGCCCCGTGTTTCCCGGTCGATTTCCGTAGCCTCGGGGCGAGCCTCGAATTCATCACCCTGGAGCCCGGCCGCGCATACGAGGTCGCCGGGTTCACCGTCTCGGCCCAGAAGCAATTCCATTCCGGCGATTCCTACGGCTACCGATTTTGCCGCGGCGGAAAGTCGATCGTCTATTCGACGGACTGCGAGCACAAATATTCGCAGCTCGACGAAACCTACCCCTTTGTCGCGTTCTACCGCGGCGCCGATCTGTTGATTTTCGATGCGATGTATTCGCTGGGCGACACGATGTCGGTCAAGGAGGATTGGGGCCATTCGAGCAATGTGCTCGCAGTCGAGCTGGCGCAGGCCGCGCAGGTCAAGCGGCTCGCCCTGTTCCATCACGAACCGGTGTTCGACGACCGGATGATCGAGGCCGTCCTCGCCGATACCGTGCGGTTCGAATGGATCAGCCGGCGCGGCGACAAGGTCGAGGTGATCTCGGCCTATGACGGTCTCGACCTGACGGTCTGACCCGCCCTTCCCGCTATGCCGTGGGGCCTCTCTCTGCTGCGGGGGCCGGGGCGCGCCGCGGCGCTTGGCGTTGTAGCGGTCGCTTTAATACTCCGCATCCTCGATTTTGGTGTTGTCGAGGAGCCCCGGCTGCGCCTCTTCGATTTCGAGGAGTGGTTGTGGCCCCGCCCCGCCGGCCCGGCGAGAGTCGTCGTGGTCGATATCGACGAACAGAGCCTCGTCCGGTACGGGCAATGGCCATGGCCGCGCACCCTGGTCGCCGAGCTGGTGCGCCGGATCGCGGCAGCCCGCCCGCTGGTTCTCGGCATCGACATCGTCTTTGCAGAGCGGGACCGGCTCTCGCCGCCCGAGATCGCGCGGGAGCTCACCGGCCTGCCCGGGCCTTTGGCCGAGGAACTGGCAAATTTGCCGGCGAGCGAGCGCGACCTGGCAGCAGCGTTGCGGACCGTTCCTGTGGTGCTCGCTATGGCGCCCGGGCTGGAGGAGAAGGCCGCTGCCCCGGCAATGCTGCGTCCTGCGCCGATCCGTCAGGCCGGCGGCGACCCGCGACCTCTTCTGAAGGATTACAAATCGCTGCTCGCCAGCCTGCCGGAGATCGGTGCGGCAGCGCAAGGGGCTGGCGCCAGCGTCGTGGAGCCTGACGACGACGGCATCGTTCGGCGCATTGCCCTCGCCGTGACCTATCGAGGAACGATCATCCCCTCTTTCGCGCTCGAAGTGCTGCGCGTCGGCGCCGCGGAACGCTCCGTCGTGATCGATACCGGAGCGCACGGGATCGAAAGCATCAAGATCGGCGGACTGACGATCCCGACAGACAAGCGGGGCCGTGCGATCCCCCATTTCGCGCCGCGGCTCGCACGCTACATCTCGGCCGCCGATGTCCTCGATCCGGCCTTCGATCGCGCAGCACTAACTTCGCAGATCGTGCTGCTCGGCGTCGCCGGCCTCGCCATCGGCGGTCAGCGTCAAACCCCGCTGGGCCTTGTGGCGGGGGTCGATGTCAATGCGCAGCTGGTGGAGTCGATGCTGTTTGGCCGCCTGCTCCATCGTCCCTGGTATATGGACTGGGTCGAGCTCTTCCTGACGCTGGCAGCTGGAATTGGGGCCATCTGGTTTGTGCGCTACGACCGGCCGGTGAGTGCGACCGTCATTGCGCTCGCGGCCGTAGCAGTCCTCATGAGCTCGGAGGCGGCAGCATTCCGCTTCGCGGACCTGCTGTTCGACGGTTCTTATCCCTCGGCGACATTGCTGGCCGCGTTCGGGGCGATGCTGATCGGGACGCTGGGCGCCGCCGAAGCCGATTTGCGCCGGGAACACGAGGCAAAGCAGCGCTACGAGGGCGAGCTTGCCGCGGCGCAGGCGATCCAGATGGGATTGCTGCCCCGCCGTTTCCCCGCCTTTCCCGAGCGGCCCGAGATAGATCTCTATGCGCGCATCGAGCCGGCACGCATCGTCGGCGGCGATCTTTACGATTACCTGCTGATCGATGGGGAGCGCCGCCTGTTCTTTCTGATCGCCGATGTTTCGGGCAAGGGCGCGCCGGCGGCGCTGCTGATGGCGTCGACCAAGGAGGTCATCCGGGAAACCGTTCTCAAATTCGGCGTCCGGCTCGACCAGATCTTCGAGGAGGCGAACCAAAAAACCGCGAGCGCCAGCGCCGGGCTCCAGAGCGAAGGCGGTGTCTTTGTGACGGCATTTGCGGGAATTCTCGACCTTGCTACCGGCAACGTGATCTTTGCCAGCGCTGGCCATGAAGCCCCCTTCGTCCTCGGCGAAAAGAGCGGATTGCGCCAGCTGGCAACCGAGGGAGGCCCTCCCCTGGGGGCGATCGAAGGCTTTCCTTATCCGGTGGATCGAGACCGGATCGAGCCCGGTGAAGTGCTGTTGCTGTACACCGATGGGGTGACCGACGCAGAGAACGCGGATCGCCAGCGCTACGGGATCAGGCGGCTGGCGGTGAGGCTGGCGACCGCACCGACGACCGACTTGCGAAGCGTGGTTGCCACCGTCATCGACGAGCTGCGGGACTTCATCGGTGAAGCCGAGCAGGCCGACGACATCACCCTCTTGGCATTGCGCCGGGTCGCCGGCACAGCAGGTTCGTAACAGGCTATCTTACCGTAACCACCACGCATCGGTTCAACGGCTCGGCCACCTGATCGGCCGTCGGCACCAGGAGGTCGCGCTTGCCGCGGCCGGCAATCGAAATGGCCTGCCGGTCGATCCCATCACGAACGAGGCGATCGCGAATTGCCGCCGCGCGGGAGAGCGACAGCGACTGATTGGAGCGGAGGTCTCCCAGAGTGTCGGTATGGCCGACAACCTCGACCTGATAGGCCGCCCGCATTTTTATGTCGTCGAAGACTTTGCGGTAATCGATCGCAGAGGCGGGTGTCAGCTCGTCGCTGCCCAGCCTGAAGTAAAGCCGGAAATGGTGCGGCAGGATCGGCTGCGCTGCAACGGCGCGCCGGAAAATCACGCTGATGTTCCCTTGGGCTTCCGTGACCGGCTCGCTCGCTCCGGCGCGCGATTCCGCCGCCGCATAGGGCTGATCGAGCACCGTCACCGTCTTGCCGTCGTCAATGGAGATGGCCCCCGCAGCGCCGTCTTCGGCATTCGGCAATACGACAAACAATGCCTGCCGGGGGCAGCCCGCGAGCAGCACGGCGCAAACCAGGGCAAGGACCAGCCGGCGCATCGTCACTAGTTGCCGTAAACCTGAACGGCGAAGGTGGTGCCGCGCACCGCCAGAACCGCCGTCGGGGTCTTGATCTTCATTGCCCCGGGCGAGCTGCGGGTGACGTCGCCGGAGACGACCGCAAGGGTCCCCCGCTGCATGTCGGCGAGCATCGAACCTTGGAAATTGTTCGAGTCGAATTGAAACTCGTCCAGGGCGAGCCGGCTGTTCGGGCCTGTCGAGAAGACCGTGTTGTCCACAAAGGTGATGCCGATCCCGCCATCCGAGCCGGTCTCGATCACATCCTTTTCAAACAGCGCATCACCGACGATCGCCGGCCGCCGCTCCCCCGACCGCAGGACCGCGGCCTCCCCTGTCACCTTTTTTATCTGTGCAATCGGCGAGACCTCCGCCGCTCGCGGCGCACCGGCTATCGCCAACGACAGAAGGGCCGCCAGGCACAGCGCTATGCTCAATATCACCTCCCGTCCAGGTTCACGCCGTGTGCATCGATCCGTCAGCGCGGCGGGCGGTTGACGGTGACGACGCGCCAGCCGTGACCCATGCCGGGGCCGTCGATCCGGTCGATCCGGGTGATCGAGCAATTCTCGATCGAAAAGGCGAGCGCCGCTTCCGGGTCGAGGCCTGAGCGCAAGCGCCAGCGCCGCGCGGATCGTGCCGCCATGCGCAACGGCGATGACGTCACGACCGGGATGCGCATCGACCAGATGATGGATTGCAGCCGAGACGCGGCTCGTGACATCGACGAAACTCTCTCCGCCGGGCGGGGCCTCGTGCGCGGGCGCATGCCAAAAGCGGTGAAAATCGCCGGCGCGGGTGGCTTCCAGCTCCTCATAGGTTAGGCCCTGCCACTCTCCGAAATTCTGCTCGGCGAGATCCGCCATCTCGATCGCATCGGGACCCGGGATCGGCTGCGGCCCGGGCAATCCGGCGCGGATGATCGCTGCCGCCGTATGGTGGGTTCGGCGCAAATTGCTGGTCACCCAGACGGCATCGCGAGGCAATTTCTCGGCAAGCCCGGTGAAAACGGCTGTCTCGGAGCAATCGCAGGGAAGATCGGTCTGGCCATAGACTCGGCCGCCATGGGGCACCGGGGCGTGCCGCACCCACCATAATCGGGTCGAAACCTGGGTCATCTCGACGAGGCAACAAGCAGCATGACGATCTCTCCAATTTGCTCGAAGGCGCCGAGAACGTCGCCCGTGTAGCCGCCGATCTGGCGTCGCGCAAGGCCTGCGGTCGCAAAGACCGCGGCCCCCGTGATGCCGAGCGCGATCATCCCGCGGCTCGGGCCGAGCGCCATCAGCGCTATCCCCGCGCCGATCGCGCCCGCGGCGATGACGGAAGCGACGCCGGGTGTTCCGGCCGTGGCGCCAAGGCCATCGGCGCGTGCCGGCGCGAGCGCCCGCATCATCGCCGGCAACGCGGCGCGCGCGGCGGCATGAGCGGCGATCAGCGCCACGCCGGCGTGGACGACATCACCTATGCCGGCCAGTGCCGAAGCGCGGAGCGACACGCTCATGACCAGCGCCAGAACACCGAAGGCGCCCAGGCGGCTGTCGCGCATGATCGCGAGCCTGGCTTCGCGGGTGTGCGCTCCAAAGAACCCGTCCGCGGTGTCGGCGAGCCCATCCTCGTGCAGAGCGCCGGTCAGAGCCAATGCGGCCAGCACGGCCAGCAGCGCTGCGGGCAAACTGCCGAGCCCCATCAGCTCGGCCAGAAAGAACGAGAGGGCGGCGACGGCTCCGATGCCGGCCCCAATCAGCGGAAATGCCCAGGCCGAATCGGCAAGCTGCCAAGCGCCCCTTGCCGACGTCTCCACCGGTATTCTCGTAAGGAAAGCCGTGGCGGTCATAAAATCGGAGAGAAGCCCTCGCGGCGGCCGGTGAGAGGTCATGCCGGCGACCATATTCGAACCCGATCGGAAGCCGTAGCTTCTACGTGAAGCATCGCCGCGCCGCTTCGTAAGCGGCTGATCCTTCGGGATTATCGGCGGCGACACCGATCCGTGTCGGTGGCAGGTAGAGATTTTCCCGGTTTCCCCCTGGCTGACAGGGGGAATCCGGCGGCGCCGTCCTCCGAGGCAGTTCGGGCGCTATCCCACCACTGAGCGCGGCGGCCGTGCTTGGAAATGCGGGATCACCTCTTCGCCGAACAGGCGCAGGGTGTGGAGCACCTCCTCGTGCCGCGCCGGGCCGACGGCGCACAGCAGAATGGCCTCCTCAATGCCGAGCGCCTCGTAGAGCTCGAGAAAACGGATGCAGTCGGCCGGGGTGCCGACGCAGAACTTGGTACCTTCCTCGCGCACCTGCTGCGGCGTCGGCTCGCCCGGATGCGGGCCGCCGGCGAGGCGCTGGTCGCGGGCGTAATAGCCCTGGTAATCCGGCGGCACGGTGGAGGGATCGTAGTCGCGCCACACCAGCCGGGCGCGCTCGCGCTGCTGCTCGATATACCAGCCGACGAGCTCGGTGCCACGCTCGGCCACGACCAGCGGGTCCTCGTGGCAATAACCCGCCGTCATCAATGCGGCGCGCGGGGCGGATCCGTCCCCTCTGCCCGGGGCCGTGCGCAGCGCGTCCCGATAGATCGCCATCAGCTGTCCGACGCGGTCCGGGCCGCCTTCGCTGCCGAACAGCCCGCCCATTGCGAGGCTCCCGGCCAGGCGCGCGGTCTCGTCGCTGCCGCAGGCCGACCACAGCGGCGGGTGCGGTCTTTGCACCGGCTTCGGCAATACCTCGCGGCGCGGGATCTGATAGTACGTCCCGTCGTAGGAGATCTCCTCCTCGGTCCAGATGCGCGGCAACACATCGGCGAATTCCTGCCACATGCCGCGGGTGTCCTGCAGGTCGGTGCCGTAGGGGGTGAGCTGGTAGGGATAGCCGGTGCGGCCGAGGCCGACATCGACGCGGCCATGGCTCAAGATGTCTAATGTCGCCATGCGCGCGGCGATGTGCAGCGGGTGATGGATCGGCGCCAATACCACGCCGACGCCGAGGCGGATCGTGCTCGTGCGCTGACTAACTGCCGCCAAGGTCAGGTCCGGGGCGCTGTTGTGCGACCACACCGGGCGGAAGTGGTGCTCGGAGAACCACACGCTCTCGAAGCCCTGCGCCTCGGCATAGGGGATCTGCTCCAGCGCCTCGTAGATCCGCTGCGATTCACTCGAAGGCGTCCAAGGCTTCGGAACCTGGATCTGGTAGAACAGGCCAATCCGCACGGGACTTGCTCCCTTATCAGGTTGCGGAAAAATACGGGAAATTCGTCATTCCGGGGCGCGGGCTTTGCCCACGAGCCCGGAATTGACCAGGGAGTTTTTCAGCGCCGTGCTCGAGTTAGCCGGTCATGCCGGCAAATTCGGGCGATGGTTTGAGCGGCCGGTAGGTGTCGACCCCGACGCTGGTGCTGGTCCGGCGGCCGCCGGGCTTGCGGCGCGCCTGAAACTCGGCCCGGTAGGCCTCGTCGGCACCGTGCAATATGCCTTGCGGGGTGTGCCTGAAATTGCCGGGACGGCGGCCGCTCGCATCTTCGTCGGCGTGGGACAGCATGACCTCGTCCATGTCGATATTGCGGTGGTAGCTCGGCAATTCCTCGGCCTCGAGGTCGGCCACCGCGAGCTGCGGGACGATGCTCAACACGACAAAGCCCGGCGCCTCGAAGGTCGCCCAGGACGAAGGCGGGATATGAATCCGGTCGGACATCAGCGGCAGGATATTCCGCACATTCAGCTTGAACGGGAACAGATCGCCCTTCCACCCGACCACCTTCATCGGATCGTTGCGGTAGAAAATCGAGCTGTGCCCGCCGGCATGCTTGATGCGGACCTCGTATTCGTCCTGCTTCGACCAACCGTAATCGGCCACGTCCGGGACCTCCAGCATGGTCGGGTCGATCGGCGTATGGCGGCCGACCTGCTCGTGCTCGCACAGCCGGATCGGCTGCGGCGACTCGACGACCAGCAGCAGGCTGTCGCCGGGCTCGGGCAATTGCCGGAAGGTCGTCGCCTTCGGCAATAGCACCCAGTCGCCCGGCTCGTACGGGATGGGCCCGAACTCGGTTGCGAACACGCCGTGGCCGCGATGCACGAAATAGAGCAGGTCGCCCTCCATGTCGCGATAGCAGTAGGGCATTGCCTGCGACCGCCGGCTGATCGCCACCGCGACATCTTCGTTCGACAGCAAGGTCTGCCAGCCGCCGCGCGGATCGCTCGCATCCGACGAGACGACATCGGCGCTGTCGATCTGGCGCGGCCGGTACTCGCCTTCGAACCGCACCACCTCGTTCGGGCCATCGGTGCGGTAGAGCATCGCCACCGGCCCGGCAAACCCCTGCCGGCTCAAATGCTCCTCCCGCAGCTCGCCAAGCCCGACCCGCGCCTGACGGACAAACCGGCCGCGGGTGAAATGAATCCAAGAACGCGTCATCGCCTTATCCTCCTAAGCTGGACGCCTTCGGATCAGCGGTCCGTCAGCTGCTGCTTCACTCCCGTTTCAGAGGCCCGCACGATCGCATCGAGGAGGCGGTGCCGCGTGACGGCAGCATCGAAACCGGGGTTGACGGGCCGGCCCTCTCGAATGCCTTCGGCCAGTCTCACATACATCTGGGCAACATTGTAGCGGGAGTCCGGGGACATCCCCTCCGGAACCTGGCGGTATTTCGCGGGAACCGGCAGATCGGCGAGCGCGGCTCCATCGCCTTGCGCGCCCTTCAGCCTCAATTCCTGACGCTGCATCGAGGCACGGGACATCGCGGTGAGCTGCAGGTCGCCCCGCTCTCCATGGATCTCGAACAGAAATTCGGTCCCGCGCCTCATCCCGCCGCGGATCTGAAACGACACCGCCGCCCCGTCCCTGACGATGCCGCTGACGACGAGCTGGTCCGGCGAAGTCTTGGGAACCGTCTCGCCGGTCCCTTCCAGAGGGATGTGGTCGCGCTGGCTGACCGCAAAGGCTGCGAGCTCGCGGAACTCGCCCAGGCAATGGCACAGCGCGTCGATCGTATGGCCGCCGGTGATGGTCATCAAGTTGGCGCCGTTGGCGCGGTCGGCCTGATAGGCGCGCTCGATCGTGGCGCCCCAATTCGGGGCGCAGCCGATCATCGTCGCCGACAAGACCCGGCCGACATAGCCGTCTACAACCAGATCCCTGACGTAGTTGATCGCCGGCGACGCTTGGCCTTGCAGCCCGACCGCGTGGCGCACCCCTCGGCGTTCGGCCGCTTCGAGCATTCGGACAGCCTCCGCGGTGTTCGCGGCCGAGCGGCCATTCGCAATAGACGTGCTTCCCGGCCTCGATCGCTGCCATCACCGGCCGGAAATGGTCGGGAACCTTCACACTGACCGTCACCAGATCGACATCCGAATGCCGGGCGAGCTGTTCGGGATCGGAAAACGCCAGCGGCACGCCGTAATGCCGTGCCGCCGCCTCGGCCGACTCCTGCCGCGTTGTGCAGACCGCGCTGATCTCGAAATCGGAGAGCGCCTGCAAAGCAGGGACATGGGCGATCGAGGCGAAGCCGCGGCTCGCGCTCGCGCCGACGATCCCGACCCGGATCTTGCTGCTCGTTGCCATCGCCGCCTCCCTCAGGCCTCGGCGATCCGGTAGGCGCGAGCCGCCGTGTCGTGAAACAACGCGGCGCGCTCCGAGGCCGAATAGCTCCTGGAGAAGCGTTTGAAGGCGTTGAACAGCACGTGGTGGGAGAACGAAACCTTGTCGACCGGAAAATTGCTCTCGAACATGCAGCGCTCCGGGCCGAACTCTTCGATGCAGTAGCTCATGATCGGCGCGATCGAGCTCGCCAATTCCTCCGAGCCGATCGGCCGGGAGCGGGTATGCCACTCGAAGCCCATCCGCGGCATGCCGATCCCGCCGAGCTTGAGGTGAACATTCGGGCACTCGCCTACTGCGGCGATGCCGCGCCGCCAGGCCGCGAGAACCTCGTCATCGCGATTGGCGTAAGGGCCGATCCGCGTCAGTCCGCCCAGATGGTTCAGCACGATCGTCAGGTCCGGCACGGCCCTGGCAAAATCGGCCAGTTCGGGCAATTGCGGGAAGCAAACCCCGGTGTCGAGCGACAAATCCATGCGCGCCAGCACACGGGCTCCGGCACGATAATCGGCATTGGCCAATGCCCCTTCGATCTCCCGGCTCTCGATCTCGGGATGGGGGTCCCAGGTGACGGTGTGGCGGATCCCGCGAAACCGGTTGGGGCTGGCGGCCCGCAATGCCTCCAGCACCGGCTCGACCCGGTCCCCGAGCTTGAGGTCGGCCCGCCCGACAATCCCTGCCGCCGCCCGGCAGGGGCCGTAAAGCCCGGTGGCGCTGGCGGCGGCGAGGCCCTGGACGAACTCGATCTCGCCGACCGGGCGCAATTCCGCCGGCCCGTCCGGCCGGTACATCGCCCTCGCCTCGATGAACACGGTCGACCGCACATTGTGGCCGCAATTCAATCGGCGGCGAGCTCATGAAGCAGATAGCGCTGATAGGGGATGCGCTCGCTGCGGAAATCCCAGAAATGGTGGTGCGGATCGCAGATCGGGATTTCGGGCTCGAGCGTCGGCTCCTCGGTCAGCGCCAGCCAGTCATTCCCTCCGTAAGGCATCGCGGCTCTCCTGTCGGGTATTTGCGCCTGCCTCATGCGACAGCATATTGAGGCGGCGCCGGCCGAACAATGCCCGCGCGCGCCGCCGTGCTTGCGTTTGCCGGCCGGATCGCGATGCTCCGAGGCGAATACATCAGCGAGGGATGCCTTCGATGATCGTCGGAAGCGGCCGGTTCAAATACCGCGTCAATGCCGAATGGGCGAAACTGCCGGACGGATGGTCGTTCAAGGAAGTCGGCGGGGTCGGCGTCGACGGCAACGACAACGTCTATGTCTTCAACCGCGGCGAGCACCCGATGATCGTGTTCGACCGCGAAGGCAATTTCCTGCGGTCGTGGGGCGAGGGCCAGTACCCGCGGGCGCACGGTGTCCACATGGCGCCGGACGGCACGATGTTCCTGACCGACGATGGCGGCCATTTCGTCCGCAAGGTCACTCTCGACGGCAAGATCTCTGCTCGAGTCGGCGTCCCCGGCAAGCCCGCGCCCTTTATGAGCGGCGAGCCGTTTCACCGCTGCACCCACACGGCCCTGTCGCCAAAAGGCGAACTATATGTCTCGGACGGCTACGGCAACGCCCGGGTGCACAAATACTCGCCCGACGGCAAATTGCTGCTGTCCTGGGGCGAGCCCGGCACCGGCGAGGGCGAGTTCAACATCGTCCACAACATCTGCACCGACGCCGACGGTTGGGTCTATGTCGCCGACCGGGAGAACCACCGGGTCCAGGTGTTCGACGGCAACGGCAAGTTCGAAACGCAGTGGAAGAACCTGCACCGCCCTTGCGGCATGTACATGCCGTACGGGCATCAGCCGATCTGCTATATCGGCGAGGTCGGCCCCGCCGCCGCCGTCAGCCGGGACATCCCCAATCTCGGGCCGCGCGTCAGCATCGTCGACCATCAGGGCAAATTGATCGGCCGTTTCGGCGACACGCCGGCCGGCACCGAGCTCGGCAAGTTCCTCGCGCCGCACGGCCTCGCCGTCGACTGGCGCGGCGACATCTATGTCGGCGAGGTGTCCTGGACCGCCTGGCCCCAGATCTACCCCGGCCAGCCCCACCCCGCTGATTTGCGCTCCCTGCAGAAATTCGAAAAGGTCGAATAGGAGGCGCAGTCCGATAACACGCGCTTGCGGCAATTCAGGGTTCGTGGGGTCGTCTTGTAGCCGCCAATCGACTCTTCATCCATTCACCGGCGGTGTTATTGGAACTGGCGGCGAGCGAGCTCGGCGCCGGCGCTGAGGGCGGCGAGTTTGCGGCTGGCTACCGAGCGGCCCATCGGCGCCATGCCGCAATTGGTGCAAGGGTAGAGCTGCTCGACCGGGAGAAAGCGCGACGCCTGCTCAATCGTCGCGGCGACATCCTCAGGTGTCTCGACGCGCTCGCTGGCGACGTCGATCACCCCGAGCAGGACCTCCTTGCCCTGCAAGAGGCCGAGCAGCTCGAGCGGCACCTTGGCGCCGGCGCATTCGACCGAGACCTGGTCGATCCGGCTCGCCGCCAGGGCCGGGAAGATCGCCTCGTACTGTCGCCATTCCGCCCCGAGGCTCGCCTTCCAGTCGATATTCGCCTTGATGCCATAGCCATAGCAGATGTGGACAGCAGTTTTGCAGCCGAGGCCTTCGGCGGCGCGGTGCAGCGCCAGTGATCCCCCAATCCGTCACCTCCTTCATGTAGACGTTGAAGGCGGGCTCGTCGAACTGGATGACATCGACGCCGATCTTGGCCAGCTCGAGCGGCCTCGTCGTTTAACAGCGCCGCAAACGCCATCGCCAGGGCTGACCTTGTCGCCGTAATGGGCATCGGCGATCGTGTCGACGATGGTCATTGGTCCGGGTAGCGTGAATTTGAGCCGACGTCGGGTGTGGGCGCGGGCGATTGCCGCCTCAAAGCGGTGTACCCCACCCTTGCGCCGCAGTGGTGCGGTCACGGTCGGCACTTCTGCTT
>CAWILK010000021.1:0-45990 GCA_963836845.1 uncultured Alphaproteobacteria bacterium | reverse complement strand
CAAATTTGCAGCAAAACTCATCTTAAAGTCGTAGTATCCACGTCCCAGCCCAGAAGCAACCGACTGGAAGTCTACAGGCTGAACAAGGCCGTTTTATGGACCGGGATCAGAAGCATACCATCCGACGTGCGGCTTGATCAGATGGTGGCGGCTGCGGCCGGCTCGGCTATGTGCGGCCGAAGCGCGAGCGGAACGCCGATCTCCGCCATTACCCGAGCGATCGCGGAGCCCGGCTCTGATAGAATCCGCTCCTTGATGGATGCGACATCGGTCCCCGGCTGCGCCTGCGCGGCGGCGCGCGCAGCCAAGTGCTCGGCAACGGGATCATAGGCGAACTGCAATCGCCGGTTGGTCACATTTCGATTGAGAAGCCCGCAACCGACCAGCATCTCGATGACTTCAGCAGGATCCATCGATTTATTGTTCCTGGCGTTGTTGAATGCCATGGCGCCGGCCTTTGCGACCAGCACTCCTCGCAAAAACTCCCATTCGATCTCACGAGGCGCAAGGCTTTCGCGAACGGCTTCGATAGCGGCGATCGAAGCAGCCCTCAACATATCGTCGGCGCTGAGATCGAGCCGTCCCGCCCGCAATGCCTCGACATACTGCAGGACGAGGTCGAGCGAACTCGTCGCAGCCGCCTGGCGCGCCAGCGCCTGTTCGATCGCGAAGCGCATGAAGAGCGGGCTGACCGATTGGCTGGCCGCGACCAGCGGCGCGATCCGGTGCGAGACCTCGGCGCGATATTCAGGCGGGGTATAGGTCGCGACATAAAGTGGGATCTGCTCGGGTGTGAGCGGCAGCGCGACGATCGGCTTGAAAGCTTGCCAAACTCGGCCATTGGGCCGCGGCTGCCTTGACGTCACGATGACCGATGTGAAGTTTCCCTTTGCGACCTCCTCCGCCACCCGGTTGACCGCATCGGTCATCCCGCGCTCGCTGAGTGAATCGATCAATAGGCAGAGGTCGCCTCCCGAACCGAGGACCTCCACCATTCTCGGGGTAGGAATTCGATTCCCGACTTTGAGCGATCCGACCACGTGATCCAACAGGACACCTTGCCAGTCCTCGTCGACGAGAATTGGAAGCGGGGATAAAGGTTTGGCCTCGGTCGCGGCGCGCAGCATGCGATAGGCGAGCGCGCTCTTGCCACTACCCCCGACACCGGAGATCCATGCGTGTGGGGCTTTATGGGTGGCAAGGTCGCGAGCGAATGCCGAGATCTCGGCCTCGTGCCCCAGGTTGCAGTATTTCTTTCGCTCCTTGACTGGCGTTCGGCCGGCGAAGTTTTGCTCGTAAAGCGCCTCGCGATGCTTGCGCAACCATGCTCTGAGAGAGCGTCGGGTCGTTCCGAGATAACCGAACAGTGCAAAAATGCCGGCGATCCACTTCCACGTTGGAACCTCCGGGCTTCCTACGCTCCTCATTGCCCAACTTGAAAGCCGGTGGGGTGCGAAGAGCCAGATTCCCACCGAGATTATAATCCCGATCAGCCACCCCAGCGCCGGCCAGAACGGCACCTTCCACCAACCGAGCCACTCGTAACCGGCCTTCGCGCCCGCATAAGCCTGGTTCATGTACTCGTGAATCCGGTCCGGCAAAGTCCACTCGTCGAGCAGGACCTGGCGCGCGCGCTCGATCGATACCTCCGGCACCGCATGGCGCTGCCAGACGACTTGCCCACCGGTTGAGATGGTCCGAAATGCATCCTGGATCCGATCATTCGGTAGATAGACCCCCTTTCCATAGATGTGAGCAACCAAGCCCTCCTTATGAAGAAAAAGCTCGCCGCGGGGTGCAAGCGCCGGGCTGCGGATCACAAGACGATCGCTGCACCCGATCCAGAACAAGCGATCGTCGGCGAATCCCAAACCGCCATTGGCGAGACAGGAGAGCACGACTGAGCTTGTTCCCGCCGGAAGCGTCCACAGCCGCACCGTGCCGTCCTCGCCGCCGGAGACGATGCGCGTGCCGTCGCGGGAGAAGGCGACGCTCCAAACCCAGCCCTGGTGGCCCTTGAAGGGCTCGGCCGCCGGCTTGCCGTCGAGCGTCCACAGCCGCACCGTGCCGTCCTCGCCGCCGGAGACGATGCGCGTGCCCTCGGGGGAGAAGGCGACGCTCCAAACCCCGCCCTCGTGGCCCTTGAAGGGCTCGGCCGCCGGCTTGCCGTCGAGCGTCCACAGCCGCACCGTGCCGTCCAGGCCGCCGGAGACGATGCGCGTGCCGTCGCGGGAGAAGGCGACCCTCAAGACCGCGCCCTGGTGGCCCTTGAAGGGCTCGGCCGCCGGCTTGCCGTCGAGCGTCCACAGCCGCACCGTGCCGTCAACGCCGCCGGAGACGATGCGCGTGCCGTCGGGCGAGAAGGCGACGCTCCAAACCCAGCCCTGGTGGCCCTTGAAGGGCTCGGCCGCCGGCTTGCCGTCGAGCGTCCACAGCCGCACCGTGCCGTCCCGGCCGCCGGAGACGATGCGCGTGCCGTCGGGGGAGAAGGCGACGCTCAAGACCCGCCCTCGTGGCCCTTGAAGGGCTCGGCCGCCGGCTTGCCGTCGAGCGTCCACAGCCGCACCGTGCCGTCCAGGCCGCCGGAGACGATGCGCGTGCCGTCGGGGGAGAAGGCGACGCTCAAGACCGCGCCCTCGTGGCCCTTGAAGGGCTCGGCCGCCGGCTTGCCGTCGAGCGTCCACAGCCGCACCGTGCCGTCCTCGCCGCCGGAGACGATGCGCGTGCCGTCGGGGGAGAAGGCGACGCTCAAAACCGAGCCCTCGTGGCCCTTGAAGGGCTCGGCCGCCGGCTTGCCGTCGAGCGTCCACAGCCGCACCGTGCCGTCCCGGCCGCCGGAGACGATGCGCGTGCCGTCGGGCGAGAAGGCGACGCTCAAGACCCCGCCCTCGTGGCCCTTGAAGGGCTCGGCCGCCGGCTTGCCGTCGAGCGTCCACAGCCGCACCGTGCCGTCCTCGCCGCCGGAGACGATGCGCGTGCCGTCGGGGGAGAAGGCGACGCTCCAAACCCAGCCCTGGTGGCCCTTGAAGGGCTCGGCCGCCGGCTTGCCGTCGAGCGTCCACAGCCGCACCGTGCCGTCCCGGCCGCCGGAGACGATGCGCGTGCCGTCGGGGGAGAAGGCGACGCTCAAGACCCCGCCCTCGTGGCCCTTGAAGGGCTCGGCCGCCGGCTTGCCGTCGAGCGTCCACAGCCGCACCGTGCCGTCCAGGCCGCCGGAGACGATGCGCGTGCCGTCGGGGGAGAAGGCGACGCTCAAGACCCCGCCCTCGTGGCCCTTGAAGGGCTCGGCTGCCGGCTTGCCGTCGAGCGTCCACAGCCGCACCGTGCCGTCCTCGCCGCCGGAGACGATGCGCGTGCCGTCGGACGAGAAGGCGACGCTCCAAACCCAGCCCTGGTGGCCCTTGAAGGGCTCGGCCGCCGGCTTGCCGTCGAGCGTCCACAGCCGCACCGTGCCGTCCCGGCCGCCGGAGACGATGCGCGTGCCGTCGGGGGAGAAGGCGACGCTCAAGACCGCGCCCTCGTGGCCCTTGAAGGGCTCGGCCGCCGGCTTGCCGTCGAGCGTCCACAGCCGCACCGTGCCGTCCTCGCCGCCGGAGACGATGCGCGTGCCGTCGGGGGAGAAGGCGACGCTCCAAACCCAGCCCTGGTGGCCCTTGAAGGGCTCGGCCGCCGGCTTGCCGTCGAGCGTCCACAGCCGCACCGTGCCGTCCTCGCCGCCGGAGACGATGCGCGTGCCGTCGGGGGAGAAGGCGACGCTCCAGACCCCGCTCTCGTGGCCCTTGAAGGGCTCGGCCGCCGGCTTGCCGTCGAGCGTCCACAGCCGCACCGTGCCGTCCCGGCCGCCGGAGACGATGCGCGTGCCGTCGGGGGAGAAGGCGACGCTCAAGACCGCGCCCTGGTGGCCCTTGAAGGGCTCGGCCGCCGGCTTGCCGTCGAGCGTCCACAGCCGCACCGTGCCGTCCACGCCGCCGGAGACGATGCGCGTGCCGTCGGGCGAGAAGGCGACGCTCAAGACCCCGCCCTCGTGGCCCTTGAAGGGCTCGGCTGCCGGCTTGCCGTCGAGCGTCCACAGCCGCACCGTGCCGTCAACGCCGCCGGAGACGATGCGCGTGCCGTCGGGCGAGAAGGCGACGCTCAAGACCCAGCCCTGGTGGCCCTTGAAGGGCTCGGCCGCCGGCTTGCCGTCGAACGTCCACAGCCGCACCGTGCCGTCCTTGCCGCCGGAGACGATGTGCAGCTTGTCTCGGTGTGTTCCCTTTGGGGTGAAGGCCGCGTCTATCGCAGCGGCAGCAATCTCGGTAACCTTTGCCGGCCGGCCGGGATTGCTGATGTCGAAAAGATCGATCCGCCCGTGGCTATTGACGACCATCAGCAACGTGGGGTCATCCGGCGCAAACGCGACCTTGGCAGGCTGAAGATCGGTGAGTTCGAGCTGGGGAACGAACCGCGCGTCGTCGCCTGCCGCCGCCGCAGGCGTCGATCTGACAACGCTCGACGCCACTGCGGCGAGAATTGTCAGCGCAAGCGCGATCGCACCTCGAAGCCGCATGCTTCCTGTTCCCAAGGCGACGATAAGGTCGGGCTAGGGTATTCTACCTTGCGCGCGGCGGCATACTACCTCTGCGATTTCGGGGTGCTTTGGAGTATGGCTGGTCCTCGGACGGCGCTCCTTTGTCATTCTCGACGAGGTCGGTCCCGGCACCGCCGACCGCTCCTACGGCATCCATGTCGCAAAGCTCGCCGGTCTGCCGAAAAGCGTCACCGCACGCGCCGAGGAGGTGCTGGGGGTGCTCGAAAAAGGCGAGCAAGGGCGGGCGCTGGCGCGCCTCGCCGACGATCTCCCGCTCTTCAGCGCCGCCCGCGGTCGCGCCGAGCCGATACCGGGGCCGCGCGAGTCGCCGGCCGGGACCTTGCTGCACGAAATTCGCCCTGACGAGCTGACCCCGCGCGAGGCGCCCGAACCCGTCTATCGGCTGAAGGCGCTGGCGGCGGGGTAATGCCAAGGCCAGCCGCCAATACCTGCAATCTCCAATTGCGCTAACCATTAACCAGATGCATGTCTGCAGCCAATCTGCAGCAACTCGAAAATGTTCACGAGCCGCGGCGGCGGGTCAATCATCGCCACCGCCGGAGAAGATGCAACCAGAACGCGCGGCGATTTTGCGGTCCAAGAGTTCTCGCCCGCCCGGCTCGCACGGATGTACGGATAAATTGCCGGCGGGATCACCATTTTCAGCGCTAGATTTGCCTCAGAGGCTAAACGGCAAATTAACGCCAAATTGGTAACCGCAATGTCCCCACCGGCGGCGGTGCCGTCGCCCCGGTAGCTCCGCGGAGATGCGCCGAGGCGGGGGTTATCGTTATGACCAAGACAGGGAATTCCAGCATTCGTATTCGAAAAGGAATGCGCATTACCATCGGGATCAAGATCTTTGGGATCGCGGTCGGCCTGCTCATCCTGATGGCGCTTGTCGCGCTGCTGAGCTTGCGCATGACCCGGACCGTCGATGATCAGCTGCTGATCATCGACCGAAATTACTTCCCCGCCTATGTCGCTCTTGCGCAGGCGAATATTCGCTCGGTCGAGGAGTTGGCTTATGCCCGCCGGCTGATCTTGGCTAGCGCTGAGCGGCCCCGGGACGGCGCGAAAATGGACGATCTGCGGCAGCGGATCGCGAACATGGGCAAAGCAAGCGATGAACAGATTGCCGCGGCGCGCCGGCACATCAACGAACAGATCGCTGATCCACTCGATTTCGATGACAACGTCGCGCTGGCGCGGCTAGACGTCAGGATCGAGGCGCTGCAAGAGCAGCGGCGCCGATATGAATCCGTGCTTGCCAAGCTGTTGGCGGCGGCCGATCTCGACGACCAGGCGAGAACCAGCGAACTGCTCGCCGAGTTGGACGATCAGCGGGACGATTTCGATCGCAAAATCGATCGCCTGCAGAGCGAAATGCGGCGTCTCGCGGGCGCAGCCATCGTCGGCACGCGCGCCTACCAGCAGCGCGTTGTTCAGATTGGCCTGGCGCTCTTGGGGATTGCCGCATTGCTCGGGATCACCGTCGCCGCGGCAGTGACACTCGGCGTGGTGCGGCCGGTGCGCCGATTATTGGCGGGTACCGCAGCGGTCGAGGGGGCGCTCTCGATACCGTTGTCCCGATCACGACCCGCGACGAGATCGGCAGGTTGACCCAATCCTTCAATAACATGGTCGGCGAGCTGCGCCTCAAGGCGCAGATCCGGGAGACATTCGGCAAGTACGTCGATCCTCGGATCGTCGCCGGCCTGATCGACCGGCCCGATCTGACGGACGGTAGAGGCTCGCGCCGCGAGATGACGATCTTGTTTTGCGACATGAAGGGTTTCACGGCCTTTAGCGAAGGCATGACCCCGACCGCACTGGTTACCGTGCTCAACCGTTTCATGGCCGTCTGTCAGAGCCGGTTCGACACCATAACGGGATTATCGACAAATACCTCGGCGATGGCGTGATGGCATTCTGGGGGCCGCCGTTCACGACCGCCGAAGAACACGCCGAGCTCGCCTGCCTCGCAGCCCTTGATCAGGTTGGCGGCCTCCCGAGCTTTCGCGCCGAGCTGCCCGACCTCATCGGGTTTAGGCGCGGGCTGCCGGACATCGACATACGGATCGGCATCGCGACCGGCGACGTGGTGGTCGGCAGCATCGGTTCGGATCAGACCCGCAGCTATACGGTGATCGGGGATCCGGTAAACTTGGCGGCGCGCCTTGAAGGCGCCAACAGGACACATATGGCACCCGCGCGCTGATCAGCGAGGCGACCAATCAGCTGGTTGCCGATTCCGATAGAGACGGCGGGAGATCGATTCGGTGCTAGTCGTAGGAAAGACCAGTTCGCAGCGGGTGTTCGAGGTGCTCGGGCGAAAAGGCGAGGTCTCGGCCGAGCGCTTGGCGCTGCGTGACGCGTATCAGAAGGCTCTTGATGCTTATCGCCGGGCAGGCCTGGGACGAGGCTCGCGCCGAGTTCGAGAATTGCCTTGAAATTGTCGAATGCGACGAGCCGAGCAAGTTGATGCTGAAGCGCATCGCTCAGTTTGAAGAAGCCGCGCCCGGCGCCGACTGGAATGGTGTCTGGTCCTTGGCCGAGAAGTAGTCGACGGAGGCGGTATACGGCCCCAGGCAAAAGGCGGCTGGTGCTGCAGTAAATACCCAGCCGCTAAGGCGCCACGATCTTCAGCTTTCCTCAGAAGGACCGCCGGACGGCGGGAGGCCGAGGGCAGGCTGGAGTTCGGGCAAATATTATACTTGACTAACCCACCCGCAATCTCTCGATTAGAGAGGCGTACCTAAGAGGTTGCGGCTGATGGCGAGCGTCCTTTCCGAAGCCTATTTCCAAGATGAGGGAGCGGCATTCGTTCGACTTGAACAGATTGTTTGGCCGAATGGCATTGTCTGTCCGCATTGCGGAGTTGTAGGCCGGGCCGCCGCGCTCAAGGGCGTCGTGGGCAAGACCGGGAAACCCGCCATCGGTCGCAAGAAGTGCTACGCCTGTCGCAAGCAATTTACGGTTCGCGTCGGTACTGTGTTCGAGAGCAGCCATGTCCCGCTGCATATCTGGTTTCAGGCCGCGTTTCTGATGGCCAGCAGCAAAAAAAGGATCGAGCAGCAACCAGCTTCACCGGACGCTGGGCGTTACCCTGAAGACGGCATGGTTCATGAGCCATCGGCTGCGCGAGGCGATGCGAGTTTTGAAGATGGATCCGATTGGCGGCGCAGCGAAAACTGTCGAGGCAGACGAGACATTTGTTAGCGGAAGGGCGCGCAACCGAGCTTATCGCGAGCCGCCCCCGAAGGAAGCCGTCATGGCGCTTGTGGAGCGGGGAGCCCGGGTCGCGTCGTTCCATGTTCCGAATGTGACCGCTGCCACCCTAAGGCCAATCTATTGCCGAAGCGCTCTCGACCAATTCTCACTTCCGCACCGATGAGAGCGGCGTTTATTGGGAAATCGGCGAGCAATTTGCCAGTCATCGCATTGTCGTCCATTCCGCCAATGAATATGTCCGCGGGGACGTTCATACGAATACGGTAGAGGGTTACTTCTCTATCCTGAAGCGGGGCATCTATGGCGTGTATCAGCACGTCGAGCGAGCACCACCTAAAGCGGTATTTCGGCAGAGTTCGATTTTCGATATAACGAGCGGAGGGCCTCGGTATCGGCGACAGCGAGCGCACCCGCCGAGTGTTGGCTGGCATCGTCGGGAAACGGCTTCTGTACCGGGACTTGTCGGTCGGGTAAATCTCCGCATCAAGGAATTCACCCAAATATGGCAACGTCTGCGGATATTGATGCTCTTGTAACGCTAGAACTCGGCGGTCACGCCGTTACCCCGCAAAAGTTCCTTAACGGGGTGAGGGCGTTCTTTGGGATCGTCGATGAGGTTACAAGATCCCGTTTGTGCGGACGGTCCCCGCGTGCGCTGGCGCGTTCAAGTAAAGGCTGGTAGCAATCTTGTAGGCATTTCCCCTGAGCCGGGGTTCCCGATGGCGACGGTCGCATTGATCGCGACTCCGTGGCTGAGGGGATTAGGGACATGGAACAGGGTCCGGCAGAGCCACCGCATTTCACGCCGCGAGCAATTCGCCATTTGCATGATCTTGCGGAGATCGTCGGAACCGATGAAGCCGACGACACCGAGATTAAGGTTTGGATACGGCAACAACCAAGCGAGTTTAACTCACCGCTCTGTGGTGCATACGGGCGAGTTGTTATCTGCCGCCTATGCCGATCATGGGTCTATCGACGGACGGCTTCAAATCGTCTCCGAGCGGCGCGGTTTGCACGTGGTTGTGTACGATCCGCTTTGGGATAAGCCAGTACGTTGTCATTTGAGCGATGAGCAGGCGCAGATCGCGCTTAATAACTTTGGAAAGCGGGTCGAGGTTTTTGGGCTTGTTCGGTATCGCGGTGACGGAACGCCAGTCAGCATCGATGTGGAGGAAATTGTCCCGTTTCCGGTGCCGGAACATATCCCGGGGTATCGCGCGGTTTACGGCATTCTTCGAGACGCGCCGTGACCGTCGATCGGCGCTATTGGGATTCAGATTGTTTCCTCGGTTGGTTGCTTGCCGAAGCCCACAAAGAAGACAATGCCAGAGTCGTGCTTGACGCGGCCGAGCGTGGCAATGTGCTCATCGTTTCCTCCGCGTTGACGATCGCGGAGGTTCTGGCAATTCGAGGGCGACCCCGGGATCGGCGAAGATCGCCGGGTTTTAGTCGAAGGGTTTTTCCGAAACGAGTACATCGTCATCAGAAATCTTACCCGGCGCGTCGCTGAACTAGCGCGCAGCATGGTCTGGGATCACGGCATCGCGCCGAAGGATGCCGTTCACGTGGCAACCGCTGTAGATGCGGGCTGGTGCTCATGAATACCTTCGACCGCGATCTCTGGGGACGCTCTGGAAAGATCGGATCGCCGCCCCTTACGATCGAATTCCCCCCAGATCTCCGAGCCGCCGTTGCCGTTCGACAGAAATCCGTAGGCGAATCGATGCCACCACGGGATCTATCAAAGGACGATCAGCGCAAGCGTTTCATTGAGACCGCCCGTCAGCTTGAATGCGATGAGAACAAAGAGCGCTTTGAGGAGAAGCTGAAGCGGATCGCTACAGTGAAGCCGAAACCTAAGCCCAAAAAATCCGAGAAAGAGTAACGCGCTCGCAATGCGACTTCAGGCTATATCTGGTGTCTGGGTTAGTCAAGTATAATATCGCCGGAGTTCGGGGTCAGCGGCCATGCCCAGGGACGGTCCAGATGGCCGACACTTTCGACACATGTCTCGCGTTCACATTGCGTAAGGAGGGGATACGTAGACGACACCCCAGATCCCGGCGGAGCGACCAATATCGGGATAACACTGGCAACATGCCGGCGGTGGTCCGGCAACCCGGACCTCGACCGGCCCAGGTGCACGGCATGACAGAACGACTGCCAGAGCCATTTATCGATCGCTCTATTGGAACCTACTGCGGGCCGATGCCCAGCCCGCAGGCGTCGATCTCAGCGTCTTGGATATGGGCGCCAGCGACGGCATATGAGGTTCGGCCAGGAGTTCTTCAGCCGAGGTTCGGCCAGAGTTCTTCAGCGGGTACTCGGTTTCACCGGCGAAGAGGTTGACGGCTGCATCGGTCCTGAAACTTTGACTGCAGCAGCGAAATTCGACCCGCGAACTCTCGTCAATGATCTCGCCGAGCGGCAGGCGGCGTATTACAGATCGCTTTCCGATTTTCCGACATTAGGTACAGGCTGGCTCAATCGTACCAACGCGCGCCGCAATGCGGCATTAGCGATGATCAGCGATAAATCGGCAATACAGGTTTGACGGCGATCTGTGCGATTGAGCCACAACGCATGATGAGCTGTTGCTCAGCGGTTGGCGCCGGGGCGCCACAGGACGTCGCGGGCGCCGCCGTCGTTCACCCGGCGGCCCAGCACGAAGAGATGATCCGAGAGGCGGTTCAGGTATTTCAGCGCCTCCGGGTTGACCGGCTCCCGGCCAGCCAGCTCGCTGACCAGGCGCTCGGCGCGCCGGGTAACCGTGCGGGCCAGGTGAAGATAGGCCGCGGCCGGGGTTCCGCCCGGCAGGATGAACGAGTTCGAGCGGCCGCAGCGCTGCGTTCATCGCGTCGATTTCACGCTCGAGCCGCTCCACCTGGGCGGCGGCGATGCGCAATGCGCCGGCCCCCCGGTTTCCGCCTTCCGGGGTGCAAAGATCGGCGCCGAGGTCGAACAAGTCGTTCTGGATGCGGTCGAGCATTTCGTCGGCTGCCGGATCGGCATGCAGCCGCGCGATCCCGACCGCCGCGTTCGCCTCGTCGACCGTGCCGTAGGCTGCAACCCGCAGCGCATGCTTGGGCACGCGCGCGCCGTCGCCGAGCGAGGTCTCGCCGCCATCGCCGCCACGGGTATAGATGCGGGTCAGCCGGACCATGGTCAGCGATGCGCCAACATCATCAGGATCGCCAGCAGCACCAGCGCCAGCGCCTGCATGAGGACGCGCGACTGCATCAATTTGTTCGAGCGGCGCGGATCGCCCCCGCGCAGTAGAGATGTAACGCCGAACCCGAGCACGGTCAGGGTGCCCAACATCGCCAGCACCAGCAAAATGGTGAAGAACACCGTCATTGGGCAAATATGGCCCTTGCCGTCCGTTCCGGCCAGTGCCGCGATCAGGAAGAAGCCCTCCCCTCGAGGGGGAGGGCCATAACTGGTTGCCCGCGCTCAAATCCGGTGTTTCGCAGCTGCGAAATCGGGTAATCTCGTTCGCGAATGCTTACATATTTGGCAGCGGCTGCGTCGCAAGGGCGACGTCGCTGTTTCGTCGATAGCTAACGCATAGAGCACCCTTGGCCGTTACCTCCACACCGCCTTCCGCCCCCGATATCACCCCGGTCACGATCGAAGAGGAGATGAAGCGCTCCTACCTCGATTACGCGATGAGCGTGATCGTGGCGCGCGCCTTGCCCGATGTGCGCGACGGGCTGAAGCCCGTGCACCGCCGCATCCTCTACTCGATGAAGGTCAACGGCAACGAGTGGAACCGCGGCTACCGCAAATCGGCGCGCATCGTCGGCGACGTGATCGGCAAGTACCACCCGCACGGCGAGTTGGCGATCTACGACGCGATGGTGCGGATGGCGCAGGATTTCGCGATGCGCCTGCCGCTGATCGACGGGCAGGGGAATTTCGGGTCGATGGACGGCGACCCGCCGGCCGCCTACCGGTACACCGAGGCGCGCCTCGCCCGGGTCGCCGACACCCTGCTCGACGATCTCGACAACGACACGGTCGAGTTCCAGCCCAATTACGACGACACCGAGCAGGAGCCCAAGGTCCTGCCGGCCGGGTTTCCCAACCTCCTGGTCAATGGCGGCAGCGGCATCGCCGTCGGCATGGCAACCAACATCCCGCCGCACAATCTCGGCGAAGTCATCGACGCCTGCTGCGCCTATCTCGACAACCCGGCGGTCACGATCGACGAGCTGATGCAATATGTGCCGGCGCCCGATTTCCCGACCGGCGGGATCATCATCGGGCGCGCCGGCACCAACGCCGCCTACCGGACCGGGCGCGGCGCCGTCGTCATCCGAGCGAAGAGCCATGTCGAGGAGATTCGCAAGGACCGCGATGCGCTCGTCTTCACCGAGCTGCCCTATCAGGTCAACAAGGCGAAGCTGGTCGAGCGCATCGCCGAGACCGTCCGCGAGAAATTGATCGAGGGCATCTCGGATCTGCGCGACGAGAGCGACCGCGAAGGGCTGCGCGTCGTTGTCGAGTTGAAGCGCGACGCCGAGCCTGACATCGTCCTCAACCAGCTCTATCGCCACACCGCGCTGCAGACGAGCTTTGGCGTCAACATGCTGGCGCTGAACGGCGGCCGGCCCGAGCTCTTGACGCTGCGGGAGATCATCGCCGCCTTTATCGCCTTCCGCGAGGAGGTGATCACCCGCCGCACCAGCCACCTCCTCGGCAAGGCGCGGCAGCGGGCGCATGTGCTGCTCGGGCTCTCGGTTGCGGTCGCCAATCTCGACGAGATGATTGCGCTGATCCGCAATGCGCCCGATCCGGCGACGGCGCGCGCCGGCCTCGTCGGCCGGGCATGGCCGGCTGCCGATGTCGCCCCGCTCGTCGCGCTGGTCGGCGAGCCCGGGCGCGGTGTTGCCGAGGACGGCACCTACCGGCTCTCCGAAGAGCAGGCCCGCGCGATCCTCGATCTGCGCTTGCAACGCCTGACCGGGCTGGAACGCGAAAAGATCGCCGAGGAATTGCGCGGCCTGATCACCGAGATCGCCGGCTATGTCGAAATCCTGCGCTCGCGCGTGCGGCTATTCGAGGTGTTGCGCGGCGAGCTGATCGCGATCAAGGAGCGGTTTGCGACACCCCGGCGCACCGCGATCGAGGATGTCGAGTTCGAGGCCGACATCGAGGCGCTGATCCAGCGCGAGGCGATGGTCGTGACCGTCAGCCATGCCGGCTACATCAAGCGGGTGCCGCTGTCGACCTACCGGGCGCAGCGCCGCGGCGGGCGTGGGCCGCGCCGGGATGGCGATCCGCGAAGAGGATTTCCTCAGCGAGGTCTTTGTCGCCTCGACCCTTGCCCCGGTACTGTTCTTCACTTCGTCGGGCCGAGTCTACAAGCTCAAGGTTTATCGCCTGCCGCTCGGCACCCCCCAGGCGCGCGGCCGGCCGATGATCAACCTGCTGCCGAATTTGGCGCCGGGCGAGACGATTTCGACCGTCATGCCGCTGCCGGAGGACGAGGAGAGCTGGGCCGATTTTGCGGTGGTATTCGCCACCGCCAACGGCTATGTCCGGCGCAATGCGCTTTCGCGATTTCGGCGATGTCCGCGCCAACGGCAAGATCGCGATGAAGTTCGAGGGCGAGGACGCCGACGACCGGCTGATCGCCGTCGCAACCTGCACCGATGCGAACGACGTGCTGCTCGCCACCCGCAACGGCAAGTCGATCCGGTTTCCGGTGGGCGACGTGCGGGTCTTCTCCGGCCGCAGCTCGGTCGGGGTGCGCGGCATCCGGCTGCTCGGCGGACGATCAGGTCATCTCGATGTCGATCCTGCGGCACGAGGGGATCGCGCCGGATGTGCGCAATGCCTATCTGAGCCTCGCCGCGAAACGGCGCCGGCAGATGGGCGAGGAGAGCGAAACCGCCGCCGAAGCGCCGCTCGAGCCGGACGAAGGCAATGGCGAAAATGGCGGTGACGAGGGCGCGATCTCGGAAGAGGTCTATGCCGATCTGGCGCAGCGCGAGGAATTCGTGCTGAGCGTGACCGAGAAAGGCTACGGGGTCAGAACCTCGGCCTATGATTACCGGATCACCGGCCGCGGCGGGCAGGGGATCGACAATATGGATCTGACCCGCCGCAGCGACGCGATCGTCGCGGTGTTCCCGGTCGGCCACAACGACCAGGTCATGCTCGTCACCGATGCCGGAATGGTGATCCGCTGCCCGGTTCACGGCATCCGCATCGCGCGCCGCCGCAGCCAGGGGGTGGTGATCTTCAAGGTCGGCGACGGCGAGCGGGTGGTCTCGGTGGCGCGGCTTCCAGAGGAGGCCGACGAGAACGGCAGCGCCGAAGAGCCCGATAATCAACAGGCCGATGAGGGGGACACATGAGCCAGCCGCGCGTCGGGATCTATCCCGGCACCTTCGACCCGATCACCAACGGCCACTCGGACATCATCCGCCGGGCGGCCCGGATCGTCGACCGGCTGGTCATCGGCGTCGCGCGCAACGACGGCAAGGGCCCGCTCTTTGCGACCGACGAGCGGGTCGAGATCGTCCGCGACGAGATCGCGCATCTCGAAAACGGCGACGCCGAACGGATCGAAGTGCGCGCCTTCGATAGCTTGCTGATGAACTTTGCCCAATCGGTCGGCGCCAAGGTGATCATCCGCGGGCTGCGCGCCGTTTCGGATTTCGAATACGAATTCCAGATGGCCGGCATGAACGCCCGGCTGAACCCCGAGATCGAGACCGTCTTTCTGATGGCCTCGGACCGCTTTCAGTTCATTTCGTCGCGCTTCGTCAAGGAGATCGGCGCGCTGGGCGGCGAGGTCTCCCATTTCGTCAGCCCCCGCGTCGCCATGCGGCTGCTGGACCGCTTCGCCAGCGGTCGCCCCAAGCCGCGCCGCCGCCCAGCCGCAGCCGCGGACTAGCGCGGCGAAAGTAGCGCGCGGCCCAAGGCTCCTGACAATCCGCTTCTTTTACCCTCTCCCCGGCCTTTACACCCCTGAAGGGCGGAGAGGGGCTTTACTACGCGGGGCGGTCTCGCGGCGTTACTATGGTAGAATGCACCGGATGCAGGCCAGAGGTGACGCCGGCGCATGGAAAGGAGTGCAGGAAGCGCGGCTGCGTTGAGCGCCGGCGCGATCGCCCCCGAGAGCAGCCGCGGGGCATCGCTGGCGATCCGGCTCAGCGCAGCGATCGTGACCGCGACGGTCGGCGAGCCGCGCCTGCTGACCCTCCGCATCGGGCGAGAGCCGATCGAGGCATTGCCCTCAGGCCCCCTCGAGATCGAGCACCGCACATTGGAGGTCGGCCTGCGCGCTTGGGTCGGGCGGCAGACGGGCCAGCGTCTCGGCTATGTCGAGCAGCTCTACACCTTTGGCGACCGCGACCGTGTGGAGACAGGCGAAACAGCGCCGGGCCGCGCGCTGACGGTGGCCTATCTGGCGCTGGTGCGCGAGGCAGGCCCCGCCGGCGTCGACGAGGCGGTGTGGCACAATTGGTACCGGTTCTTTCCGTGGGAGGATTGGCGCTCCGGCAAGCCGGCAGGGCTGGCGTCGGTCGAGGAGCGGCTTGGCCTGTGGGTGCGGCAGGCCGCGACCGAGCCGGAGCGGCGGCTGCGCGAGGAGAGGGTCGGCCTCGCCTTCGCCGCCTCGTGGAACGAGGAGCTGGTCCTCGAGCGCTATGAATTGCTTTACGAGGCAGGCCTGATCCAGGAGCGCTGGCGCGATCTCGGCCGCCCGGCGCCGACGGTGGACGGCCCGGTCTTCGGGATGCCGATGGCGGCTGACCACCGCCGCATTCTCGCAACGGCGATCGGCCGGTTGCGCGGCAAGATCAAATACCGGCCGGTCGTGTTCGAGCTGATGCCGCCGGCCTTCACCCTGCTCCAGCTGCAGCGCACGGTCGAAGCGCTCTCCGGCGTGCGGCTTCACAAGCAGAATTTTCGCCGGCTCGTCGAGCAGCAAGGCCTCGTCGAGGAGACCGGCGGGATCAGCGCCGCCACCGGCGGGCGCCCGGCGCGCCTCGTGCGGTTTCGCCGCGAGGTCTTGCTCGAGCGTCCGGCGCCCGGTCTTCGCCTGCGTGCCGGGCGCCGGTCCATGACATCTTGACGACGGCTTAAACGGGCTTATTCTCATATGCAGCATAATGGAAGGCCGGGCGGGCTCCGCCCGGCTTTTCCGGACCTCACAAATGCTCATTCTGAGCATATTGGAAGGAGACGACCGTGCTGCAAACTGCTTCCCCCACCGCCGCAGCCGCTTTGCCGCTCCCCGAGCTTTATCGGCGCGTTGAACGGTTCATCCCGCCTTTCGAATGGCCGCTCATGGCCGACGACATCGCCGCCATCCTCAAGCTCAAGCGCGAGCGCAATGCGGTCGTGCTGGCGCACAATTATCAGACCCCGGATATTTTCCACACGGTCGCGGACATCGTCGGCGACAGCCTCGCCCTGGCGCGCGAGGCGGCGCGCACCGATGCCGATGTGATCGTGCTGGCCGGCGTTCACTTCATGGCCGAGACCGCCAAGCTGCTGAACCCGGAAAAGACCGTGCTGATCCCCGACTTGGAGGCTGGCTGCTCGCTCGCCGCCTCGATCACGGCGGCCGACATCAGGCTATTGCGCGAGCGCCATCCGGGCGTGCCGGTGGTGACCTACGTCAACACCTCGGCGGCGGTCAAAGCCGAGTCGGACATCTGCTGCACCTCGGGCAACGCCAAAAAGATCATCGAAGGGCTCGGGGCGCCCCGCGTCATCATGCTCCCCGACGAGTATCTCGCGCGCAACACCGCGGCCCAGACCAAGGTCGAGATCATCGCCTGGAAGGGTCGTTGCGAAGTGCACGAGCGCTTCACCCCCGAGGACATCAGGAGCCTCCGGGAGAGCCACCCCGGGATCATCGTGCTGGCGCACCCGGAATGCCCGCCGGAGGTCATCGCCGAATGCGATTTCGCCGGCTCGACCGCGGCCATGGCCGATTATGTCGGCAAGGAGCGGCCGGCCCGGGTAGTGCTGCTGACCGAGTGCTCGATGAGCGACAACGTGGCGCTGCAATACCCCGACCTCGATTTCGTGCGGCCGTGCAATCTGTGCCCGCACATGAAGCGGATCACCTTGCCCAAGATCCGGCACAGCCTCGAAACGATGACTCATGAGGTCACCGTCGACCCGGCCATCGCCGAGCGGGCGCGCCGCACCGTCGAACGCATGCTGGCGATTGGGTGACCTCGTCGCATTATGGTGGGTGCGTCCTTCGAGACGCGGCCCTGGGCCGCTCCTCAGGATGAGGCAAGTCATTGGTATAATTAAGAAAATTCCTCATGCTGAGGAAGCCGCGTAGCGGCTGTCTCGAAGCACGCACCGTGCTTGTCCAACCTCCGCCTGGACACCGCAGGGGTTAGCGGAAGGAGAGCAATGTCAATGCGGCTGATCATCGAGCCGATTGTGCGGGCGGCGCTGCTGGAGGATCTCGGCCGGGCCGGCGACATCACAACCGACGCGGTCGTGCCGCAGGAAGTGGAGGTAGAGGCGGCGGTTGTCGCGCGCCAGCCGGGGGTCGTCGCCGGGCTCGACGCCGCGCTTCTCGCCTTCGAGCTGATCGACCCGGCATTGCGGATCGAGCGCCTCTGCGCCGATGGCGCGAGGGTTTCGCGGGGCGAGACCGTCGCCCGCATCGCCGGCCGGGCGCGCGGAGTGCTGGGCGCGGAGCGCACCGCGCTGAACCTGTTGAGCCGGATGTCCGGGGTGGCGACGGCGACCCGGGCGCTCGCCGACGCGATTGCCGGCACCAAGGCGAAGATCGTCTGCACCCGCAAGACGACCCCCGGCCTGCGCGTCCTCGAAAAGGAGGCCGTCCGGCTCGGCGGCGGCGCCAACCACCGCTTCGGCCTCGACGACGCGATGCTGATCAAGGACAACCACATCGCCCTGGCCGGCGGGGTGCGCACCGCGCTCGAACGGGCGCGGCGCCATGCCGGGCACCTCGTCAAGATCGAGCTGGAAGTCGACACCCTCGACCAGCTCGCCGAGGCGCTCGAGGTCGGGGTCGACGCCGTCCTGCTCGACAATATGAGCCCGGAAACCCTGCGCCGGGCGGTCGCGATGGTCGACGGGCGCGCCGTCACCGAGGCCTCGGGGCGCATCACGACCGAGACCGCGCCCGCCATTGCCGCCGCCGGCGTCGACCTGATTTCCTCGGGCTGGATCACGCACAGCGCTCCGATCCTTGATCTCGGCCTCGATATCGCGGAATAGAGGCGGCCGAGCGGCCCGGTAACCGTCGGGCCGAAAAAATCTGATCCAAAACTGGGGATAAGCCTGATGACGACTTTCGTTCTGATCCACGGCTCCTATCAAGGCGGCTGGATTTGGCAGCCGGCGGCCGACCGGCTGCGCGCCGCCGGGCATACGGTCTATGCCCCGACCCTCGACGGCTGCGGCGAGCGCAAGCATTCGCTGCGCCCCGGCATCACCACCGAGACCCAGGCCGCCGAGATCGCCGACCTGCTGTTCTACGAGGACCTCCGCGATGTCGTGATGGTCGGCACCAGCTCGGGCGGCATGGTTCTCTGCCGCGCCGCCGAGACGCAGCCCAACCGCATCTCGCGCCTCGCCTTTGTCGATGCCCTGGCGTTGCTCCCCGGCGAGCGGATCCGCGACATCGTCCGGCGCTCGACCGCGGTGCCGAGCGGGCTTGCCGCCGGCCCGACGCGCGAGGACGCCGAAACCCGCCTCTTCGCCGACCTCGACCCGCAGACCCGCGCCTGGGCGCTCGACCGCTACACGCTGCACCCGATCGGGATCTACGAGAAGCCGGTCGAGCTCGATAGCTTCTGGGATCGGCAATGGCCGGCGACGGTGATCTGGTGCCGCCGCGCCGCCAATCCCGGCGAAGCGCATCAGCGCCGCACCGCCGAAAAGCTCAAGCGCGCAATGGCACGAGCTCGACACCGGCCATTACCCGATGCTGAGCCAGCCCGACGAGCTGACCGCGCTCCTCACGGCCGACGACGGCTAGCGCGCGCCCAACCGCGCATCGGCAGCCGGCGTGTGGCTCTGGAGCCCCGCTTTCGCGCTAGTGCGCCGCGGGCGGGTCTTTCAGATGCCGTAGAGGTTCTCGCGCTGCGCCGGGATCTTGCCGAGCTCGACCTGCTTGACGACGGCGACGAGCTTCTCGTGGCTCGGGGCGGGGCGGCCGACTTCCTGGCCCTTGGCGGCGATCAGCCCGTTGATGAAATCGATCTCGGTGCGCCGGCCCTTCAGCATGTCCTGCCCCATCGAGGGCCGCGCCAATTCGCTGCGGGTGTTCGACTGGAGCCCGGCGAAGATCTGCGATTCGACCTCGTCGAGCGCGGCGGCGTCGCCCTCGGCGGCGCGGGCGATCGTCTCGGGTTCGTGCGAACGGATGTGCTCGAGCTGGTAACCGAGCGCCTGGCCGACCCGCACGCCTTCGCCGGCGAGACGGATGCTGAGGCGGCGGATCTTGTCGTCCCGGTTCATGTCGTTGCCCGAGAGGCCGGTGGCGGCGGCGACGCCGTTCGCCATGCCGTTGACGCAGAGCTTCGACCAGCGCTCGCCCCAGAGGTTGGTCGTCGGCTTGATGGTGTCGATCGTGCCGATCATCTCCGCCAGCTCTTCGAGCCGCTTGGTGATGCGCCCATGGAGTTCGCCGGCGCGATAGACCTCGTAGGGAGAGGCGCCCTTGGCGCCGGTGCGGCGAACCCGCCCCGGCGCATAGAGCTCGGCGCCGAGCAATGCAGGGATCACCCCGACTGTCTTGTCCGGGCCGACGATCCCGGCAATTCGCTCCTCGTTCATGCAATTCTGCAACGACACGACATACCCGTCGGGCGCCAGGTATTGCGCGATCAATCGGGTCGCCCATTCGGTGTCGTAGGATTTGACCGAGACCATCGCGATGTCGATCGGCTTTTCCTTTGCCAGCTGCTGCAATTCGGTCAGATGCATCGTCTTCGGATGGGCGCAGACGAACTCCTCCTCGGTCACCCCCTCGATGGCGAGCCCGTCGCGGCGGATCGTCTCGACATGCTCCGGCCAGGGGTCGATCAGGACGACGTCGAACCCGTTATGCGCGAGATGGCCGCCGGTATAGCCGCCGATCGCCCCGGCGCCGATGACCGCAATGCGCTTGTCCATGATCTCCTCCCTCTATGACCCGGCCCCGAGCATGATAAGCTGCGCGCCGGCAACGGAAAAAGACCATAACCCGGCGCCCCTTCTTCGCCAAACCCATCCGAGAACGGAGACACGATGAACTGGACCGAACGGCGCGAGCGCTTTCGCGCGATCCTTTCCGGAAACCGCTGCGTGCATCCCGGATCGGTCTATGACGCGATTTCGGCGCGGATCGCCGAGGATCTCGGCTTCGAGGTCGGCATCTTCTCGGGCTCGATCGGCTCGATGTCGGTGCTGGGTGCGCCCGATCTCGTCGTCCTGACCTTGACCGAGTTCGCCGCCCAGGCTAATCGCGTCTGTCGCGCCGGCAACCTTGCGCTGCTGTGCGATGCCGATCACGGCTACGGCAATGCTCTCAACGTGCGCCGCACGGTCGAGGAATTGGAAACCGCCGGCATCTGTGCGATGTCGATCGAGGACACGGTCCTGCCGCGCCCCTACGGGCCCAGCGGCAAGCCGACCCTGATCCCGGTCGAGGAGGGGATCGGCAAAATGAAGGCGGCCTTGTCCGCCCGCCAGGACAAGCGCCTTGTGATCGCCGGGCGCACCAGCGCGCTGGCGATCACCGGTGTCGACGATTGCTTGAAGCGCGCCAAGGCTTACGAGGCGGCCGGGGTCGACGCGATTTTCCTCGCCGGCGGCGTCAGTGTCGCGGCGATCGAGGCGATCTCGTCGGAGATCAGGATTCCACTGATCACCGGGGGCGGCGCCGGCTCGCTCGCCGATCTCGACTGGATGGCGGCGCACAAGGTCCGGGTCGCCTTGCAGGGGCACGCGCCGTTTTCCGCCGCGGTCCAGGCCGTATACGACACGTTGAAGGCGCTGCGCGACGGCGTGCCGCCGCGGGAGCTGAAGAACATCGCGTCGAGCGAGCTGATGCGGCAGGTCACGCGCGCCGAAGATTACCAGCGCTGGACCAAAGATTATCTCGGCGGTGCGTGACGCCTATAGGGGTTTCCTTTGTCGACCGTACGGAAATCTGCCGGCCGTTCTGGCCGTCGTCGCACTTTGCGCCGGCTCTTGCGTTCAGCCGCAGCCGCTGGCGCCGGGAAGGCTGCGGCTGAGCAACCCCAATTTCGGGCTGATCAATGTCGAGGCGGTGATCACCGCCAATCCCGATTGCGGCGCGCGCGACGAAGGCTATGTCTCGACCCTCGAATTTACAATGCCCAACAATGCGACGAAATTCATCGAGGCGCCGCCCGGAGCCGATGTCTGCTGGCGCAGAGGACCGCAATCCCGGACGGCCCTCGCCGGGCAGATGGTCGCGGTGGGATAGGGCCTTTCTCGTTCCGGGCAAGCTCGTCGACGCGACGCTATAGCGGCAAGGCCCTCAAGAAGAGTGAGATCCGTCACCCCCGTGAAAGCGACGCTTTCGCGGGAATGACAGGCCTGTCGGTCACCGCCGCAGGCTGAAGCGGATCGTCACCGAGACCTCCATGCGGGGCAGCGGCATGTCTGCCGGAAACGGCGGCAGGGTCGCTCCGCGCATCATCTCCTCGATCGACTGGTCGAGATCGGGGTAACCGGAGCTGGCGATCACGGCGTAATCGAGAACCCGCCCGCTGCGGTCTACCGCGAAGCGCAGCACCGCTCGTCCCTCCTCGCCGCGTTGGCGCGCGGCCTCGGGATATCGCTTGTGGCTCTCGAGCCAGCTGCTCAACAACGCGCGGTAACCCGCGCTCGCTTCGGGCGATGGGACGAGCGCCGGGACGGGTGTCGCGGCCGAAGCGGTTTGCGGCGGAGCCTGCGGCGCCGCCAACGGTCGAGCGGGTTCGGCCGGGAGGGCCGCTTGGCTCGGCTGAGGCGGCTCCTGACGGCGATGCGCCGGCTTGGGTGGTTTCTTTGGCAACCGGCCTTGGCGGCGGAGGTGGCGGTGGCTCGACCACGGGGACCGGAGCCTCGGGCTCCGGCGGAGGCGGTTCGGTAGCCGCGACCGGAGGCTCGGGTGGGGGCGGCTCCGCTTCCGGCGGTTGCGGTTCCGCAGGCGGCGGCGCCTCTTCCGGGGGCGGAGGCGCTTCCGGCTGAGGCGCCGGCTCGGCAACGGGGGACGCCGCCAATATCGGCGGCGCCGGTTCGAAAACAACCTCGATCCCGCCCTTGGCGACCGGCTCCGACACGACAGGGGCGTGGTCAGGCAAAAAGGCGAGCAGCAGCGCCAGGCAAACGGCGTGGCCCGCAGCCGATATCGCAAGCGGAAATTTAATCTCGCTCACTTCGGCGGGGCCGCCTCGGCGATCAGCGATACCTTGGTGAAGCCGGCATGATTGACGACACCCAGCGTATCCATCAGCCGCTCGTAGGTATTTGTTCGGTCGCTGCGGACATACACTATGCGGCCCGGATCTTCCGCGGAGAGCGCGGCCAGCCGAGCCGCGAAATTGGTCGCCCGGCAACCCGCTCGTCGCCGATGAACACCTCGCCGTCCCGATTGAGGCTGATGACGATCGGCTTCTTAGGCTCGGTCAGCTGCGCCGCCGCGGATTTCGGCAGCTCGAGCGGAACGCCGACCGTCAGCAGCGGAGCGGTCACCATAAAGATGACGAGCAGCACCAGCATCACGTCGACCATCGGCGTCACGTTGATCTCGGCGAGCGGGGCGTAGCGGTCCTCGCCCGCTTCACCCGAGGGAGGCAGCGAAATCGCCACGTCAGGCCCCGTGCCGCGGTCTGTGCGAGAAGCCCGCCCGAGCGGCCGATCAGACCCTGCATGCGGCCGGCAAAGCGCCCGAGATCGACCGTGATCTTGTTGTAGGCGACGACGGCAGGGATCGCCGCGGCCAGCCCCATCGCGGTGGCGAACAACGCCTCGGCGATCCCGGGCGCGACGACGGCGAGGCTCGTGTTGTTCGCCGCGGCAATCCCCTCGAAGCTGCGCATGATCCCCCAGACGGTGCCGAAGAGGCCGACGAACGGCGCCGCCGAGCCGAGCGTCGCAAGAAACGGCAGCCGGGCCTCGAGCCGGCGCAGCTCCGCATTGAGTGTCAGCCGCATCGCGCGCTCGATCCGCTCGCGCCGCTCCCCCGACGTTTCCGGCTGCGGCCGCACCAACGCCGCGCTTTCCGCCAAGCCCGGCCGAGATCACGAGCCCGGCCGGATCCGCGCGCCTCGCGTCCGGTTGGGGCTCAGGTCTTCCGGCGAACGGGCGGCGGCGGCCCGCATCTCATGCCCGCGAGCCGATCGGCTGACCGTACCGAGCCGCCAGAGCTTGTCGATGATCACCGCCCAGCTCCAGATCGAGGCAGCGAGCAGCAGCAGGAGCACCCCCTTCACGACGGGGTCGGCATTCATGAACAGTTTGACGATCGAAAGGGAGGCGGCGGGGTCGGTCACGATTGCCCTCTAGGATTCTCGAAAATGCGGCGCAGCTTAGAAGCCGCAAAATGTGGCGGGTCCGCGGCACGACTAGAACCGCTGGGTCAGCCCGGCGAGGAAAGTGCGGCGCAGCCCGAATTGCGGATTGCCCACCCCGACCCCCGAACCGTTGCGGATCTGATAGATTTGGTCGAAGAGATTGAGGATATCGAACCGCAGTTCGAGCCCCTTGTAGATCCCGGTATCGACCGGCTGGACGATGCTGAGATTGACCTGCTGATAGCTCGGCAGACTGTTCCCGTTGGGAACGGGTCCGTTGGTGGCTCTAAGACCGCTGCCGGCGATCAGATCGAGCGGAAAACAGAGTGCGGCTCGAAGGCACTCTGTACTTGATGCCGGCTGAATAAGTGTAGGTCTGATCATGGTCGATATGGATGTAATGGTCGGCGATATAAGCAAGTTCGTCCGGATCGAAGTTGAATTGCGCGGAATTGATGTTTTTACCAAGCCCCTGTGATACCGCGAAATTGCCGTAGAACGACCAGTTTTCGATGTCGTAAGTGGCGAGGAACTCGACACCTTTGACGAGGCCCTTCTGATAGTTGAAGTTGGTGAGAATGATCGGGGCACCAAATTGTCCCTCGTCGAGCAGGTTGCTGGCGATCTTGTAATAGGCGTCGACGCCAAGCTTGAGCCCCGGCAGTATGATCTGACTGGCCCCGATATCGAAGTAATGATCCCGCTCGGGTTTTGGGGTCGTGTTGAGAGTAACGGCTGGTGCAGCGGTCGTGCCTGCAAATAACCCGATTGTCTCCTGAGAGACGGTTTCAAACCGCGGTGGCAGGAAATAGCGCGAATAACCCGCAGTGAAGGTCGTCGTCTCGGTCGGCTGCCAGACGACGTTGACCCGCGGGCTGAGTTGGCTGGCGTGCGCGAACTGATCGATCAAGTCGAAACGCGCGCCAAAATTAACCGTTAAGGGGGGAACAATCTTCCATTCATCCTGCAGATAATAGCTGTAAAGCCAGCCGGTCTTGCCGCCGGAATCGAGTATGGAGAGCGGTTGATCGCTGGTTTGCATACCGAACTCGTCGACCGGCAGGACGCTCGAGTTGCTGCTGAATGTCGAGCGCTCTCCGACGATGTAGGCGCCGGAACGCAGGGTATGCTCGGGCGAAATCCTCCAGCTGGCGTCCCCTTGTCCGCCGGTAGCGATGCTTCGACGGAAGGCGGATTGGCTGATCCCGGTATAGAGGATCGGCGCGGTCGGGCTCCCAGGGTTGAAATAGATGCTGCTGTACCGGTTGAAGCCCGAGACCTGGAAATCGATCGGGCCCGCGCGCTTCTGCAGCGAGACAATCGCATAGTCGTTAATCTGGCGTTGATTTTGGTCGATGGTGGCCGAAGGGACATCGGTGACGCCGTTGACCGCCAGCCCGAGACCGGGTGTGAGGCCCGGGATATTCGGGATCTGGAATTGGCTCTGCGTGGCGCCGAGAATGGTTGTCAATCGCGTATTCGGATCGATGATCCCCGAGATGTAGGCGAAACCGCGCGGCTGATCGGCGATGTCGTGAACCGCGTTGTAGCTGCTGGTCGGATTCTCGATCCCGATATGATTGTGGAGAATTTCGCCGGTCACGTAGTAGTCGATCTGGCCGACGCGGCCGCCGAATTCGACGCTCGGCTGAAACCACCCGTGCGAGCCGCCGTACAAGGTGAGCGAGCCGCCCGGATCCAAGGTCCCGGTTTTGGTCTGGATGTCGATGATGCCGCCCGTGCGCAAGCCATATTGCGCCGGCAACGCGCCAGTGATCAGTGAAACAGATTGGGCGAGCCGGGTTTGAAGGACTTGGCCGAAGACGTTGATGCCCTCCGGCAACTGAACTCCATTGAGGCGATATTGCACGTTGGAGTGGTCGCCGCGAACGTGGATCTGCCCGAACGAGTTCCTGGGCGACCCCGGGCGCCTGGAGAATTAGCTGGTTGAGAGACTGATTGTCCCCCTGCGGCTGCGTCTCGATCGCTTGCCGGTTGAAGTCGTACACCGTTGCACCGAGCCGCGGCTCGATCTGCTGGCGGGCGACATCGAGTTGCTTGGCAACAACATCGATGTCGAGGGAGATCCCCCCTTGGGGAAGTGGACTTTCCTGCGCTACCGCAGCGCCCGAAGCGAGTGAAATTGTAAGATATAGAATGGGAGGCGCATGCCGCGCGCACGCGCAACCGAGGTTGGTCATCGTTTCCTCTTCGTGATTTGGAGTGCGCCGCGGCGATGCGGCGGCGGTCGGTCAGTTGAGTAGAGCCGAGTTCAGGCCTGGGGCGGCGCGCGCGGTTGGAAGAGGAGATATGGGAGGCGAGAGACCGCGACCACCGCCACGCAAAGCCGCTCCAGCGGCTGTTCTTCGGGCCGGGCGGCGGCGAAGAATTCGACAGGGACAGCCCTGTGATGACCGAGGGAGAAGCAGATCTGGCAATCGCGGTCCGCAAAGAGCGGCACGTCCGGACCGGCTGTCATCCATCTGGCGCCTAGAACCGGTCCGTGTCGGGAAGCAACCTGAACCGGGTGATGATGCCAGCCGAACAGGACGGCTTGGACCAGGATCACGAAGCCACCCGTCAGGGCGGCAACCCTTCGCCATCTTCCCCGAGCCCGACCGATCAGGACCATCGTCGAGCGGCCCCCCGCATCTCGATACTCCGCGCCCCCGCCGCGACCGCCGAATTCGGCGGTCGATTGATATATTATAACGGTCCCAGGGAATCGCGACTAGGCCAAATTTCAACCAAATGGCGTGCAGTCATTGCGCCTTGCGCCGATGCGGTCAGCGCCGGGCAGCCCCCCTCACACAGCTCCGGGTAAGGCTCGGCTCCGCCTCGCCAATCCTACGCAGGCCTCTTCCCCCAATTGGGGCGAGAGTGAAGGGTGAGGGGTCTGTGCGGTTCGCTTGAAGTTGTCGAGGGCTGCTCCCAGCTTCGCAGGTCATGAGACTTGCAGCGATCCTGTGCGCGACCGCCGCCCTGGCCGCTTGTGCCGCCCCGGGACCGGATTACGCTGGTGTCGCTGGTGGGCTGGATCAGGCGCGGGAGGAGATTGCGCCGCCTCTTGGCGCGACGACATACACGCTCGACAGTCGCCGCCTGCTCGATCAGCCAGGCGACGAAAACCGCAGCCTGGCGCAATCGCTTCGACAACTTCCGGGCGTTACGCTCGGCCCGAATGGCCAACTGATCCTGCGCGGTCAGTAGCCGACGGGAGGGCCCCGGAATCGAGGCTTGTCGCTAGGCAGACGCTAAGGGACCGTGATCGTCGCAGTGGTCGCCGTGCGGGTGGTGGAGGTGGCCGGCGACCCGGTAATCCACATGTTTGCCGTGCGGCACCGCTTCGTGGCCACATCCGGGGCCGTGGACATGGCCCGCTTCGTGCCCGCCGCAGCGATGGTCGGAGGTGCAGCTGTCGGGGTTCTCGCGTGATACCTCGATCACGTGCTCGTCGACATGAGCTTCATGCGGGTGGTGAAGGTGACCATCGTGCAAATAGTCGACGTGGCCGCCGTGACGTACCGCGGGGTGGCCGCAGCCCGGCCCATGCTGATGAGTATGGTCGGAATGGGTAGGGGCGGAGCAAGTCGTCATGAGATAACATCCTTTCCGTCTTTAAATGCGCGGGTGCCGCGGCGCGGATTTGGCGCGGCACCTTTGTTCGACAGTTGGTAAACGGTGGGCCCTGAGGCAAGGGCGACCGGCCGGAGCGAGTGTGGCCCGCTGCCACGTCGCTGATGCCAGTCCGCCCCGGCAGGTAGTACCGGCGAAAGCAAGTGTACCAGAGCTCCAAGACAGGAGGCTGCGAACCCCTTTCCCAAGAACGAGGTCTGGTCTTATTCTGAAAGCGCCGGATGGGAGAAAGTCCGATGAGACGTGCCCTCGCCGCGATTGCGTTTGTCGCGCTTTTCTGCCTCGGCGGGGAAGCGCGGAGCGCCGGTGTCGATCTTGAGGTGATCCTGGCGGCCGATGTATCACGCAGCATCGACGACGGGGAATTCGAGCTGCAGCGCAAGGGCTACGCCGCAGCGTTGACCGATCCGCGCGTCTTGGCGGCGATCCGCGGCCGATCCGGCGCCGCGATCGGGGTCTGCTTTATCGAATGGTCCGGAGAGGAGGACCAGCAGGTCGTTGTCGATTGGTCTGAGATCCGCGACGAGGAGGATGCCGGGGCCATTGCGGCGGCGATCCTCGCTGCGCCGCGCTCGTTCATGGGCCGGACCTCGATAAGCTCAGCTATCGATTTCGCGATGGCGCATTTCGCAAAATCGAAGTGGCAGGCCGGCCGCCGCGTCATCGACATCTCGGGCGACGGCACCAACAATTCCGGCCGACCGGTGACCGAAGCCCGCGACCAGGCGGTCGCCGCCGGGGTCACGATCAACGGGCTGGCGATCATCAATGACAAGCCCAATTTGGGCTACTCCGCCCATACCCAGCCGCCCGGCGGCCTGCCGCTCTATTATCGGCAGAACGTGATCGGCGGGCCCAACGCCTTTCTTTTGGTGGTCCAGGATTTCAATTCCTTCGCCGATGCGATGGCGAACAAGCTCGCGAAGGAGATCGACGTGGCGCACGAGGCCGGCGAGAACCGGTTTTCCTCGCTCCCCTGATGGCCGGCGCTCTGTAGGCTATGTGTTCGCGGCGGGGGCTCTTAAACTGCCCCCGCAATGAGCAACCGTCGTGATCTCTTCCCGCCGATCGAGCCGTACCGGACCGGCGCTCTGCGGCTCGATGCACGCCACACGATGTATTGGGAGCAGTCGGGAAACCCGCACGGCACCGCGGCGCTGTTCCTGCACGGCGGCCCCGGCGCGGGCGCAACCGCGGTTCACCGGCGGTTCTTCGACCCGGCCTATTGGCGGATCGTAATTTTTGATCAGCGCGGCGCCGGCCGGTCGACCCCGCTGGGCGAGATCGCGGACAATTCGCCCACCCATCTGGTGGCCGACATCGAGCACCTCCGGACGGCGCTCGGCATCGAGAAATGGGCGGTGTTCGGCGGGTCCTGGGGCTCGACTTTGGCGCTGCACTATGCCGAAACCTATCCGCTGCGCTGCATCGGCCTGATCCTGCGCGGCATCTTCCTGTGCCGTCCCGAAGAGATCGATTGGTTTCTCTATGGCGTCGCCAGGATATTCCCGGAGGCATGGCGGGCCTTCGCGGGGTTTCTGCCCGAACCGGAACGCGGCGATATTCTCGGCGGCTACTACCGCCGGCTGCTCGATCCCGACCCGCGCATCCACATGCCGGCGGCGCGCGCCTGGAGCATTTATGAGGGAGCGTGCTCGACATTGCTGCCCAACCCCGAGACGGTGGCCGCCTTTGGGGAGGAGCGGCTCGCTCTGGGCCTGGCGCGGATCGAAGCCCATTTTTTCAGCCGTCACCTGTTCGCTGGCGAAGATGATTTGATCGCTCGGGTTGGGCGCATCCGGCGATTGCCCGGTGTCATCGTGCAAGGCCGCTACGACATGGTCTGCCCGGTCCGCGGCGCCGATGAACTGGCCCGCGCCTGGCCGGAAGCCAAATACGTGGTCGTCCCCGATGCCGGGCACTCGGCGATGGAGCCGGGCATCCGCGAGCAACTGGTGCTGGCTACGGAACAAATGAAGCGAGCCTGAGCTTTCGGTTGTACTTGCGCGACATTGTGCGCCCATTAGGATAGAAGCGGGCGCGTCGCCGCGATGCGCAGCCATATTGGGGGAAGCAATGATAATAAAAAGGTGCGCCAAACGGGCCGCCTCGGCCCTGGGGGTCGCGCTTGCTGTCGGCTTCGCGGGCTCGGCAAACGCGCAAGTGACTTTCGGATCGCCAGCCGATCCGCCAAGTATCGGCATCGGCGCTGGTGCATTCAACATTTCGCCCAGCAACCACCGCTTCTCCCGGACCTCTGCGCAGCTGCAGGGCGAGTATCGGCTTGGCGACGTGCTATGGATCGTGGCCCCGTTTGTCGGCTTGATGGGGACCAGCGCCGGCGGGTTCTATGGCTATGCCGGGTTTGGATTTGACGTCAATTTCGGCAGCAACTGGGTCGTCACCCCAAGCTTAGCGGGCGGGTATTATTATCGAGGCGACGGGACCAATCTCGGGTCCTGGTGGGAATTCCGCTCGGGAGCCGAGTTCGACTACCGTTTCGATAATCGCAGCCGCCTCGGTATCGCCTTTTATCACATGTCGAATGCCGGTCTTTCAAAGAACAATCAGGGGGAGCAAGCGCTATTGCTCGTCTATTCAGTGCCGCTTCACTGACGGCGATTCGGCGCATTTCCTCGGTTTGGCACAATCGGAAGCCGCTTGAGGCGTGGCTCGGACCCGTTACCCCGCGGCTTTCTCCGGTCACCCGCGCTGCGCTGTGGATCCTGCTGAGCGGTGTCTGCTCGGTTTTGATGAACGTGCTGATTCGCGTCGCCGCGCAAAGCATGCACCCCTTCGAGGTCGCGTTTTTCCGCTGCTTCTTCGGGCTGATTCTGCTGCTCCCTTGGATCGCCAAAGGCGGCCGGTCGCTGCTCCGCAGCCGCAACAGCGGCTTCTACCTGTTGCGCGCCATCGTTGGCCTCGTATCGATGGCAACCTGGTTCTACGGCGTCACGGTGGTGCCGCTGGCGACCGCGACGGCAGTCAATTTCACCGCCCCGCTCTTTGCCACCTTGGCCGCTGCTTTGGTTCTGCACGAGGATGTACGGCTTCGCCGGTGGAGCGCGGTCGTGCTCGGCTTCATCGGCGTGCTCATCATCATGCGGCCAGGGAGCGAGCGCCTCGACATCAACCTGCTGATCTTGCTGCTCTCGGCGGCAACCGCCGCGATGAACAACATTACTGTCAAGTTTCTCGCGCGCAGCGAGACGCCGGGCAGGATCGTCGCGTTGTTCATGCTCTACCTGACGCCGCTGTCATTGGTGCCGGCGCTGTTCGTCTGGCAATGGCCGGATTTCTGGAGCTTCGGCGCGCTGATCGGACTGGGAGCCCTCGGCACGATCGCTCATCTCGCGGTCGCCCGAGCGTTGGCCGCGGCCGATGCGAGCGCCTGTGCGCCGTTCGAGTTCGCGCGCCTGCCTTTTGCCGCCCTGATCGGGTTTCTCTGGTTCGGCGAAGTGACCGACCTCTGGACCTGGATCGGCGCCGCGATCATCGCCGGGTCCTCGGTTTACGTCGCCTATCGTGAGGCGCGCCTCGCGCGCCTGGCGCGGCGAGGCGAGCGGCGGCGCTGATCCGCCGCCGGTGCCGACCCTTTAGCAAGCGGGGGTCCAGGGCCACAAGCTCAATCCATTGTTGCCCCTGGGTACCCGCTTTCGCGGCGCGAAAGCGGGGGTGACGATAACCTGTTGTGAACACGATGTTCAGTCCGGGTTGGGCTCCAACCTAATTCTCGAGCCAGACGTCTTCCATGCGCCAGCCGTTGTAGATGCTGTTGACCATCGTGGTCAGGCCCTTGACCCGGGGCTGCCAGCAGGTCGCGCCGCGGCCGTGGAAGATGATCGGGCGGGCCCCGTCCTCCTGCAATTTGCGGTCGATCTCCCAGACGAGCTTTTTGCGCTTCTCCTGATCGGCCTCCGTCGATTGGCGGTCGAACTCCTTGTCGAGCTCGGGATTGCAATATCCGCTGTAATTGCGGTCCGAGCCGCAGGCGTAGTTCTCGTAAAATTGCTGGTCGGGGTCGTCGACCCCGCTGCCCGTATTGTTTTGCGCGACCGTGTAGTCCTTGCGGGTCACCTTGGCGTGCCAATTGGCGGTCTCGATAGTCTCGAGCTGCCCGTCGACATAGATCTCCTTGAGCTGGTCGATCAGGATCACCGCCGGGTCGCGGAAATTGGCGAGATTGCGCGTCGACACCTTGAGCGCCAGCCGCTTCTCGGGGCCGTAGCCGAGCTTCTCCATGATCTTGCGGGCCTCGGCCCGGTTCTTCTCCACATCGGGGTCGTAGCCGGGGATCGTCTTCAGCATTTCGGGCGGCATGCCCCAGACACCCTCGGGAGGCGGCAGCATCGCCCCGCCGATCTTGCCCTGGCCTTCGGTCAGGATGTCGATAAAGGATTGCCGGTCCAACGCCAATGCCATCGCCCGCCGCAGGTCGGCGTTGTCAAAGGGCGGCTTTTCCCGGTTGACCAGCAGATTGGTGCTGCCGTTTGTCGTGCGCATCTGGCAGACCGCCTGGGGCGCCTGCGCCTCGATGTCCTTCAGCAGCGGGGTCGTGACGACATACGGCCAGGTCATGTCGAACTTGCCGGCGATAAACGCGAGGATCGCGGTCGACCGGTTCGGGACGATCGTGTATTCGATGCCGTCGAGATAGGGCCGGCCCGGCTTCCAATAATCCGGGTTGCGCGCCACCCTGATCGACTCGTTCGCCTTGAACTCGACAAATTTGAACGGGCCCGTGCCGATCGGGTGGGTGCGCATGTCGCGCGGCGACACGTGACAGGGGTAGATCGGCGAATAGCCCGAAGCGAGCAGCGCCAGCAGGGCCGGCTGCGGCCGCTGCAGATGAAAGGTCGCCTCGTCATTGCCGTTGGCGCTGACCTCCTTGAGGTTGCGGTACCAGGCTTTGCGCGGGTTGAGGCGAAGCTTGTCCTGCGCCTTGCCGAGCAGCAGGTCGTAGGTGCATTTCACGTCGGCGGCGGTGAACGGCTTGCCGTCATGCCATTTGACGCCCTGACGCAATTTGAAGGTCAGCTCGGTCCCATCCTCGCTCCACGACCAGCTGGTAGCGAGGTCCGGCACGATCGTCTTAAGGCTGTTCTGCGGCTCGTCCTGTTTATACATGACGAGGTTGTTAAAGACGCCCATCATCGGCACGACGGTCGAGTAGGTCGCTTCCTCGATGATCGACATGCTCGCCGGGCTGTCCTGATGGTGCACCTTCAGCACGCCGCCCGATTTTTGCGCCGATGCCGTGCCGGCGAGGCCGTGCGGCGAGCAGTCCGGTCAGGGCGGCGAGCACTCCAAGCTTCAATTGTCATCCACCTCCTCCTTATTTCCGCCGGCTATTTATCCAGCCAGACGTCTTCCTATGCGCGACCCATTGTAGATGCTGTTGACCAGTATCGTCAGCCCCTTCACCTGCGGGTACCAGCAGCTCGCCGCGCGGTTGTGGTAGATCATTGGACGAGCACCGTCCTCCTGCAATTTTTTATCGATCTCCCACACCAGGCGCTTGCGCTTTTCGGGATCGGCTTGCGTCGATTGCCTGTCGAACGCCTGTTCGAGCTCACGGTTGCAATAGCCGGTGTAGTTGCGTTCCGCGCCGCACGCGAAATTTTCGTAAAGGGTCTGGTCGGGATCGTCGAGGCCGTTCTCTCCGAGATTGAGCCCGACGACAAAGTCCTTGCGCATCAGCTTGGGGTACCAGTTGACGGTGTCGATCTCTTCGAGCTCGCCGTCGATGTAGATCTGCTTCAATTGGTCGATCAGGATGACCGCCGGATCGCGGTATTGGGGGATATTGCGCGTCGATACGGTGATCTTGAGCCGGTTATTCGGACCGTAGCCGTGCTCTTCCATGATCTTACGGGCCGCACCCCGGTTCTTTGCGACATCGCCGTCGTAGCCCGGCAGGCTTTGCAGCATTTCCGGCGGCATTCCCCAGATCCCCTCCGGAGGCGGCAGCATCGCGCCGCCGATATCGGCCTTGCCTTCGTTGATCGTGTCGATAAAGGCCTTGCGGTCGAGGGTCAGCGCCAATGCCCGGCGGATCTCGGGATCGTTGAAGGGCGGCTTGTCGCGGTTGACGATCAGATTGCGGCTGACATTGGTGGGGGTCAGCTCGCAGACCGCCTGCGGCACTTGATTTTGGATGTCCCGCATCAGCGGGATCGTCAGGTTGTAGGGGGTGGCCATGTCGAATTTGCCGGCCATGAAGGCCAGCACGCGCGTCGAGGCGTTCTTGATGATCGTGTATTCGATCCCGTCGAGATAGGGCCGGCCCATTTTCCAGTAATCCCGGTTGCGCGCGACCTTGATCGACTTGTTGGGCTTGAACTCGACCAGTTTGAAAGGGCCGGTGCCGATCGGGGCAGTGCGCATTTCGCGCGGCGTCACATGGCAGGGATAGACCGCCGACCAGCCGGACGCCAATAGGACGATAAAGGACGGCTGAGGCCGCTTCAGGCGAAACGTGACCTCGTGATCGCTTTTGATGGTCACCTCCTCGAGGTTCTGGTACCAGGCCTTGCGCGGATTGAGGCGAAACTTTTCCGCCGCTTTGCCGAGCAGCGTGTCCCAGGTGCATTTGACGTCATTGGCGGTAAACGGCTTGCCGTCGTGCCATTTGACGCCTTCGCGCAGCCGGAAGCGCAACTCGGTCTTGGACGAGTCCCACGACCATTCGGCTCGCCAGATCCGGCACGATCGAATCGAACCCGGCCTGCGGCACATGCTGGTCGAACATGACGAGATTGTTGAACAGCCCCATCGCCGGGCCGAGCGCGGCAAAGGTCACCTCTTCGTGCAATGACAGGCTCGCCGGGCTGTCGAAATGGTACATCCGCAACACCCCGCCCGGCTTTTGCGCCAATGCCGGCTGCGCGCCCAGCGCCAGCAAGACTATCGCAACTCCAAACCTCTGAAACCCCGGCATCCTTTGTCTCCGAGCGAACTGCCCCTCTCCGCCCTTCAGGGCGGAGAGGGAGGGGCCCACGCCGGAGGCGTGGGAGGGTGAGGTGGGTGGTGCCGCCGTTCCGAACCTCGGGCTCCCCCCACCTCACCCCGACCCTCTCCGCCCCCAAGGGCGGAGAGGGGGAATTCGAGCTCCGTATCTACCCATGCGCTGGCGTGTCAGCGGTCGAGCCATACGTCTTCCATGCGCCAGCCGTTGAAGCGGCTGTTGGTCATTGTCGTCAGGTCCTTGAGATAGGCCTGCTTGCAGCTCGCAAAACGCGAGTAGAGCAACACCGGCCGCGAAGCATCCTCTGCCAGCCGTCGCTCGATTTCCCACACCAGCTTGCGCCGCTTGTCGGGATCCGCCTCCATCGACTGCGCGTCGATCAGCCGGTCGGTCTCCGGATCGCAGTAGCCGGTAAGGTTGCGCTCGGCACCGCAGACGTAGTTTTCGTAAAATTTCTGGTCGGGATCGTCGAGCCCGCCGGTACTGACCTCGACGGCGAGCTTGTAATCCTTGCGCATGATGCGCGGGAAATAGTTCGCGGTGTCGATCACCTCGAGTTCGGCGTCGACATAGACCTCCTTCAGATGCGAGATCGCGATGATGGCGGCGTCGCGGTAACCCGGGACATTGCGCGTCGACAGTTTGACCGCGAGACGCTTGTTCGGCCCGTAGCCGAGATTGTGCATGATGTCGCGGGCGACGCCGCGGTTCTTGTCGACATCGGCGCCATAGCCGGGCAATGTGTGCAGCACTTCTGGTGGCATCCCCCAGATCCCGTCGGGGGGCGGCAGGACCGCGCCCCCGATCGCTCCCTGGCCTTCCGCCAGGATGTCGATGAAAGCCTGGCGGTCGAGGCTCAACGTGATCGCCCGCCGCAATTCCTGGTTATCGAACGGCGGCGCCGACCGGTTGATCAGCAGGTCACGGCTGTTGTTGTCCATCACCACGTCGCAGACGGCCTGCGGCGCCTGGCTCTTGAGATCCTTCAGTAGCGGGATCGTCGAGAAGATGAAATCGAGCCTGCCGGCTACAAAGGCGAGCTGCCATGTCGCCGGGCTGCCGATGATCGTGTATTCGATCCCGTCGAGATACGGTCGGCCCTTCTTCCAGTAATCGGGGTTGCGGGTCACCCGAATGTGCTCGTTCGGCTTGTATTCGACGAACTTGAACGGCCCGGTGCCGATCGGATGCGCCCGCATCTGCGCCGTCGATACGTGGCAGGGATAGACGGGCGATTGGCCCGACGCCAGCAGCGCTATCAGGTAAGGTTGCGGCCGCGTCAGATGAAAGTTGACCTCGTAATCTCCATTCGTGGTGATCTCGGCGACATTGCGATACCAGGCCTTGCGCGGATTGATGCGAAATTTCTCGGCCGTCGCGCCGCGCAGCCGATCCCAGGTGCATTTGACGTCGGCCGCGGTGAAGGGGCTGCCGTCATGCCAGTTGACGCCCTGGCGCAGCTTGAAGGTCAACTCGGTGCCGTCTTCGCTCCACGCCCAGCTCGTCGCCAGATCCGGCACGATCGATTTCAGGCTGTTCTGCGGGACGTGCTGGTCGAAGACGACCAGGTTGTTAAAGACGCCCATCATTGGGATGCCGGCGGTGATTGTCGATTCCTCGTGGATCGACATCGAAGCCGGACTGGCGAAATCGAGCATCTGCAGGATGCCGCCCGGCTTTTGCGCCAAGGTTGGCTGAGCGGCCAGCAACGCGGCGAACAGCGGCATGGCCGCTCCGAGCGTCCGAAACGCCGACGTCATATCATCCTCCAGACAACTGCCCCTCTCCGCCCTTTAGGGGGGAGAGGGAGGGGCCCACGCCGGAGGCGTGGGAGGGTGAGGTGGGTTTGCACCGCGGCTCCGAATCACCGGCTCCCCCCACCTCACCCCGACCCTCTCCGCCCCCGGGGGCGGAGAGGGGGATTAATGGTCGAGCCAGACGTCTTCCATGCGCCAGCCGTTGTAGATGCTGTTGACCATGACCGTCAGCCCTTTGACCTTGGGGTCCCAGCAGATGCCGCCTCGGTTGAAGTAGATCAGCGGCTTGGCGTCATCCTCGGTCAGCCGCCGCTCGATCTCCCAGACGATCTGCTTGCGCTTTTCCTGGTCCGCCTCGATCGATTGCTGCTCGATCATCCGGTCGATCTCGGGGTTGCAATAGCCGTTGTAGTTGCCGACCCCGCCGCAGGCGTAATTCTCGTAAAGCATTGCATCGGGGTCGTCGACCAATGTGCCGGTCAGGTTGAGCGCGACCGCGTAGTCCTTGCGCTGCATCTTGGGATACCATTGCGCGGTGTCGATCGGCTCGAGTTCCCCCTCGATGTAGATCTCCTTGAGCTGGTCGATCAGGATCACCGCCGGGTCGCGATAAGGCGGCGTGTCGCGACTGTTGATCTTGATCTGCATCCGCTTGTCGGGCCCGTAGCCGAGCTTTTTCATGATCTCGCGGGCCTTGTCGCGATTGGCCGGCGCTATCCGGCCCGTAGCCGGGCAGCTTTTCCAGCATGTCGAGCGGCATGCCCCACTGGCCGCCGGGCGGCGGCTGCATCGCCGCGGCGCGGAACCCTTTGCCCTCGGTCAGGATGTCGATGAACGCCTGCCGGTCGAGCGCCAGCGACATCGCCCGGCGCAATTCGGGATTGTCGAAGGGCGGCTTCTCGCGGTTGATGATCAGATTGGTGCTGACGCTGCCCGGCGGCAATTCGCACACCGCATCGGGCCGCTGCTTCTGCAGGTCGCGGGTCAGCGGAATGGTCAGCGTGCCGGCAAAGGTCAGCTCGTACTTGCCGGCGACAAAGGCGAGGATCGCGGTCGAGCGGTTGCGCAGGATCGTGTACTCGATCGCGTCGAGATGAGGCACCCCCGGCTTCCAATAATCCGGGTTCTTGACCACCTTGATGAACTCGTTGGGCTTGAACTCGGCGAATTTGAACGGGCCGGTGCCGATCGGATGCTGGCGCATCTGCGCCGGCGAGACGTGGCACGGATAGACCGGCGACATGCCGGAGGCGAGCAATGCGATAAACGCCGGCTGCGGCCGCTTCAGCACGAAAGCTCACCTCGTAATCCCCATTGGGGACGACCTCGGAGAGGTTGGTGTACCAGGCCTTGCGCGGGTTGACGCGCAGCCGCTCGGCGCGTCTTGCCCTGGATCAGGTCCCAGGTGCATTTGACGTCGGCGGCGGTGAACGGCTTGCCGTCGTGCCATTTGACGCCCTGGCGCAGGTGAAAGACCAGCTTCGTGCCGTCCTCGTCCCAGGCCCAGTCGGTGGCGAGATCGGGCACGATGGCGGAGAGGCTGTTCTGCGCGACGTGCTGATCGAACAGCACGAGGTTGTTCATCACCGCCATCATCGGGCGCTCGGCCACGACGGTCGTTTCCTCGTGGATCGACATGCTGGCCGGGCTGTCGATGATGTATTGCCTGAGAATGCCGCCTTGCGTTTGGGCAGACGCCGCACCGGCGGCCGATATTGCGATCAGCAATGCGCCCGTCGCCACCGCGGCACGAAATTTGAGCGCCATTTCCGCTCCCTCCCGTTGCTTACTCGATCGCCGGACGGCCTGGCCGAGGGTCACGATTTGTCGAGCCACACGTCTTCCATCCGCCAGCCGTTGTAGATGCTGTTGGACATGATCGTCAGCCCCTTCACATAGGGCTGCCGGCAATTCCCCGCGGGGGCGTAGAAGATGATGGGCCGCGCCCCGTCCTCCGCCAGTTTCCGCTCGATCTCCCAAACCAGGGCCTTGCGCTTCTCCTGATTGGCTTCCATCGATTGCCGGTCGACCATTTTGTCGAGCTCGGGATTACAGTATTTGTTGTAGTTGCCCTCCGCCCCGCACACGTAGTTCTCGTAGAAATTCTGGTCGGGCTCGTCGATTCCGTTGCCGGTCAGGTTGAGTGCTACAGTGTAGTCTTTGCGGTTGATCTTTGGAAACCACTGGGTCGTGTCGATCGTCTCGAGCTCGGCATCGATATAGATCTCCTTGAGCTGGTCGAGGAGGATTACCGCCGGATCACGGAACGGCGGGATGTCGCGGGTCGACACTTTGACGGCAAGCCGCTTGGTGGGTCCGTAGCCGAGCCCTCGCATGATTTCCTGGGCTTCCTTGCGGTTCTGGGTCGCATCGGGGCCATAGCCGGGCAGCGTATTCAAGACCTCGACAGGCATGCCCCACACGCCTTCCGGCGGCGGCAGCATGACGCCGCCGAGATTGCCCTTTCCTTCGGTGATAATGTCGACGAAGGCCTTGCGGTCGAGGCTCAGCGCCATCGCCCGGCGCAGATCCGGGTTGTTGAAGGGCGCGACATCCGGGTTGATGATCAGGTTGCGGCTGACATTCGTCGGGTTCAGCTCGCAGACGGCTTGCGGCGACTGATTTGTTATATCCCGCGTCAGCGGCACTGTCAGGCCGCCAAACGTGATGTCGAGCTTGCCGGAAACAAAAGTCAGCACGGCCGTCGACATGTTGCGGATAATTGTATACTCGATCCCATCAAGGTAAGGCCGACCCGGTTTCCAGTAATCGGGGTTGCGCGCCAGCTTGATCGACTCGTTCGGCTTGAACTCGACAAATTTGAACGGGCCAGTGCCGATCGGATGCTGGCGCATGTCGCGCGGCAAGACATGGCAGGGATAGACCGGCGAGAACCCGGAGGCGAGCAGGGCGAGAAAGGCGGGCTGCGGCCGCTTCAACACAAACGTCGTCTCGTAATCGCCGTTGGTGGTGACCTCCTCGAGGTTGCGGTACCAGCCCTTGCGGGGATTGACACGAAGCTTCTCGCTGGCCTTGCCTTGCAACAGATCCCAAGTGCATTTGACATCGCGGGCGGTGAACGGCTTGCCGTCGTGCCACTTGACGCCCTCGTGCAACTTGAAGGTCAGCCGGGTGCCGTCCTCGTCCCACGTCCAGCTCTTGGCCAGTTCGGGCACGATCGACTGCATGCTGTTCTGCTTCACGTGCTGATCGTAGATGACGAGATTGTTGAACACCCCCATCACCGGGCGCATCGCGAAGACAGTCGCTTCTTCGTGAATCGATACGCTGGCCGGGCTGTCTATCGAGTAGGATTTCAGAATGCCGCCCTGTTTTTGCGCGGCCGCCGGCCCGCCCGCCGCGAATGCCCAAGCCAGCGCGCCGGCTGCGATCGACAGCTTCAGTAGTCGCCTCATGTCGCCTCCCATCATCATGCTCCCCGCGAGGTTCGCCTCGTCTTGTTGCGGTCTCCCGTCCGCCATTCGCGGATGTACCGCTCCGTTTAGTTTAGGCTAGCACGTCCAGAGCCCAGCGCGCACAGCGATCGTTCCGCCTATCTTCAGCTTAGCGGATGATGTGATCAGCACCCATCAAGACCGCCTCCGGGATCACCCTCCCAGGCTCTTTGGCGTGGCGACAACCATCCGCAATATTGCCTACTTCGCATGGGATACTCGATCGTCGACGAGAGCCGAGATCGCGCCGACGCCACAACCTTTACGAGAGTTTTGCTGCAGATTCGCTGCAGATATGTGGAAGGGTGTCGGAAGGACCGAATTTGAGTTGCAGCCGGTGGCCCGCTTCGACAGCGGCTGCGTGCGGAACGGCGTCGGTCGGAGCTCCCGGCCCATCCGGACCTCAAGATCGCGGTCGCTTAGCCGCAGGCGCCGCGCCCTCGGTTCGTTGACAGGGTAGGGGCTCCCCACTATGGTGCGCCGCGCTTCGGCCGCGAAGCGGCCGGGGCGGGTGTCGTTTGGTTGCACGTCCGAATGAGCGAGGGCAGACCGCCGGATCCTCTGGCGCGGCTTGGCGAGAGGATCGACAAGGCGCGGGCGGAGCGCGCCCGACGGGAGCCGGTGGTCGCCGACCGCTCGGCCCTGCAGCAAGGCCTCGGCTTCGGCTTCCGCATCGGCATCGAGCTGGTGGTCGCGGTGGCGGTCGCGACTGCGGTGGGCTGGGCGATCGATCACTGGCTCGGCACGCGGCCTTGGGGGATTATCGTGCTGTTCTTTCTTGGGGTGGCCGCCGGGATGCTGAACGTCTACCGCGCCGTCACCGGCGTCAGCACGGCCGCGGGCTATCGCCGGCCGAACGAGGCGCCTGCCGCCCGCGGGCAGCCGAGCGACAAGTGGGACGACGACGAGAACTGACGTGGCCATAGAAATCCGCCCGCTGGAGCAATTCACGATCGCGCGCATCGTCCCGATCCACATCGGCGGGTACGACATCTCCTACACCAATGCCGCGCTGATGATGACGATCGCGGTCGTCAGCGTCACCGCGCTGATGGTGTTCGCGACCCGCCGCGCGGCGCTGATCCCCGGCCGCTGGCAATCGGTCGCCGAAATGAGCTACGAATTCGTCGCCGATATGATCGATACCAATATCGGCCATGGCGGACGGCAGTTCTTCCCGTTCGTCTTCACCCTCTTCATGTTCATTTTGTTCGCCAACCTGTTGGGGATGATCCCCTACAGCTATACGACGACCAGCCAAATTATCGTCACCTTTGCGCTCGCCGCGGTGGTTTTCATCCTCGTTACGGCGGTCGGCATCATCCGGCACGGCTTTGGTTTCCTCGGCCTCTTCGTGCCGCACGGCGTGCCGAAGGTGCTGCTGTTGCTGCTGGTGCCGATCGAGCTGCTGTCCTACTGCATCCGCCCGTTCACCTTGTCGATCCGGCTCTTTGCCAACATGCTGGCCGGGCATACGATGCTGGCGATCTTCGGCGGCTTCGCCGCCAGCATCGGCGTCTTCGCCTTCTTCCCGACGGCGATCGACGTGCTGCTCGTCGGCCTCGAATTTCTTGTCGCGGTATTGCAGGCCTATGTCTTCGCGATCCTGACCTGCCTTTACCTGCAAGAGGCGATTCATCTGCATTGAACCGTCTCGCCCGAACCTTCAGCCAACGGAAAATCACATGGATCTCGCTTCCGCCAAAATGATCGGGGCCGGTCTGGCCTGCATTGCCCTGGTGGGCGCCGGTATCGGCATCGGCAATGTCTTCTCGGCGCTGATCAATTCGGTCGCCCGCAATCCCGCCTCGCAGGGGCAGGTGCAGCCCTTCGCGTTTCTTGGTTTTGCGCTCGCCGAGGCGACCGGCCTCTTCGGCCTCGCGATCGCCTTCCTGATCCTCTTCGTATTCTGAGCTGCTTGTATGTTGCTCGGTATTTGGCCGGCTTTAACTCCCCTCTCCCCCCGCCGGCCGGGGGGAGAGGGCAGGGTGAGGGGGGCCGCCGAGCCGGTTCGCTGCGCCGCCCACCTCACCCTCCCGTCGCTGCGCGACGGGCCCCTCCCTCTCCCCCTTGAAGGGCGGAGAGGGGCAATCTGAGAGGGGGCTTACGGGCATGCCGCAGCTCGAAGTCTCGACCTTCCTGCCTCAGCTGGTGTGGCTGGCGATCACGTTTTGCCTCCTTTACTTGCTGATGGCGCGGATCGGGCTGCCGCGGGTCGGCGGCATCATCGAGGCCAGGCGCCGCCGCATCGACGATGATCTGGGACGGGCGGCGCGGCTCAAATCCGAAGCGGAGGCGGTCATGGCCGCTTACCAGCAGGCTCTTGCCACGGCTCGGGCAGAGGCTCAGTCGGCAGTAAAGGCGACAACCGATCGCCTCGCGGCCGAAGCGGCCGAGCGCCAGCGGCAGCTCAGCGAGACGCTCGCCGAGCAGACGGCGGCGGCCGAGCGGCAGATCGCCGCCGCCAAGCAGCAAGCGCTCGCCGAGATGCGCGGGATCGCGGTCGAGGTCGGCCGGTCGATCGCCGAAAAGGTGACCGGGTCGGCGCCCGACTCGCCGAGCCTCGCTGCGGCGGTCGACCGCGCGATGGCCGAGCGGGCGCTGTAATGGCTCACCTCTTCGCCGACGCGGAATTCTGGGTTCTTCTCGCAGTCGCGATCTTCATCATCGTGGTGTGGAAGCCGGTCAGGCGGTCGGTGGTCGGCGCCCTCGACGGCCGCGCTCTGCGCATCCGCGAGGAACTCGGCGCGGCGGCCAATCTGCGCGAGGAGGCGCAGCAGGCGCTCGCCGCCTACCAGCGCCGGCAGCAGGAAGCCGCGGCGGATGCTGCGCAAATCGTCAGCCATGCGAAGGAAGAGGCCGAGCGGATCGCGGCGCAGTCGCTGCGCGACCTCGAAGAAGCCCTGCGCCGCCGGCAGGGCCTGGCGCAGGAACGGATCGCGCAGGAAGAGGCGAAGGCGCTGGCCGAGATCCGCGGCATCGCCGTCGATCTCGCGATCTCCGCGGCGCGCCAGGTCATCACCGCCTCGCTCGACGAAAAGCGCGGCGCCGCGCTGATCGACAACGCGATCGCTGAATTGCCCCGCCAGCTGCATTAGCTCAGCGCGGGCCGGAAGAGGCCGCCTGGAAGCGGCCCTTCCAATACCCGCCGCGGCCGCGCCAGAATTGCACGGCCGAGGCCACGGTCGCAGCCAGGTAGAAGAGCGCGATCAGCGGCAGCAGCGGCGCCAATAGCGGCGAGGAGCGGTAAGCCCGCAAGGTCGGGAGGAAGCTAACGGTCATGGCGAGCCAGGCGAGCGCCCCGCACAACGCCGCGGCTGGCTGGCCGGAAAGCAGCAGCAGCGGCGGCGCGAGATAGGTCAGCCCCAATCCCAGCACCGTCAATCCGAGCATCGCCGCGGAGTAGCCGAGTTGGGCGAAGGCGCTGCGCACGACCATCTCCCAGATGGCGCGCCAGGATCGGTACTCGCGAATGCTGCGCGTCTCAGCCGCGGGGCCGAGCCACACCTTGCCGACCGATTTGACGCGGCGGGCGAGCGCGCAATCGTCGATGATCTCGTGCCGGATGCTGTCGATCCCGCCGATCTGGTCGAGCGTCTCGGCGCGGATCAGCATGCACCCGCCTGCGGCGGCGCTGGTTCGACGCGCCGGATCGGCGACCCAGAGCGGTGGATAGAGCTTGAAGAAAAAGAATACAAAAGCCGGGATCAGCAGCCTTTCCCAGATGCTGCGGCAGTTGAGCCGGACCATCAGAGAGACGAGGTCGTAGCCCTCGGCCTCGCTGCGCGCCACCAGCTCGCGCAGACTGCCCGGCGCGTGGACGATGTCGGCGTCGGTCAGCAGGAGATAATCCGGCCCCCGCGACCGGGCGGCCTCGATCCCCTGACGCACTGCCCAGAGCTTGCCGGTCCACCCGGGTGGCAAGGCCTTGCCGGCGCAGATCGTCAGCCGGTCCGAGGCACCCGCTGCCGCCGCCGCTGCGCGGGCGGTGACGGCAGTGCCGTCGCTGCTTTGATCGTCGACGACGATGATGTGCAGGGCGCCACCATAGTCCTGGGCGCAGAGGGATGCGATCGCCTGCCCGATGACCGCCGCTTCGTCGCGGGCCGGGATCACCGCAACGACAGCTCGGTCCGGCGTGCGCGCCGCGGGCGATGAGGGCCGGTACGGCAAATGCCAGAAGCCGCCGCGAAAGAACAGCAGATATGTCCAGATCGCGACCGTCGCTGCGGCCGCGATCAGGGCCAAAATTGCCATCCGCAAAGATTGCTTGACCCCGATCGATTGACACTATTGTCGGGGGGGCCGAGACTTCGCGCCGTCAGCCTGGGGGTGAGAAGGTCATGGAAGTTCGGCAAATTCATCCGCTCTTTGTGGGCGAGGTCAGCGGCATTGACCTCGCGCAGCCGTTCGATGCGGCCGCGGTGCGCGAGCTTTGGGAGGCGATCGACCGCCATGCCGTGCTGGTATTCCACGATCAGCGGCTCAGCGACGAGCGGTTGCGCGATTTCGCCGGCAAGTTCGGCCGGCTCGAAATCGGCCGCTCGGCTGCCGAGGGCGGCAAGAGGCGGCTTGCGCTGCCTGAGATCGGTGACATCTCGAACCTCGACGAAGAGGGGCGGCTGCGCGGACGCGACGACCGCAAGCGCTTGGACAGCCTCGGCAACCGCATCTGGCACACCGACGCCTCCTATATGCCGGTTCCGGTCGTGCTGGGGATGCTGCATGCGGTCGCGGTGCCGCCGGCGAGCCCTTTGGGCGGTGGCGAGACCGAGTTCGCCGACATGCGAGCAGCCTATGATGCCTTGCCGGATGACACGAAAGGCGCGATCGACGGCCTTGTCGCCGAGCACGATGTCTTCTGGTCGCGCGGGCAGATCGGTTTCACCGAGTTCCTGCCGGGCGAGCGCGAGAAGTACCCGCCCTCACAGCAGCGGCTGGTGCGGCGCCATCCGGGCTCCAAGCGCAAGGCGCTTTACCTCTCGGCTCATGCCTCGCACATCGTCGGCTGGCCGGTGCCGGAAGGTCGCATCTTGCTCTATGACCTCAATTTGCATGCGACCCGGCCGGAATTCGTCTACAGCCACAAATGGCGGATCGGCGATCTGGTGATCTGGGACAACCGCTGCACAATGCATCGCGGCCGGCCGCACGACGATTCGCAGCCGCGCGACCTGCGCCGCGCGACGACGCTGGACGTCGGCTCGACCCTCGATGAGGCGGCTTAGCCGGGAGCCAGGCCGGCGCTCGCTCGGTGGGCGCCTGGGTCAGCCCGGCGCCAGCGGTGCGTGCAATCGCGTTCCCTTGCAGATGATCCCGCCGCGATCGCCAATCGTAACGCTGCCATAGCATTCGGCGAAGACCGGCGGCAGCGGCCGCGCGCCTTGCGGGGCGAGCCAGAGCCGCAACAGATGGCGCCTGCGCTCGACCTCGGGCCAGTCCTCATAGGCCGAGCGGGCATGCAATATCGTGTGGTTGTGCAGCATCTGGATGTCGCCCGGCATGAATGCCATGTCGAGCCGCAATTCGGGGTCTCCCGCAAGCTCGCTGAACATGTCGAGCGCTTCGATATCCTCGGCCGTCAGCCGCCGTGCCTCGGGAAACCGCTGGGACGAGCCGATATGCAGCCGGGAATACAGCACCGAGATGTGCCGGCATGCTCGTTGAACACCGGCGCTTCGTAGAATGGTTCTTTGCCCTCCGGCACCTCGCCGCGCCTATCGACCGGGACTGGCCGGTACAGCCGATCCAGTAGATCCGGCCGGCGTGCCGCCATCACGTTGTGCACGGTCATCGAGCTGACCAAGCTCGAAAGGCCGCCCGACTTTGCACGGCGCAGGCACAAGAGAGCGACAACGTCACAGCGGTCGATATGGAAGTTCTGACGCTCCGCGGTCGCGTAGCTGCGCAGGTTGGGGTTGGTCGCGCTGAGCCCTTGTCCAAGGTCGTAGACATGTCCGAGCAGATGCCCCTTCGCGTTCTGCGAGCGGGCGCTGCCGAAATAAGCCCCGACGCCCCAGTAAGCCGTAGCGCTCTCGACGATCGGCCGATCCTCGACCGGCATGCCGCGCAGCAGAACAAAACCGCGGCCGTCGAGCACCTCGGTGCACAGCCGGTCGAGCACCGGCCCGAGATTCGGGAGCGGGAAGTCCCGGCGGCGGATCTCGTCGATATCCAGCCCGCGAGCTCGCACCGCTTGCACCGCCGTCTCGATCTCGGCAATTTCCGGCGGCGACAGGCGGTAGCTCCATTCCGCTTCGCGACCGCGCATCTCCGCGCCAATCCACGCGGATGGGCCCGTAATCGGTGCCCGCACCGGGCAGCTTTGCGCCGGCACCATGACGTCTGCAGCGCTCCCGAGCATTAGAATTCACCTTCTCGGCCGGTCGGCTCCCACCACGGCGGGTGTGCAAAGCAGCATATACAGCCCCCTTGGCCTTGTCCGACAAGTCAGCCGTTTGATCGTGCATACCACGGCGGCTCCCAAGTCGGGAAATCGCGGGACCGTAATCAGGCCGCTCGCATGAATTCTCGGCGCCGGATTCGCCACGGAAATTATCTGCGGTATGCTCCCTCCAGCAGCGAGGTTGAGCGCGAGACTGGGAGAGGAAGCAGATCATGCGTCTGAACGGCAAAGCGGCTATCGTGACCGGCGGCGGCCACGGCATGGGCGATGCGGAGGCACGGCTCTTCGCGGCCGAGGGGGCGCGGATGGTTGTCGCCGTATCCTGGAGCACGAGGCCGAGCGGGTCGCGGCCGAGCTCCTCGCGGCCGGCGGCCAGGCCGCTGCGGCAAAGATCGATGTCACCAGCGAGCCCGACGGGCGCGCCGATCCGCAAGA
>CAWILK010000020.1:0-48916 GCA_963836845.1 uncultured Alphaproteobacteria bacterium | reverse complement strand
GCTGGAGCGAGAAGGATTCGAACCCTCAGTCCCTCTCGCGAAGGTGCGAGCATGGCTTCTCGATCGACGGGTGCGACGACTGCGAGGCGAGGATCTCCCCGAGGTTTTTCTGAAACAGATTGCGTCCTTGACTATCACCAGGACGCGCTGCTCCACTTTCGGTCATGGCCCGGGACTTCGCCGACAAGAGCGCCGCGCGACAGTGGGTCTGGGACAGGCTTAGTGCTGAGGGCGTGGCGCGCTTTCCGTTTCCGCCGCACGGCCGGATCCCGAATTTCGCGGGCGCCGAGGTGGCGGCGCACTACCCTTCATCGAGCCGTGGAAGAGCGCCACAGCCATCAAGGTCAATCCGGATTCACCGCAACGCCCGCTGCGAGCCGAAGCGCTGCGCCGCGGCATCACCGTTTTCGTACCGACGCCCAGATTGCGCGGCGGCTTCAAAAAGCTCGATCCGGCCGGATTCCGCCCGACAAGATCGAAGCGGCCACAAGCTTGTCGCGCGGCGACCGTTGGTCAGAGGAGGTGGCCCTGGCGGACATGCCGGGGCTCGATGCCATCGTCTGCGGCTCCGTCGCGGTCACGCGCGACGGGCGCTGTGGCAAGGGCGAAGGCTACAGCGACCTGGAATTCGCCATTCTGCGCGAACTCGGTCACCCGCCGGTGCCTTCGCCACGACCGTGCACGATCTGCAGGTCGTCGACTCCGTGCCCTGCGACCCAACCGATCAGCCGCTCAGTGTGATCGCGACACCAACCCACGCGGTCCGCATCAAGCGCCCCAGCGCCGCACCGGCGGGCATCGACTGGACGCGCCTCAGCGCTGAGGACCTTGACGAAATGCCGATCCTGGCCGAACTCAAGAGAATGACAACATCGAACGCCTAAAGGGCCCCATAACGTTGATGGAGGACCTAGACCGAACTTCCTAGCCTCTTTTTTAGCCTAAGGGGTTGAAAGCGCACGAGGATCTTTCAGATTTGATCGCAGTATGTAGGCATGTAACCAGAGGTTTTTTGCTTGCATAGCTCATGTAACGTGCGTATGAAGACGCATGTACGTCGCACGCGTTCCGAACCGCGACTCGCCACCGGCGATTTTGCTGCGCGAGAGCTATCGGGTCGGCGATAGGGTCAAGACCCGCACGCTGGCCAACCTGTCGCGCTGGCCCGAGGCCAAGATCCAAGCGCTGTCCCGGGTTCTGAAAGAGGAGCCGGTGGCGGCTCCCGCGGATCGCTTTGAGATCGAGCGCTCGTTGCCACACGGTCATATCGCCGCGGTGCTCGGCATGGCGCGCAAGCTCGGTCTTGACCGCCTGCTGCCGCGCCGGCCAAGCCGGCTGGCCAAGCTGGCACTGGCGATGATCGTCGCCCGCGTGGTCGAGCCGGCCGCCAAGCTGGCCACCGCGCGCCAGCTCAGCGCGGCGACGGCGGCGCATTCGCTGGGAGCCGTGCTCGAGCTCGGCCAGGTCGACGAGGACGAACTCTATCTCGCACTCGATCTGTTGCGGGCGGCGCAGCCCAACATCGAGACCGCCCTCGCCCGACGCCATCTCAAGGGCGGCTGTCTGGTGCTCTACGATCTGACCTCCAGCTATCTCGAAGGCCGCTGTTGTCCGCTGGCGCACTACGGCTATAGCCGAGACGGCAAACCGGGCAAGCTGCAGATCGTCTACGGGCTGTTGTGCGCCGCCGATGGCTGCCCGGTGGCGGTCGAGGTGTTCGACGGCAATGTCGGCGACCCCAGCACGCTAGCGGCGCAGGTCGCCAAGCTCAAACAGCGATTTAAACTCGACCGGGTGGTTCTGGTGGGCGATCGCGGGATGATCACCCAGGCGCGCATCCAAGAGGATCTCAAACCCGCCGGGCTCGACTGGCTGACCGCGTTGCGTGCCCCGGCGCTCCAAGCTCTCGCCGAAAATGGACCCTTGCAGCCCTCGTTGTTCGACGATCGCGACATGGGCGAGATCCAGTCGCCGGACTATCCGGGCGAACGTCTGATCGTTTGCCGCAATCGCGCCCTCGCTGCCGAGCGAGCGCGCAAACGCGAGGAGCTGCTCACCGCCACCGAGAAGGATCTCGCCGCTATTGCCGCTGCCGTGACCCGCTCGCGCCAGCCGCTGCGCGGCAAAGACAAGATCGCGCTCAAGGCCGGCGCCGTGCTGGGACGGCGCAAGATGGCCAAGCACTTCGAGCTGACCATCACCGATACCTCTCTCGCCGTCACCCGCAATACCGCGGCGATCACCCGCGAGGCGGCGCTGGATGGCTTTTACGTGTTACGCACCAATGTCCGTACCGAGGTGCTCGACACCTCGGCCACGGTCCTCGCCTACAAAGCTCTCGCCGGGGTCGAGCGCGCCTTCCGCTCGCTCAAAACCGTCGATCTCGAGATCCGCCCGATCCACCATCGCCTCGCCGATCGGGTGCGGGCCCACGTGTTCCTCTGCATGCTCGCCTATTACGTGATCTGGCACATCCGGCAGGCTTGGGCCGAGCTACTGTTCGATGATCACGACCGCCCCGCCGCTGCGGCCGCCAGACCCTCACCGGTCGCTGCTGCCAAAGTCTCGCCTGCGGCGCAGACCAAGGCCGCTCGCAAGCACACCGCCGATGGCCGCCCGGTGCACAGTTTCCCCAGCCTGCTGCGCGATCTGGCCACCCTCACCCGCAACCTCGTCCGCTTCGCCGATGCTCCGGCCGTGGTCATGCTCGCTCGCCCAACCGCCCTCCAGCAGCACGCCTTCGACAAACTCGCCATCGCCATCACGCCGTAGGCAGACCGACACGGCCCACAATGGCCTCGATCAAGCCAGATCAAATACTTACGATCCATCAACGAGGGAAGTTCGGGCTAGACTTCGTAACTCGGCTCGAGCGGTCTGCACAAACGGTGGATGCGGCTGAGCCGTTTAGGAACCGATAGTTCGCTGCCGCCCGATTACCAAGGTTTTCGGGCCGCGTCCGAGTTGGGCCGATCGATCCTCGCGGCGGGTCAGCCGAGCAGTTGCCGGCCCACCACCGATCGGGGTTGTAAGGCGGCCATTCAAGGAGCCGCCCCTCACCGCCGAATCAGGCGGCGCGACCAGGGCCGCGGTGTTGGCGATGAGAGCGCATTGCAGAACCGGAAGTTCGAATCCACTCCCCTCCAGCGGCGAGTCTGTCTCTGCAGTGAATTTCAGGGCTGTGGGTCGAGAGCGCCGCGGTTTGCCGGGCTCGGCGCGCGCAAGGAGACTTGAGAAGGCACCTGCCGAGTGCAACCCGGCGGCACTTTGCGCTTTTTCTCAGACGGGCATTGATGCAGTCCCACCCCCAAACGGCTCGCACCGGTCGCACTCAACGAAACCCTTCTCGGCGACCGGACTGCTTCAACGAAAACAGGCCGCAGTAAGGCCGCTGGCCTACAGAATTTTTGGGTGGCGGGGTCTAGCTTGTGAGCAGCCTACGCTGCTCGGCCCAGTCGAGAGGCAGATCGAGGTCGTTCAGGCGTGTCGCCGTGAGCTCGATCGGTTGGCGGCCTTGCACGATCGCCTCGACCAGTTGCGGGCTCAAGAACGCGAGATTGACGAGACGCCGGATGTATCGCCGGGTTATGCCGTCACGAGCGGCGAGTTCCTGCAACGACCGAGCGCGCCCCGTAGCCAGCTCTTCAAACCAGGCGCGCCCGCGGGCGATTGCCTTGATCAGCGCCGGATCACATCTCGAGCCGCGGTCTGGCTGCGCCACTCCCGGCAACACGAGCCTGGTCTCGGTACCCCGCCGCCGGAAGGCGACGGCGGCGGTCAGCTCGATCGTGCTGTCACCTGGCTCGTCTGCTGCACCGGAACGGGTTTCCTCAGCACATAAGGCACCGCGCCGGAGCTTGAGGCTGATGCTTTCCTCCTCGACGATGACCTGCTCGACGAGCTCCCGGATGGTTTTGACGCGTTGGGCCGGGGAGCCACGGAGCGCTGATGCGAAGCGGGCGGCACGACCGAGCACATTCCGGATCTGGTCACCGGGTATCCCGGCCAGACCAAAGCGGTCGACGAAGCCGGCTGGGGTCAACGCGTCGGCGAGCATATTGAGGACCCCCTGTTCGATCTGCTCGGCGGCGAGCCGCCAACCATGCCCGTCCTTTGCTGTGCCGGTGATCAGCGCAGCGGAAACATAATATCGATAGCGCCGGCCCTTCTTGACGGCATGTGATGGCGTAGGAGCCTTTTCAAATGGCTCGCGTCAGCACTGGCCACTGGTCAAAGGCCCGGGTTCGCGGTTCGGGTTCCGCGGTTCCCACCGACCTCTTCGTGGTGTCGCTCGACCCTGTCGAATTGCTGAATTACGACCGTGCAGGACGGGAATGCGTCCGGGTCTTGGTGTGGGAAGTTGCTCGCGAGGAAAATCTCGGCAAAGCGCGAAGCCGCAGCCGCCGCCTCGCGCGGATCCTTAGCGGCGGCAACGATGAAGTCCTGGATCACTTGTCCGGCACGCTCGACGCGCTCAGTCGAGACACCGCAGCGGTGCGCATTGCCGAGGAGAAATCCACCGGTCTCCGCAAGTAGTGCCGGATCGGCGGCCTTGGCGACGCCGATCCCGGCGATGAGGAGCAGGGCGGTTGGAAAGGCAAGAGTTGAACGCATGGAAGGCTCCCATCCGATGCCCCCCAAACTCCAACACCCGAACGGCGGGTTCGTGCCGGCAACAGTCCAGTGCAAAATGCGATTTGCCGTCCTCTGCCTGTGTCATTTTTTGCACATCATCTGTCGGCACGACCGGGGCCGACATATTGGTGGGCCAAGTCGTTGGCCCCGCCGGCCGGAAAGCGGCTGACTAATTCGGTTATGAAACGTTGTGCTTTACGCCCGGGCTAGAGCAGTCGCCGGGAAGGGTGTCCCGGCTGGGAACTCCGCCGAAGTTTGCCCGCATTCGCGCCGACCGTTTAATCAAATCCACCTCGAGGCGTCTTACTGGGCGGTGGTACCAGCCGTGAACTTTACAGATGCCCGTGCAAACCTCCCGAGCGGAAGGGGAACGTGATGCTCAACCGATTGTTCGTTGAGTAGGGAGGGCTGAAGATGTCGCAACATTCAACACACATGAGGCTGCTTTGCACCGCGGGGCTAGTCGGATTGCTGGCGGCGGTGCCCGGCGTCCGTACGGGTTCCGCGCAAGGCGTGAATGACATGGTTCGCACTCTGAACAATGTTCTGAACCCCAGCGATGCCCAACGGCTGGAGGACCAAGCACGCCGGAACGGTCGAGTGCAGGAGGAGCGCTACTGGGGCGACTATCGCGCCGGGCTCGAGTCTTCCGGCCGGTACCCTCGCGATTATCGGCGTGACGATGATCGGGGGAACTATCGTGGGCGGTCCGACTACCGAGACCCGCGGGACGAAGGTTTTCAGGGCGGTAGCGGCTACCGGGGTGACTATCGCGACCCACGGGATTATCGCTACGATCGGCGTTGAGGAGCATGACAATCAGGCAACCTAGCTAACGATCAGGCTGCCTTCTCAAATCGCTGGGCAATGGCACTGATTATGTCGGTGTCATTGGGATAGAAGCCTGAGGTTGTACACCGGCCAAGCGGAGCGCCGCACGGGTGACGGCTAGGTTCAAACGTGCGCGAAGGAGTAGCACCAAGCGAGAATCCCCCGCCAGGAACCCCTCGGCGCGCTCGGACGGAAGGTGGGCGAAATGGCCGAAACGGTGGCCCCCGACAGAACGCTGATGCGGGTTTGCCCGGCGTGCCTCCGAGCATGGGTTAACCTGTGCAGGACAGCTGTTTACAGCTGGCTCGACGACCAAGCCCCGACCATGGGGGCGGCAATCGCCTATTACATGGTGTTCTCGCTTGCACCGATGCTGGTCATGGTGATCGGGGTCGCCGGGCTCGCCTTCGGTAAGGAAGCGGCCGAGGGTGCCCTGTTCGGCCAACTAGCCGACCTCATCGGTCCGGAAAGCGCGGAAGCCGTGCAAGCCATGCTGAGGAGTGCGAGCAGCACGCGGTCCGGGATCATAGCGACAGCGGTCGGGATCGGCACATTGATTATCGCCGCCACCGCGGTATTCGGTCAGTTGCAGTCGGCGCTGAACGTAATCTGGAAGGCCCCGGCGAGTGCGCGCCTCAGCGTGTGGCATCTCCTAAAGTCGCGCCTCCTCAGCCTCTCGGTGATCCTCGTGATCGGCTTCTTGCTGCTGGTCTCGCTTGTGATTAGCACGGCGTTGGCGGCGTTCAGCGACTATCTCGATTGGTTGCTGCCCGGGCTCGCAACGATCCTGCGCATCGTGCACCTGACACTCTCCTTTGGTTTCACAACCGTGCTCTTCGCCATGATGTTCAAAATACTCCCGGACAAACGGGTGGAATGGGAGGAGGTTTGGCTTGGCGCGGCGATAGCGGCCATACTGTTCACAGTCGGCAAGCATCTGATTAGCCTTTACATTGGAAGCAGTAACATGGCGTCGGCCTACGGCGCCGCGGGTGCGCTCATCATTGTTTTGGTATGGGTCTATTATTCGGCCCAGATCCTCTTGCTCGGTGCCGAGTTTGCGAAAGCCTACACCGATCAGAGGCGGACGCTGCGTGAAGTGCGGCGAACAACACGGGCGGTTGTCTGACCTGGGTTGCTGGATAACAGGGGGCGCGGACAATCCATCCTCAAGATTGTCCTCCTCTTCCTCGTCGCAGCCACACCCAGACCACCGCTCCTGTCGGGATCACTAGGCGCATCGGTACACTGGAACATTCCTCACCAGCCAGTGTTATTTCCTCTGAGAGCTTTGTCGTGGAACGTTCGAGGGAGCTCGGCCATCGGTTGGGAGGTAGACGATGAGCTATGATTACGATGTGGTCCTGACGCGTAAGGACGGTTCGGTAACAAATTTTCGAATTTTCGGTCAGTCGACACCCAAAGGGGGAGATATCATCACTTTGCCAGCCCACGGACGGGTAATTAAAGCGCGCGTCAGCGACCCCCCGCAGGGCATCAGAAATGCACCAATCAGTCCATCGTGCCGACGCTGTTGAGGTTTAGGAGTTCTCGTTGCGGGTGTCGTGCAGCTGTGGAAGCGGACAAGCTCATTACGGTCGCAGGGTCCCGTTTTATACCGAAATGGACTGTTGGATTCTGTTTCCGTGAAAAATTAGCTGCAGTGAGGATGAAGCGCGTCTTTCGAAAGCCGCCACTAACGTAAGCGCTCTCGATCGATGCTGTGGCGTTGCGAAGGGCGGCGCTATAAAAGCAAGAGCCGCAAATGCGTTTGGTGGCACCTTGTACCTTAGGGCGCGATGCGGCACCCGCTGTGTGCCCGATGGCAGGACAAGGTCAATGCGATCGGCGTCAGGAATAGAGGGTATCGATGCGCCGTTGCTGTTAGGGGGACGGCATGCGGGTTCGGCGGTTTTGTCTGATGGTCGCGGTGACCACGGCTTTGGTCTCCAGCCCGCCTGCCGATGCTGACCTGAGCTACCGCGCCGAGATCACCGGCGCCGAGGATAGCGACCTCGCCGATCTCTTGGACAAGGTCTCCGAGCTGAAGCAGCTCGAGGACAAGCCGCCGGCTTCCGAGGAAGCCCTGCGGCGGCGTGCCGACCGCGATCTCGAGCGGCTGGCCGATGCGGCGCACAGCCTCGGCTATTGGGACGCGGCGTTTTCTTACGATCTCGACGCGACCGCCGACCCCGCCAAGGTTACCGTAAAGGTCGAGCCGGGGCCACTCTATCATGTCGCCTCGATCACGGTGCTGGGCCCCGATGGGCAGCCGCTGCCAATTCCGCTGGGCGAGCGCAAATTGCCGATGAAGCCCGGCGATCCGGCGCGCACCGCGCCGGTCGTCGCAACCGAGACAGCGCTGCTCGGAGCGCTCGGCGACAACGGCCATCCTTTCGCCAAGGCGGAGGACCGGCGGGTCGAGATCGACAGAAGCGAGCACACGATGGAGGTCACCTACCGGCTCGACCCCGGACCGGCCGAGCATTTCGGGCCGCTCGCCGTCGAGGGGCTCGAACGGCTCAACCCGGCCTATGTCGAGGGGCGCGTCAAGTGGGAGCGCGGCGCGCTCTACGATGCGTCAAAGGTCGACGAGACCCGGCGGGCGCTGATCGAAAGCGGGCTCTTCAGCACGGTGCGGATCACGCCGACCCCGGATCCCGACAACCCGCAAGAGGTGCGCATGACCGTCGACGCGACCGAGCGTCTGCACCGCTCGGTCGGCGTCGGGCTGGCGTACAACACTAGCCAAGGCCCTGCCGCCCGCGTCTTTTGGGAGAACCGCAACCTGTTCGGCAATGCCGAATATCTCGGCTCTCGGCCGAAGGCGGCCAGCAGATCGCCGGGTTTCGGGCCAATTTCCGGCGGCCAGATTTTCTCGCGATCGACCAGGATTTTCTCGCCACCGCCGAAATCGCCAATGATACGCCGGTCGCGTATCATAGCCGCCGGGCGATCGTGTCGGCGGGGCTCGAGCGACGCTTCAGCCCGCTATTGACCGGCGGGATTGCGCTGCAGGCGACTAAGGCGAATGTCACGCAGCTCGCCAATGTGAACTCGATCACCGCCGCGGAGCGCACCCAGAAGTATACGCTGGTCGGCGTGCCGATCTATTTGAAGCTCGACGAGACCGATAATCTGCTGAACCCGACGCGGGGCTATCGCGCGCAGTTTGCCACAACTCCCTCGCACACCTTCTCCAGCCCCAATCTGACCTTTGTCTCCAATCTGGTTTCGGGAAGCACCTATTGGGCCGATGGGGGCCGAACAGCGGGCAGTGCTCGCCGGCAGAGTGGCGCTCGCCTCGCTCGAAGGCGCACCGCTGTTCGAGCTCCCCGCCGACCAGCGGATCTATGCCGGCGGCGGCGGCTCGATCCGCCCCTATGGCTATCAACTCGCCGGCCCGCTCGACCCCGGCGAACACCCGGTCGGCGGCAAGTCGAGCCTCGTTCTCAATCTGGAAGCGCGGATCAGGGTCACCGAGAATATCGGGATCGTGCCATTCGTCGATGCCGGCAGCTATTACGAGAGCCCGGTGCCGCAGCTCGGGCGCACCCTGCTTTACGGCGTCGGCCTGGGCTTGCGCTATTACACGGCATTCGGGCCGCTGCGGCTCGACATCGCGACCCCGCTGCACAAGCGCAGCGCCAACTCGCCGATTCAAATCTATATCAGTCTCGGTCAGGCCTTCTGATGCGCGTTGTCGGGCGGATGCTTCGCTGGGTTGGCATCTGCCCTGGGCGTGCTGGCGCTGCTTGTCTGCGCCGCGTTCGGGGTGTTGCAGACGCAACCCGGGAAGGCTTGGCTGGCGCGGCAGATCGCACAGGCGATCAGCGATCCCGGACTTCACCGTCGCGATCGATCGGGTCGGCGGGACAGTGCCGTTCGACATGCATGTCGAACGGATCGCGATCGGCGACCGCGATGGGATCTATCTGACCCTGCACGATATCGGCCTCGACATCTCGCCGAGCGCTCTGCTCGCCGGCACTGTGCATATCCGCTCGCTGACATTGCCGATATCGAGATGGCGCGCGCGAGCACCGCGCCCTCGACGACGCCGCTCGCCGACTATTTCAAGGTTCCGCATCTGCCGGTGAGCGTGGTGCTCGACAGGCTGTCGATCGGACGGCTGGCGCTCGCCTCGCCCGTCTTGGGCGAGAGCCTCGTCGCCAAGGTCGAGGGCAGCGCCGAGCTGGCCGGCGCCACGGCGCATATCAACCTCGACCTGCAGCGCACGGACGGCACGGCGGGGAATGTTCGCCTGGCGTGCAGCTCGGCGGCGATCCGCCGGTCCTGAACCTCGGCTCGCCGCGGCCGAGCCGACCGGCATGCTGACCGACCGGCTGCTGGGCCGGACCGACCGCCAGCCGCTGGCGGTGTCCTTGACGGGGCGCCGGGCCGCTCGCTGATTGGCATGGCCGGCTCGCTGTTGCCGCCGGAACGATCGCCCATGTCGAAGCGCAGGCTAGTGCTCGCCGCTGCAGAAAACACCGTGCTGGGTCTTTCCGGCTCCGCCGCCCTGGCGCCGCTACTGCCGGCGGAGGTCGTGCCGTTGGCAGGGGACCGGGTGGCGCTCTCGCTGCGCGCCAAATTCGACAAGGGGGTGGCTGTCGACCCGCTGTCGATCGAGACCGCGGCCGGGAAGGTCAGCGGGGGCGCCGCTTTCGGCGCCCCGGACAGAGCGATTTCGGCGCATCTTCGCGCCGATCTGCCGGAGCTCATTCGGCTCGCCGGTGTGCTCGGGCAACCGCTCGAAGGCTCCGCGACGCTCGATATTTCGCTGGCCGGCACCGAAAGCCGTCCCGAGCTTGGCCTGACTTTCTCCGGCAGCGATATACGGCTCGGCTCCTCCGGAGCGCAGCAGGTCGAGACGGATATCCGAGTGGTACCGACGGGTACTCTCGACGACCCCGCGACGCGCATCGAATTTGCGGCAAAGGGCCGGATCAAGGGGATCGTCGTACCAGAAGGGGTTACCGTACCGCCCGAGCTCGGCCGCGACATCGACTGGCAATTGGCCGGAAATGCCGCGCGCGACGGCCGAAGCGGCGATCTGATCGGACCTCACCGCTGCGGCTGCCGGGCGCCACCGTCAGCGGCGCCGGCCAATTGACCGAAACCGGCGCCGTCGAGGGTCGCCTCAAGGTTTCGATCGCCGATCTCCGCCCGTTCTCCGGTCTCGCCGGCTACCCGCTGGCGGGTTCGCTCGACCTCGAAGCGAATGCCGAGCGGGTCGGCGATACCGGTTTCACGGCCGAGCTCTCGGGCTCAACCAAGGAGCTGCGGACCGGCATCGCCGCGGCGGACGCGCTGCTCGGCGGCGCGACAACGATCAACGGGTCAGTCGAACGCGATGCCGCGGGCGTGCTGAGCGTCAAGCGCCTCGCCGTTGCCGGCCCCGCTATCAGCCTGTCCGGCGAAGGGCGGATTTTCTCCCGCCTCGAATGACGCTGAGCGCGACCTTGGCGGCAGAGCTCCCGCGGCTGAAGCCGCTCGGCGCCGCGCTCGGAACGGAAATGGCGGGCTCGGTTTCCGCCAAGCTCGACCTCGCCGGGCCGGTCGAGGGGCTGCGAGCCGATGGTCAGATCGAAGGGACCGACCTTGCGTTCGCCGGGACCAAGCTCGACCGCCTGCGCATCTCGGGTCGTGTCGCGGACCTTGCCGCACCGAGCGCTGTCGTGGACGGCAGTTTCCGCGCCTACGGGCTCGACGGGAGCTTGGCGCTTGCCGCAGCAGATGAAGCCGGGTTCCGAGCTGGTTGTTCCGCGGTTCCGGATCGCCGCGCTCGACAGCACCGCCGAAGCCTCTCTGCGGATCGCACTGGATACCGGTCTCGTCCAGGGTTCCGTCTCCGGTCGCGCATCCGATCTCGGCCGCTGGTCAAAGCTCGCCGGCATGCCGTTGGGCGGCAGCTTCGAGCTTACCGCGGGGCTCGATGCCAAGAAGGGGCAGAGCGTCGAGCTCTCGGCCAATGGAACGCGGCTGTCGGCGGGTGGCGTCGGGATCGGCCGCCTCGCCTTGTCGGCGCGGTTGGGCGACGTTTTGCGCACCCCTTCCGGAACCGCGCGCCTGTCGCTGACTTCGGTGAAATTCGGCGGCGGCGAATTCGCCACGGCGACACTGGCGCTCAACTCCCGCGCACCGGGCCGCTTTACGTTCCAAGGCGACGCCCAGGGTAAGCCGCTGACCGTTGCCTGGGGCGGCGATGTCGGGATCGAGCCCGGCCGGGCGGATCTTCGGTTGACCCGCCTGACCGGATCCCTGGGCAATGACCGCCTCCTCCTCGATCAGCCGCTGACGCTTTCGAAGCACGGCGCCGACCTCGCGTTTTCCGGTCTCGCGCTCGGCTGGGGACCGGGCCGCATCACCGGCAGCGGCGGCGTGAGAGGCGAGGCTCTGTCGCTCTCGGTCAATGCTGCCAATTTGCCGATCGCGTCGGCGGCCCGCCTCGCGGGCCAGCGCGGCATGCGGGGCAGCTTGGGCTTGACCGCCAACATGACCGGGACGGTGCGCGCGCCGCGAGGGCGCTTTTCCGTCTCGGCGCGCGATCTGACCGTGGCCTCCTCCAAACATTCCCGGCTGACCGCCCTCGGGGTAACGGCAGATGGCGATTGGAACGGGCGCACGCTCGACCTGAACGGCCGGGTGAGCGGGCTCCAACAAGACCGGATCGAGTTTGGCGGCTCTGTTCCGCTGGTGCTGAACCCTGCGCCGCTCGGCATATCGGTGCCCTCCGACGGCCGGCTCGCCTTGCGGCTCCAAGGGGGCGGGCAGATCGAGCATCTGGCCGATCTCTTGCCGCTCGGCGAGGACCGGGTGAGCGGGCGTTTCGCCGCCGACCTCGCGATCGGCGGCACGGTCGCCGCGCCCTCCGCAACCGGCCGGCTCGGTATCTCCGACGGGCGCTATGAGAATTTCCTGACCGGGGCGGTTCTGACCAAAATGCAGGCGGAACTCGTCGGCAACCGCGACCGGTTTACCCTGACTTCCTTCTCGGCGGCGGACAATGCGAGCGGCAGCCTGACGGCCCGAGGCAGTGTCGTGTTGAGCGGCGCCGGCGGGCCTTCCGCGGAGCTCTCGGCGACGCTCGCCAAATTCCGCCTCGCCGCGCGCGACGAGGCGGTCGCCACGGCAAGCGGCAACGTGTCGATTGCCGGCGCGCTCACTTCGCCCAAAGTAACCGCCCCTCTGACGATCGATCGGGCCGACATTACCCTTCCCAACTCCCTTCCGCCGAACGTCGTCGTGCTGAAGGTGGTCGAGACCAACGGCAAGACCGCAAAACGCGCCCCGGCGGCTCCCGCGGACCAGCCGCCGGCCCTCCCGGCGGTGCTCGACATCACCCTCGACATGCCCGGCAACATCTTTGTGCGCGGCCACGGGCTGGAGAGCGAATGGCGCGGCCGGCTCAAGATCACCGGCACGAGCGCGGCGCCGTCGATCAGCGGCTCCCTGGAGCAGATCCGCGGCAGCGTCGATCTGCTCGGCAAGACCTTCACCCTGACCCGCGGCACGATCACCTTCGACGGCAGCTCAAAGCTCGACCCGGTGCTCGACATCGTCGCCGAGGTCAGCGCCGCCGACATCACGGCGCAGGTCGTCATCGGCGGTTTCGCCTCGGCGCCGACCCTCACCTTGAGCTCGACGCCCGTGGTGCCGCAGGACGAGATCCTGTCGCGCGTCTTGTTCGGCCGCGGCGTCGGCCAGATCACCGCGGCTCAAGGCCTGCAATTGGCTGCCGCGGCCAGCACCCTCGCCGGCGGCGGCCCGGGCGTGCTCGACCGGCTGCGCGGCGGGCTCGGCCTCGACTGGTTCAGACTGGGCTCGGGCCCGAGCGGCGGCGCGAGCAGCACCTTGAACCCGCGAACTACCAATATGGCGGCGCTGCGACCGGCGGAACCGCGCTGAGCGCCGGGAAATACGTCGCGCCCGGTGTTTCGGTCGGGGTCAGCCAGGGCCTGTCACCGCCGACCAGCAAGGTGACGGTCGAGATCGAACTGCGCCCGCACCTGACGCTCCAAGGCGAGGCCGGCCAGTCCGGCAGCACCGGCATCGGCCTCAACTACACTTACGATTACTGAAGTCGCCTGATCGGGTGCACCGCAGCGGCGCCACCCCATATCATTGGGGTGTCGCGTTAGATCGGCTGGTGGGGTCTCGGGTAATGCAGCGATTGATATTGGATGCAGAAGCGGGCCGGTTGTCCGAAGAGCTGGCGCGGCGCGGGATTTCCGGCAGCACGCGGATAAGGGCAGTAATTGAGGTGGTTGCGCCCGAAGAGCTGCCGGTGGCCGCATTGGCCCAGGAGGGCGGCGCATTCAAATTCCTCGCCGACGAGCCGGAGCTTTACACGGATGATGACCTGATCGACCGGAACCGCTGATGTTCGAGTTCGGGGCGATTGTTTTGACCCGCTTTCCCTTCACTGACCTCTCCGGCGATAAGCGGCGTCCTGCCTTGGTCGTCTCTCGCAATAACGAAAGCCGAAGCGACGTTGTTGTCTGTTTCATCACTTCTGTTGCGCGCTCGGGCCCAGATATGGCGCCCATACCCGCAACGCTCGGACCGGTCTCAAGGTCACCCTCGGTTGTCCGTTTCGACAAGATAGCGACGCTGGATAAGAGCATTTTCACTGGCAGAATAGGGAATGCCACACGGACTTGGTTGGCCGCCCACAGCGCCATGTTCTTTGGGGTATTCGGGTTCGATCCACCGAAGTCTGGCTGAGTTGCCCCGAGGGGCGAGCCTTCCGGAAAGTGCGGCGGATCGACGGATGCCAATCAAATCATGGTGACGAGAGTGTGGTGCCGCTTCCGCCGGCTGCGCTGTGTCCCTATCCTGAAGGAGCAAAGCCAAAGGGAGGGAACATGGACGCCTTCGAAATCGGGCTGCAGGGGTTGCTGCCGCGCTCGCAATGGTCGCGGCGCGGGTTTGTCATGACGTCGCTCGCCACCGGGTTTGCATTGTCGGTGCAGCCGGTCTCGGCGCAGACGATTACGACGGATGCCAGCGGGCTCGACGCGGGCGAGGTCAAGATACCGGTCGCCGACGGCTCGATCCCGGCCTACCGGGCGATGCCGGCGCAGGGCGGGCCGTTCCCGACGGTGCTGGTGGTGCAGGAGATCTGGGGCGTGCACGAGCACATCAAGGATCTCTGCCGCCGCCTGGCCAAGGCCGGGTATTTCGCGATCGCGCCCGAGCTCTATGCGCGCCAAGGCAACCCGTCGCAAAATCAGCGACACCCAGGAGATGATCAAGACGATCGTGTCCAAGGTGCCGGACGCGCAGGTCATGTCCGACCTCGATGCGGCGGTCGCCTACGCCAAGTCGACCGGCAAGGCCGACACCGCGCGGCTCGCCGTCACCGGCTTTTGCTGGGGCGGGCGGATCGTGTGGCTCTACGCGGCGCACAATCCGGGGCTCAAGGCCGCTGTCGCCTGGTACGGCCCGATCGACCGGCCGCGCACCGAATTGCAGCCGAAATACCCGATCGACCTCGCCGCCGATCTCAAGGCGCCGGTCCTTGGCCTCTACGGCGCCGCCGATCAGGGCATTCCGGTCGAGAGCGTCGAGCGGATGCAGGACGCCTGCAAGAAGGCCGGCAAGACCTGCGAGATCAAGATCTATCCGGACACCCCGCACGGCTTCAACGCCGACTACCGCCCGAGCTACCGCGCCGAGGCCGCCAAGGACGGCTGGGCCAAGATGCTGGCCTGGTTCAAGGACCACGGGGTCGGGTGAGGTTGAACCTCGCGGCGCTGTTGTTCGACGTCGCCCGCCGGCTGCCGGATGCGCCGGCGGTCAGCGACGGCACTCACGCCTGGACCTATCGCCAGCTCGCCGACCGGATCAGCCAGCATCGCGGGCGGTCTCATGGCGCGCGGTCTCGCGCCGGGCGACCGGGTCATATTATGCATGGAGAACTGCGCCGAGTTCCTGGAGCTGATGTTCGCATGCTGGGCGGCGGGGCTCTGCGCCGTGCCGGTCAATGCCCGACTGCATCCGCGCGAGGTCGAGCACATCGCCAATGATTCCGGCGCGCGGCTCGCTGGTTGTCACCCCGGCATTGGCGAGCGGCCTTGCTGCGCTCCGACAGCCGATTGTGGTAACCGGCAGCGACGATTACGCGGCGCTATTGACCCGCGCCGCGCCGCTGCGCCCGGTCGACGGCGCGCCGACCGACCGGGCCTGGCTGTTCTACACCAGCGGAACGACCGGCCGGCCCAAGGGAGCGGTGTTGAGCCACCGCAACCTGCTGTTCATGAGCCATTGCTACTACGCCGACATCGACCCGCTCGACGAGCGCGACACCAATCTGCATGCCGGCCCTCTGTCGCACGGCGCGGGCCTCTACGCCCTGCCGCATCTATTGCGCGGCGGACACCAGGTCGTATTGCCGCATTTCGAGGTCGACGCGGTGCTGGACGCGTTGCAGCGCCATTCGCGGGTCTCGATGTTCGCGGCGCCGACGATGCTGACGCGGCTCGTCCACGCGCCGGCGGTGGCGACCGCCGATTTGCGCAATCTGCGCACGATCTTCTATGGCGGCGGGCCGATGTATGTCGCCGACCTGGAGCGCGCATTGCAGCTCTTCGGCCCGCGGCTCTACCAGCTCTATGGCCAGGGCGAGTCGCCGATGACGATCACCGGGCTGACCAAGCGCATGCATGCCGACACTGCGCATCCGCGCTGGCGCGAGCGTCTCGGCTCATGCGGCGTCCCGCGCACCGGCGTTCTCGTCAAGGTCGTCGACGACGAGGACCGCGAATTGCCGCCCGGCGAAATTGGCGAGATCGTCACCCGCAGCGACTGCGTCATGCAAGGCTATTGGGAAAACCCCGCGGCCACTGCAGAAACACTGCGCGGCGGCTGGCTGCATACGGGCGATCTCGGCGGCTTCGACGAGGACGGGTTTCTGACCCTGCGCGACCGGTCGAAGGACATGATCATCAGCGGCGGCAGCAACATCTACCCGCGCGAGATCGAGGAGGTGCTGCTGCGCCACCCCGACCTCCTCGAAGTTTCGGTGGTGGGCCGGCCGCACTCCGAATGGGGCGAGGAGGTCGTCGCCTTTGTCGTCGCCCGGCCCGGGGCCGAAATCGCGCCCGCGGCGCTCGACCGGCTGTGCCTCGACCACATCGCCCGCTTCAAGCGCCCGCGCCACTACCGCTTTATTGACGTGCTGCCCAAGAACAATTACGGCAAAGTGCTGAAGACCGAGCTGCGCCGACTGCTAAAGGATCAAGACCTTACGGGCGGCTAAATTAGCTGCGCGGGCAGCATTTCCCCACGCGCCGGCGCACCGCTGCCGAAGCGGCGTCGAGAATAGACAATGCGGAAACCGACGCTGCCCGCTCTCGACGGCAAGATATGGGCTTTTATGTCGCAACACTCGCCCGGCTGCACCTGGACGCTAACATCGAATCCAACCGCGAACCGGTCAACCGCCTATGCTTGTCGATAGATATCCAGCACGGCGAGGCGTTTGCCTGCCCCAACTCAAACACTAGGCGAAGGAATGATCTTGAGAATGCCTGTCGGTTCATCGCGGCCGTATGGTCGGGGTTGCAGCGCGCGTAGGCCCGAAATTTTAGATTGAAATCCGCCCGATCGTCGATCGCCGCCCAATTTTTGGGGACTGTCCATCGCAACCGCAACAATGAGACAGGCGTCCGGCGTTGCACGATCTAAAATTTAGAGATTCTGGCGATGCGATGATACTGCGTCGGCAGACTTTACAACCGTTCGGACTAGCTCATGCTGTTAACCATTTAACCGGCGCGTTAGAAACCATAAGTTGCGAATGGCGTAATGCTTGCACGGCCCCACAAAGCAGGGAGCGACTGTCTTGAAGGTCAAGGGTCGCAGTGATGGCTGAAGTGTCGGCCGCGTCGATCGCCGGTTCAAGGCGAGCGCTGTCGCGCTCCCGCCTCCGGCGGCTGACGGCCTTGAGCCGGCGCTCGCCGCGGCCAGTTTGGCTGCCATGGCTTCGACGCTCAGCTGTGCGCGCTTGCCCAGGGTTTGCCGTCACGCAGCATGGCGTTGAGGATGGTGAGCAGCTTGCGCATGGCGGCGACGAGGGCGAGGCGGGCCGGTTTGCCGGCGTCGCGCAGATGGCGATAGAAGGACTTGAGCGCCGGGTTGTGCTGGATGGCGACCAGGCAAGCCATATAGAGCGGTGCCCGAACTTCGACCCGGCCTCCTTGGATTTTGCGCTTGCCGCGGTATCGGCCGCTGTCTCGGTTCATCGGGGCAACACCGGCGAGGGCGGCGATCTGGTGGCGGTCGACCCGGCCGAGCTCGGGCAGTTCAGCGATCAGGGTGCGGGCGACGACGTCGCCAATACCCGGCACGCTTTTGAGCAGATCCTGTTGGGCGCACCACACCGGGCTGGCTTCGATCAGCTTGTCGATCGCCTTGTCGATGCGCGCCCGCTCGGTTTCCAGGCGCTTGAGCACGGCCTTGAAGGAGCTTTGCGCGATCCGGTCGCGAGCTTTGCCAAGCCGCTGCTTTTCGGCGTTGATCATGACCACCAGCTGGCGCCGCCGCGCCATCAATTCAGCGAGCCGCAGCGAGAGATCATCGGGCAATGGCCGGGCCGGTGGGCGCACCGCTTGGGCGAAGTGGGCAATCACCGCCGCGTCGATCGCATCGGTCTTGGCCAATCGCCCGATAGCCCCGGCGAATTTGCGCACCTGGCGCGGATTGACAATGGCGACCGGCAGGCCGGCTTCGGCGAGCGCGGCGGCGACCACCCCTTCGTAACCGCCGCTCGCCTCGAGCACCACCAGGCAAGGCGACAGCGGCTGCAAGCGCGCGACCAACGCGCCCAGACCCTCGGGGTCGGTCGCGCAGCCAAACGCCGTGCCATCCGGTCTGACATGCACATCGACCCGCGCCTTCGATACATCAATGCCGACAAAGCGATCGGCCCCAGTTTCGACATCCATCACCCAGCCTCCTCGATGCGGGCTCGTGCCCAAACGACTGTTCGGGTTCATGGAATGCCGGCCGGCGCCACACGCTCCCTTGCGGCCTCGAAGACCAGGACACATTCGGGCTGCCGGCCGGGCTCGGTCAGCCAGCGTAGCTCAACAAACCAAGCAATGCCGAGATAGGAGGCCGCTATGCAAGATCGTTCAGCTGCGCTGCGGATGACAGTAGCCCTTTTCGCGGCTGTCTTGACGACGGCCATTGTGCATCAGGCGCGCGCAACGGTGACCTGGAGTTTCTTCGAAACCGGCATCTCGTGTTTCACGGGCCCATCCTGCACCTTGCCGCCTCAGCCCTTCGTTTTCGCCACGCTCACGCTTCCAGGGCCGATCAGCGAGGGTACTGCCCTCTGGAGAGGGGCGGGATTTTCCCCACCGGTCTACACGGGCGACGAGTTCGTCTTCTCTTTCGACTTTGGTCTTTATCGGTTGACCCCCGCTTTCAACGGCGACCAAGGCGGGGCGGCTTGCGGTTTTTCTGTCATGCGGTTGACCATCTGCGATTTCGATATTTCCTGGTCTGCAACCGCGAGCGAGCTATCAATAGCCATCACCTTCGATGCTGCGTTCGACGCCATCTTCAGATTTCGCACAAACCAGCGGGTTTGTTGCTACGGATACGGAAGGCCTCGGCGGATGCACCTTCAACAACGGGACCTGCGAAATCACTGGTTTCTGGCAAAGCGACCTAGCCGTGCCCGAGGCTTCGTCAGCGAGTTTGGTCCTGGCCGGTCTCTTCGGAGCCTGGTTCACGAAACGCTATCGGCGGCAGAGGTGATTATCGCCCGCGTGAGAGCGCCCTGAACCTGGGAAATTACAGATGCGCGATCGAAGTGGTATCTGTAGCGGCTCGCAATCATCCCCGCTCCGGCGCGCAATCATCGTCGATTTCGGCTCACGCTCGGTGAGATTATCGGGCGCGGCTGGCTCACGCTCTGTGATCCCAGGCTCACGATAATTAAGTCGACATTCCCCAGATTTCGGGGACGTTATGGGGGCAGGATCGCCCCGTCGAGCCTCTTGAACAAGGGTAAATCGCCTCCCGCATCCGAGCAGGCGGTTGGACCAACCCGCTGGCCGAGCGTGAGCGCTGAAGCGCGTCGCTTTGTGCGCGTTAACGCCGGTGAGTGTCGCCGGGAGGTTGTAAACTCTACCGGCACCTGATCATTCCAAGCTGGCCAATTTCAGGACCTTTGCTGGTGCGACGCGCACACCTGTCTCAGGGTGCGGAATGGTGGTTCCGGGCGCATGCTCGCCGAGGTAGAGCCCGCAATCACAGGCCGGCCCCTTGCGCTACTTAGAGCGTGTGAATGAATTGCCTGCACCGCGGTCGTGCGTGCTTCGAGACGCGCTCTTCGAGCGCCCTCAGCATGAGGTAAACCTTTGCCGGCATTGAGAAAAGCCCTCATCCTGAGGAAGCCGCGAAGCGGCTGTCTCGAAGGACGCATCGGCCCTAATCCAATTCATTCACACGCTCTTAGCTGCGGCGAACGCCCTAGCTGAGACCGAACCGTCTGAATGCATCTGACAGCCGGGGGTTCGGGTGACTTGCAGCGCTCCTAAAATCGCCACCTTTGGAGCGCAAGCTTGCTGTAAGAAGTTGGTGCTCCGGTGAAGGAGGAATCGCTGATCTGCCGCAGCCGCAGGCATTACAATTTTTGCGGGAGTTCCGCTGCAGACTCGCTGCAGGAGCAGCGGGACGCAATTTTCGATTCTCCCTTTGATTGCAATCGGCGCGTTAACGAAGGCCGGCCTGACGATGCGGCTCACCGCTGAAGAGCGGGCGATGTTGGCGGGCGAGCTCGGCGAGCCGCGGCGCTGGGCGATTGCCCACCAGATCGCGGTCGGCGAGTTCTTCGATGCCGAGGATCTGGTGCCGGTGGCGCAGGCCCACATCATGGCCGACACGGAATCCTTGGGCGAGGCCGGGGTGGGCTTTCTCGAAGGCCTCGCGGCGGCGCCCGAGACCGAGCGCCGGGTTCGGGTGCCGACGATCACCGATCCGCGCGGGCTCGATTTCGCCGTCTATCGCCGGCTCGGCCAGACACCGCAAATGGCGGCGCTCGAGCAGCGCGCGATCGACGCGCTGCGCGCCTTCGGCGTGCTGATGACGGACACCTGCATCAATTACCAGACCATCATGGCGCCGGTTCGCGGTGAGCATCTCGCCTATGGCGACACCGGGGTGGCGATCTATTCGAACAGCGTGCTCGGCGCCCGCAGCAATTTCGAGGGCGGGCCCTCGGCTTTGGCGGCGGCATTGACCGGGCGGACGCCGCGCTACGGCTTTCATCTCGACGGCGTGCCGACGCGCCACCAAGCGGGTGCGGCTCGCCACGTCGCCGCGCGACCTCAGCGAGTGGGGGGCGGTCGGCGGCATCGTCGGCGAGCTCTGCGGGTCCTATTGGGAAGTCCCGCTGATCGAGGGGATCGAGGCGGTCCCCGGCTCGGACGCGCTAAAACATTTCGGCACGGCGCTCGCGAGCTTCGGCTCGGTGGCGCTGTTTCACATGCCCGGCATCACCGCCGAGGAACCGGCCCTCGTGGCTCCGCTGCCGAACGCAGTGTCGATCGGCCGCCCCGAGATCGAAGCCTTTCTCGCCCGCTATGACGCGCCCGGCGACAAGCTCGACGTCGTCGTGTTCGGGGCGCCGCAGCTGTCGCTGTTCGAGATGGAGGCAGTAGCGCGCGCCTTGGACGGGCGCCGGGTGCACGACGACACCACTGTGCTGGTGGCGACTTCACCCGAGATCAAGCATGCCGCCGACCGGATGGGGTTGACGAGCCGGATCGAAGCCTCGGGCGCGGTCGTTGCGCAGGGGATCTGCTTTTACCAGAGCTACGCCCGCGAGATGGCGGAGGCCAATGGCTGGACCCGCCTGATGACCAACTCGGCCAAGCTCGTCAACATCATCGGCGGCTACGGCTACCGGCCGACCCTGGCGAGCCTCGACCGCTGCGTCGCTTCGGCCGTTGCCGGGCGGGTGCTGTGATGCCCACTGTGACCAAGGCCTTGCGCACCCGGCGCAAGCGCCCCATCGTAGCCCGCACGTGCCGCCGGGAGCCGCAACCATGTTGACGATCGAGATCGAACGCGAAGAAGACGGCCGCTGGATCGGCGAAGTGCCGGAGCTACCGGGCGTCGTCGCCTATGGCGCAACCGAAGACGAAGCCCGCAACCGAGCGGCGGCGCTTGCCCTTCGCGTGATCGCCGATCGCATCGAGCACGGTGAGCCGGCCCCGATTGCGGCTGGCGATCTATTTGCCGCCGCGTGAGCACCTGGCCCTCTACGAAGGCCAGCCGAGTATTACGGGCGCCTTATCGGATTGGATGGAGCCTAAAGCGTCAATCGGGATCGCACCGCACATTGTCGCGTCGAGGGTGGCCAGACTACGTGTTCGCTTTTCGAGAAGATGAAGAGCTGGGGCCGCGCATGCTCGCCCGCATCGCCCGGCACACCGGACTTCGGCGCGAGGACCTTTAGCGAGTGCCCCTCCAGTTGCGTTGTCATAAGGGCATCGGACCGGCGGTGACCGGGACGGCGCTCGTCGCCGCCGACAATTTCAGCGCGCGCTACGATCTCGACCGTATCACAGGAGTTTTTTCGCGCCCGAGCCACAAGCTCGCCGGGGAGAGCTATGCCGATCGGATCCTCGTGCTCGACACCGCCAAGGGCGGGGTCGCCACCGCCTGGATGCTGCACGAAATGGCGTCGCGCGGCATCGTGCCGAAGGCGCTGATCTTCAACCGGGTGAACCCGATCGTCGCGCAAGGCGCCGCCTTCGGCAATGTCGCGCTGGTCGATCGTTTCGAGGGGAACGTCACCGCGCTCTTCCGGACGGGCGACACGCTGCGCGTCGACCCCGCCGCCGGCATCGTCGAGGTTCTCAACCGGGGGCGTTGAAACAATTCTCGGTGCGGGAGGGTGAGGTGGGTCGCGCCGCCGCTCCGAGGGCGGAGAGGGGGATATTCGGGTGATGATCGCTCGAGCCTGGATGCCGCGGCCTTGCTGGAGAGCGACGCCCGGAGCGGCTCGCAGTTGCGTGCGGCTAGCCTTGTTCCGGCAGGCCGAACACCTCTTCGGGCTCGAACAGCCCGCGGACCGGGTGGAAGCCGAGCGAGACGAGCGGGCGCGGGCAGATCCGGGCGAAGGCGCTCGACACCAGGATCGGCCGCAACAGCCGCTTGGTCATGCCCTCGATGCGCGAGGCGAGGTTCACCGCCGGCCCGATCACCGTGAAATCGAGCCGGTCGGAGGCGCCGACATTGCCATAGATGACTTCACCGAGATGGAGGCCGATGCCGATCCTGATCTCGGCCTGCTTTGCTTCGCGCCGCGCCCGGTTGATCACGCCGAGCCGCTCGAGCCCCTCGATGGCGGCGTCGAGCGCCCGGACGCTGGCCGTCGAGAAATCGTCGTCATCCGCCGCGGGAAAGATCGCGAGGACGCCATCCCCCATGAATTTCAGGGTTTCGCCCCTGCGCGCCTCGACCGGCGTGACAATCGCGTCGAAATAATCGTCGAGCAGCTCGATCACCGCCTCGCCGGGCAGCCGATCGGACAAGGCGGTAAACCCGCGCATGTCGGCGATCAGGATGACGGCGCGCAGCCGCTCGCCCTGCGCCCGCTGAATCTGCCCGGAGAGCACGCGCCGTCCGGCCTGCGGCCCGAGATAGGTGTCGAGCAGGTTCTCGGTGATGCGGCGCACGGCGCGGGTCTCGACGATGGCGGCGAGCGCCGGGTTGATGTCCTCGAGCGCGGCGAGCTCGGCATCGCTGAACCCGCTCGGCCGGTCGGTCGCCCACGTCACCACCGGAAACTGCCGAAACGTCCGGTTGAGCGCCAGAGCGAAATAGTCGGTGGCGCCGGCCGCCCTGAGCCGCGACAATAACGGATATTCCGGCGCATCCTCGACGAGCCGGCGGCGGAACGGCGTCCCGCGCTCGATCGTGGCGCGGATCGGGCTGTGCAGATACTCCTCGGTCTCGTCGGCGCCGCGCAGGATCCGGTATTCCTCGATAACCTTGAGCTCGCGGAGCCAGCGCGCGCCGAGGCCGCGAATCTGGGGATGCAACGTCCCCATGTGGAGCGTGGCGCGCCACAGCGGCAACCCATCGCCGACCAGCCGCCAGCACAGCTCGTCGAACAGCTCGATATCGCTGTCGATATGCGGGCCTTCGCGGAGTATCCAGCGCCCGGTCTGGCCCCCCTCGATCGGGGCGCCTAGGCTGGTATAGACGCCTTCGGTGCGGAAAAAATCTTCGCTGCTGGTCGTGGTGTCGGCCGGAACACCCAAGGGCATGGTCGTATTCATTCGCGCAAGAACTCGACAGCGGCCCGCCGGAAGTGTCCGGAACGCGAGATAGATGGGCCGGGCAGCGGCCGGTTGCGACCGGCGATCGGCTGGCGCAGGGTGTCGCGGGATGACCTCCGATGCGCTGCACCCCCCGGGCGATGCGGTCGCCGAGACACCGGCTGCGATCGGCGACAGCCCGTGGCGCCGGGCGTGGCGGCGCCTCGCACAGCGCCGCGCCGCGCTCTTTGGCCTCGGCGTCATTGTGTTGTTCGTGACGATCGCGCTCGCCGCCCCCCTGCTGTCACCCTACGACCCGGTTGCCACCGACTGGCTCGCCGTGCGCAAGCCGCCTTCGCTGCAGCACCTCTTCGGCACCGACGAGATCGGCCGGGATGTCTTGTCGCGCATTATTTGGGGCGCACGGGCCTCGCTGCTGGCAGGGATCGTCTCGGTCACGATCGCGCTGGCGCTCGGCCTGCCGCTGGGCCTCGTCTCGGGTTATCGGGGTGGTGTCGTAGACGGCGCGATCATGCGCCTGATCGATGCGATGCTGGCGATCCCGTTCCTGATCCTGGCGATCGCGCTCGCCGCCTTTCTCGGGCCGAGCCTGACCAACGCGATGATCGCGATCGGCGTGTCGCAGATGCCGGTCTTCGCCCGGCTGACCCGAGCCCAAGTGTTGGCCGCAAAGCACGAGGACTATGTCGAGGCGGCGCGCGCCATCGGCAACACCGACCACCGCATCGTGCTCCGGCACATCCTCCCCAATGTGTTTGCCCCGCTCCTCGTCCAGGCGACTTTGGCGATCGCGGCGGCGGTCATCGCCGAGGCGAGCCTCTCATTTCTCGGGCTCGGCCAGCAGCCGCCGGCGCCGAGCTGGGGCAGCATGCTGAATACCGCGAAGAACTTCCTGTCGCAGGCGCCGTGGATGGCGGTGTGGCCGGGCCTCGCGATTTTCAGCCTAGTCTTGTCGTTCAATCTGCTCGGCGACGGCCTGCGCGACGCTCTCGATCCGCGCCGCGGGTGAGGCGGTTTTGTCGATGAGGGAAACCGTTTAACCTCCCGGAACCAGCAGGCGCTTTTCAAGGACAGAAACCATGCCGAATTTCACGACCCGACCCGAGATCCGCGGCACCTTCGGGGTTGTCGCCTCGACGCACTGGATCGCATCGGCAGTCGGGATGAGCGTGCTGGAGAAGGGCGGCAATGCGTTCGACGCCGCGGCTGCCGCCGGGTTCACCTTGCAGGTGGTCGAGCCGCATCTGAACGGCCCGCTCGGCGAGGCCCCGATGCTGGTGTGGAGCGAAGCGAACCGCCGCTGCGATGTGATCTGCGGGCAGGGGGTGGCGCCGGCGGCGGCGACCATCGACCGGTTCCGCGGCCTCGGGCTCGAGCTGATCCCCGGCACCGGCCTGCTCGCCGCTGCGGTTCCCGCGGCGTTCGGCGCCTGGATGCGGCTGTTGCGCGATTATGGAACGATGCCGCTCGCCGAAATCCTCGGGCCGGCGATCGGCTATGCCGAGAACGGCTATCCCGCCGTCTACCAGATCGGCATGACGGTCGCGACCGTTGCCGAGCTGTTCCGGCGCGAATGGCCGAGCTCCGCCGCTGTCTACCTCCAGAACGGCGCGCCGCCACAGCCGGGCCGGTTGTTCCGCAACCCGGCGCTTGCCGCGACCTACCGCCGTCTCCTCGCCGAGGCAGGCGACGGCGGTCGCGAGGGCCAGATCGAACGCGCCCGCAATGCCTGGTATGGCGGATTTGTCGCCGAGGCGGTCGACCGCTTCTGCCGGCGCGAGAAGGTGCTCGACGCCTCCGGGCGCCGCCATGGCGGGCTGCTCACCGCCGACGACATGGCGCGCTGGGAGGCGCCGGTCGAGCCGCCCCTGACCTTCGATTATCACGGCTGCACGGTCGCGAAGGGCGGGCCTTGGAGCCAGGGGCCGGTATTGCTGCAGCATCTGGCTCTATTGCAGGGGTTCGACCTCGACGGCCTCGATCCGCTCGGTCCCGACTTTGTCCATATCGTCGTCGAATGCGCCAAGCTCGCCTTTGCCGACCGGGAGGCGTGGTATGGCGACCCCGATTACGTCGACGTGCCGATCGGCACGCTGCTCGATCCAGCCTATAGCGACACAAGGCGCAAGCTCGTCACCGAGCGGGCCTCCCTCGACCTGCGCCCCGGCAATCCGGATGGCCGCATGCCGCGCGTGCTGGTCGGCGGGCTGGAGGTGGATATGGGCGCGGCCGGGATCGGCGAGCCGACGATCGGCGGCATCGGCGAGCCGACCGTCACCGAGCATGGGCTCGTCGCCGGCGACACCTGCCATGTGGATGTGATCGACCGCTGGGGCAACATGGTTTCGGCCACCCCGAGCGGCGGCTGGCTGCAGAGCTCGCCGGTGATCCCGGAGCTCGGCTTTTGCCTCGGCACCCGGATGCAGATGTTCTGGCTGGAGGAGGGCCTCCCGGCGAGCCTCGCGCCCGGCAAGCGCCCGCGCAGCACCTTGTCGCCGTCGATGGCGTTCAAGGACGGCAAGCCCTACCTCGCCTTCGGCACGCCGGGCGGCGACCAGCAGGACCAGTGGTCGGCGCTGATGCTGCTGCATCACGTGCACCACGGCATGAATTTGCAGGAGGCGATCGACTGCCCGGCCTTCCACACCGAGCACATGCCGAGCTCGTTTTATCCGCGCGCCGCGCAGCCCGGCCTCGTCGCGCTGGAGGGACGCTTTTCCGAAGCGACCCGCGCCGCGCTGGCGCGCCGCGGCCACCGGCTGCGCATCGGCGATGCCTGGTCCGAAGGCCGCCTCACCGGCTGCGCCCGCGAGGACACCCCGGAGGGCCGGGTCCTCAAAGCCGCCGCCAACCCGCGCGGCATGCAAGGCTACGCCGTCGGCCGCTGAAGCCGGCGTACCGCATCCAGCCGGGACGCACGACGAGAGGCGATTGGCTGGCCACCGCGACGCCGCGCGCCACGCAACGCCGCAATCCCGGCCGAGCAACTGGTGCGCGGCAGCGCCCACGCCTATTGCCAGGGCAGCTCTGGGTGAGCGGCGCAGAGCACCCACTATTAGACCGCGCTCGGCATTTGCTACAACATCCTGATGCTGGGCGCGTCAGGCGCTCGTTCCGGCGAGCGAGATGCAGAGCGCGGCCAGGAGCAGCGCCGCGCCGACCGGTGCAGCGAGGCGGCGGCCGGCCGGCAAATTCTTCTCGGCGGCCATCACGGCGCCCAGAGCCAGCATCCAGCCGATATTGGCGGTGCCGACGACAAACATCAGCAGCATCATCGCCCAGCAGCAACCGACACAAAACGCGCCGTGCCTGCCGCCCAGCAAAAAGGCCTGCCACGACTTGCGGGCGCCGCGCCAGTGCTCGACCAGAAACCCGAGCGGCGCCCGGCATTGGTCGAGGCAGCGGTATTTCAATGCGCTGAACTGATAGAGGCCGGCGATCGCCAAAACCACCGCGCCGACGACCCAGCCATGCGCGATCAAATAATCCGACTGGCGCACCGCAAAGGTCACCGCGCGGTCGGCGAGATGCGCCGCGACCCCGAACAGGGCCCAAACCGCGAGATAGCCGGCCGCGACCGATATGGTCAGCAATCCGTGATCGGTGCGCTGCGCCGTCAGGCGGCGGAACATCTCCAGCAAGGGCAATGTGGTCGGCAGCATCATCGCCGCCAGCATCAGCACCCAGCCAGCCACGACGAGCAGCCCCGCCAAAGCTTCCCCGCCGCCTGGCAACACCCGGCAAAGGCTGGCGGCGACCCCGATTTCGGTCCATCTGCCGTGATCGAGGTAACGGGCGTACGGGCTCTGTCCCCAAAGCCAGAGAGCCGCCCACGCCGTGGCGGTCAATGCCGCCATCAGCGGCAGAAAGCCGCTGCGATGCGAGGCCGCCCGCACGCCGCGGATTACCGCCGGTACATCACCGCGCACCGCTTCGCTCAGGATTCAAAGGCGAACCGCCCCTGGATCGCATTGTGCCCGCGCAGATCGACATCGACCCCCACCGCCGGGTTCTTCAAGCGAAAGGTGGAAGCTTTGGCGACGTAGGCCGGTGCCCCGGGGATCGTCGAAAAGATGCTGTCGACCAGGGTGGTCGGCTTTCCGCTCGGCCCGCGATAGGGCTCCATCACCGCTTCGGTGGTGTCGCCGATCCGGAGAGTCCCCTTGCCCTCCTCCACCTCGAATGTGATCGGCGCCCGCACCACCCCGACCACTTCCCCGATCAGCGCGGCGAGATCGGCGATCGGGCCGCCCTGCTTTCCGGTAAACACGCTGAGGAGAGCGGCCTCCTGCTCTGCGCTCGCCTGGTCGTCGATAAAGAGCTGGGCGCGCCAATTGCCATCGAGAACGTTTCCCGGGATGAACACGTTGGTGGCGAGGGTGAGGCCGGAGACGTCGACGCCATCGATCGTCCCTTGCTCGAAATGATAGGCGAGGGCGGATTGGCAGGTCCCGTTGTCGGGGTTCTCGCCGATCCAGCATGGGCAGAGCACCTCGCAGTCGCAGACCTCAAGAAGACTGCCTTCGAGCTTGTAGGCCATAACCGCCCTCCCAGTTGAAGCCGGCGATTATGCCGCACCCGGGGCGCTTCTCCTATCCTGGGGTTGGCGGAGCGGCCAAGGCGGCGATGACGCGCACGTCATCGAGCGTGTCGAGCGCCGCCGCCGCCTCCCAAAGCTCTGTGCCCCGCTCGGGCGGCAAATATCCGAGGCTGGACCAGCAGGCCGTAAGCTTCGACCTCCTCGCCTCGGGCGAAAGAGGCCGCTCGGGGCTGCCGAGGACGGTGTCGACCGTGCACGCCACGGTTCGGCCCTCGGCGAGGTCGATCTCGACGCGCTGCGGCACGAGGGCATTCGGGTCCGGGTTGCCGTCGTCGACGACCGCGAGACGGCGGGCCAGCGCCAGGGTTTGCGGGTCGGAGAGCAAGGCCGGGGTGAAAGCGTCGAGCCCAACGGTGCCGCGCCGCAGGCAAACTGCCCCGGCGTATTGCAGACATAGGCGCGCATAGCCGGGCGTCATGCCCGCCAGGGCCGGCCGGCCGATCAGTCGGGCGGTCAGCGGAGGGACAAAGAACCGGCCGGCGGCGACCCGCTCGGCAATGACCCCGTCCTCTGCCATCAGGCGCTGCAGGGCGTCGATGCCGCCATGGGTGGCCCTGCCGCTGGGAAACGGCTTGAGGCTGACCTCTCGGATACGCGCGAAGGTTCCGAGCTCGTCAAACGGCGCCGGATCGGCGGCGCCGTCGAACAGCTTGAAATAGCCGAATTCTCCGGTGATCGGCGCGCGCGGCCCGGGCATGCCGCGCCGGGCAAGCTCGACAGCGGTCACCGCGCTGCGTGCCGCGAAGCCCATCTGCATCGCCAGCTGCGGGGTCGCCTCGACATGCGCCTGCATCGTCCCGGCGCATTGTCCGTAATAGATGCCGATCGCGTCGCGCAGCTGCTCTCCGTCGAGCCTCGCCAATATCGCGAGGCCGACCGTTGCGCCGAGACCCGCTGCGTTGGCGGGCCGGAAAAAACGCATCGGGGCGCGCGAGCAAAGCCCCAGTGTCGCGGCGACATCGACCCCGACCGCAACGGCCCGGATCAGGCTGGCTCCGGAAATGCCGCCTTCGCGCTCCGCCCATCCGAGCACCGCCGGAAGAAGCGGCGCCATCGGATGCACGACGGCCCGCTCATGCACGCAGTCGAATTCCTGAGAGTGGATCTGGTACGCATTCAGCATCGCCGCGTGCACCAAGGGCAAGCGCCCGGAGCAGCCGAGCACGGCCGCTTCCGCCGGGCCACCGAACCCGGTGAGCATATCGAGGATCTCGGTACGCCACGGCGCCGCGACGCCGGCCACCCCGACGGCGAGGGTGTCCATGATCAGCGCCTTGGCCGCCTCAACCGCGGCTCCGGGCACGCCGTGGGCCGCGACCCTCTCGACATGGCCGACAATCTTATCGACGACGGGATCCTGCATCTGAACGACACCCGTTCCCCGATAAATCTGCTCATCCGGCTGAACAACCCCAACCCTCACCCCCAACCCCCTTCGGGCTTGCGGGTGAGGGGACGCCGCAGATAGCCGCTCGCGCGTGCCTGGGGCTTAGTGGGTGACGAGGCGGCGCTCGACAGCCGCGGCTTTGATCGCCTTTTGCAATTTTTCGAAGGCGCGCACCTCGATCTGGCGCACCCGTTCCCGAGAAATGCCGTATTGCTGCGACAGATCCTCGAGCGTCGTCGGGTTTTCGCGCAGGCGGCGCTCCGTCAAAATGTGCCGCTCGCGGTCGTTCAGGTGCGTCATCGCTTTTTCGAGCAGGTCGCGCCGCAATCCGAGTTCCTGCCGTTCCCCGAGCTTGGTTTCCTGGCTTTCGGTTTCATCCACCAGCCAGTCCTGCCATTCGCCCTCGCTGTCGGACCGCAGCGGCGCATTCAACGAATGGTCGGGGCTCGCCAATCGGCGATTCATGCTGACCACATCGGCCTCGGGCACGTCGAGTTCCGTGGCGATCTTTTTCAGGTTTTCCGGCGAGAGATCGCCCTCCTCCATGGCTTGCAGCTGACCCTTCAGCTTGCGCAAGTTGAAAAAGAGCTTCTTCTGCGCCGCCGTGGTGCCCATTTTGACGAGCGACCAGGAGTGCAGGATGTACTCTTGGATCGCCGCGCGAATCCACCACATCGCGTAGGTCGCCAGCCGAAAGCCGCGATCCGGGTCGAAGCGCTTGACGGCCTGCATCATGCCGACATTGCCCTCCGAGATCAGCTCGGAAAGCGGTAGCCCGTAGCCGCGATAGCCCATCGCGATCTTGGCGACGAGGCGCAGATGGCTGGTCACCAGCTTGTGAGCGGCTTCAGGATCCTCGTGCTCTTTCCAACGCTTGGCGAGCATGTATTCCTGCCCGGGCTCGAGCATCGGAAATTTACGGATCTCCTGGAGATAGCGGGTAAGGTTTCCTTCCGAAGAGATGGAAGGCACCGAAAGGGTAGCCATAGACGATTGTTGCTCCGTTTGACTCGGTGGATGGCAAACGCTGAGGGGCAGCGTCTCGATCCCCGACGCTGATACCCTACAAAAATAGTGTGATTTTGTCCAGTTTAAAGTCGCTCTAAACTTTCTTCCAGCTCGCGCAGATCCGCCGGAAGCGGGCTGTCGAATTGGAGCCGCCGCCCGTCGATCGGATGGTCGAAACCGAGCCGCCGGGCATGCAGAGCCTGGCGCGGAAACTGGGCGATTTGCGCCCCGATCGAACCGCCATGGGTGACGCGCCGCCCGGCGCGCGTGCCGTAGACCGGATCGCCGATCACCGGGTGGCCGGAATGGGCGAGATGAACCCGGATCTGGTGGGTCCGCCCGGTGGCCAGCCGGCATTCCACAAGCGCTGCGTCTGCTCGGAATCGCGCGCTCGACCCGATAGCGGGTCAGCGCCGGCCGACCGTGCCGTTCGCCGAGCACCGCCATTTTTTTGCGATTGACCGTGCTGCGGCCGATGTTCCCGGCGATCTCCCCGGCGGGCGGGCGAGGCACGCCCCAGACAAAGGCGGCGTAGGCGCGGTCGATCCGGCGCGCCGCAAAATCGCGCGAGAGCGCCTGGTGCGCAGCCTCCGTCTTGGCCACGACCATAAGGCCGCTCGTGTCCTTGTCGAGCCGATGCACGATGCCTGGCCGGCGGACCCCGCCGATGCCGGAGAGGCTGGCGCCGCAATGATCGAGGAGCGCGTTGACGAGCGTGCCGTCGGGATTGCCGGGAGCTGGGTGGACGACCATGCCCGCCGGCTTGTCGATGACGATCAGATATGCATCCTCGAAGCGGATATCGAGCCCGATCGGCTGCGCCCTCGGCGCCGCATCTTCTATCTCAGGGAGAATTACGACGAAATTCTGGTCGTGTCTGACACGCAGCGAGGGGTCCCGTACCGTCGAGCCCTGCTCAGTCACGTGGCCGGTTTCGATCAGCCGCTTGAGCCTGGTGCGCGACAGCTGCGGGAGGTGCAACGCCAATAGCCGGTCCAGGCGCTGCCCGGCATCGGCTCCGCCGGCGCGAATCGCGGCCGATTTGCCGGCGGCTTCCCGATCAGGCGTCATCGGCCGCTAGTGCTCAGTCCAATTCACGAATGCCGACGCCAAAGCCCTATCGCGCGCGTGATACCATCGCCGGCGAACGCCCCGCCGTCCACCACCACATGCCGCTATGGCCCCCCTTCGCCGGGAAGACGAGGAGGAGGCGCACTGAATCATCTGAATGCATCTAACGAATAGAGCGGCTGCGCGGCGACGGTCGAGAAGACCGAGGCGATGATCGGCATGTCCGATCTCCGCTTGCAGGGTCATCACCAATTCCGGGTGGAACTGGACAGCGGCAATCGGCAGGCGCAGATGCTCGACCGCCATCACGATCGCCGTCCTCGGTCTCCGCGGTGACGGCAAGCTCGGGCGGCAGGGTGCCGACGCCGGCGTGCAGCGAATGGTATCGGCCGACGATGAAATCCTGCGGCATTCCGTCAAAAACTCCTCCGCCGATGACGCGGACCAACGAGGGCTTGCCGTGCATCGGCACGTCGAGCACCGCAAGCGTGCCGCCGAAATATTCGACGATCCCTTGCAGTCCGAGGCAGACGCCGAATACCGGCAGATGCCGCCGCATGATCAGGTCGAGAGTTTCGGCCATCGCGAAATCGGATGGCCGGCCTGGGCCCGGCGACAGCACCACCAGATCGGCGTCAACGCCTCGCCGCAATTCGGCGCGCGCCAGATCCGGGCGCATCGTCACGACTTCGGCGCCGGTCGTGCGAATGTAATTGGCCAGCGTGTGAACAAAGGAATCCTCATGGTCGATCAGCAGCACCCGTCGGCCGCTTCCGGCGGCGTCGCCGGTGCGCTCGCGGGTGCTCGCGCGCGCCGCTGCCGCTCCGCGGATCGCGGCGAACATCGCAGCCGCCTTCAAGCCGGCATTCGGCCTCTTCGGCTTCCGGAGTCGCTGTCATAGAGCAAGGTAGCCCCGGCGCGCACTTCGGCGACGCCGTCCTTCATGCGGATCGTCCGCAGGGTCAGGCCGGTATTCATATTGCCGTCGAAGGTGACGCGGCCGATCGCCCCGCCATACCAGCGGCGCGACGAGCGCTCCTCCTTCTCGATAAAGCGGATCGCCCAGCGCTTTGGCGCCCCGGTCACGGTCACCGCCCAGGCATGGCTGAGAAAGCCGTCGAGCGCGTCGAACTCCTCGCGCATTACGCCCTCGACATGGTCCACGGTATGGATCAGGCGCGAATAGAGCTCGATCTGGCGCCGGCCGATTACCCGCACGCTGCCGGCCTCGCAGACCCGCGACTTGTCGTTCCGGTCGACATCCGTGCACATCGTCAACTCGCTCTCGTCCTTTGACGGAGTTGAGCAGTTCGCGGATGCGCTCGGCGTCCTCGACCGGGTCGCGGCCACGCGCGATCGTGCCGCTGATCGGGCAGGTCTCGATCCGGCGGCCCTCGACGCGGACGAACATCTCGGGCGAGGCCGCGACGAGAAACTCGCCCTCCCCGAGATTGATCAGCGCGCCGTAGGGCGCCGGGTTGGCCTGGCGCAGCCGCTGAAACATCAACGCTTGGGCGATCCGCGCACCGATTTCGGCCAGCAGCTGCCCGACCACGACCTCGAACAAGTCGCCGCGCACAAATGCCGCCTTTGCGCGCTCGACCAATGCAGCATATTCGCCGGGTCCATGATCGCTTTCGAGAGGCGCGGCCAGCGGGGCGCGACGTGCCGGCGCAGGGAGCCAGCGCAGTCGAGCGCGGCAAACCGCTCGTCGACCGCTCGCCGAACTCGAATTCGTAGCGGTGAATGGCCGCGATCTGCCGCATGTGATCGACGACCAAGATCTCGTCGGGCAGATAGAGAACGAGATCGCGCTGATCCTCGGGACGCGGCAAACGCAGCTGCATCGGCTCGAACTGGAATACCAGATCGTAACCGAACGCGCCGTAGAGCCCGAGATGCTGATCTTCGCCGCTGGCGAACAGCTCGATCGAACCGCGCAGAACGGAAAATACCGAGGGCTGCCGGCTCCGGCTCTCTTCGGGAAATCGTTCGTCGGTCTCTTCGATCTCGCCGGCAGATGCGGTCGGCGCCCCCGCGCTCGAGCCCGGACCGACGGCAGACGGGTAATGCTCTCCGATATCGGCGGAGAGGAGAATCGCGGCCGCGCTCGTTCAGCGCCTCGAACGAAAACCGCCGTCCGCGCGCGGTAAAGACCAGCGGAGGATCCACAAAACCCATGTCCCACCGCGTATAGCGGCCGGGGAACTCGAAGCTCGAGGAGAACAACACGCCGCGCCGCTTGTCGAGCGCTTCGGCAAGCGTCGTGTCGGCAGGCTGATAGGTCGCGGTTATGGGTGCTCTCGCGTTACGCGGACGCCACGTTTGTGAGGTAGTTCGTCAGCTGCATGCGAGATCCCCTGCTTGGCTGGGGTCGCCTGAGGAGATCCGGGAAGGTTCGCTCGAATTGCAAAGGCCGCCCGGTCTCCCTAGGCGGCCTCGATCAAAATAAGAAACGATGGCCGCCGCTGTCAGGCAGGCCACCACCAGATTGCTGATTGCGATCAAACGAACCATGGTTGGACCCTACCAGCGACATCCGTCGCCCGGCAACGGCGAAATACCCACGACTTTCACGCCCGGGCCTCGAGTAGCCCGCAGCCGCCAAATCGAATTCCTTGGGGCGGCTGAACATCTCGCTGCGGACGTCCCACAGCTCCGGATACATCGGATCCTCGAATGATTGATTGGCCACCTGCTGCAAGTATCGCAGCCCGCTCGAACCGCCTGTCCCGACATTGCTGCCGATGACCCGAGAGACGGTGGCGAGATGCGCAAAGCGCCATTTCCGGAACGCATCTTCGAGATCGATCAGCTTTTCGCCGAGCTGATACAACTCCGGCGCGCTCAATCGGTTTCGGTAGATATGGCCCCAGGCCCTGAACACCGCCGCGTTCTTCGGATGCTTGCGGGAATAATCGCCGCGATCGCAGGTCGCCGATCCCGAACGCCGGAAGGTGCCTCGCCATAAATGCGATGACAGCATCGTAAATGCCGGGACATTCGAGAGCCGCTGCGCAGCGCCTCCTTCTCTTCGTCACTCTCAATGTTCTCGAATAGATCGACGGTTTGCGTCGTCCCCGCTGGGCAGCTCGAACTCGACTGACCGATATTTGAGACCGAGCTTGAACTCCAACACCCGGTACTGAACCGACTGGAAGCCCGAAGCCCCATCCTTTCCGACAGTCTCGCGAAACAGAAAGAATTCGTCAGGCGTCAGGGTCGCCAGCACATCCCATGAGGCAATCAGGATGTGCTGGATCGCGCTGACCCGCGACAGCCGCTTGAACGCGATGATGCAGTCGCCCTCATGGGCGTCCTCCTTCATCAGCGATTTGATCGCGCTGTCGAGCTCGTGAATGGCGAGCTTGAACCACAGCTCGTGTTGCTGGTGGATGATGATGAAAAGGAGTTCGTCTTCCGAGTCGGTTCGCAGCGTCTGCGCCGACAGTATCTGCGGAAGGCCCAGATAACCGGCGTAGGTATTCCTCATGCTGAGGATTTGGTTCAGGCCGCTACGCCACCTTGGCGCGGGCCGCCCGCTTTCGCATCAACACGACTTTCTGTGCAGACCGGCCGAGAAAGTGATAGCCCGACCCGCCTTCGGCGAGAATGTCGAGAAATTCCTCAGGCGCGGTGATGCGCACCGTGCCGAGGACATCGGCGCCGCGCCGCAAGAACGCGTCGGGCAACATGCCTGACGGTCGGGCCGACCATCGTCACGCGAGCGGCGGGATTGGCCAAGGCTCAAGAGCTCCTCGAGCGTGTCGTTGATCAATGTCGTACCGGTGATCAGCAGTACGTCCGCTTCGGGAACGATTTCGGCAGCGCCTGCTCGGCCGGGCGGAAGAACGGCAACTCGTCGGCTTTCAGCGTCGCCGGATCCTGCTCGAGGACGAGATAAGGCTGGCGGCGGCGCTTCAGCTCGCGCAGGAACGGGACGAAAGCGCCGACCACGACGACTTTGTCGCCCGGGTAGATCTCTGTTGCGTCAAACGCGTCGATGCCGAGGCTGCAGCTCGGTATCGGGATGCGGGCGGCGGCGCCAGCACGTGTCGGCGAGCGCATTCATCGCGGCAATGCCGACGGCGCGGCGTATGCCGTTTTCGCCGAGCGCCTCCTGCGCGAGGTCGAACGCCGGTCGGCCCCGCAACTTCCCGGGAAACGGCATCGACATTGCCGAGCTCGGGCAGCACACCGCCTCGGGGATGGTCTTGATCGGCGTCGCGCAGGCGCCGGCGATGCCGTTACTGAGCTTCACGCCGGTGAAGAACAGCCCGATGACTGCTCGATCGACCGTCAAATCGTCGAGTTCGGGCCCGAGGATTTCTCGGATCGACTCGATGGTCTCGCGCAGGATTGGCTTGGCTCGCATCATCATCCTCTCCTTCAGCCCAGCGGCGGGCGGCGTTGGGGCTGCGTGGTCTCGAAGGCGCGGGCGGCGCGCAACACTCGGTCATCGGCATAGAGCGGACCGACGATCTGCAGCCCGATCGGCAGCCCGGCGCCCGTCAGACCGCAAGGAATGCTGGCTGCCGGCTGGCGGGTCAGGTTGAAGGGATAGCTGAACGGCGACCAGTCGATCCAATGCCGCTCGTTCGCCGGGTCATTCAGATCCTGCCCGACCGGCAAAGCCGGGACCGGCATCATCGGGGTCAGCAGAAGATCGTATTTCCGGTGGAACGCCGCCATCTTTTGGCTGATTGCGTTGCGCATCTCATCGGCGCCGAGATAATCGACGGCGCTGATCCGCCCCCCTTCGGCTGCCGTTGCCAACAGGCCAGGGTCGATTTCGCCGCGGCGTTCGGCGGAAAGCCCGCCGAGCAGTTTGGCGGCGCCGGCCGCCCACAAGGTAAAGAGCGCCTCGCGCGGCGAGGCGAAGATCGCGTCGACCTCTTCGACATGCGCGCCGAGGTCCTCGAAGCGGCGGCCGCCCCGCCCACCGCGGCGGCGATCTCGCGGATCGACCTTGGCATAGCCGAGGTTCGGGCTGTAGGCGATGTGCCAGCCGCATACCCCGTCCTCGAGGCCGATCGAGAAGTCCGTTCTCGAGGCGGCAGAGCATAGGGATCACGATTATCCGGCCCGGACAGCACGTTCAACATCAGCGCCGCATCGGCAACGGTTCGGGACATCGGACCGATATGCGCCAGAAGGCCCATCGGCGAGAGCGGATAGGCCGGCACCCGGCCGAAGCTCGGCTTCAGCCCGAAAATCCCGGTGAAGGCGCTCGGGATGCGGATCGAACCGGCGCCGTCGCTGCCGACATGCAGAGGCGCCATGCCGGCGGCGCAGGCCGCCGCGGCGCCGGCGCTGCTGCCGCCCGGAGTGCGCGACAGGTCCCACGGGTTGCGGGTAATCCCGGTCAGCGGGCTGTCGCCGAACGCCTTCCAGCCGAATTCCGGCGTCGTCGTCTTGCCAAGGATGATTGCGCCCGCTTCGCGCAGCCTCGCTGTCGCCGGCGCGTCCTCCGGCCAATCCTGGTCGGGATCGACCAGCCGCGACCCGCGCAGGGTCGGAAAGCCGCGCGTCAGGATCAGATCCTTGATCGTCACCGGCACCCCGTCGAGCGGCCCGACCGCCTCGCCGCGCTGCCACCGCCTCTCCGACGCGCTCGCCGCCGCGAGCGCCCCGTCACGGTCGACGACGACAGAACGCGTTGATGCGAGGCTGCAGTGCGTCGAGCCGATCGAAGAATGAGCCGGGTCGCCTCGACCGGCGACAGCGCCCGCCTACGGTACAGATCGAGTAATTCCCCCGCAGAAATATGAGCGACATCGTGGGCGGCGGGCATCTACGTTGCTCCACTGCCGTCCCTCTCCGTTCCCTCACTCGCGAGCGGGGGAGGGCACGGGTGGGGGCCGTCTTTCTGGATAGGAACTAATGCCTCAGAAATTGCCTGCAGGACACTCTCGCGCGCACCCAAAATCTCATTGTTCCAGAACCGGAGGACGCGCCAACCGTCTTGCCGCAGCTTGTCGTCGCGCATGTCATGATCCCCATGCTGAGCGTGTTGCCCGCCATCAGCCTCAACTATCAGCTTGGCCTCGACGCAGGCAAAGTCGACGACATAGGGCGGGATCGGGTGCTGTCTTCGGAAACGCAAGTCCAGCTGATCGTCTCGAAGCCCGTCCCAAAGAAAGTGTTCGGCTTGAGGTGTATTCCGGCGCAAACGACGAGCGCGTTCGATGATCAAATGCCCGCCTTGCATTCGCGTAAACTGGCCCATCCTCGCTTTCATGGCAAGTTTTCGCAGGCTCCCACAGCCAGGTCTCGCGGCGATCGGTTCGTCTGCGACTACAGCTCCGGCTCGACCGGCCGTTGCGTCCTGCGGCTGTTCATGCTGGCCGACGAGCTCGCCGAGCAGGCGGTCACCGAGCGGGTCTTCCGCCGGGCCGGGATGCGGGGCGGGGACACGTTCGTCTGTGCCGATGTCGGCTTCCCGGAGATCTACGAGTTCTACGCCCGGGCCGCGCGGTGGCGCCTGGGGGTGTCGCGAACGACCTACCTCCACCTGAACCGCGATTACGCGCGGTCGCTGGAGCCGATCCGACGCCTCGCGCCGGACGTCTTCCTCACCCTGCCGAGCCTCCTGGCCCGGTGCTGGCCCCACCTGCGGCTTGGCCTGCTCGGCCCCGCGGCCGGTCGCCGATCCGTTCCCTCATCTTCATGGGCGAGCCGATGCACCTCGGGCTGCGGTGCGAGGTCGCCGAGACGCTCGGCTGCCGCGTCTATTCCTTCTACGGGACCACCGAGACCGGCGGCATGGCCGGCGAGTGCGACCTCGGCGTCGGCTGCCACTTCGATCCCACCCTGATCGGCGCGACGATCGACCGGCCCGAATTCATCGACGAGGCGACGGTGCAGGGCGAGCTCTCCCTGACGACCTGGCACCTCCGCGACCACCCCGTCGTGAAATACCGCGTCGGCGACGTGGTCCAGGTCACGACCCGGCCGTGCGGGTGCGGGGACGCGTCTCCCCGCCTGGCCGTCGTCGAGGCCCTCCGGTATGCACCAGGGCTTCGTGCTCGCCGGATTGAAGCTCCGCTATCAGACCGTCCTCGACGCCTTGAAGCCGGTCGCCGGAGGCCCTCGACCTGCTCGCGATCACGCTCAGCGACGTCCCCGAGTCGGACGGGCATACGCTGATGCGGCTCGACCTCCCCGACCGGTTCGTGCCACTCGAGCGCGAGTTCCTGGATGTCCTGAAGTACCGGATCTTCGAGCTCGACGACCTCTACCAGTTCGGGCTCGTGCGATTCCAGCTCGACTTCCACGCCGACGGGCTCGCCCGACCTGGCCGCAAGGTCCCCCGCGTGACCGACCGCCGTCGCTACCTGGGCGACGACCCAAGAAAAGGACGTCGCAGGACCGGCGCCGGATCGGACACCCGGCGGCCCCTGATTCCGACGCCGCCGAAAGCTGGGGTGCAATCGCGTCCCTGTCGGTGCCGATCAAGGGCTTGGTCGAGTGGCCGTTCACGAGTCCAGGGTAACTTGCATGGGCGGGCATCGAGCGGCGAAGTCACTTCTCGGTTCCGTCGGTCGAACCGACCGAAGCAGGTTAGAAACCGGCAACGGTATCACCCCACAGGAGCACGGGGTCAAGCTCCGTGACGCGACCCACTTCGGGTCCGGCGTTGGTCTTGGTCCTGGCGTACACCTGCTCCTCCTCAAATTATCCACACTTATAGTTTGCCTGTACGGTAAATCCCATGTACTCAAGCAGCGCCTTGAGATTGCTCACCGTGAGATAGCGGTGCAGGTGCCTCCATATGCCCCCGCGACCTCGGCCCAAGAGCCGATTAGCCGGTCCCTCAGAGTCCTTGCCTCAGCTTCGGAATCGCATTGGAGGCAATACAACAATCGTAAAGCACCACCCGATCCGGGCGAAGATAGAGGGCACACTTGGAAGCGGCCCCGGCTCTCCGATTCTCGGCAACATTACGCCTGGTCCCACGGCGAACCTGCGTAGATCGCGGATGCGTCTCGGGGCGACACCGATAATCTCGTCACGAAAATCGGTCGTGTGCAGAAACTCGAACTCCCCGCCCGCACGGCCGTTCGTGGCCACATGCATTGGCACGACGCCCCGGATGATCTCGACTCGGATTCCATTTGAAGGGAATGGGCTACGATCCCTATTCTTCAAAGCCACTGGGACTCGCGACCTCTCGATGCGATGATCACCGTGCTGGCCGAGCAGCCCTTGAACGTGTTCCGGCCGAAGCTCGCGACAGTTCGGATCGAGAAGGACGCGGCCAGATGTGCCCAGGCTTGTGAATCCTTGGCGCTACCAAGAGTGGCATCCGGCAACAGAGCGAAGATATCGCCCTTCGCCGACAGATAAGGTAGGCAATTCAGTATGAATGCCATGGGACGGGCTGCACGTGAAACTGGTCGCCGACTCGAGCCCTTGATAGCTGGCGCCACGGCAGCTAAACGGCGGGTTCAGCACGGCGAGCGAAACCATCCCCAGAGCAGTTTGTAGCAGTCGGGAACGAATCCTCGATTGCCCGGATAGGAAGTTGCAAATCCCAGCCGACCAGTGGGGATATTGCCGCTTGAGTCGGCCGACGCACTTGGGGTCGATATCCGTCGCGATGACACTGCTGCCCGGCCATCTCCTCAATGCCGCCTGGAGCAGTTCACCGTCCCCGGCCGCAAAGTCGGCCACCAAGCTCTGTTGGCGACGCGTGCTGGCCGCGATCAGGACCTCAGCGACCTCCCTTGGTGTGAAGTACTGGTCTGCCAATTGTGTCAACCGAACAAGGAGGAGACGTGATAGGCCAGCAAGCGAGCCGTACCCGCTGTTCGCTCTGCTTTGCGTATGGGATGGTCGTACACCAACTCAACATTACGCGGGTTGGCGATCGCGTAAAGGATTCCCCCTAGCGCGTGGGGTTTCGTCCCGACCGGTGCAATTTTCAGAACGTGGCCATCGTATTCTCTATGAATGTCCTCCAGAAGGTAAAATAGGTCGAAGGGCAGTTCGCAGAGGCATAGGACCCTTCTTCCACGCCTGCGTCTGCAGGAAGGTGCGCGGTTCCCGAGGTACGCTGCGAACGGGTATTCCGGCCGGAAGCCCGGTACGCCAACAATAGGGATGATCTTCCCGCCGGGAGGTTCGAGTTGCGAGATGATGTACGAGACGCGGGTGCCCTCGAAGCCGAGCAAGGGCACGAAGAAGAGTTTTCGCCCACGTTCCGCGTCCTCGCGAAGCCTGGCAAGGGCCGGATGCCTTCGATGGCGGCTCGCTGAGGTCGTAGATTTGATTCTCGGTAGGCGTCAAGCTGGCCCGATAGTCACCAGGCTCGACGTAAACGGCAACGACTCGCTGCCTCGTCTCTAGGGCGCTTCTAATCAGTACTGCCCAGACGTGATGCCTCAGCCCGGTGATGTTGACGTAGATCGTTGGTCGCTGAATCCTAGCCCACAAGCGTCGGATCTGGCCATTGCTCCTCAAAGCAACATTGTCTTCGCCTCCATCGAACACCACTTTGATGAAATGGCGATCCTCAGCGGATATATTGACGAATCTCAGTAGTTCCAAGTTACCGGTTTCGCCGACGAGGTCTGATCTGATGGACGCATGCTCTCTCCCTATAATGACTTATGGGGAACCCACCATTACAGGAGGGAGCCATGTGCCCAAAGAATTCTACCCTCACCGCGCCGCAGGTCCACCGCCGGGCCGCCACGGTCCTCCAGGACCATTGGAAACTCCCGGATCATGGACCCAAGTGTCGTGCCAGCCTGCTGATCACCTTGTTGTTCTATGCGGCCGCTCGAATCACCTCGCTCTCCGACGCCTGCAAGTCCTTGCGCGACGCCCCGTCCGACGAAGCGGCACGCCTGGCCTTGATCGCCATGTTGCCCGAGTTCGCCGCCTTGCAGAACCGGCTCAACGCCGCCTGGGCCGGGGACTTGCCCAGGGCCTTGCGCCGCCAACCTCAGCGCCTGGCCGGCGACCTCGTCTTGATCCCCTATCATGGGCAGCCCCGGCACGACCCCGACGAGATCTACCGATCTCAGGCCAAGAGCGGGACCAGTCATTTCCACGCCTACGCCACGCTCTACGTCGTCCGCAACGGATACCGCTTCACCGTGGCGTTGACCCCGGTTGGCGCGGCGAACCGCTGGAGACGGTGCTGAAGCGCCTCCTGCACCAAGCGGCCGCTGTCGGGATTCGCTGCCGGTTGCTGCTGCTGGATCGTGGGTTTTACAGCGTGGGGGTGATCCGTTATCTCCAGGCGGGCCGCCATCCGTTCCTGATGCCTGTGGTCTGCCGGGGCCGCAACCTCGACGACCCCCGGGGACCGAGTGGGACCAAGGTCTTCTTGACCTGGCAGCACAGCGGTTTCGGGACATACACCCTGCACGATGCCCAGAAGCGGTCGGCGCGTGTCTCGATCTGCGTCAAATGCCGCTATTACCGCGGTCAATGGCATCGGCATGGCAAGCAGCATCTGATCTATGCCTTCTGGGGGTTGAAGCCTTCGTCCTTCGACTGGGTCAGAGAGACCTATCGCCGACGGTTCGCCATCGAGACGACCTATCGGCAGCTCCATCAGGCCCGGATTCGGACCTCGACGCGCGATCCAGCGCTGCGGCTGTTGTACGTGGGGATCGCGCTGATCTTGCGGAATGTCTGGGTGTGGTTGCACCAGCAAGTGTTGGCCGCACCGCATCGAGGCCATCGGGAAATCCGCCTGGAATTGTTGCGGTTCCGCAAGATGCTGTTGTGGCTGGCGCATGTTGTGGAAGCGACCTTGGGTGTTCGTGATTCGGTCACGATCGAACTCTGCTGATGATCAAGGATTGCGGCACTCGATGACTACACTGCCCATTTGGATTTACTGAAGCTAACGTCGTCGGCCCTGTCGGACCACGCGGAGACGTGCTCACTCCGCTGCTCTATAGACCGCGCACAGACATACACGCTCTGTCCTGCCGGCCTGAATTCTTCGACAGACGGAAATACCTGGGTGAATGTCTGCAATTCATGCTGGGGCATCGTAGAATCGCTCGAATAGCATCAACTGCTCGGGAATCGCTTCGACATCGACGCGGTTCTGGCGGCGCAAGACAGCACGGATGGTATCGCGGGGACGACGAATCAGGCCGAGGAAAACTTCGGGAGTCAAGGTCATTTTTCTCTTCCTCCGAGGGCTGAATTCGAAGAAAGCGCTGAAGATGGAATGGACCGCGTAGTCGTAGTCCTTGGTGTCTCCGACGTCCCCTGGCTTATTGCCTTGCGCGCTCGCAGAAGTGCGAGGTGCATCACTGCGGCATTGAGGAGCCGTTCGGCTTCCGATACAGTCGCGTCCTCCTGGACGTCAAGGATTCCCGTGGAGAGGCGGAACTCATTGACCTCCGGCGTGTGACCGGAGACATCGCTCGCCATGACCTGGAATACCCGCCCGAGCGACAGAACGAGCTTGGTAAGCTGGGCCCCATCCACGGAGAGGCCTTCCAGTTCCGAGAGATTCATCGAACCAAAGCTGCGCTGTGCGATGATCGTCTGCACATTTGGAGGCACAGATGAGGCTAGGTTTTTGTTTTCTTGGTAATGAGTCAATAGGCTCTGGTTCATGAGTTCGAGTACGTACCTGATATTTCCGGCGGCAATATGCGTGAACGTGTCCCAACCGCAATAGTATTTATGAATTCCCCGCTTGCCTTTCCGTATCGTGTAGAGTAAGGCATATCAGATTCCGCAGCCTTTCCATTCGGTAGGTTTGGAGATGGCTTCGTCCATCACGGCGCTCTTAATGAAATTCCCTTCGAGTCAGCCCAAAACCTAACGAGATAGATCTGAAGGGGATGCATCTGTCGCAGGGCGGAATCGTAGGCCGTCCCGGATTCTCGTTCGATCTCGGCGATGATCTGTTTGGCGAGCGGTTCGACTCCCAGCTCGATCGCCTCTTCCTCGTCGCCTAGGCCAGGGAGGAGTTCATCGATATCCTGCACAGCGATCTGATCTGGGAGTCGAATGCGAGAGACTCAGTAAATCCAAATGGGCAGTGTAGTCATCGAGTGCCGCAATCCTTGATCATCAGCAGAGTTGGAACGTGATCGAGTCGCGGACGCCCAGCCTCTCCTCTACCACATGCGCCAGCCACAGCAACATCCTCCGGAATCGCAGCAAGTCCAAGCGGATCTCGCGACCCCCGCGCCGCGGCCGGGCCAGCACCGTCCGGTGCAGCCACACCCAGACGTTCCGGAGGATCAACGCGATCCCCACGTACAACAGCCGCCGCACCGGGTCGCGCGTCGTCGTCCGGATCCGCGCCTGATGCAATTGCCGGTAGGTCGTCTCGATGGCGAACCGCTGCCGATACGTCTCCTTCACCCAGTCGAAGGAGGGGGGCTTCAGGCCCCAGAAGGCGTACACCAGCCGCTGCTTGCCATGCCGCCGCCACTGGCCGCGGTAGTAGCGGCACTTGACACAGATCGAGACCCGGGCCGGCCGCTTGTGGGCATCGTGCAGGGTATAGGTGCCGTAGCCGCTCTTCTCCCAGGTCAAGAAGACGTTGGTCCCGCTCGGCCCCCGCGGGTCGTCGAGCTTGCGGCCCCGGCAGACCACCGGCATCAGGAACGGGCTGCCGCGCCGCCTGGAGGTAGCGGATGACCCCCACGCTGTAGAAGCCGCGATCCAGCAGCAGCAAGCGGCCGCGGACGCCGACGGCGGCCGCCTGGCGGAGCAGGCGCTTGAGGACCTCCTCCAGCGGCTCGCCGCGCTGACGGCCGTCAAGGCGACGGTGAAGCGACAGCCGCGGTGGATGACATAGAGCGTGGCGTAGGCGTGGAAGTGGCTGGTGCCGCTCTTGGCCTGGGAGCGATAGATCTCGTCGGGGTCGGCCAGCGGCCGGCCATGGTAGGGGATCAGGACCAGGTCGGCGGCCAGGCGCTGCGGCCGCCGGCGCAGGGGCCGGGGCAGGTCGCCGGCCAGGGCGGCGTTGAGCCGGCGGAGCAACTCGGCGAAGTCGGGGAGGGTGGCGATCAGGGCCAGCCGGGCCGCCTCGTCGGAGGGGGCGTCGCGCAAGCACTTGCAGGCATCGGAGAGCGAGGTGAGCCGCGCCGCGGCATAGAACAACAGGGTCAGCAGCGGCCCGGCGCGGCACTTGGGGCCGTGGTCCGGGAGCTTGAGATGGTCCTGAAGGATCGCGGTGGCGCAGCGGTGGACCTGGCCGGCGGTGAGGGTAAAGTTCGTCGGGCGCATGGCTCGCTCCTGTAATGACGCGGACTCCATAAGTCATTATAGGGAGGGAGCCTGTGCCCATTCCGATCCAACCTCATCGGCTACAGCAGCGACTTGGATCTACTGAATCTCGCTTCATGCAGACATCACGAGCAAAATGCTTGAAGGTCTCGCCTTGGAGTTTTTCGACAATGTTGATCCGAGCGTAGTCGGCCGGGTGAATCAGCTGCTCGTTGGGGTTGAGCGTCGAACGGCAACGCCACCCGAGCTCGCGGACACCGATCTTGAAGCAGTAGCGATCTTCGGAATGTTTAATGAGTGTGTTCACCACCTGCTGCTGATAATCGAGAAAATTCTCGTATTCATCGAACAGGAAGAAGAATTGCTTTCCGCGGAAGTCTTGAAGGGAGAGAACCGCCTCCGTGAGGATGTTGACGGGTACCGACTGAAGCGAGAGCGGGGGCGGGGTGGCATCGACGACGTTATTGATGTAAGCTTCGAACGCGATTCGCGAGAGCTCAAGCTCCTCACGCAACTCGCGGTGACCCACACGGGGCGAGGTGCAGACTCATGGCCAGCCGATGGCATTGGTTGCTTGGGAGCGACAGGCTTGACCAGTTGTTCACTCTATACCACCCCAGGAATTCTAGCACAAGATCACATATTAGAATATTAATATAATGAGCAAAGAGAGATGCCCATTTTTTGTCGGTAAGTTCGGGTCCGCTAAATGCGGTAACGTGGTTGGTATTCACCCGATAGTAGAGGCCGAACCAGGTCCAAGCATCGACTGCGTTGGGAGCGCCGCCCGAGAGGGCGTATTGCCCCTGAGCACCAGAATCCCGCAGGACCGTGGTCTTCCCCGTTCCTCGACCTCCGATGAGGATGCAGGAGCGGGATGTGTTAAGCTCAGTAGATCCAAGTCGCTGCTGTAGCCGATGAGGTTGGATCGGAATGGCAGCACGCCCTCCTGATAATGACTTATGGAGTCCGCGTCATTACAGGAGCGAGCCAAGTGCCCGACGAACTTTACCCTCACCGCCGGCCAGGTCCACCGCTGCGCCACCGCGATCCTTCAGGACCATCTCAAGCTCCCGGACCACGGCCCCAGGCCGCTCGGGCCGCTGCTGACCCTGTTGTTCTATGCCGCGGCTTTCTCACCTCGCTCTCCGATGCCTGCAAGTGTCTTGCCCCACGCCCCCTCCGACGAGGCGGCCCGGCTGGCCCTGATCGCCACCCTCCCCGACTTCGCCGAGTTGCCATCCGCCGGCTCAACGCCGCCCTGGCCGGCGACCTGCCCCGGCCCCTGCGCCGGCGGCCGCAGCGCCTGGCCGCCGACCTGGTCCTGATCCCCTACCATGGCCGGCCGCTGGCCCGACCCCGACGAGATCTATCGCTCCGCAGGCCAAGAGCGGCACCAGCCACTTCCACGCCTACGCCACGCTCTATGTCATCCACCGCGGCTGTCGCTTCACCGTCGCCTTGACGGCCGTCAGTCGCGGCGAACCGCTGGAGGAGGTCCTCAGCTTGCCGCTCCGCCAGGCGGCCGCCGTCGGCGTCCGCGGCCGCTTGCTGCTGCTGGATCGCGGCTTCTACAGCGTGGGGGTCATCCGCTACCTCCAGGCGGCGCGGCAGCCGTTCCTGATGCCGGTGGTCTGCCGGGGCCGCAAGCTCGACGACCCGCGGGGGCCGAGCGGGACCAACGTCTTCTTGACCTGGGAGAAGAGCGGCTACGGCACCTATACCCTGCACGATGCCCACAAGCGGCCGGCCCGGGTCTCGATCTGTGTCAAGTGCCGCTACTACCGCGGCCAGTGGCGGCGGCATGGCAAGCAGCGGCTGGTGTACGCCTTCTGGGGCCTGAAGCCCCCCTCCTTCGACTGGGTGAAGGGGTGCAATCGCACCGGTGCCAGGGATTATGCGGCCTTTGAGACGTCTTCCTTCGGTGTAGTCCCTTGAGTCCCCATTCCGAGTGTATCCTTCGATCCTAGGTAGGATTGATATACCTCGCTCCAGACCCCGCTCAGGTGGATCACCCGCAGGTTGACGATCCACTGGCCGCTCTCGGTGTTCCACGTCATCCCCGACTGCTTCATCCGCTGGGTGAACACCGTCTTGCACGCCGCCTCCGTCACCCCGCTGCCGATCGGCAAGTGGTCCTGGCGGTAGCCGGAGTAATCGGGTGCCATCGCGCCGGTGCCACGGGTTTCAGCCCTTTTCCTCTGGTTTTCGCCCATGACCCGGCTTGAGTCGGCCGCCTCGGGAAGAGGATCGCTTGAATGTTGAGGGGCCTCTCCTGTGAAGTGACAGTGTCTGACAAGCTCTGTCCCCGCAACAGGAAAGGCCGCCTCGATGGACCATGCTACGTCCTGCCGACTCCTCACGGCAACGCACTTCGCCACCTCCTTGCTCCCGCTGACCGCCCGCCTGGTCCCGGTGATCACCGAGATCGGTCGCCTCATCGTCTCGTTCCGCCGGGCCGATCCGCCCCAGGCCTGCCATCGCTTCGAGACCCGCTTGCAGGAGTCGCTCCGCGAACTCGGTCGGATCATCGTCGAATGGACCTTCAATCACCTCGAGCCGCACGACCGCAAGGACCTGCCCGGCCAGATCGAGTCGGGCGGGACCTGGTATCGCCGCCGCTCCAAGACCCCCAATCGCTCGGTGGCCACCCTCTTCGGCACGATCACCCTGTGGCGGATGCTCTACCAGGACGTCCACGGCGTCGAGCCGTCGATCTTCCCGCTGGAGATCCGCCTCGGGCTGGAGTCCGGCCGGGCCACGCCGGCCCTGGCCGAGCGGGCGGCCCGGGCGGCGGTGACGTCCCCCAGGACGCGGTCCTGGCGACGTTGCGCGACGATCATGCGGTGCGGTGGTCGGCGGCGACCTTGCGGGCGGTGATCGCCGGCGTGGCCGCGGGGATGGAAGCTCATCGCCACGACGCCCAGGCGGACCGCCTGCTCGCCTGGCTGGAGCAGGCGGACCGGTCCTCGGGCGACCGCAAGCCGGTCCTGGCCGTGGGCCGCGACGGGCTGATGTTGCCGATCCGCGGCCAGGCGTGTTACCGCGAGGGGGCCACGGCGACGGTGTCGGTCTACGACCGCAGAGGGCAGCGGTTGGGGACGGTCTACCTCGGGAGGATGCCCGAGCCGGGCCAGGGGACCTTGTCGCGGCAATTGACGGCCTTGATCGAGGCGGTGCTGCGCGGCTGGGCCGGGCCGTCGCCGCGGTTGGCCTACATCACCGATGGCGGGACCCCCAGACCCGCTATTACCGCCGGGTGCTCCGGCGGATGAGCGACCCCCATCATCCCGGCCGGCGACTGAGGTGGCACTGGGTGATCGATTATTATCACGCCTGCGAATACATCACGAAGCTGTCCGAGGCGTTGTTCTCCGACGCGCGGGCGGGGGCGAGTCTGGGCGCGGAAGATGCGCCGGTGGTTGAAGGAGAAGCCGCGGGGGATCTACCGGGTGTTGCACTCGGCGGCGGCCCTCCGCCGGCGGCGGATCATCGCGTCGGCGGCCAAGCGGGAGCAATACCGCACCGCCTACGCCTACTTGCGGAAGCGGATGCGCTGGCTGGATTACCGGGGCTACCGCCGGGACCACTTGCCGATCGGCAGCGGGGTGACGGAGGCGGCGTGCAAGACGGTGTTCACCCAGCGGCTGAAGCAGTCGGGGATGACGTGGAAGGTGGAGAGCGGCCAGTGGATCGTCGACCTGCGGGTGATCCACTTGAGCGGGGTCTGGAGCGAGGTGTATCAATCCTACCTGGGATCGAAAGCGACACTGGAATGGGGACTCAAGGGACTACAGCGAAGAAGAAGAGCTCAAAGGCCGCATAATCGCTGGCACCGGCGCGATTGCA
>CAWILK010000019.1:0-60336 GCA_963836845.1 uncultured Alphaproteobacteria bacterium | reverse complement strand
TTTTATATGGTTTGTTCATGGTTATTCAGACGATAATTTTCGGAAATCCAGTTGCCAGCTTTCCATCATTGCTAGTAGCTATTCTATTTCTTGGTGGTCTCCAACTGATTTTTCTTGGAATTATCGGAGAATATCTCGGCCGGACTTTCAATGAGGTGAAGCAGAGGCCGCTTTATTTGATACGGCAATGGGAGCCGTCTTCAGCGAATTCCCCAGGAATGACGCAGATTGGATCGACGTGCAACGAAGGGAGTTCATCGTAAGCAAGCCGCTAATCCCGTGTCTTTTCCTTGATCTAGCGTCTGGCCCCTTACTATCCGTCGCACAACAAGAAGGGCAAGGGTAGCGCAGATAATTGGACCAATTGGCACTGCAACGAGGAAAAGAGCACTGAAGCAGGCGAGCAGGACCGTTCGCTCGCCGGGTAGAAATCCGCGCAAAATCCCGTCACGGACGAGGAAGGCCACAGCTAAGGACAGCACGCAAAAATCGTAGAAGAGAAGATAGGGCGAGACCATGACCGAGCCGATGCAGAGAATTGCTGCCTTTAAGGAATACGGGATCGGCTTCGCCCAAACAGCGCACACCGTCAGCATCACCATCGCGGCAACGGCGAGGTGTCCGATCCACGAAACCAGCGGACCTGCTTGCGCCCACCGCAGCAATCCAAAAACCGTGTGTAGGGCGAGCTCAACCTTCTTGTCCGGGCTCAAACTCGATTCACGATGAACAAGGGCTTGGAAGAACGACAGCCACCCCTGAGAGCCGAAGGCTATCTCGGCCGCCCACGCCAGAACGACACATACCGCCGGCGCGCTGGCGAGAGCTCGCCACTTACGGGAAACCAGTAATGCGACAGGGAAGAGAACGCCAATGTGGGGTTTATAGATAAGGGCACCCAAGAATGCCCCGGACAGAAACGGACGCCGCTCCAAAGAAACGAGAGAAAAACCGATCAGCGCCGCCGTGAGGTATCCGTTGTGTCCAAAGTCGGCATTCACCGCCACGAAAAAGGGTGCCATCGCCGCTATCACGGCCGTATAACGGGGAAGTATGAGGTAAATCGCTATTCCGTAAAGTGATAGTGTGACCACGAGCCACGCGGTAAAAGCAACCGGATAGGGCATGAATCCAAGCAGATAGGTCATGAACAAATATGTGGGAGGATACACAAAAGGTGTTATGAACGGGCAGTTGTCATGCCCAAAGAACGCGATCTGCGCAGCTGAGAATTTAGCATAATTGAAGATTTCGGCTGCATCGCCCGACGCCGAAAATCTACCGCTCAACCACATCCAGCCAAAATCGATACACCTCGGCCTGCCATCGGAAAGAAAAATCCATTGCCCATGCAGAAACCGCCACGCAAACGCGAGCGCATAAGCCACGGCTACCCCCGACGTGTAGAGTCCAAGGCGACGCCCGGTAAATAGCCGATCTTCAATTGCACCCAGTCTGCTCCGAGAAGTGGCGACATAAAGCCCATCTCTGCGCTGATCAGGTATCACGCCGCGAGCGCCGCGAAATGGAGGCTAGGCATCTTTACCCCATTGGAATGTGGCATTCACGTCTTCACGTCTTACTGCATCGGGTGCCAAAAAGGACGGTCGTGCCCCGTCGTCCAGTGTCATCAGCCTTCCCGAGAGAGCATAAGCCCCGCCTTATCCGGGCGATTCCGAGAATGAGCATTAAGAAGGAAACTATCCTGGTTCACAGCACACGTGGCGAATGCAATTTCCGCCAAGTTCACTAAAAAAGTGACAGCATATTCTGGATATCGCGACGTCTAAAAACTAAAATTCTTTTGCTATTAACATGCGCCGGAACTTCAAAGAATGAACTCAAATTATTGCAACCGGAATGCTTTAATTTGTCCAAATTGTGCGGCCAATATTGCGCGACTGCGTCCTTCGGGGCATTCCAGCGTGAGGTTAATCGCGACGTCAGTTGGATCTGTGACCACCCAAGTTACGTGCTCGGCCCCAAGGCGGTCAAGCCAGGATCCCGAAATGCTCGAAAGGCTCTCTCTCGCAGCAAATTTTTTCGCGCCAAGCCCGTATGCGTCGTCATCTCCGCTGTCCGCGGTGTATACTGAAGCTTGAGTTGGCAGCCCTGCCCAAATTGCATAAGGCTCCAACTTGTCTTTCGCGCGGTACACGATATCAGAGGGGCCCAGACGCGTCCGGAGGAAGGAGATAGCCCTTGCTTCGTCTTGCGCGACTGGGTAGGCAGTCGACAAATAGGGTTTTATCATTTGAACCGAAAACGGAGATCTGGGCGCGCTGTCGTACACTAGCAGCGTAAAAAGATAGAAAAATATACCTTTCCAGAGCAAGGCAATAATAAGGCAACCCAGTATAAGTCGTCGAATTGGAGTAATAGCCCATTGTCTTACATCCGACAATAGGACTCTCAGCGCCAATTGCGAGTGCAATAAAGCTAACGATTGCAAATTTGAAAATATCATCGGTATATTTATAATGAAATAAGTTCACTGCGAAAAATCCAAGAACTGCGAGTGTCGCAAGAAATACTGGTCCCGCCGGGCGCGAAGCAGGCCGATAATCCCTGGCACCAGAAGTAGGCCAACTAGATCTACGTTCCAACGCGCTTGGTCGAATAGATCCCTTAGAGAGGAAAAATCCCGCACAAAGAAAGCGGTCCCAAACAACCCGTCAGCTACCGGATAGGCTGCTGAAACGAGAATTCACCCATAAGCTTCGCGAACAGCACTGCTACACATATCAAAATGAGCATACTGACTGCATAGCGGTCACAATACCGCACCGCCCTCCAAGCTTCCGCTACGCCAAGCGCTGCCACAGTTGTTACAAACAAAACCGCTTGGCAGAGAGCCAGGAATGACAAGCAGCAAACAAAAGCGACCAAGCTCAGCACCTGATGAGGTGATTGCCGTAGAGCGGCGTGCTGGAGTATTACTAAACAGAAAATCGGCGTACCAATGCTCCAGGGATGCTGAAAATAAAAGTTAACGAAAATGGGGCAGAATGAACATAACCCCGCTGAGAAACTGACCGTGAATGCGACAAATAAACCCGCTCGCTTCCCCCCGAAATGCTCACCAACTCGCCAGAGGAGCAAAAACATGCAGGGCCAGAGCCCCACCGTAAGCAGGTCGACGGCGTGATCGAGGCGAACTTGAGTGAGCGCAGTCACTATGGCAGCAGCGAGATCGAAAGCGTAATGATATCGGAGCGGGAAATTCGGCTCGTAAAGATAGCGCGGTGGATAAGTCCCATTCTGCAGATGTGCGATAATCGCCAGATGGCCGTTGAAAGAGACTTCATCGAAAAAATTGAATAAAATCGTTGGCAAGACGATGGGTATGGTTGCGAGGAACGCGATCCCCAGCCTGGTCCTTCCAGCCCCATCGACCGCTATGGCGCCGCGAAACCGACGACCGCGCCAAGCGGCCCACAGATAACCGGCTACTGCAACCGCAACCCATGCACCTGAAAGCCCAACTGTCAGCGACCCAAACGCCAAAGCAAGGAGATGCGTAGGCATCAACGCGAGCACGATACCGATAGCTGGTACGGTGCATAGGGGTCGATTGGTTTGCGAAAATACCGCTTCGTTGATGGCAAATGCCGCGAATGTGATGCCTGGCAAAGCGAACAGAAGCAGCGGCAACCAAGCGGGTTGTGGATTTTCGATCATCAGGATAAGCGGACGGGATTTAACACGTTGTCGACAACTAGATGACCGAGGAGATGAGTGTTACCTGGGGATTTATACTTCGAGACTTAATTTGCACTCAGCCCTACACGATCACTCGCTCCATGACACGCCACCGCCGTGGAACTTCGACACTGTCTGGTCGACGGCGGCCCATACCGCCGCCTAGCTGTTAGCATCCAATATGCGGGAAGGGCCCGAGCCAGCTCGAGATGCTTAAGTGGATTACGGCTCAACACACTCGGAAATACGTCCATTGCTACTCCAGCTCCTGGTTTGCAATCCGCTAAATCGGCGACTGAATTTCGGCTCCTTATCGACGTTCAGATCGATAATCGAGAAGGTAAAGAAAGAACGAGCCGTATACAATCTGAGCTCCGAGCATAAGTGTGGTGCTGCTGGCGATGACAAGTCGTATAGCGTTTCCTCTTGAGAGATGACCGAAGCCCACCTCGGACCATTCGGCGAGAGCGACTGCGAAGGCGATTAGTCCCATCAGAAGCAGGGAGGCGCCCAACGCGAGGCTTCGTTCAAGCGGCAGCGACCGTCGCACCCTCTCAAAGATGGCATCCCGCAGCAATAGTCCTCGGTGCGTAGCGATCACCTTAGCGAATACCCAAAACAGCATTATCTCGAAACCGATGTTCATTGCAGCGGCGGTCATGACCATCGTATGCTCCGCGAAGCTGATGCTTCCGATCGCCAGATTGCCGAAAAACAAAGATGTTGTTCCGCGCGATCCGAGCAGGAAAATTACAGCGCCCGGATAAAGAAACAGGGCACGTGGGCTAAGAAGCAAAAACAGCCGAAGACTACGCCAGCCATCGCGCCAGCTGCGGAGGTGTGATGGACGCCCGCGACCATCCACGCAAAGCCGGGTTGGCACCTCGGTGATCCGAAGCCGGTGTATGGTGGCCTTCGCAATCATTTCGAGCGCAAATTCCATTCCGGGCAAATCGAGGTCGAGAGATAACGCGGCATCGCGGCGGAACCCGCGCATACCACAATAAAAGTCGCCGCTTGGGCTGCGGTAGAGCCCGCGGCCGATCAGGCTAAGGAGCGGGTTGCCGAAATATTTATGAAGTAGCGGCATCGCACCCTGCGCGATCCCGCCTTGGAATCGATTGCCAAGTACCAAATCATACCCGTCGCGAAGCTTCTCGACAAAGCCCTCCAAGGCCGAGAAGTCATAACTGTCGTCGGAATCCCCCATGATGACGAATTTTCCCCGGGCTGCCTCGATGCCCACCCGAAGCGCGTTTCCATACCCCCTTGAAGAAACGGAAACAACGCGCGCGCCGAGGTGCGCGGCAATGATCTGGGAACCGTCTGTGCTGCCATTATCCGCTACGATCACCTCGCCGTCTACATCGTGCCGCTGCAGCCAAGTAAGGGCCTTTGTCACGCAGATGCCGACCGTCTTTGCTTCATTCAGGCACGGCATAAGGATCGACAGCTCCAGTGATGGGGTGCGGAGATCGGGGCCTTTCCTGGCCTCGGCTTCCGCCATCTCATCACCCCTGACCAAGGAGATGGGCTGAAGTGCTAGGCTCATAGCCGCCCCGCCTGTGCCTGCAGCGGTGGGTCGGGCGACAGCCCTCGTGACTGGCCGAAATACTGTCTCAGCCACTCGGCGGTTCCTTCATTCGAGCAATGGTCGACGATTATGGTTTGCTTCTGCACTCCGGGTAAGGCAGCGACGAGCTCCAACAGAATTCGCCCGATCGTCGATGCCTCGTTGTTTACGGGAAAAATTGCTGAAAAGGACCGGGGCGACTTGCAAGACGGGAGCCGTCGGCCGGGCCAGGTGGGGCTGTATCGCAGCTTGCCGCACTTTAATTTTATCCCCCTCACCGGGTTGGCTCCGGTCTCCTTGAAATCAATCGCCGGGGGGCGGGTTCCTCTCGAAAAAATTATCGTTACTTCACCTCGCGGTGCGTGACCGACCGCGAACTGATCCGTATAGACCCGCTCCCACTCCGAGACATGGCCGAGCACGCCCGGGCAGCTCTCAGCAGTTAAAACAGGTTCCAGGCGCGCACGGTTAAGCATTTGGGCTGAGCATTCGTGGATCCCCCTCTGCCGTGGGGTTCTGCGCCAGGAACGCATCGCCGAACAGGTACGGGAGCCGATGTCAGCCGCCCCCAGGAGCCTCTAGCTCCAAAATGTTCACGCGGGTTTGTGCGAAACACTATCCATGGCCGCCCGAGAAGCTATGACTCTACGAAGAGCGATACCCATAATCACGACCAGAACTGTTGGCCCGACAGCCGGAAGGCTTCCAAAGGGGGTCCGATCGGGGGAATCCCTAAACGCCAAGAGAAGTCGCAAAGATTGCGCCGAACAGCATAAGAAAAGTCATCTGTTCACCCTTGAGCACCCCATAACGCATCTGATCTTTTGCCATAAACGCGACCGGGATCGCGGTCGCCGCCAGATCGTAGGCAAACGCATAGGGCGATGCGAGGAGGGCAGCAGTCGACAATATCGCCGCCTTCAGCGAAAAACGTGTCGCCGAGCGCCAAACGAACCACACGATCGTTGCGACAGATAACGCGACCATAGCGTGCCCAACCCAGGCCAAGTGGGCACCGCTGTGGAGGAAGCGAAGGAAGCCGTACACCGTCTGCAAATACCCCCAATTGGCTTCGGAGTCGGGAACCCCTCCGGCGATGAGGACCACCGCGTACTGCTGGGACAGGCCCCGCGGGAACGCTTCCCAGGCAGCAATACCGAACGCGGCGATGGACGCGCCGACCAAAAGAACTATGGTCACTATAGCGCTCACAAATGCGTGCCAATTTTTGGTAGCGATGACGGCTACCGGAAGCAGGATCCCGAATTGCGGCTTATAGGTAAGAAGGCCCATGAACACGCCGGCCAGAACGGGTTGGCGTTCCAGAAAGGCCAGCGATGCGCCGAGCAACGAGGCCGTCAGGAAACCATTTTGCCCGGCCAGAATGTTCCATGCCGTGAATGGCAGTGCTGCGACCAGAGTAATCGCGGCCACTCGCCGGACGATCAGATATATAGTCGCCAGAAAGCCAAGCAAAGTTATCGATGTCCAGGCGACGAACGACCAAGCATATGGTAAAAGCGAAAATGGCAGCATTATCAAAGAGAAGAGGGGCGGATACGGCCAATTTGGGTATAGGAACTGTTGGGGTCCGAGCAAGGTGGTCTGAATCTTGAGGAACGCAGTGGGGTCGTAAAGCGCCGAAATATTTCCGTGGAGCGCCTGTATACCGGCAACCCAGCAGGTACTGAAATCGGCGTAAATCGGCGCTCCCGAGCTGCTGATGATCCAAGCACCGATGCGATAGTAATGAATAAAAGCCAGAAAATATAATGTGACAATAATCCCGGCATAGGTTTGCAATCGCCACGCCACGAATATTGAGAGTAATCTTGGGTTATTTTGGCAAGGGCTCGCCGCATGAGGGTACTCGCGCCGAGCCGAGCCGGTCGTAGACCGCGACAAGAACGAGATCGGCGAGCCATTCATGCTGCCCAACGCTGCCGGCGAAAGGTGTGGGAGAACAGGTCCGTCAACGGGATCGCGCGGTGCTCGACAATCCGGCCGCCGCTAACGATGGGCTGTAGATGTCACCGTCGTTCAGATCATCGCCCCGGGCCGATTGCGACCGCATAGACGCCGACCCGACGAGCAGCGGCACGAGCCAAGGCTTATGAGGAATGGAAATAGCAGCAAACCGATGAGATGAAGCCGCTATCAGACTACGCGCTGATGCTTTTTCAGGATGCGGGCCGTCAGGCCCCCTGGTCAATCGTCATCGTACGGCAAAAGGCGAGAGTTTGCGGGGCTTTTGAGGCATTCCTATCTGCATCTCCGGGTTTCCTGCCGCAGTCCGCAGAGCATTTGAAGATCAAATTCATCGGTAGTAGAATGTTTAGACTGCAGGTCAAACAAGCTCGCATTGGATGGTGAGAACTTGCATGAATATGATGTCAATTTTTATCGGTTTCTGACCTCGTTCGCGATCCGGTCAGCGGAACATATTGTCCCTTTACTGACGGCACAGTTGACGATCGACAGCGTCGCCGATTTCGGGTGCGGCCAGGGCGCTTGGCTGAGCGTTTGGCGGAAAGCCGGCGCAGCCGTGCTGGGCGTAGACGGCCCCTATGTCGATCGACGCAACCTGATGATCGATGCAGAAGAATTCCGTGCTGCGGATCTCGGGTCGCGGATCGATCTCGGGCGACGCTTCGACCTGGTTCAGAGCCTTGAGGTGGCCGAACACCTTCCGGCCGAACGGGCGTCGGCCTTTATCGACACATTGACCGCGCACGGTCGGTTTGTGCTGTTCTCGGCGGCGGTCCCCGGGGAACTGGCCTGAGCCGACTCGCGGTCGATAAGCGCGGCAATCGGCTCAGCCGTCATTTCCCGCGAAAGCGGTTGTAATCCAATCGCGAAATCGAGCCCTCATGATATTACCCCGTCGTTCCCGCGAGAGCGGGAACCCAGGATTTCAACCGCTCGCCCTGGATCTCCTCTTTCGCGGGGATGACGAATTCATGCGTTCGCAGGATTTCCTCACAGCCTCGAAAGCGGGGATCCAGCGGTGTCAACGGCTCATGGATTTCGGCTCCTCACTTCGCTGCGCCCGGCGGTGCACGACCGCATCGGCGTCGGTATAGACGCGCTCCCACCCCGGCAGATGGTCGAGCAAGCCCGCGGCGGCGCTCTGCGGTTCGAGCAGGGTCCAGGTGACCCGCGTAGCGGTCGAGCAATTCGGGCAAGGCATTGTCGATCCCGGCCTCCGCCGCGGCGTTCTGCGCCAGGAAGGCGTCGCCGAACAGGTCGGCGCGGCCGTCGATAAAGGTCGGGATGCCGACGAACATCAGATAGCCGCCGAACCGGATCGAATTGAGGACCGGCCCGTCGAGGCCGGCGCGGCGGGCGGCCTCGACGGCGGCGGCCGGGGCGACGTTCCCGCGCGGCGCGACGCCGCGCCGGTCGAGCGCGATGGCGGTCGACAGGAACACCAGCAGGATGGCCCCGGCCGCCGCCGTGGCGGCCGCCACCCCTCGGCGGCGGCGTCCGGCCCCCGCCGGGCTCGGCGCCGGCTGCTCCGCTCCCGGCAATTGCGCCGCGAGCGGGGCGGCGACCAGCAGCGAGCCGATGATCCCCAGCAGCTCGGCATTGCGCACATGGCTCAGCGCCAAATGGAGCAGCAGGAGGAGCATCGCGGTCCGTGTCCAGGGCAGCCGCAGCCCCAAGGACAGCCCGCCGAAAATTGCCAGCGCGATCCAAATCTCGAGCGGCTGGAAATGCCCAAAGTCGGCGCTGTGCCATTCGGAGAGGGTCGAGGTCGCAAAGCTCATGCCGAGCATGCGCCATGGCAGCAGGTAGAGCTCGATCCCGTTCGGCGAGATCAGCGCGGCGAGCGCGGCGAGCACGAGAAAAATGCCCCACCCGCGGATCGTGCGCCACCGCGTAACGGCCGGTTCCGCCAGCACCGCCTCGGCCGCGAGCAGCCCGGCAAACAGCAGGCCGACGACAAAGCCGCCGTGCAGATTGCACCACAGCACGATGACCGGCAGCAGCGCCGGCGACGGCGCGCGGCCCTCGTCGCGCGCCCGGACCAGCCCGGCCGTCCACACCACCAGCAGCGGCAAGGCCAGCACATGGGGGCGGGCGAGCAGGTGCGGTATGGTCAGCAGGAACGCCAAGGCCGCGCCGATCGCCGCGCGGCGCGGGCCGAGCGCGCGCTGCAATGCGCCGGCGAGCAGCGCAAAGGCGAGGGCGGCGGCAACCCCCGAGACGGCGACGACCCCGCCCCAGCCGAGCCGGTCGTAGGCCGCGGCAAGGATCAGCTCGGCCAGCCATTCGTGCGGCACCCAGCTCTGCCCGCGGAAGGTATGGGAGAACGGGTCGGCGAACGGGATCGCGTGGTGCTCGATGATCCAGCGGCCGATCACGATGTGCGACAGCGTATCGCCGTCGTTCAGAACGTCGCGCGCCGCCCCGATTGCGACCGCATAGACGCCGAGCCCGACGAGCAGCGGCACGAGCCAGGGATGCGAGGAACGGAAAATAGCCGCAATCGGGTGATAGGGAGCCGGTTTCAGACCACGGCTCGAAGGCTTGTCCAGGATGCGGTCGTCACGCCCGCGGGTCAATCGCCATCGCATGGCAAAAGGCGAGAGATCGTGCGGCTTTCGCTGGATCGCCTCCTGCAGATCTTGTGAAAGAACAAGCAGGCGGGGCGGGTCCGGCCCGGTCGGGCTATGGTCAAGAGCGGTTGGGCGGGACGACGACGCAAGGCAGCTGGTGATGGTTTAGCCGGGTGCAGGCGTTCGCCGCGGCGCCGGCCGACAGGCGGGCGAGGCGGGCGCGATAGAGCACCTTGCCGCCGAACGGCGCGGTCGGCTGCAGGGCCAAGGTCGCGGAGCGGAGCTGGTCCGGCGCCTGGGCGCGCGCCAATTCCGCCACCGCGCGGGCGAGCCCCGGATTGGCGAAGGCGCCGACCTGGATCGCCCACTCCCCATGCGGCTCGGGCGAACGGCTCGGCGGATGCCGTGGCGGCGGCGCCGGCTGGTGGAACGCCGCCGGGGTCGGCGCGGGGATCGGGCGGGCCGCCGGCCGCGGCACCGGGAGGCTGCGAGCGCTCGCCGATGCCAGCTGGACTGTGGGTTCCGTGGGCTGGGGTGCTTCGGCGGGCGGGGACGCCGCGGCCTCGATCAATGCCGAGCAGGGGTTGTTCGGGTCGAAGGCCGCGTTCAGGTCGCAGCCATTGGCGCCCAGCGGCGGCGCCGACGCGGTCTGGACCGGCGCCGGCTGCGCTGCGGCCTGCTCCAGGGTCGTGCAGGGATGGCTCGGGTTGTACGCTGCGTTCAGGTCGCATCCCGCAGCCAGGCTGGCGATCGTCGGAGCGGGCCTGCTCCCCCGGCCGGAGCGGGCCGAGGCATAGACCGCAAAGGGCCCGGAGCGCGGCACGCCGGAGCCGAGGTTGGGGGTGATTGCGGCCAGGTAGTTCACGGTCTCGTCGGGCAGGCCGGACCTGCCGGCCAGGTAATTGTCGACCCGGTCGGGGCCGGCGTTGTAGGCCGCCAGGAAGCCGGGTGCGCCGTACCTGTCGTACATCTCCCGGATGTAGGCGGTACCGGCCAGGATATTGTTGTGCGGGTCGTACGGATCGTCGCCGAGCCGGTGCCGCATCCGCAACTCCTCGTAGGTAGCGGGCATGACCTGCATCAGCCCCATCGCCCCGACCGGCGAGGTGGCCTGCTCCTGGCCGCCCAATTCCTGCCGCATCACCGCGCGCACCCATTGGTCGGGCACGCGATAGCGGGCCGCCGCCTCCCGAATATACGGGCCCCAGGGGTCCCCGGGCGGGCCGGGCGGCGGGTAATAGCGGGTCGGCGCGAACATCTTCCACCCGTCCGCGCCGTATTCGACCCGGCCCCCCGGGCCATATCCGCTCTGCGGGCCGCAGGCCGCGAGGAGAAGGACCGGCAGCAGCTGCGCCACGGTTCGAAGGCGAGGGCGCATTCGAGCGCGATCCGGGCGGTCAGGCCTGTTCGAGCAAAGCATGCAACGCCGACTTTTGGTTGAGCATCGAGCCCAGGCGTTAGCGCTCTCGAATTCGCAGGACAAGGTTTTCCGCCGGACCCGCAAGCGGGGCCGCCGCCGGAGCGCTTCGCAACCCGCCTGGAAATGGCCGCTTTCGCGCCAAAATCCTCGGCCGAACGCCGCCCCGCCGGGGTTGAGCAGTTCCCGATTTTACGCCCGCCCCTGGCCGGCTATTTTGGTTCCGCGGCGGCTCGGAAACGCGAATCGAGGAGGCGGGCAAGCGCCTTCCCGGAGCCCGCGCTGCAAGGCGCGTGATATCAATGTCACTACACCAGGAGCCCACCCATGCTCAGTGCGATCGAAGAAAAGGACGCGATCAGGGAAGTTCTGGCGGAGTACTGCTTTCGGCTGGACGACGGCCGCTTTGCCGAGATGGCGGCGCTCTTCACCGAAGACGGGACCTGGGACACGGCGTTCGGCAGGGCGACCGGGCGCGGGCCGATCGCCGAATTGGCGCGCGATATCCGAGCCCGGGCGGGGGACCAGCGGCCCCGCGCGGTGCATCTGGTGACCAACATCGCGATCACGCTCGACGGCGCCGGCGCCCGGGTGCGCTCGAACTGGACTGTCGTCCAGAACAGCCCGGAGGGGCCGAAAATCGGCTCGGGCGGGGCCTACCGAGACGAGCTGGCCAAGGAAGGGGGGCAGTGGCGGTTCCGCTACCGCAAGATCGACCGTTTCATCGCTCCCTGACCCGTTCCGATTCCCTCCCCCCGCAAGCAAGCGGGGCGGGTCAGGGTGGGGGCTTCTGGGCCGCGGCGCTCCGCGGATTGAGGCTCTGGATATGCCCGCTCTCGGTGCCGGCCGTCGGGTCGATCACGGCGTTGATCAGCGCCGGCTTGCCTGACGCGAGCGCCTCGCTCAGCGCCTTGGTGAGGCTCGGCGTGTCGGTCACGTGGTAGCCGGCCCCGCCGAACGCCTCGATGATCTTCTCGTAGCGCGCGTCGCGGAGGAGGCCGGTCGGCGAGTACGGCCTGTCCTTCGGGTCGCCGCGGTAGACGCCGTTATTGTTGAAGATGACCGTCGTCACCGGCAATTCGTAGCGGCAGATCGTCTCGATCTCCATGCCGCTGAAACCGAAGGCGCTGTCGCCCTCGATGGCGACGACGGGCTTGCCGGTCACCGCCGCCGCGCCGATCGCATAGCCCATGCCGATGCCCATGACGCCCCAGGTGCCGCTGTCGAGCCGGTGGCGGGGCTTATCCATGTCGATGATGTTGCGGCCAAAGTCGAGCGTGTTGGCGCCTTCGTTGACGATGTAGACATCCGGCTGGGTGGCGAGCGCATTGCGCACGGCGCGCAACGCGCGGGAAAAGTTCATCGGGCTCGGATCGGCGTTGAGCCGCGCCGCCATGCGCTCGATGTTCTGCTGCTTGCGCTTGCCGATCTCGTCCATCCAGGCCGCCTGGCGCCTGACCTGTCCCGGCTTGATCGCGGCATTGAACGCCGCGAACACCGACTTGATGTCGCCGACGACCGGTGCCGCGATCGCCCGGTTGCTGTCGATCTCGGTCGGCGAGATGTCGACCTGGACGAACCGCGTGCCCTCGGACCACAGCGGCGGCCGGCCGTGCGACAACAGCCAATTGAGGCGCGCCCCGGCCAATATCACGACATCGGCGCTGCCGATCGCATAGGAGCGGGCGGCGGCGGCCGATTGCGGATGGTCGTCGGGCAAGAGGCCCTTGGCCATCGACATCGGCAGGAACGGCATGCCGGTCGTCTCGATAAACGACCGGATCTCCTCGTCGGCCCGCGCATAGGCCGCGCCCTTGCCGAGGATCGCGAGGGGGCGTTGGGCTTTCGCCAATAGCTCGATGGCGCGCGCCACCGCTTTCGGCGCCGGAGGCTGCGGCGGCGCCGGATCGACGACCTTGACCAGCGATTTCTTCGCCGTCTCCATATCGAGAGCCGAGCCGAGCACCTCGGCGGTCAGGTCGAGATAGACGCCGCCCGGTCGGCCCGAGGAGGCGGCGCGGATCGCCCGGGCGATGCCGATGCCGATATCCTGCGGGCGGTTGATCCGGTAGGCCGCCTTGGCATAGGGCCGCGCGGCGGCCAGCTGGTCCATCTCTTCGTAATCACCCTGCTCGAGATCGACGACCGCCCGATCGCTCGACCCGCTGATCATGATCATCGGGAAGCAGTTCGTCGTGGCGTTGGCCAAGGCGACCATCCCGTTCAGGAAGCCGGGGGCCGAGACGGTCATGCAGATGCCCGGCTTCTGGGTCAGATACCCGGCGATCGCGGCCGCGTTCCCGGCCGACTGCTCGTGCCGAAAGCCGAGGTAACGGATCCCTTCGGCCTGCGCCAACCGCAGCAAATCGGTGATCGGGATGCCGGCCACCCCATAGATCGTGTCGACCCCGTTCAGCTTCAGAGCCTCCACCACCAGGTGAAAGCCGTCCGTCATTTCCGCTGGCATTTCCTCGGCGCTCATGTCGTCCACCATTCTTAGCCCGTGCGCGCCCCGGCGTTCTAAGCCAAACCCGCAGAATTCCGGAAGCAATTCGTAGAGCTGGCGGAGCGCAAGAGGTGCTCCCGCACTGCCGGCGGCCGGCGATCACCCGAGCGGCTTGCCGAGGCGGCCGGCGAGGTCCTGGACGAATTGCCAGGCGACGCGGCCCGAGCGCGACCCGCGGGTGATCGACCATTCGCTCGCTTCCGCGGTGAGCTGAGCGCCCGGCAATTCGAGCCCGTAACGTTCGGCATAGCCGCGGACAATCGCGAGGTAGGTTTCCTGGTCGAGGCTGTGGAAGCCTAGCCACAGCCCGAAGCGGTCGGACATCGAGACGCGCTCCTCGACGGCTTCGGCCGGGTTGATCGCGGTCGAGCGCTCGTTATCGATCATGTCGCGCGGCATCAGGTGGCGGCGGTTCGAGGTCGCATAGAGCACGACGTTTGCCGGCCGCCCCTCGATGCCGCCCTCGAGCACCGCCTTCAATGATTTGTAGCTCGCATCTTCATGGTCGAAGGAGAGATCGTCGCAAAACAGCAAGCAACGCCGCGAGCTCGACCGCACCCGCGACAGCAATCGGGGCAATGTCGGAATATCTTCGCGGTGAATTTCGACGAGGGCGAGGGCATGCGGCCGCTCTTTGTTGACGGCGGCATGCGCGGCCTTGACGAGCGAGCTCTTGCCGGTGCCGCGCGCCCCCCAGAGCAGGACATTGTTGGCCGGCAATCCGGCGGCGAACCGCCGTGTGTTCTCGAGCAGAATGTCGCGGACCCGGTCGATGCCGCGCAGCAGCCCGATCTCGATGCGGTTGACCTGGTGCACCGGCTCGAGCCAGCCGGCGTCGGCGTGCCACACGAAAGCATCGGCGGTGTCGAGGTCCGTGGCAGGCGCTTCGGCCGGGGCAAGGCGTTCCAGCGCGTCGGCGATGCGGTGGAGGAGCGGCAGCAAATCAGGATCGGGCATCGGCAAGTCAAATTTCAAAAGCCGGAACGAGGCGGCGGACGCTAGCACAGCGCTTCCGACCCGAGCATTGCTCTTTAACCGGGCATCGCGTACGAATTTGCTTGCCCGGCGCCGCCCACCATATGACGGCGACGGCAGAGCCGCGCACTCCTCCGCGGCGCGTGATTTCGAGGCGCAGCACCTATGTGGATTTCAACGGCATATGCCCAAGGGACGGGCATGTTCGATCAGAGCGCGCTGGTCCAGTTTCTGCCGCTGATCCTGATCTTTGTAGTGTTCTATTTTCTGCTGATTCGCCCGCAGCAGCGCAAGGCCAAGGATCACAGGACGATGCTCGACGCGTTGCGGCGCGGCGACCGGGTGGTGACTGGGGGCGGGATCATCGGGACCGTCGCCCGGGTCGACAACCCGGAGGAGGTCATCGTCGACATCGCCGACGGGGTGCGGGTCCGCGTGCTGCGCAGCACGATCACCAGCGTCCTCGCCAAGCCCGACGCCGGCGCCGCCCGCGAGGCCGCCCGGCAGAAGGACGACGCGCGGGTGAAAGCGGGGACAAAGGAGTGACCCGGCCGCCGAATATCCCCCTTTCCGCCCTTGGGGGCGGAGAGGGTCGGGGTGAGGCAGGCGTAGCCCCGCGTTCCGAACAGCGGTGCGACCCGCCTCACCCTCCCAGCCCATCGGGCTGGGCCCCTCCCTCTCCCCCCGCAAGCGGGCGGAGAGCGGAAAGGGCTCGCGAAAAGGGGGGCATTTTGCCGAGACATCAGAACTTGTTTCCGCCCAGGCAATGAGGCGATGCTTTATTTCGAGAACTGGAAGATCACGCTGATCTGCGCGGTGTGCGCGCTCGGCGTGCTGCTGTCGCTGCCAAACCTGTTCAGCCCGTCCTTCCTTGCCCGGCTGCCGAGCTGGCTGCCGCACAAGCAGGTGGCGCTCGGGCTCGATTTGCGCGGCGGCTCCTACCTGCTGCTCCAGGTCGACGTGGCCGCGGCGCAGCGCGACCGGCTCAATGCGCTCGTCGACAATGTGCGCAACGCGCTGCGCGACGGCAATATCGGCTACACCGGCCTCAACGTCGAAGGCGACGCGATCACCTTTACGATCCGCGAGCCCGACCGCATCGAAGCCGCGCGTCAAGCGCTGCGCAAGATCGATCCCGACCTCGCCGTCGAGATCGCCGCCGACGGATCGGGCACGATGCGCTTCGGCACCGCCGCGAGCGAGGCGCGGCGCCGCCAGGCGGTCGAGCAATCGATCGAGATCATCCGCCGGCGCATCGACGAGACCGGAACCAAGGAGCCGACGATCCAGCGCGAGGGGTCCGACCGCATCCTCGTGCAATTGCCCGGGGTCGACAATCCCGAGCATGTCAAGGCGCTGCTCGGCAAGACCGCCAAGCTGACCTTCCAGCTGGTCGACACCAGCGTCTCGCTGGAGGATGCGCGGCGCGGCCGATTGCCGCCCGGCGATGAAATCCTCCCGGCCGAAGAGGGGCGCGGCGCCCAATCCGGGCGCCGCCCGCCTATGTCGTGCGCAAGCGGGTGATGGTCGGCGGCGATACCCTGGTCGACGCTCAGCCGACCTTTCAGAACAACGAGCCGGTGGTCAGCTTCCGCTTCGACTCCGCAGGCGCCAAAGCGGTTTGGCGACGCGACCCGCGAGAATGTCGGCAAGCCCTTTGCGATCGTGCTCGACAACAAGGTGATCAGCGCTCCGGTGATCCGGGAGCCCATTCTCGGCGGCAGCGGCATCATCTCGGGCAGCTTTACGGTGCAGTCGGCAAGCGACCTTGCGCTCTTGCTGCGCGCGGGCGCCTTGCCGGCGCCGATCACGGTGCTCGAAGAGCGCACCGGTGGGCCCCGATCTCGGAGCCGATTCGATCCATGCCGGAGCCGTCGCCAGCATCGTCGGGGTGGTCCTGGTCGTCGTCTTTATGATCCTGTTTTACGGGCTGTTCGGCGTCTTTGCCGATATCGCGCTGATCTTCAACCTGTGCCTGATGCTCGGCAGCCTGTCGCTGCTCGGCGCCACCTTGACCCTGCCGGGGATCGCCGGGATCGCGCTGACGATGGGCATGGCGGTCGACGCGAATGTCCTGATCTACGAGCGCATTCGCGAAGAGGTACGAGCCGGCCGCACGATGCTGTCCGCGCTCGATGCCGGCTTCAAGCGGGCCTTCGGCACGATCCTCGACAGCCATATCACGACCCTCGTCGCCGGCGCGTTGATGTTCTGGCTCGGCTCCGGCCCGGTGAAGGGATTTGCCGTGACGCTTGAGCATCGGCGTATTGACTTCGCTGTTTTCGGCGATCCTGGTAACCCGGCTGTTGATCGTCACTTGGCTGCGCCAGTCGAAACCGCGAGCGATCCCGATCTGATCCGGCCGCCATCTGCGATGAACCAACTCTAAATGAGACCGCTGATCGTCATTCGGCGCACGCCGAAGATCGACTTCATGAGCTGGCACAAGCTCGGCTTTGCGCTGTCGGTGCTGCTCACCGTGTCGTCGATCGTCCTATTCCCGACTGTTGGGCTCAATTACGGGATCGACTTCATCGGCGGCACCTTGATCGAGGTTCGCGTCGACCAGCCGGGCCGGCCAATCTCGCCGAGATGCGGCAAAAGCTCGACGCGCTGCACATCGGCGAGGCCTCGTTGCAGGGTTTCGGCCCGGCGACCGACGTGCTGATCCGACTGCCCCGCCAACCCGGCGGCGATGCCGCGCAGGAGCAGGTAGTCAAGCTGGCTCGCGACGCGCTCGGCCCGGGTTTCGATTATCGGCGGATCGAGGTGGTCGGCCCGAGCGTCGGCAGCGAGCTGATCCGCGCAGGGGTGATCGCAACCGTTCTCGCTCTCTTCGCGATCGCCGCCTATATCTGGTTTCGCTTCGAGTGGCAGTTCGGCGTCGGCGGGATGATCTCGACCCTGCACGACGTCGTCACCACGGTCGGGCTCTTTGCGCTATTTCAGCTCGAGTTCAACCTGACCACGCTGGCGGCGATCCTGACGATCGCGGGTATTCGGTCAACGACACTGTGGTGATCTACGACCGCGTCCGCGAATCGCTGCGCAAATATCCGAGAATGCCGTTCCGCGACCTGATCAACCTCGCGCTGAACGAGACCTTGTCGCGCACCATACTGACCGTCAGCACGGTCGCGCTCGCCGTCCTGTCGCTGCTGTTTCTCGGCGGCCAGGTGCTCGCGGGTTCAGCATCGCGATGCTGTGGGGTATCGTGATCGGGACCTATTCGTCGCTCTTCATAGCGGCGCCGATCCTCTACTACGTCCGGCCGAACCGCGCCGCGATCACGCGATCGAGCGAGGCGGTCGCAAGCCGGTGCGCCCGGAGCGCCTGCACCTTAGACGGGCGTCGGACCCCAATGGACCTTACACCGCTCGTCCCGGCCGGCCGGCAAGTGATCGAGCGCTACGCGCCGAGCGGGTTTCGGGTTACCGGGTCATTCACCGCGGCCCGGTTCTCGTCTTCCCCGACTGGACGCTCCCGTGGGCCGCCACGAAGCGCCGTCGGCGGTCAGCTGGAAGAGCTCTGACGCCGGTCGTCGAGCATGGCGGGGTCCAAATCCTGCTGCTCGGGCTCGGGCGAGCGATAGGCCGCACCGCCGTGCGCGCTGCGCTCGGTTTGCGGGCGACGGGGATCGCGCTCGAGCCGATGGACACCGGGGCCGCGTGCCGCACCTATAACGTGCTCGTCGCCGAGGGCCGCCGAGTCGCTGCGGCGCTGATCCCGCCTTCTGTGAGCCTGCGCGGGGCCGGCAAGACCGAACATCCCGAAAACCGGAAGTTGGTGAGGATCGGACTGCCTACTCGGCAACCGTTTGTGGGCGGAACCCTGCTCCGTGCGCCGTTGTTGGCCTTATAGACTTTTGAGGGAGTGGATCATGGTTTCTCGCGCAAGCTTTCTGGGCGCTGCGGCGCTGATGGCAGCTTGGCGATCAGCGCCGCTGCTCATGCGGAGCGATGGCACGGGCACGGGCATTACCATCACCATAATCGCGGCAATGCCGCCGGCGGGGCGATCATCGGCGGGCTGGTGGGGCTCGGCCTCGGCGCCGCGATCGCGTCGAGCGGCGGGTATTATAACGGTCATCCCGGTCTATTACGGGGCGCCTCCGGGTATTACGCCCCGCCGCCCGCCTATTACAGCTAGCGCCGCCACCCGTCTACTATGGCTACTAAACGCTGACTGGTACACGTCCGCTCGGGAACACGCTGATGAACTCGGATTATGCCGAACCGTTCGCTCACACTTGCGACTGGCAGCGCTGCTGTCGCTTCCGGTCGCTGCGCTGGCGCAATCGTCACAAGGCCAAAGCCCCGCTGCACGCAGCGCCGCACCTCCCCCGCCCGTCGCGGCCGCGTCGCCGATGGCGGCCCACCCGGCAGCAGGCAAGAACGCACAGGAGCGCGTCGAGCAACGGATCAAGGAGCTGCACGCGCAATTGCAGCATCACACCGGCGCAGCAAGCGCAGTGGGATCAATTCGCCCAAGTGATGCGCGAAAACGCCCGCGACATGGACCAGGCTTTCATGCAGCGGGCTCAGCAGTTTCCGAAAATGAACGCGGTCCAGAACATGCACTCTTATGAGCAGATCGCCGAAGAGCACACGCAACGCCTGCAAAAGCTGATCCCGGCTTTCGAGAACCTCTACAGCGCGATGCCCGACCAGCAGAAGCAGCTCGCGGACCAGGTGTTTCGTAGAAATGCAGAGCGGCACGTGCAGCGCGGGCGAAACGGGTAACGACATCGCCTTACTTTGACGCATCCCCGGCAGGCGCGACGGCGCGCCCCTGCCGCTCAGGTGCTGAGCTCCTCGACCGGATCGGCGCCGAATAGCCACTCGTTGGCGATCGTGCCGTCACCATTTTCGATCATGACTTTTGCCGGCTCGTCGAACTCGGCCGCGCGTACAGCTGCGGCGATCGCCTCCTCACGGCTAGCAAATTCGCCCCGCGAAGGCTCCTCACCCTCCTTCGTCACGATCCAGCCGTCTCCGGAGGGATGAACGCGATAAACATGACGTCCGAGCATCATCGATTTTCCTGCTTCTGCCCACTCTCTACTGCGAATTCGTCACTGCGAATTCCATTCCCCGTCGGGTTCCGAGCGGCGCAGCCGGCCGAAAAAAAGCCGGCGTCGATTGCATCGACACCGGCAAGGCTGCGGGTGGCAAACCCGCGACAGGGAGACTTTGCCAAGCCGGACTGCGGAAAGCCGGCGAGCGTCCGGCGGCTCGCCTAGCTGTCAAACGGCCTATCGCTGGAAAGGTTCCTCCCGACGCGCAATTTCCGAAATCGCAGCTCGCCGTCAATCTCATGCTGCATCGAGGCTTTGTGATTTCTCGCCAAGCCGCCCGGCACGCTTCGGCATCCGCAGACGCGCGCGATCCACTTCGATCTCCGAGCGGGGAGCTATCCCTTGACAACGCGGGCCGGATGCAATTGTCGGCCTGTCCGGCGCGCTCCCCGGGCCGCGGTCGGGGTCTGCCCCGGTGAGCCTGCGCAGCGCCTCCCGTCCGCGCGAAAGCCGCGAGCGAACCGTTCCGACCGGGACCCCGAGCACCGCGGCGACCTCCTCGTACTGCATCCCCTCGAGGCCGACGAGCAACACCACCGAGCGCTGTTCCGCCGGCAGCTTGGCGACTGCGCGTTCCAAGTCGCGCAGCTCGAGCCGTTTGGCTTGCTGCGGCGCGCGGCTAAGCAACGGCTCGCTTTCATTGAACGCCACGGCAGCCCCTTCCCGCACCGACCGCCGGATGTGGTTCACATATTGATTGTGGAGGATCGTAAAGAGCCACGCTCTGAGATCCGTTCCCTCCTGCCACAGGTGCAATTTACCCAGCGCCCGGGTCAGGCAGTCCTGGACGAGATCATCGGCAGTGACCACATCGCGCGTCAGCGCGCGCGCATACCGCCGAAGACGCGGAATTTCGGCCTCAATGTCCCGTTGAGTGTCAGGCACAGCCACTCCTCTCGTTTCCGATCATCAGCCAAGCGACCGATCTGAACGCAACCGAGTTTAGGATCGAGGCGTAATCCGATGATGTCACCGGAACCCGTTTTCTGTAAGATTTTGTAACTATATGTATGGAGGCCCGCGAGGGTGCTCCCGGCCTGCACCACAGCTCCCGGTCGGGCCGGACCGCGATGAGGGGTAGCCGAAGTTGGCCGGCATGAATGACAACGGTCACATCCTGATTGTCGACGATCAGCGCGAGATCTGCGATCTCGTCCAGGAGTATCTTTCCGGCGAGGGTTACCGGGTCTCGACGGCGCAAGACGGCTCCGGGATGCGCAAGGTCATGGCGCAATCGCCGGTCGACCTCGTAATCCTCGATTTGATGCTGCCCGGAGAGGACGGGCTGACCCTGGCTCGATCGCTGCGCCAGGAATCCAGCGTCGGTATCATCATCCTGACCGGGCGCGGCGAAATCGTCGACCGCATCATCGGCTTGGAGATGGGCGCGGACGACTACCTGCCGAAACCGTTCCACCTGCGCGAGCTGTTGGCCAGGGTGAAGAGCGTGCTGCGCCGGGCCTCGAGCCGCACCATCGAAAAGCACTCGGTCCCGCCCCGCTCGAAGGCGCAGATTCGCGGGCTGGAACCTCGATTTGTCGAGCCGGGAGCTGTACTCTCCGTCGGGAAAGGAGGTTCGGCTGACGACCGGCGAGTTCGACCTTCTCGCAGCGTTTGTCAACAATGCCAACCAGGTATTGACCCGCGACCGGCTGCTTGACCTCGCGCGCAATCGCGAAGCGGGCCCCTTCGACCGGACAATCGATGTCCAGGTGGGGCGCCTGCGGCGCAAGCTGGAGGATGACCCGCAGCGGCCGACGATGATCAAGACGGTGCGCGGTACCGGGTACATCTTTACGCCTCCGGTCGAGGTGAATTAGCCGGGCGGAACGTCCCCGTTCACTCTTAAGGGCCGCGATCCGCGGCGGACGCTCGGCTTTCCGGAGCGTGCAACTGGGCGTTGAGGGACCGCGGCGGCCTTACTGCTCCTGCAGCGGGTCTGCAGCGAATTTCTCGGAACGGTTGCGGAGCAGCTCGTTCGGGCCAGGCCGGATTCAGAGTTCCTCGAGAGCACATCCGCGATTTGTTTGCCGATGCTTGGGTTCCCGGCTGCTCCGAGCATGCCGCACGGTGCTGGTCCCAGCTTCCGCTGAGGCCAAACCTGTTTTCGACAATTCACGAAATATCGCTTGAAATCGTCCCCTTCCCAAACCTAATTTTAATTCTTGTCGAAATACAGAAACCAGGGCGATGGACCAGAAACGTGCTATTGCGGCGCTTGGGGCGCTCGCTCAGGAGACGAGGCTGGCGCTGTTCCGGATGCTGGTGACCTGCGGCCCGGAGGGTCTCCCGGCCGGCGTCATCGCGGATCGCCTGGGCGTCGCGCCGTCGTCGCTGTCGTTTCATCTGGCACAGCTCGTCCATGCCGGCCTGATCACTCAGCGACGGCTGAGCCGGCAGCTGATCTATTCGGCCGAGTACGGCGCGATGAATGAGCTACTCGCCTACCTCACCGAAAATTGCTGCGGCCGTGGCGCGTCCTGCGTGCCCGCCTGCAATCCCGCCGATGCCTTTGCGACAGGAGAGAGCGATGAAGCGCCTGCACGTGCACGTGTCTGTTGACGACCTGGCCCAGTCGACCCGGTTTTATTCGACGCTGTTCGCGGCCGAGCCGACCGTCGTCAAGGACGATTACGTGAAATGGATGCTGGAGGATCCCCGCGTCAATTTTGCGATCAGCACCCGCCCCGGCCGCACGGCCGGAATCTCGCATCTCGGCATCCAGGCCGAGGACGAAGCCGAGCTCGCCGAGGTCTATGACCGGCTGGCACGCGCCGAGCGCCCGATCGTCGAAGCCAAGGCAACTACCTGCTGCTACGCCAAATCCGACAAGCAATGGATCGCCGACCCGCAGGGGGTGCCGTGGGAAACCTTCCTCACCTACGGCGAAAGCACGGTCTATGGCGAAGGTTCGCTGGCCAAGCTGAAAGAGGTCAGCGAAGCAGCCTGTTGCGCACCGGCCTGCTGCGAACCCGAAGCAATCCGGCAAGCGGCGCCTGAACCGGTACCGCAGAGCGCATGCTGCACACGTTAGCTGTCCTGATGACGAGTTGATGGAGACGGGAATGGAAGCCGCTCGGATCAAGGAGATGGTGCGCGCTCGCTATGGCGGCATTGCGGAGGCGGCAGGCGACGTGAGCTGCTGTGCCCCGGCCAGCTCCTGTTGCGGAGACGCAGCACCCGGCACGGCGGCGGACAAGTCGCGGCAGATGGGCTATTCGGCCGCCGAACTCGCCGCGGTACCCGACGGCGCGAATCTCGGGCTTGGCTGCGGCAACCCGCAGGCGATCGCAGCCCTGAAGCCCGGCGAGGTGGTGGTCGATCTCGGCAGCGGCGCCGGCTTCGACTGTTTTCTGGCCGCGAGGCAAGTAGGCCCGGCCGGACGCGTGATCGGCGTCGACATGACCCACGAGATGCTGAAAAAGGCGCGCGAAAACGCCGCCAGGATCAGCGCCGACAATGTCGAATTTCGCCTGGGCGAGCTCGAACATCTGCCGGTCGCCGACAACACCGCGGACGCCATCCTGTCCAACTGCGTGATCAACCTGGTGCCGGACAAGGCGCAGGTGTTCCGCGAAGTCATTCCGCGTGCTGAAGCCAGGCGGCCGCCTCGCGATCTCCGATGTCGTCAACACTGCGCCGCTGCCGCCCGAGCTGCAAACGGATACGGCCCTCTTATGCGGCTGCATTGCCGGTGCGGCCCCGGTCGAACGGATCGAGACCTGGCTCGCGCAGGCTGGCTTTATCGATGTGCGGGTCACGCCCCGGGCGGAGAGCCGCGAGCTGGTCGCAACTTGGGCGCCCGGCCGCGGCATCGAGAATTTCGTCGCCTCCGCGACCGTCGAAGCGCGCAAGCCCGGCGGGGACGGGGCAAGCCGTGGATGAAAGGATCTACAACGTCCTCTTTCTCTGCACCGGCAATTCGGCCAGAAGCATTCTGGCCGAAGTGCTGATCGAGCATTGGGGCAAGGGGCGGTTCAAAGGCCATAGCGCCGGCAGCTTTCCGAAAGGGGCGGTCCATCCCATAGCTCTCGACCTGCTCGAAAAGCTGCATCTGCCGACCGGCAGGCTGCGCAGCAAAAGCTGGAACGAATTCGCCCGTCCCGGCGCGCCGGTCATGGATTTCGTCTTTACGGTCTGCGATCAGGCCGCCGGCGAAGTCTGTCCGGTCTGGCCGGGCAATCCGGTCACCGCCCATTGGGGCGTGCCGGACCCGGCTGCCGTGCAGGGCACGGACACCGACCGGCGGAAAGCTTTCCGCGAGGCGCATGTCACGCTCGAAAACCGCATCAAGCTTCTTGTCGCGCTGCCGATCGAGAAGCTCGACCGCCTGGCAATCAAACGCAACGTCGATGACATCGGCCGCCACGGTGCGGCCCCGAGACCGGAGCTATCATGACATCTGTCACTGAAACCGGCCGGCGCCGCGCGGCGCCGGCGCTCGGCACCTTTGAGCGCTATCTGACGCTCTGGGTTGCGCTCTGCATCCTTGCCGGCATCGTGCTCGGCCGGGTGCTGCCGGCGCCCTTCCAGGCGCTCGGCCGCATGACCGTGGCCGAGGTCAATATCCCGGTCGCGGTGCTGATCTGGCTGATGATCGTGCCGATGCTGCTCAAGGTCGATTTTGGCGCATTGCACCGGGTAGCCGAGCAATGGCGCGGCATCGCCGTGACCGTCGGCATCAACTGGCTGGTCAAGCCCTTCAGCATGGCATTGCTCGGCTGGGTGTTTATCGGCTGGCTGTTTCGGCCGTTGCTGCCGGCGGGGCAGATCGACAGCTACATCGCCGGCCTCATTATCCTCGCCGCTGCCCCCTGCACGGCGATGGTGTTTGTCTGGTCCAACCTGACCGATGGCGACCCGAACTTCACGCTGAGCCAGGTCGCGCTCAACGACACCATCATGGTGTTTGCGTTTGCCCCGATCGTGGCATTGCTGCTTGGCCTGTCGTCGATCACGGTGCCATGGACGACGCTGCTCCTCTCCGTCGTCCTCTACATTGTCGTGCCGGTGATTGCCGCTCAGCTGTGGCGGCGATCGTTGCTGGCTCAGGGCGGAGAGACGACGCTCGCCCGCACCCTGCGGGGCTTGCAGCCGATCTCGCTGATCGCGCTCTTGGCGACATTGGTGCTGCTCTTCGGATTCCAAGGCGAGCAGATCGTCAAGCAGCCGCTGATCATCGCGCTGCTGGCAGTACCGATCATCATTCAGGTCTACCTCAATGCCGGGATCGCTTACGGGCTCAACCGAGCCCTCGGCGTGCCGCACAATGTCGCCTGCCCGTCGGCTTTGATCGGCGCATCGAATTTCTTCGAGCTCGCGGTCGCCGCCGCGATCGCGCTGTTCGGCTTTCAATCCGGCGCGGCGCTTGCGACCGTGGTCGGCGTGCTGGTCGAAGTGCCGGTCATGCTCTCGGTGGTGCGGATCGTGTTGCGCACCCGCGGCTGGTACGTGCACACGCAGACCCTCTAGGCGCAGCCGACCATCGATGGCCGACGCAACCGAATTGAGCACGCGTGCGGCAACGCTCGCCGATGCGGCGACGATTGCGGCGATCTACAACGAAGGCATTGCCGATCGAATCGCCACCTTCGAGACCGAGCCGCGCTCGGCCGGACAAATTGCCGGGTGGTTCGACCGGGCAGCAGCTTGTCGATCGTTGCCGAAACCGAGAAAACGGAGCTCGTCGCGTTTGCCGCTTCATTTCCCTATAGCGCGCGGCCTTGCTATGCCGGCATCGGCGAATTCTCGGTCTATGTAAGCACGGGATTCTCGCGGCGCGGGGCGCGGGAAGGTCGGTCCTCGCCGCGCTGATTGAGGCCGCTGCCGACGCCGGCTTGCACAAGCTCACCAGCCGGGTGTTTCCGGAGAACATTGCAAGCCGCGCCCTTTTGAAGGGGCTCGGTTTCGAAGAAATCGGCATCCATCGCCGGCATGGGAAATTGGATGGCGTCTGGCGTGACTGCGTGATTGTCGAACGGTCGCTCGATGCGGGCAGCGCCGAGGGCGCAGGATGAAACCGCTCCGTGGTGGTCGGCGTCCTTGGGACAACGCAGACGCTCGCCTGGGGATCGAGCTATTACTTACCGGCGATCCTGGCTGACCCGATTGCGCACGGTCTCGGGCTGTCGCGCACCATTGTATTCGGCCTTCTTCTCGGGCGCACTGCTGCTGTCGGCCGTGCTGGGCCCTTCCGTCGGCCGTGCGATCGATAATCGCGGCGGTCGCGGCGTGCTGGCGCTTTCCAATCTGGTGCTGGCGACAGGGCTCGTCCTGCTCGGTTTCGCGCAGGGGTTTGTTACTCTGGCGATCGCCTGGATTGCGCTCGGTGTCGGCATGGCGATGGGCCTTTATGACCCGGCCTTCGCCACCCTCACCGGCCTCTATGGCCGGGCCGCGCGCGGACCGATCACGGGCATCACCCTGATCGCCGGTTTTGCGAGCACTGTCGGATGGCCGCTATCGGCGTTTCTCGATGCGCAATTCGGCTGGCGCGCGGCCTGCCTCATCTGGGCCGCGTTGCATATCGTGATCGGGCTGCCGTTGAACCGGTTGCTGATCCCGCGTGCGCCGCCCCCGGCCCGTGCTCCGGAAACGGCTGGGGAGATTTCGCCGGCGCCGCGTGGTGCTATGGCCATCCTCGCCTTCGTGTTTGCGGCGACCTGGTTTGTCACCGGCGCCATGGCGGCGCATCTGCCGCGCCTCCTCGAAATCGCCGGCGCCAGCACGACGGCGGCGATTGCCGCCGCCGCCCTCGTCGGGCCGGCGCAGGTGGCGGCGCGGCTCGTGGAATTCGGAGCGCTGCGCATGGTGCATCCACTGGTGTCAGCGCGTCTGGCCGCGGTGCTGCATCCGATCGGGGCAGTTATTCTGGGGCTGCTCGGACCCGGCGCCATTACCGCTTTTGCGGTGTTGCATGGTGCGGGCAACGGTCTTTTGACGATCGCCAAGGGGACCGTGCCATTGGCGATCTTCGGGCCGATCGGCTACGGCCTGCGCAGCGGGATCCTCGGCGCGCCGGCGCGTGCCACCCAGGCGGCTTCGCCGCTCCTCTTCGGTCTGTTGATGGATCACATGGGCGTTGGGGTGCTGGCGATCTCGGCCGGCCTCAGCCTGAGCGCGTTTTTCGCGCTGCTGATGTTGAAGGCACGGCCGGCGGCGGCGCCTGTGCCGGCATAAATCATGGCGCCGCCCGCCCGGTACTCGATTTTATGCGAAGGCGATCGTCGCCGCGCAGATGCTGGCGCAGATCGGGGCCTTCGCCCTGCCGGCGCTGCTCCCGGGCTACATCGCGCGGTGGGACCTATCGAAAACCGAAGCCGGCTGGCTGGTCGGCATCTTCTTCGCCGCCTATGTGGTGATGGTCCCGCTGCTTGTCGCCTTGACCGACCGGGTGCCAGTGCGGCGCGTCTATATGCTCGGCACCGGCCTAACGGCGCTGTCGCATTTCGGGTTTGCGCTGCTTGCCGACGGGTTCTGGTCGGCGCTGCTGCTCCGCTTGCTCGCCGGCATCGGCTGGGCCGGGACCTATATGCCGGGCCTCAAGGCGATCGCCGACCCGCTCGAGGGAGCGGCGCAGTCGCGCGCCGTGTCGTGGCACGCGGCCGGCGTCGGGATATCCGGCGCGGCCTCCTTTGCGATTGCCGGCTTGGTCGGCAATTGGGCGGGTCCCTCGGCGTCATTTCTCCTCGGCGGGGCGACCGCGTTGGGCGCCGTTCTGATCGCCGCTACTGTCATGCCCTCGGCGTTCCCGGCCTCGGCGACGACCGCGTCTTCGCGACGGCTGCTCGATTTCCGGCCGGTGCTGCGCAACCACGCCGCCATGGGCTGGATCATCGGCTATACCGTCCACACCTGGGAATTGTCCGCGCTGCGCGCCTGGGGAGTGACGTTTCTCGCCACGGTTTGCGCCACCCAGGGAGCGCCGTCATGGCTGCCTGACCCGACGATGCTCTTTACCGTAGCGGGTCTCGCCGGCATCGCCGTCTCGATCACCGGAAACGAGACGGCGCAACGATGGGGCCGCGGGCGCGTCGTCACCGTTGCGATGTGCGCCGCCGCTGCCTTGTCACTGCTCACAGGATGGAGCGCGAGCGCGCCGGCGGTGTTCGCCGCCGTGCTCGTCGTGCTGTGGAACGCGGCGATCTACTTTGACAGCTCGGCCTTGACGGCCGGCACGGTGCAGGCGGCTGACAAGGAATTGCGCGGCGCCACGATGGGCCTGCACAGCATGTGCGGCTATGCCGGCGGTTTCATCGGCCCGCTCGGCGTCGGGCTGGCGCTCGACTTGGTGGGAAGCTCCCCGGGTTGGGGTGTTGCCTTCGGCCACCTCGCCCCGATTACTCTGACGGGCCTGTTCCTCTTGCGCCGCCTCGGCGCACAACGCGCGCTGCCGGCCCTGGCCACTACGCCATGATGCGGCGAGCCGCCATTGCGGGAGACGATGTCATGGCCTCCACGCCCGCGCCGATCGTCACTGCCGACAGCATTACCCGCGTCGGCCGCGAAGCCAATGCCGCCGTCGTCGTCAACGGCTCGCACGGCGGCGTCTATGCGGCCTATGTCGCGGCGAAGCTCGGCGTGGCGGCGGCAATCTTCAATGACGCCGGGATCGGGCGCGACAGCGCTGGGATCGCCGGGCTTCACTATCTTGCGCAGCTCGGCATCCCGGCCGCCGCGGTCGGCCACATGACCGCGCGCATCGGCGACGGCGCCGACATGATGGCGCGCGGCGTCGTCACCCACGCAAATCCTGCGGCTGCCGCGCTCGGCTGCCGAGCCGGCCTCTCCTGCCGCGAGGCTGCCCGTGCGCTGGCGCACGCCGCGGCGGGCGGGCGAGAACCGCCGCCCGCGCTCGAATCGGCGTTTCTGCTGGTCGCCGAGCCACCGGCGGTCTGGGCGCTCGATTCCGCTTCGGCAGTCGGCCCCGAGCATGTCGGCACGATCGTCGTCACCGGCTCGCATGGCGGGTTGTTGGGCGGGCAGCCGGCGGCGGCGCTCAAATACGACGCGTTGGCGGCGCTCTTCAACGACGCCGGGATCGGCATCGACGATGCCGGGCGTGACCCGGCTCCCGGCGCTCGACAGGCGCGGCATCGCCGCCGCCACGGTCGCCGCGGCAAGCGCGCGCATCGGCGACGCGCGCTCGACCTATGAGGATGGTATCGTGTCCCGCGTCAATGCGCATGCCGCGGCGCTCGGCATCGCGCCGGGGACCAGCGCGCGCGAGTTTGTCGCCGCCGTTCGCCGCGCCGCCGCGGAAGCCCACGACCGGGAGAAGCACCTATGAGCGAAGCCAACCGTCCGAGCAACCGCCCTTCCGGCCGCATGAACGGCGGCCGCGCGCATGGCCGAGATGCTGCGGCTCGCCGAGGTCGGGCCGATGTTCGGCATGGGCGGCTTTCAGCTGTTGCCGTTCTACGATGCGCTGGCGCAGCTCGGCCTGCAGGCACTTCCTGATCAACGACGAGCGCTGCGGCGCCTTTGCCGCCGAGGCCTATGCCCGGGTCACCAACCGGCCGGGGGTGTGCGACGGCACCCTCGGGCCCGGCGCCACCAATCTGGTCACCGGCCTGGTCGAGGCGCTGAACGCCGGAACGCCGATGGTGGCGTTTGCCGGCGACACCAACCGCGGCCATTCCTGGAAGAACATGACCCAGGAATGCCGCCAGGTCGAAATCCTGCGGCCGGCGGTCAAGGAGCTGATCCGGGTCGAGCAGACGAGCCGTGTTCCCGAACTGCTGCGCCGCGCCTTCGCGGTGGCGACCTCGGGCCGGCCGGGACCGGTGCTGCTCGACGTGCCGGAGGACGTCTGCCACGGCGAGCACGACTTCTGCCGCCGAGGACTTTGCGATCGACCCGACGACATTGCGCGCGCCCTCCCGGCGCATCCGGCCCGACCGCGCCGACATCGCGCGCGCCGCGGCATTGATGGCGCGCGCCGAGCGGCCGCTGATCCTGGTCGGCGGCGGCATCCATCTCTCGGCCGGCTACGAGGCGCTGCTGGCGCTCGCCGAGGCGCAGTCGATCCCGGTCGCGCACACGATGAGCGGCAAGGGCGGCATTCCCTGCACCCACCCGCTCTCGACCGGCCTGTTCGGCCGCTATTCGCGGATCGCCAACGAGCTGATCGAGGCGTCGGACTGTCTCGTCGTCGTCGGCTGCAAGCTCGGCGAGATCGCCACCAAGCGCTATGCGCTGCCGTCGCGCTTCAATCCCGCTCATCCATCTGGAGATCGTCGCCGAGGAGATCGGCCGCTGCCGGCCGGCCGAGATGGCGCTGTGGGGCGACGCCCGGGCCGGGCTCGAGGACCTCGCCGAAGCGCTCGCCGACGACGCGACGGCAGGCCCGCGCCGCGCGCGCCGAATACATCGCCGAGATCCCGAAGCGCATGGCGGCGTGGCGCGACGAGGCCGCGCCCCGGCTCGATTCGGACGAGCGGCCGATCCACATGGCGCGGCTCTGCCGCGAGCTCAACCAGGCCCTGCCGGCCGACAGCATCCTCGTCGCCGATGGCGGGTTTGCCGGGCATTGGACCGGGCTGCTCTACGATACCAAGACCGCCGGGCGGCATTTCATCCCCGACCGCGGCCTGGCGTCGATCGGCTACGGGCTGCCCGGCGGCATCGGCGCGGCGCTCGCCGCGCCCGGCAACGCCGGTCGTCGCGATCACCGGCGACGGCGGCTTCAACATGACGCTTGGGCGAGCTCGAAACCGCGCGCCGCGCCGGGATCGGGCTGACCATCGTCGTCGTCAACAACGCCGCCTCGGGCTACGTCAAGGCGCTGCAGCACGCGATGTTCCGCGGTCGCTATCAATCCTCCGACCTCGTCGAGATGGATTACGCCGCGATCGCCCGCGCCATGGGCTGCAACGGCATTCGCGTCGAGGACCCCGACCGGCTGCCCGCGGCGCTGGCAACGGGGCTCGCCGAGCGCACCCGCCCGACGGTGCTCGACGTCGTCGTGACCCGCGACCCCGCCCGCATGCTCCCCGCCGTCGACAACCGCACCGTCGAGATCCGCCAAGGCGATCGGGTCGCGTGATCAGCGGCAGCTGACCCGAAGTCATCAGGCCTTCTACCGGAAACTGACCGGATCACGCCTCGGCGGTGATAGTTCCGATTCCTGCTTCGGCAGAGAGCGGACATTCCTCGATCCGAGTCGGAGGAAGTTGCTGCGCTGCCGGAATAAAGCCCACACGCTGTGCCGGACCCCGCCGCCCGCCCCCGGATCTGGTAAGTCAAGGGCAGATTGCCTATGCTGGTTGCCCGGCCACGCGCATGCGAGGGCCGCAAGATGCAGGCAGGAGCTTGAGCGGCCCTGCCGACTTAACCTAACGGAGGGACATCATGACCTACGTCGATGGCTTCATTGCGGCCGTCCCCACCGCCAATCGAAATGCCTACAAAAATCATGCAGAAGCCGCCGCCGTGGTGTTCAAGGAGAACGGCGCGTTGAAGCTGGTCGAGTGCTGGGGGGATGATGTGCCCGAGGGGACAATTACATCGTTCCCCATGGCAGTGCAGCGCAAGAGCGACGAGACCGTCGTGTTCTCGTGGATAGTCTGGCCTTCGCGCGAGGTCCGTGATCAAGCCATGAAGAAGGTCATGGCGGACCCCCGTCTGCGCCAGGACGTGAACCCCATGCCCTTTGATGGAAAGCGCCTTATCTACGGTGGCTTTGAAGTGATCGTGGAGGTGTGAACACAGTCGGGCGAGACGCAGCCAGCAGTAAGGCGGAAAAGCGCAGCGCATCCGCCTTTCTCCTTCTTTGGCGCACTATCGCCACAATCGGGTTCTCGGTGGAAACTCGGATCTGTTGGTGACGCGGATCGACGAGATGCCAATTCCGCGTTCGGCTCGGTAGCAGAATTGGATATGCTTATCGTAAGCTGTAGTGTAAAAATCCTTCTCGACCGGCGAAGGTCGAAGCGGCGAACAACAGAGGTGAGCAATGACATTGCGAACCGAAGACTGCGCCAGATGTGCCGCCCTCGTCTTTTTATCGATACTTGTCGCGGTTCCTGCCATTGCAGACCCGCTAGAGACATACCTCGCCCTCGGCAACTCTATCGCTTTCGGCGAGACGGATATCATCCCGGTCTCCTTCGGCGACCAGGGTTATGTGACGCTCTATGCTGACTTCCTTGCAACGCAGAACGCGGGCGTTCGCCCGAACGTCGCGAACCTCGCGCTTCCTGGCGAGACCAGCACCGGTTTCTTTACCGGGCTCTCGCCGCTCGGACTTCCCTCCGCACAACGTGCTCGCTTCATTCAATCTGAACTATCAGGCTGATCCAGCGCAAAGCCAAAATAGCTTGATGCTGAGTACGATTGCCTTGGAAGCAGCAGCGGGTCATGTGATCAGTCACGTTAGCTTCGCGCTCGGAGTTAATGATCTGATCCCGTTTGAATTGCTGCATCCAGATTTTTTCACCCTTCCCCCCGACCAGCAAAGGGCGCTGATTGATGCGTTCGGTGGGACGCTTACGACGAACTATGTTGCCGCGCTATCTCAAATACGTGCGGCTCTGCCGCATGCCGATTTGTTATTGCTCAACTATTACAATCCCGCCGCATTTTTGGGTCCCACTAATCCCTTTAATATCATCAACGAGATTTTCGATAGTGGTCAGGCGGCGCTAATCAACAGCCTCGCCAGCCCATTCGATGCGCGCGTCGTGGACATCCATACCCCCTTTGAGGGTCACGAAACTGAACTCACTGAGGTGGACCCCGATCGTGAGACAGCCGGAGCCGCTTGTTAAGGTGTAGCCCGGCCGATTTCGATATCGGCTCCGATCGCGGTTAGCGCGACGGCTGGTTCCGATGCTTCTACTCTTTACCTCATCAATATCAAATCCTTTGCTGGCTGTGATGCCTGTGGGTATGTGGGCGAAGGCGAGCATTTCCCCGCTTTCCGAGCTCGCTCGGGAAGCGGGGGAAGCGCAGCCGGTCGGCAGAGCCGATCGTCCACATATCCACAGGCCTTCCTCGTAGATTTGCCGCGGCGTGCGATAGCCGAGGCTCTGGTGCTGGTCGTTCCTCATTGTAGAAGCTGAGCCAAGCGCCAATGCCGGCCTTGGCCTCAGCGACCTTCGCATAGGCATTGAGGTAGACCTCCTCATCTTTGAGACTGTCGCCATCAGCCGCTCGATGCAGATGTTGTCCATGCACCGACCCTATCGCCCTCACGGGGGCAGGCACTTACAAGAAAGCGGCCATGCCGGTCCTGATCGCCCGGCGACGACGATCTCAGCGCACCCAGTTCGCGGCGTTTTGCCGTTCCGGGAAATCCCAATCGTTACACCTGCCACCTTTGTGCAGGGCGCGGCGCGATAAATCCAGGCGGCGGCTATTTCACTCTTAGCTTAATTCTTTGTTTGAAAGGTGTAATTGCAACTTGGAGACACGATGTAAGCCGTAAGATTATTTCCCTGGATATGCCCCGTCATCTCTACAACTCCCCTGCGCAAACGGGCAGAGGCTTTGAAATTCCCATTTTCACCGACCCTCCCGCGTAACGTAGTGCCAAATCGCGGGAGGTATACCAATCGAACTTCGCCCCTCGATACCGTTAGAGGGTAGAGCGCTCCGAGAGGAGGCTGGGTGCAGTCACCCTCGATTATGTTCGTGAGGGTAAGTTCTCCCATGTACTGGCCGTCGAACTTGGCCGAGCCCTGCGCCATCGCGACGCTCCCAAGCCCAGTGCCGAGCAGAAGGCCAAGTCCCAGCCATCTCTGCATTCCGTTTTCCCGTCAGGTTTCGCTCGCAGGTTACAGGGCCGAGGTTCCGGTTGCCAGCCTTCGCGGCCTCGCCCATCATGGAGGACCCTGACCGGCCCGGAGGGATCACGCCCATGTCCAAGCCTCTCGCCGAACCTGCCGCCCGACACGCAGCGCGAGATGCTGCGCCAGATGCTCACCATCCGCCGCTTCGAGGAACGCGCCTCGGCCGACTACCATGCCGGCAAGATCTACGGCGTCGTGCACTGCTACATCGGCGAGGAGGCGGTCGCCGTCGGCGTCTGTACCGCGCTCGATCGCGGCGACCGGATCATCTCGACGCATCGCGGCCACGGCCACTGCATCGCCAAGGGCGCCGACCTCAACCGCATGATGGCCGAGCTCTACGGGCGGCAGACCGGCTACTGCAAGGGCAAGGGCGGCTCCATGCACATCGCCGATTTCGACATCGGCATGCTCGGCGCCAACGGGATCGTCGCGGGCGGGATCTCGATCATCACCGGCGCGGGCCTTGCGGCGCAGATGGAAGGCAAGGGCGGCGTCGCGGTTTCCTTCTTCGGCGACGGCGCATCGAACGCCGGGCCGTTCCACGAGTGCCTCAACATCGCGGCGACCTGGAAGCTGCCGATGCTCTATGTGTGCGAGAACAACATGTATGCGGCCCAGACCTCGGCCGCCGCGACGCACGCCTTGAGCGATGTGGCGGCGCGCGCGGCCGGCTACGGCATTCCGGGCATCGTCGTCGACGGCAACGACATCTTCGCGGTGCATCAGGCGGCGATCCGCGCCGTGGATCGGGCGCGGTCGGGCGGCGGCCCGACGCTGATCGAGTGCAAGACCTACCGCCAGCGCGCCCACACGGAGCGCAAAGGGCAGCCCGATCCCCGCGACAAGGCGGAGGTCGAAGCGTGGCAGCAGAAGGACCCGATCGCGCTGCTCGAGCGGCAGATGAGGGACCAGGGCGACCTCGACGACGCCGGGCTGCAGACCATCGAGCGCGAGGTCATGGCCGCACTCGAGGCCGCCGTCGCCTTCGCCGAGGCGAGCCCGTTCCCCTTGCCCGAGCAGGCGACCGACGACGTGTTTGCGGCGTGATGGAAATATGGAAACGCTTTAACGCAAAGGTCGCAGAGGGTGCGCAGAGGTCGCAAAGGGGTTCTGTCGCCATCGCGCCCTCTGCGAATTCCTCGGCGTCCTCTGCGTTAAAGCTTTTCTTCTTTGCGCTGAGCGAGGATCGGACGATGCGAGAGCTGACGTATAACGAGGCCGCTGTCGAAGCCGTCGCCGAGGAGATGCGGCGCGATCCGAAGATCTTCTACATGTCGACCGACGCGCTCCCGCCGCTGCTCAAGGAGTTCGGCGCCGAGCGGGTCAGGGCGACGCCGATCACCGAGGCGGCGCTGACCGGCATGGGGATCGGCGCGGCCGGCTCCGGCTTCCGCCCGATCGTCGACTGGCGGCAGGTGACGTTCTGCTTTGTCGCGATGGACCAGATCGTCAATCAGGCCGCGAAGATCCACTACATGTTCGGCGGCCAGGTGACGTTCCCGATCCTCTATCGGGCGTCCGTCGGGGGCGGCGGGCAGGTCGCGGCGCAGCACTCGCAGTCGCCCTATTCGATGTTCATGAATGTCGCCGGACTGAAGATGTTCCTGCCGTCGACGCCCTACGACATGAAGGGGCTGCTGAAGACGGCGATCCGCGACAACAACCCGGTCATCTCGTTCGAGTCGAGCCGGCTGATGGGGCGCAAGGGACCGGTGCCGGAGGAGGACTACGCGATCCCGCTCGGCCAGGCCGACGTCAAGCGCGAGGGCACCGACGTGACGGTCGTCGCGCTCGCCTGGCTCGTGCACGAGGCGCTCGCCGCAGCCGAAGAGCTTGCCCAGGAGGGGATCTCGGTCGAGGTCGTCGACCCGCGCACGCTGGTGCCGCTCGATGCGGAAACGATCCGCGAGCTCGGTGCAGAAAACGGGCCGGCTCGTCATCGCCGACGAGGCGGGGCCGACGGCCGGCTTCTCGGCGGAGGTCGCCGCGGTCGCCACCGAGGACGCCGCGACATTCGCGCGGCTCGAGGCCCCGGTGAAGCGGGTCTGCGCCTTGCAGGTGCCGATACCCTACAGCCCGGTCCTCGAAAACCACGTCTTCCCGGACCGCAAGCGGATCATCGCCGGGGTTCGCGAGGTGCTCAACGGCCCCCGGCCTGCCCCGGCCGCATAAATATTGAGCTGGACCCCGGAAAATGAGACAGGTGGCTAAGGTGGAGCCCTGCCCCTAGAAAGCGCGGATAGCGCGGGAGCAGGACATGAAGCGGACACGGAAGAAGCACAGCGCGGCATTCAAGGCGAAGGTGGCGGTGGCGACAGTCAGGGGGGACCGGACCATTGCCGAGTTGGCGGTGCATTTCGGGGTGCATCCGAACCAGATCCACAACTGGAAGAAGCAACTGCTGGATGGTGCGGTGAGCGTTTTGGAGGGTGGCGCTGCGGCGGAGGGAGCCACCAATGAAGCGCAGGTCGATCTTCTGTACCGGCAGATCGGCCAGTTAAAGGTCGAAAATGATTTTTTGGCACGAAAGCTCGGCAACTGAGCCGGGCGGAACGGCGCGCGATAGTCGAGCGCATGAACCCGGTGCTGCCAATATCCCAGCAATGCCGGTTGCTGGCGCTGCCCCGCTCATCAGTGTACCGCAAGCTCGAGCGCAATTTGGTGCAGTGCTGAACGGGAAGGGTAATGTAGGCCAGCACCCCGTGCTCGCTGTCGAGCGTTTTTGAACTAAGCTATGATTGGAACCTATGGCTTGATGGTTACAGCCCGCCCGGCAGCGCAAAGTTTTCTGATTCTCAAGAGGCCCAAATGGCATACGAAAGGCTCGACGAAGCACTTCGACAGCTGAAAACAGATCGCGAGCGTGAGGAGGCGACCGAAAAACAACAAAAAAGGACGGGCGAAGAAGCCAGGATGCGGTTCGCGCAAATTAAGTCCGCGGTGATCGGGCCTATTTTCAATGAGGTCGTTGCGCACTTAGTGGCCGAAGGTTTCTTCGGGGAAACGGTGGACGAACAAAGCGATGCCTCTGACCCAATTTCCCTCAACGTGGATTTATCGGGAGATGAAGGATTTAGCCGACAAGGCACCCTCCAAGTACGGTTTGATCTCGATAAATATGGATGTGAGTTTGGTAAATCTACGATGGCCAAAACATCCTCAACTAATCAATTAGTATTTGACAACGAACATTATAACTTAAACGATATGACGATGGAGTTGGTCCGCGAGAAAGCCGAACAATTTGTGCTCGATTTGATTGCCGGTAAGCTTTTCCATTAAAAGAGAAGCCAGCCTGGTGACGAGAGTCCCCGCGGTTGTCGGGGATCAAGCGCGATTACAACCTCTGACATCCAGGCCGCATCGCTGACGATGTCGGTCGGACAACGGTAGCCAGAGTAACAGGAGAGGGGTGGGGTGTCCTCATTCCAGCAGATTACGCGCCCCCGATCCGCCCCCGACAAACTCGGCTTGGTACCAACAACTCTACAGTCCCCGGACCGCAGCTGATCACGATCGCGTGCAGGCGACAGCGTCACATCGAGCAATGACGATGGCAGTCCACCCTTGGTGGTGTTCCCGCCAACGGCGGCGCCTTTCTCCTGTTCCAATAAAGAATGGCTGACTGTCAGATGTTTCTGACGTAATCGGCCGACTTTCGTGAAAGCGATTGGGCCTGTCCTGCGCCTCCGCTCTGCTCAGGCTGCGTTATGGTCAGCAAAGAAACTGTCCCGCGGGTCGGCGTCGGACGCGGTCAATCGAGGATCGAAGCGGAACCGCGTCGCGCAGTAAGGACAAAGGATCGTGTCCGCCACGCCCATATTGATGTAGACGTGCGGATGGTCTTGCGGAGGCGATATGCCGATGCACTTGAATTCCCTCACTCCGATGCGGATTTCTGGCACGCCGCGGTCGTTCCTGAACTTGGATAGTCGCTGCCCGACACCGATTGAGGCCATTGTGTTTGGTGGGGGTCTGGAAAATCCGCTGCCCACATTTCGGGGCGGGTTGATTTCGATGAACATGTTGTCCTCATTATCAGTTGTCGCCCGCAGCTCCTCACCGAGGCATTCAGGTCGGCGGTGCGAGCCTCGGGGGTATCGTGCTCAATCCAGGTGGCGACGCCCAGCGACGTGATATGCGCGATTGGGACGATGGGGCACCACGGGGAACAAACTGGTTCACGGATACCGTAGTTCGTAGCGGCTTTGATAATCAGGGAAGCGATCCCGCATCGCTTTTTCGCTCGCAAGCCTCTGTTCGCAAGCATTGACGACGTTGTCGCTGCCCTCCGCCTGAGCTGCTCTGTGGTCTTCCGCAGCCTGATGATAGGTGTCGATCAAAGCATCGTCCCCGAGCGCTGTAAGACTTTTAGCGAATTTATCGACAGCGTGCTGTTGTGTGGCAGTGAGCATTTCGAGAGTCCTTATCTGAGCGGCCTCTCATCGGAGGGTGATAACGTGGTGAACCGTCTCGATTTTGAAGCTCAATCCGAAAGTCGTCCCTGCTGAGGGGCGCGCCAGAACGTGGACAGGGCCCATCGCCTCTCCCGTCTTCAAGGAGAGGCGATGCCCTTTCCACGGCGGGCCGGTACAGCGGGAGGCTTAGTAATCCATGCCGCCCATGCCACCACCCATGCCCCCCGGCGGCATGCCCGGCAGCACCCTTGGGCTCCGGCCTGTCGGCGACCATCGCCTCGGTAGTGATCAACAGCCCGGCGACCGAGGCGGCATCCTGCAGCGCCACCCGCACGACCTTGGTCGGATCGATAATCCCGGCGGCGACCATGTCCTTGTATTCGCCCGACTGTGCGTCAAAGCCGAAATTCGGGTCGCCCTTGTCGGTCAGCTTGCCGACCACGATCGAGCCCTCGACACCGGAATTCTCGGCGATCTGCCGTACCGGCGACTGGATGGCCTTGCGGACGATCTCGATCCCGACCTTCTGGTCGTTGTTGGCGGGGTTGAGGCCGGGCAGAATCCTTGCTCGCAAAAAGCAGCGCAACACCGCCGCCGGCCACGACACCTTCCTCGACCGCAGCCTTGGTCGCGTGCATGGCGTCATCGACCCGATCCTTGCGTTCCTTCACCTCGACCTCGGTGCTGCCACCGACGCGGATAATCGCGACGCCGCCCGCCAGCTTGGCCAGACGCTCCTGCAGCTTCTCGCTGTCGTAATCGGAGGTCGTCTCCTCGATCTGCGCCCGGATCTGGTTGGTGCGCGCGACGATGTCTTCTTTCTTACCGGCGCCATCGATGATCGTCGTATTCTCCTTCTCGATCAGCACCCGCTTGGCGCGGCCGAGCATGTCGAGGGTCACGTTTTCGAGCTTGATGCCGAGATCTTCCGAGATCACCTGACCGCCGGTCAGGGCGGCGATATCCTCGAGCATGGCCTTGCGCCGATCGCCAAACCCCGGCGCCTTCACCGCCGCCACCTTGAGCCCGCCGCGCAGCTTGTTGACCACAAGGGTGGCAAGCGCCTCGCCTTCGATGTCCTCGGCGACGATCAGCAGCGGCCGCGCGCTCTGCACGACAGCCTCGAGGATCGGAAGAAGTGACGCCAAGCTGGAGAGCTTCTTCTCGTGCAGCAGGACGTACGGATCTTCGAGCTCGGCCACCATCTTCTCGGCGTTGGTGACGAAATAGGGGCTCAGATAGCCGCGGTCGAACTGCATCCCTTCGACGACATCGAGTTCAGTTTCGAGCGACTTCGCCTCCTCGACGGTGATGACACCCTCGTTGCCGACCTTCTTCATGGCTTCGGCGAGCATCCGGCCGATCTCGGTGTCGCCATTGGCCGAGATGGTGCCGACCTGCGCGATCTCGTCGTTTGTCGAGACCTTCTTCGAGCGCTTTTGAATGTCCTTGACGACAGCATCGACCGCCATGTCGACGCCGCGCTTGAGATCCATCGGGTTCATGCCCGCCGCCACCGCCTTGACGCCCTCGCGTACCATGGCATGGGCAAGAATCGTCGCGGTTGTCGTTCCGTCACCGGCGACCGAGCTTGTTTTGCTGGCCACCTCGCGGACCATCTGTGCGCCCATGTTCTCGAATTTGTCGGAGAGCTCGATCTCCTTGGCGACGGTGACCCCGTCCTTAGTGATCCGCGGCGCGCCGTAGCTCTTGTCGAGTACGACGTTGCGGCCCTTGGGCCCCAAGGTCACCCTGACCGCATTGGCGAGTATGTCGATGCCGTGGAGCATCCGCTCGCGTGCATCGGTGCCGAGGCGAATATCTTTAGCAGCCATGTTTGCTCTCCAATTGTTAAGCAGCTTTCTGATTCGCGGCGGCGTGATCAACCACGCCCATGATGTCGGATTCCTTCATGATCATGAGGTCCTCGCCATCGAGCTTGACCTCGGTGCCCGACCACTTGCCGAATAGCACGCGGTCGCCGGTCTTGACGTCTAGCGGGTGCAGCTTGCCGTCCGTGTCGCGCGCGCCGGGGCCGACGGCGACGACTTCGCCTTCCATCGGCTTTTCCTGCGCGGTGTCAGGGATAAGGATGCCGCCAGCGGTTTTCGCCTCCGGCTCGACACGACGAATCAGAACGCGGTCCTGCAATGGGCGCAGTTTCATTGATGGTCTCCTTGGACCAGGATTTATGAGGGCGTTGGCACTCTCGGATCGAGAGGGCCAACGCGTATATCGTCAGATGGTGCGGACAGTGACCGAATGCAACCAATAATTACTATGAGCGTCCCAAGTTTCCGCAAATCGACGGGACATCCTCGGAGATTGTAGGAGTTTAACCCTCCGAGTAGATTGCCAGCGACATTGCCGAATTTCTCGTCCGACCAGAGACATAGCAATCAGCTAATCTTGGAGAACAAGCTGTGTAGATCGACGATCTAAGTAAACATAGGCAGGGGGAGCTGCCTCACGAAGCGTCAAATTCGACAGCGTGCTCGGGTCAACCCTCAGTCACGTAATCCGCACCCGGCGCTCGACGCGGGAACTGCTGGGCGGATGAGCGATGGGAGCTGACAAGGTTTCACCCTTCTGGCTTTCGAGGGCGACGTTTTTCTTGAAGCAGAGCTCCTTATGAGCAACCAGCTTCCCTGACTGCCGGCCTTGGCAGCCGCCGTAGCGGCAACCGCGATTGTCGCATTCGTGGTGGTCGTGGGGGCAGATCATCGAAGCCTCCGTTGACGCGTTTCCTCCTTTAGAGGTCATCGCGCCGGTACGGTAAGCCTCGGAATCTACTCAGTGCCCCTTTCCGGCCGGCATCACCTCATCATCAGAATCCAAGCAAGCGGACCATCCGGGAACCGGCTTTACCGGAGCGGGAATCCGATGCCTGTGTGGCGATGCCGTCGACTTTCCGGCGACGGCATCGAGAGATTGAACAGGGGGCTCGGCGGAATTTGGCTTAAAGCGTCCCCGCACCCGGCACAAGCCACGGACGATGCGGCCGCTCGAGTGATGTCATCACCGCGTTATCGTGATCACGACTTGTGGCGGCCAATCCGTTGTCCGCGCCAAGATCATTCTTGATAACGGGCTGATGAGCGTTAGCCCATTTATTAAAGCCCGTGACGCAGCTGTCTTTCAAAGAAATATACATCGAACAGTCCTTTTTAAGATTATCGCTCATACATGTAGGAACGATTTGGAAATTTTCCAGAGAATACTTTACAGAGGTCCAGGTTGTTTATACAATTCTTCGGCTTTACCGGCCGCGGACGACTCTCTGCTCTCCGGCACCTCGCCGGGCATCTGCGACACCAGTTCTCCAGCACCATTAAACCGGAAAGGCGCGGGTTGACTGCTGCCAACAGTCAGCCTCCCGATCCTACTGGCAAGTGGCGGTGACGAATAGGTTCGGATTCTACCTATGCGCCGGGGAGCGATCGCAGCAAAGAGATTGTGGAAGGGCGATTGGCCTGCCGTGGCATCGCTGCCGGCTGGGTCTTGCCTCTGTTACCGGGCCAGGCCGGGACTTAGGTAGATCGAGATTATTTTCTGGCGCCGTAGCTCGGCAGCCGATCCGCTCGTCTCGAGCACCGTCGCCTCGGATTCGAGCCTCTCCGCCAATGCAAGTCCTTTCGAGACGAGCGCTCTTGCCAATCGCCCCGCGGCGACACCCAGCTGCTTCGACCCTCAGCAACTCTGGTGAGAACATTCTACCCAACTGGAGATTGCTACCCTTAGGTTAGCCGCTGGTGCAGAAGCCGATTTTCTCGATGCCGCTTCACTTGCGGCGGTATCTGCTTCTCTTGAAAAGCTCGTGGTCGGCGCGCCGCTTATTTCTCGGAGAGCTTGCCCGGCGCGGAGGATGCCAAAGCCGAGCGCGTCTTCTTTGCCGGGTGCTTAGTGTGCTTAGTGAAGTACGCCGCAGCTGCCTTCGCAGCGAATTCGTGCGTGGCATAGCGCCCGAGGGATACCGTCTTGCCTAAGTGGTGTACGGTCAATGTCCCATGGTCGAACGACCAAGTAGATGCTGGCTTTTCCATCATCGTGTCTGACTTTCGCTTTCACAATCGCAGTGTGTGGCGGTGGCGGTGACCTGACCACTGTGTCACCGGCTCCGCAGCTCCCCCCGATTCCAAAATCCCTTGGGGCTGCGGGGTGCCTGGAAGGTGGCATCTCCAATAAACATGGGGAGCATGGCATCGCGCTACGAGTGGTCATTTTCGTTTGCGCCGTTCCACGAGTGCTGGTGGGGTGGGCCGTCCACAACCCACGGGGGCGGCTACAACAACGGGTGGTCGAAACGTCCACTTGGGAGCGCGCCGTCCTCGTCCGGACGAGAGCGCTCTCGGGTAACCCCTGTGTCGCGGCGTACAGAGCTTGGTGATAGATTAACCCGCATGAAAGCACGGAATCCGCGAGAGGTCGGTACGGCTTCGCGCCCGCCGAGGAGGCGTTCACGGTCGAGGCGTAGCTCGCCGCCACTCCACCACGACCACTTCCCGGTTGTCGGGCTAGGCGCCTCGGCGGGCGGCCTCGATGCTGCCCGGGGGCTGCTCGCCGCCCTCCCTCCCGGCACCGGCATGGCATTCATTTTGATCCAGCATCTCGATCCGACGCATGTCAGCATGATGGTCGATCTGCTGGCCGGCCATACGCCGATGAAGGTACGGCAAGCCGCAGACGGGATGCCGATCGAGCGCGAGCATTTATATCTCATTCCGCCGGGTCACTATCTCTCGATCCGCGCCGGTGCCCTGCGCCTCTCGGAACCGGCCGAGCGTCACGGCGCCCGCCTGCCGTTCGATTTCTTCCTGCGCTCGTTGGCGGAAGAGTTCGGCGAACGCGCGATCTGCGTAACCCTCTCGGGAACGGGAGGCGACGGCAGCCTGGGGCTGAAGGCGGTCAAGGAGAAGGGCGGGCTCGTCATCGCGCAGGATCCCGGCGAGGCCGAGTATGACGGTATGCCGCGGAGCGCGATTATGACGGGCGCCGTGGACCTCGTGCTCCCGGTCGGGAAGATTCCCGAAATCCTCGCCAAATACGGTCGGCAGCTGGTGCTCAACGGTGCGCGTGAAAGGCCGGCGCCCGACGATGATCCCCCAGATCTCTTGGCCGAGATCATCGATCTTCTGCGCGCCAAAACCTCGCACAATTTCTCGCTCTATAAGCCGGGTACATTGTTGCGGCGGATCGAGCGGCGCATGGCGCTGGCCGGTGCCGATGACAATGGTCGGTATCTCGATATTCTGCGGCAGGATCCAGGTGAGCTCGAGTTCCTCGCCAAGGACCTGCTGATCAACGTCACGAGCTTCTTCCGCGACTCGAGTGCCTTCGAATGCTTGGCGAAGGAGGTAATTCCCGATCTCGTCCACCGCCACCCCTCGGACCGGCCGCTGCGGGTCTGGGTTGCCGGCTGCAGCACCGGTGAGGAGACCTATTCGCTCGCTATACTGTTCCTCGAGGCGATCGCAGCGGGGAAACGGAATATCAAGCTGCAGGTCTTCGCCTCCGATGTCGACGAGGATGCGGTCGCTCTCGCCCGCGAGGGACGCTATTCGGAATCGATTGCAGCGGATGTGTCGCCGGCGCGGCTCGCCCGCTTCTTTACACAGGAGGAGCACAGCTATCGGGTGGTGCCCGAGTTGCGAGGGACGGTGGTCTTCACGGCGCAAGATGTGTTGGCCGATCCGCCGTTCTCTCGCCTCGACCTGATCTCTTGCCGTAACCTCCTGATCTATTTGCGCCCCGAGGCGCAGGAGAAGGTCCTTCTGCTATTCCATTTCGCGCTCCGCGAGGGCGGTGTTCTGATGCTCGGCAGCTCCGAGACGGTGGGTAGCCTCGACGACCGGTTCGAGCCGATCGCCAAGAAGCAGCGCATTTATCGGCAGATCGGCCACAGCCGGCCCGGCGACATCAATTTTCCGATCGGCCCGGGAGGGGGCGGGCGAACGCTTTGGCCAGGCCGGGCGCGCCCAGCGGCGGCACAAGGCATCAGCGCTCACGATCTCACGCAGCGGCTGCTGCTCGAGACCTATGCGCCCGCTTCGGTCCTGATCAACCGCAAGCACGAGTGCCTTTATTACTCGGGGCCTGCCGACCGTTATTTGCGGGTGGCCGCGGGGGAGCCCAGCCGCGATCTGCTCGCCATGGCCCGCGAGGGCCTGCGCAACAAGCTCAGAGCAGCGATCCAGCAGGCGAGCCGGGAGCGCACTCCGACGATCGCCACGGGCGCGCAGGCCGGCGACGGCGGCAATGGTGTCGCGGTTCGCATCGAAGTCCATCCGGTGCAGAGCGCGGGCGAGGAGTTGATGCTGGTCAGCTTCTTCGACGAACCCGGACTCGAGCCGAGGTCGGGCCGCTCGATCGAGCCGCCCGATGAGCTCTCGCGGACCGCAGAGCTCGAGCGGGAACTGGACGCCACCCGCAAGGAACTGCAGAGCGCCATCCACGAACTCGAGATCGCAAACGAGGAGCAGAAGGCGATCAACCAAGAAGCCATGTCGGCGAACGAGGAGTTCCAGTCGACCAACGAAGAGCTGATGACCTCGCGGGAGGAGCTGCAGTCGCTCAACGAAGAGCTCACCGCGCTCAACGGTCAGCTTCACGAAACGCTCGAACGCCAACGCAGCACGTCTAATGACCTGCAGAACATTCTGGACAGTTCAGGCGTCGCGACCCTGTTCCTGGACCGTGAGCTCAATATCCGATTTTTCACGCCGGCGGCCAAATCGCTGTTCCGCGTCATCGCCACGGACATTGGCCGGCCGCTTGCTGACCTCGCCCGCCGCATCAATGACACTCGTCTGCTCGCGGACGCCGGAGCGGTTCTTGCTGGGCACGTGCCACCGAACCGCGAGGTCGAGGCCGATGACGGGGCGTGGTACACCCGTCGCATTCTGCCCTACCGCACCCAGGACGCTCGGGTCGCGGGGGTGGTTATCACCTTTGCCGACATATCCGAGAGGAAAAAGGCCGAACGGGCAATCGAGGCAGCCCGGTCCTACTCGGAGAGCATCATCAACACCATTCGCCAGCCGCTGGTCGTGCTCGACGACGAGCTTTACGTCATCTCCGCCAGCCGCTCCTTCTACAGCACCTTTTCGGTCGAGCCGGAGCAGACCGTGGGCCGGCAACTCGACGCGGTCGATGAGGGCCGCCTCGATATCTCGGCGCTGCGCGGCTTCCTCGACCGCCTCCGGAACGGTGAGGGAGTCATCGAGGATCACGAAATCGACGTCGACCTGCCGGCGCGGGGAATGCGATCGCTGCTCGTGAGCGCACTGGAGATTTGCGACGAGCCCCTGGCCACACGAAAGATCCTGCTGGCGATCGAAGACATCACCGAACGCAAGCATACGGCGGAGGCGTTGGAGGCCGCCAAGCGGCAAGCCGAGCACGCCAATCTCGGCAAGTCGCGGTTCCTCGCCGCCGCCAGCCACGATTTGCGCCAGCCGCTGCAGACGATCAGCCTACTGCACGAATTGTTGGCAAAGAAGGTCAAGGACGAAACCACCTTGGCGCTGGTCGGCAGACTCGACGAAACCGTCAGCACTATGTCGAGCATGCTGGACACGCTCCTCGACATCAACCAGCTGGAGGCTGGGACTGTCCGCCGAGAGATGGTCGATTTCCCGATCAATGCAGTGCTCGATCATCTGCGGACGCAGTTCAGCTTTCACGCGGCGGCGCATGGCCTCGGGTGGCGCGTGGTCCCGAGCAGCCTCAGCGTGCGCAGCGATCCCCGCCTGCTCGAGCAGATGATCCGCAACCTGCTCTCGAACGCAGTGAAATACACCAGTAAGGGTAAGATCCTGCTCGGCTGCCGGCGGCGCGGCGACAAGCTGCGTATCGAGGTCTGGGACACCGGCATCGGCATTCCCGAAGACGAACTCACAGCGATTTTCGAGGAATTCCATCAGCTCGAGAATCCGGCGCGCGAGCGCAGCAAAGGCCTCGGCCTCGGTCTCGCCATCGTCGAGCGCCTGGCAGACTTGCTCGGCCACGCTGTCGATGTCCGATCTCGTCCGGGCAAGGGCTCGGTCTTTGCCGTCGAGGTGCCGCTCCTTGCGCGAGATGCGCCGCCATGGCGGCCACGACCCGTCTCGCCGGAGGCAAAGGAAAGTGCACTTGAGAGCGGCGAAATCCTGGTCGTCGAGGACGACCCTTCGGTGCGCGAGATGCTCGCGCTAGTGCTCGAAGGAGAGGGCCACCGCACGACGACCGCTGAGGATGGAAGAGAGGCGCTGGAGTTGGCGGCGCAAAGGGCGATACACCCGGACCTCGTCATCGCCGACTACAATCTGCCGAAGGGTCTGAACGGCCTCCAGGTCGTCGCCGGCCTGCGAGAGGTGCTCGGTCAAGAGATCCCAGCCATTATCCTCACTGGCGATATCTCGACCGACACATTGCGCGAGATCGCCCAGGGCGGCCATCTGCACCTGAACAAGCCGGTGAAGGCGAAGGAGCTGATTGGCCTGATTCGGCGCTGCCTCGCTCAGCCGCTGCCGGCGGCGCAAGCGAGCATCCGAACCGCCCGCCCCTGCCGGCGGGCCGCGGCTGCCGACCATCTTCGTGGTCGACGACGACAGCGCGGTGCGCGCAGCGATGTGCGATCTGCTCCAGGAAGATGGCCGAACGGTCGAGCTCTACCCTAGTTCCGAGGCGTTCCTCGAGGCCTATCGTCCTGGCCGTGAAGGCTGCCTCCTGGTCGATGCCCGGATGCCCGGCATGGGCGGGCTGGCATTGCTGCAGCGGCTTCAGAGCGAGGGAACTCGGCTGCCGGCCATCATGATCACCGGCCAGGGCGACGTGCCGATGGCGGTCGCTGCCATGAAGGCCGGGGCTGCGGATTTCATCGAAAAGCCGGTCAGCCGCGACGAACTGTTCGCCAGCATCGAGCGCGCCTTGGAACACACAAGGGATTCGACGAAGTTGGCGGTTCAGCAGGAAGTAGCGGCGACGCGCCTCGCCGGTCTGACCGCCCGCCAGCGCCAGATCATGGAGCTGGTGCTCGCCGGCCATCCCAGCAAGAACATCGCCGCCGACCTCGGCATCAGCCAGCGCACGGTCGAAAACCATCGCGCCGCCGTCATGAAGAAGACCGGCTCGCACTCGCTTTCGGCGCTGATCCGCTTGGCGCTCGCCGCCGGCCCAGGCACGCGCCGCGATCTCTCAGGTGACCGAGAGCGCGGCGGGGTGGGTCGAGCGGATTTCCCCGATCCGAAGTTGCGCCCGTGACTGGACCAATGGACAGAACAGTTCAGTATTTTCCACCCATTGAATACATCTCCAAAATATCCATATATAAGCTGCGCGGTCGCTATTTAAGGATCGTGCATCAAAGACTGGCACAAGGCTCGTTAGTCTGATGCCAATATCCATGTTGCTCATAGGAGGATATGGTCATGGATCGTTTCGATTTCTCTCCGTTGTTCCGTTCGACGATCGGTTTCGATCGTCTAACCCGTCTGGTCGATGCGGCGACCCGCGTTGACAGCGCGGCCGTCGCCTACCCCCCTTACAACATCGAGACGACCGGCGAAGATGCCTACAGGCTGACGATGGCCGTGGCCGGGTTCTCGCCGGCGGAGCTCGACATCACGGTTCAGGAGAACACGCTCCTGGTGACTGGCAAGGCACAGAAGGAGGACGAGAACGGCGGCGGCTACTTGCATCGCGGCATTGCCCGGCGCAGCTTCGAGCGGCGCTTTAGCCTCGCTGACCACATGAAGGTGACGGGTGCCAGCCTCGACAATGGATTGCTCAGTGTCGATGTGGTTCGCGAAGTGCCGGAGGCAGCCAAGCCGCGCACGATTAAAATCGGTACTACAGTCGAAACCGTGCAGCCGCAGGTGACCGAGCAAAAGGCGGCCTAATCGGCACATCAAGCCGCATTGTCTGAACGTCGAAACGCCCCCGAATCTCGGGGGCGTTCTACTATCCGATGCGGGCCGAGTGCATTACTATCTGACGTTCGGTACTGAAATTTAAAGAAATCCAACGCCTGTCAATGCAGGCGATATCAAGCTGTCTGTCGTCACGTGACCGATAGCGAGGTCAAATCGGGGGGTAGCGTCGCACTTCCCCTCGCGACACGGATCGCACGCCGTAGTGATGGCGGTCGCCCTGGCGGCTATGTTTCTAACTTGGTGAGTTCTGAAAGACACTTCCTTTCCCAGGACAGGTTGGTCGGCGCGATCCGTCGCAGACCGGACCGCGTCGGGATTCTATTCCTAGTTGCCATATCCATAGTAGCCAGATCCATTGTAGCCCGACCTGTTGTAGCTGGAGCCATAACCGGGTCCATAATAGCCAAATCTGTCATAGCCCGACCCGTTGTAGCCAAATCCATTATAACCGGACCCGCTGTAGTCAGACCCGTAGTAGCCGTATCCGTAAGAGCCGGGCGAGGGGGTCGTGGCAGCGCCGCCGACGGCGCCCAGTGCTCCGCCGATCAGCGCGCCGGTCGCCGCGCCCCGGCCGCCTCCGGCGATACCCCCGATCGCAGCTCCCGTGCCTGCACCGAACAGGCCACCGCCGATCGCGCGCTGGCCTGGATCGTACGGATCCGTGCAAGCCGACAGGCCCGCCACCATTCCCAGGGCAAAGGCGCATGATGGAATTAAAGCTTTCATTATCGGTTTCCTTTTCGGCCTCGCATGGTCCCCGTGAACCAAAATTGCCGAAAGCGATATTTAGGTGCGCAAGGTGATGGGGCCAGCACCGGAAATTACTCATGCTCATCTGGAAGGAGCCATACATCAAAAACAAGTCATACTACTATGAGTAAAGCTACTCACAGTAGTATTCCCCATTGCGTGTCGATGCTTTCGATCTGACATGTCAGTGCAGACCTTTGGTCGCCGCTCCACAGCCGGCATGATCGGCCTTTAGTGCAAAGCTGCCAGCGGTCGCTCGGCGCGAGATTGCCGACGAACACTAAGGAAAGACAAACCGATGGAACTGATTCTGATCATCGTGCTGCTCGTGGTCCTCTTTGGAGGCGGGTTTGGGTACTACCGCGGTGGCTATTACCGTCAAGGCGGGCCCATCGGGATCGGCGGCATAGTCGGGTTCGTCCTTGTCGTCCTTGTGATCGGGTGGTTGATGCACGGGCATATCGGGGGCTTCTCTCTCTGAGCCTTCGAGTGAGCCTTGCTGGCCACGGCGTAACGGCGGTCGGCGGAAGTCGTCGGGCCAGCTAACCCGCCCTAGGTAGTTTCCGAGGCTATCTGCGATCAAATCTCGCCGGCACCTTCAACTGATGCGGGCGCCACAACCGGGGCCGAACTTGACTGAGAACATTGGAGGGCCAGATGAACGAATTCGGTCGACTTCTCGAAAAAGAAATCCCGCGGCTGCGGCGCTATGCTTTTGCATTGACCCGCAACGTGTCCCGGGCAGACGACCTTGTCCAGGACACCCTCGTCCGTGCAATAGCGAAGCAAAGTTTCTGGCAGAGCGGCACCAACCTTCGCGCCTGGCTCTTCACCGTTATGCATAACCTGAATGTAAACGGCGTCCGACGCCGCGTGCGCGAAGGCACCGCCGTCAACCTCGACGATGAATGGCCGTTCCCCATAGCGGCAACCGATCCGACAGGGGGGTTGTCGTTGCGCGATCTCGATCGCGCCCTCGTCCGAATTTCCGAGCAGCAGCGCCAGGTGATACTGCTGATCGGTCTCGAGGGTTTTTCGTATCACGAGGCCGCGAAGATGCTCGACGTGCCGATCGGCACCATCCGCTCGCGCCTGTCACGCGGTCGCCAATCGCTCCGCACGCTGATGGACTGGCGAGACGTAACAGAGGCGGAGATCAGCGCGAGGAACCCTGGGGAACGTGAAATTCGCGGAGGACAAATCGCGGTATTACACGACGCCAGTGAGGGCGCTCGGGCTTAGGCAGGAAAGTCCCGAATCTCGTATGTCCATGATAGTGTGGATCCTGCTAGGCCTGGGGCTGGGCCTGATCGCGAGCAAGATCGTCAGCACCACGGGCGAGGGCACCGTCGTCGACATTCTACTCGGCATCGTCGGGGCGGTCGTCGGCGGCTGGCTGTTCAATCTTTTCGGCGGCACCGGCGTGACCGGCTTCGACATCGACAGTGTTTACAGCGCCGCTGTCGCCGTGATCGGCGCTGTCATTCTTCTTGTGATCTACCACGCCTTCTTCCGCCGCCGCATGCTCTGATTTCGATGGGCCGGTTCTGCCGGGTTTACGATTTTGCGCTCCAGGGAGTAATCGAGTTGGCAGGCATCATCTGAGTAGTTTCCGAGTCTACCTTCGCCGTCTCGCCTCGGGCTATCTTTCTCTGCTTGAGTTGAACCAGGAGAAAATCCCTTCTCCTAAACCAAGGTGACGAAATGAAGATCCATCCCGGGATGAAACCAGCGGTATGGGGTGCAGTGGTCGGCGCGGTGGCGTTCACGGTCGTCGGGTTTTCGTCGCTTGGATGGACGCTCGGCAGCACTGCGGAGAAAATGGCAAACCAGCGCGCCGAAACCGCGGTCGTAGCGGCCCTCACTCCGATCTGCGTCGCGAAATTCCAGCAACAAACCGATTCAGCGGCGAAGCTCGTCGCGTTCAACAAGGTTTCCTCATCTTGGGACCGGCGCGCCCTGATCGAGAAAGGCGGCTGGGCTACCATGCCTGGAAGCGACGCCCCGAATGCGGCCGTTGTTAGTGCCTGCGCAGAAAAGCTCGGCAGCCTTACTTAGAGCCCCGCCCTCATAGTGCTATGGCGCGAGTTTGATGACAGGGGGCGACCGTGGAGTTACTTGGGGCCCAAAAAGCAACATGCTGACCAACCCCGCCGCCCTCGGAAAATCCCAGAAAAAGGGTAATGACCGCGCTCCAATGAGCCGGGCGATAGCAACTGCGTGCAATGAACATTATCTACGAGACGACAAGGGAACGCGGCACCACTATCCTCATTCCGACGTCGATGGTCGACAGTATGAACCCTGCCTCAGCTCTGGTGCTCGCCAACCAAGGGGTTCCGGGCAAGGAGATCTCCTCACTGAAGAGCGTCGCTTGAGAATATTTTTTACCGACGGCGGAATTGGCCATAGCGGCTCCGCTTGGTGACAGAATGAATACCCAGCGGAGCGAACGTTCGTCGAAGGATCGAGGACAGCCATGACGGTGCGAACAACCAGGAAGACGGTGACCTTCATGCATCCGTTCAGTCTGAGCGGAATGTTCGAGGCGCACCCTGCTGGTACTTACATTGTGGAGACTGATGAAGAGCTGCTTCGGGCGTCATCGGTTCAGGCCTACCGGCGAATTGCAACCATGATACGGCTGTCGACACGAAGCACAGGTACGGTTCTGACTCAGATCGTTGAAACAAACCCGGAGGAGCTCGCGGGGGCCCTAGCGAGAGATGCACAACCGGAAGAAAGAGTGCCGCAACGAGCTTACAGCAAAACCATCGTGCCTCGGAAAAAGGCGGGTAGCCGGATGGAATCCTTTCGCGAAGGCTGGAAACATTGGGTTACCCTCAACGCTACAGATCTGACTTGGATGGCGCTAGTTATCGGCGGTGTCCTATTCACCACGTTGTTGACGAGAGGGTGAACCCCTATGTCGGACGATCGCCGTCTCCAGCGATAGCCTACCAAGTAGGCCGGCACCGCTTTTTACGGTCGTGCCAAGACGACGCCATGCAGAATAGCTGCGTAGTGACAGCTGGCCGCGACCAGCACGAAGCTGTGCCATATTGCGTTGTGGAAGGGCAGCGCCCGCCAGAGGTGAAAACCGATCCCAAGGGAATAGAGCACACCCCCAACTCCGATCAAAACCGCCGTCATAGCGTCCACCGAGGCGAGCATGGGCCGTACCCCTACCAGGATTAACCAGCCCAGCGCCAGGTAGGCGACGATCGAGACTCGCTTGATGCCGCGTGCACATGTCATCTCCATGACGGCTCCAGTGATTGCTCCCGTCCAAACTGCGGCGGTCATCCCGATCGCCCAAACGCCGTGCAGTCGGCATGTCGTGAACGGGGTGTAGGTACCCGCGATCATTAGAAAAATTGCGGAATGATCAAGCCGGCGGAGAAACCCTTTTCGGGGTGCATTGGAGGCGAGGCTATAGGCTGCCGAGCAGCCGAGCATCGTAAGAAGGCAAAGGGAATAGATGAGGCTTGCCAAGAAGATCGGTCGTTCGGCGATGCCTGCAGCGATGCCCGCCAGCATGGCCGAGCCGACCACGCCGGCGAAAGTGCCGAAAACGTGTATGAGTCGGTCTGCCGCGAGTTCGCTGCCTCGGAATTGCATGGACGCAGTAGCGGCCCTCATCGCAAACCCTAGTCGCGAATTCCGGCGCTTCGTAAATAGTCACGCCGGCCGGTTGCAGCGACGAGATCGCGCCATAATCGCCCTGCGAGCTCAAGCACCCTCGGGTGGTCCGCGATGATGGAGCAACCTTTGAGATTTCGGAAAAGATTTTATTCCCTCTCGACGGCAGTTTTCTCCAAGCAGCGCAGCACTTCTGCGACGCTCCAGGCCTGGGCGATGCACCCGCGCGGCGTGAACGGTGGTTCGGCGTCAAAGACTTCGCTGACCGAGCCGATGCCGGCCGCGGCGAGATGTAGTTCGAAGCCGTCGAGGAAATGCCGCGCCGTCGCGCGATCGCCGGGGTAAACCTTGAGCCAGGCATCAATGAACGGGCCGATTAGCCAGGCCCATACCGTGCCCTGGTGATAGGCGGCATCGCGGGCGCGCACGTCACCGAAATAGCGCGGCTTGTAATCGGGCTCGCCCGGCGCCAGAGAACGCAGCCCGACCGGCGTCACCAGCTTCGCGTTCACCGCAGTAATAACCGCGTCCCAATAATCTAAGTCGAGGACCGGGTGCTCGAGCGAAATCGCGAAGATCTGGTTCGGTCGGAACGCGGCGTCGTCACCGTTCTCGCCATCGACGACGTCGTACAGATAACCGCCTGCCGCGTACCAAAAGCGGCGATTGAAGGAAGCGCGCGTCTTGTCCGCAAGGGCTGCGAACTCGTCGGCTTCCGGATCCTGCGCTTCGCGCAGCCAGTCCGCCAGCAAGCGAAGCGCATTGTACCAGAGCGCGTTGATCTCGACCGCCTTGCCGCGGCGCGGGGTCACCACCCAATCGCCGACTTTCGCATCCATCCAAGTCAGCGCGTACCCCTCCGCCCCCTGGCTGAGGAGCCCGTCATGCGAGTCGACCTTGATGCCGAAGCGGATGCCCTCGAGATGATGCCGTACGATGTCCTTCAAGATCGGCAGAAGGAGTTCCAAAGTCGTCTTGTCCTCGGGAATGCTCGACATAGCGGTGCAGCGCGTGAAAGAACCACAGCGTCGCATCGGCCGTATGGTAGAGGCCCTGGTTTTGCCCTTCCGGGAACAGGTTCGGGATCAGGCCGTCGCGCACGTAGTGAGCGAAGGTGCGCAAGATCCAGCGTGCCTCGATCGCTCGCCCGGTCGCCAGGGTAAGGCCTTCGAGCGAGATCATCGTGTCCCGGCCCCAATCGGTGAACCAGTGATAGCCCGCGATCACGGTGCGCACTTCATCACCCTCGGCCCGCGCCCGGGCCCCGTCGGCAATGCGCCCCACCGGGGTGATGACGAAGGTGTCGGCCGCAAGGACGAGCTCGGCTGCGAACCCGATCTGTGCCGGCGGCGCCGCCATCCCGACGAGTCGTCGGCGGCGCTCGCCTTCGAAGGTCAGCGCATCGTCGGGGCTCAGCGCCAGCACAGTATGCCAAGCCTCCGTCGCGGCGATCAGTGTCAGCGGGCAATCCTTGCGGACCTCTCCGGCAAAGTAGCCGGGGCTCCACAGCCAGCCTCGCGAATCGTAACCGCGCTGCGCCTCGATCTCGTAGAAGCACTCGCGGCTGCGAGCCGCCATCGGCGGTAAAGGTCGGGCTCTTCGGAGCCCTCCACGGCCAGCCGCAAAACCGGCAGATCCGGCCCGGCGCTGACCTCGTATCGGTCGCCCCGGACGGTCAGCGTATAACTCGAGGAGAGCGCCTCGCCGACCGATGCCTCGAGCGGACGAAAATTGATCAAGGGTCTGAGCCGCAGGCGGACGCGCCTGCCATCGCCGAGCGAGCGAAAGGTGGAATGCACGATGTTTTGGCGCGAGGGCACGACGATCGACTTCTCGATGATGACGCCATCGAGCTCATATCGCCAGCTCGGCAGGCCCATGTTCAGCGTGAAATCGAGAAATCGGCCTTTCTCTCGCATGTTCACGACGACATTGCCGTCCGTCGAGTTCGATGTCGACCTCGAGATCGTTGAGGACCACCATGCGGCCGAGCGGAGCCGGCTGGGCGGCGATCAGGAAGCCGTGGTAACGCCGGGTGATCGCTCCCGTTATCGTCGCCGAGGCGTAGCCGCCCAACCCGTTCGCCACGAGCCATTCTCGGCGAGCCTCTGGTACCGGATTCTCGTCGCGGGTGGCGCGGCGTAGGTCAACCATTCGCTTCTCGGAGATCGCAGATCTTCTTCGCCTCGGGTACCGCGGCTGAGGGTCCGGGGGCGAGGACGGTGGCGGTTTGGCCCGGGATGAGCCAATCCCCTGCCGCATCCTGCGCCGGGCCCCCCGAGCCACCGTAATGGGGGGCTTCGCTGGACCATAAGAGCTGCCAAGCTTGGCCTTCGACCGGTGCCAGCAGCGGCTCGGGCGAGGGGCCGAGCAGGAGGTCGCGGCCGAGATTGACAATCAGCAAACGGTCGGCGCCGCTCTCCGAGAAAAAGCGCAACATCCAAGCTTCATCCGTGAGCGCAGCACCGTCGATCCGGCATGGCCGTCGTCCGAGTACCGGGTCGGTGCGCCGCAGCGTAAGAAGGTCGCGATGCAGCGCATAGATCGAAGCATGTCGTTGCCGTTCGCCGAGATCGAGTACCGATCGGCGGAACGTGTCGATATCGCCGGGATCGACGAGTTTGGCCTGCATCTCGCTCGTTGCGAGGCTAGGGAATTGCGCGAGGAAGCTGCGGCGCCCCTCGCGGACATCGCACGACAGTTCGATCTCGTGATCGGCAAAATAGAAGAACGGGCTCGACGCGGCGAATTCCTGCCCCTGGAACAGCATCGGAATTCCCGGCATCAGCAAGAAATAAGCGGTCATCGCACGAAGGCGGCCAGGACTGGTTAGCGCGTGACAGCGCTCACCTGTGCCGGAATTGGCGATTTGGTCGTGGTTCTGCAGAAAGACGACAAAGCATTCCGCCGGGAGATCGAGCGTCGGCGAGCCGCGCGCTTTCTGCTGCCACTGGTAGCGCTGCCCCTGATAGAGGAAGCCGTGTTTGGCGGCAGCGACGAACTCGCGCGGGCGGCCGCGGTAATCCGAGTAGTAAGCTTCGTGATGTCCGGTCAGCGCAACCATGGCACTATGATGGAAGTCGTCGTTCCACAACGCGTCGAGCCCATATCCGCCGTGCTCGGACGGGCGTACCAGCCTCGCCTGCTGCTGCTCGTTCTCGCCAACCATAAAGGTGGTTCGGCCGCGTCCCGCCGATCGCACCTGCCGAACGATGGCGGCGATTATATGATCTTCCGATCGATCGAAGATCTGCTGCGTCGCGTCCAACCGCAGCCCGTCGAGATGATATTCGTCGATCCAATAGCCCGCATTGGCGATAAAGAATTCGCGCGCCGGCCCGGCATCCGGACCATCGAAATTGATCGCCTCGCCCCACTCGTTGGCGTAACGATCGGTGAAATAAGCCGCGGAGAAGGATTTGAGATAGTTTCCGTCCGGGCCGAGATGGTTGTAGACGACATCGAGGATGACGGCGATGCCGAGAGCATGCGCGCGGTCGACAAAGCGGCGAAAATCATCCGGCCGGCCGTAAAGCCGGGTTGGTGCGAAGAGGTTGACGCCGTCGTATCCCCAGCCGAACCGGCCCGGGAATTCCGCCACGGGCATAATTTCGAGGCAGGTGATGCCGAGCTCGGCGAGAGCCGGCAGCTCACGCGAAGCGGCTTCCCAGCCGCCATCCGGGGTGAAAGTGCCGACATGCATCTCGTAGATGACGAGCTGCTCGCGCGCGACCCGCGCCACGCGTCGTCGGTCCAAGCGAAAGTCCCCGGGATCGACGACTTCCGAAGGTCCGTGTGGCCCTTCCGGTTGAAATCTCGACGCCGGATCGGGCAATGCCCGTTCACCCTGATCGAGACGAAAACGATAGCGCATGCCAGCTCGCGCGGGCAGGCTCCACAACGAGAAGTAGCCATCAGTCTCGGGTTGCAGTGCCGCCGGACTCGAGGCCCTCGATCTCGACAACGACCTTGCGGCAGCGGGGCGCCCAGACACGGAAATGGACGCCCCCGCCGGACTGCGGCTCGGCGCCGATCGGCAGGCGGCGGACGGGCGCCGCTTGGGGCGAGGCCAGATGTTTCGGAACGGAGGGCTTGGGCGGCTTCGACGAGCCCCTGTCGCTCGTCCGCGAGGCCAACGCTTAGCCCGACGCCGGCGCGCGCGTCCACGCCGCGACCTCGCGCTCGGCCCTACGAGCCGCTCCCGTGCGCCTGCGGTTGTTTGACGATGCCTGCTATGATCCGTGTCGTCCCCGTCGACCTCCAACGGAACCTGATCCGGCAGCTCCATTGTCGTGGTGGACCGCAAAACGCTGCCGATGGCTGTCGCGATTTGAACCAGGCGAGCCGCGTATGCGTGGTCTTTTTCGAAGAGCTTGGAGGGTCGGCGATGATGCCGCGTGGCCTGATCGGGATGAGCCGCTGCGAGACTGTGGTGTTCCAGGCCTGCTCGCGCTGTGGTCATGTTTCCTCCGAGCTTGCGATGCTTCGTAGAGCATCCTGGGCAACGCAGGATTTTAGCCCATCAGACCTCGACCGCTGACAGGCTCGGAAACTACTCAGCCCAGCAATCCAAATTCTTCTCATCCGAGTGATACGAACCGCTTTCGCGGCCCCACTGACGGGGGGAATCGGCATTTCGATAACGCCGGCCGGCAGCCGTAACGGCTCTTCAGGGCTAAGGGGCCGCCCGGTTTGACTTGACAACTCGAACAGCGGCTTCGTTGTCATCTTGTTGCACGGATCAGCTGGGCTGACGTCTGGGGCCCGGGTAGCGTGGAGGATCCTTCCTTCCGAGAGCGGGACTTCGCGGCGGTTGGTGAGGATTACCGCAGGCCCGTAAACCTCAGCGAGCGGCAAATCCGGCTGAGCAGTCCCAGATGGGAGGACGCTACTCCATCCATAGTCCTCCTGGGGATGTCCGCCCGTGCCGTTCAAGGTCAATGCCGATCGCCGTCATCACATCCCCAGGCAGCAGGATCGGGTAACGAACTGGTCGGAATATGATGCTGGCTTGCGCCAGCGTGGCAGTCTGACGGTCTGGTTCAGCGAAGAAGCGATCGCGGCCTGGCGCGCCGAACCACGGACGACGCGGGGCGGTCAACCACACTATTCGGCCCTGGCGATCACGACGGCGCTGACGCTGCGCGTCGTGTTCCGCCTGGCTCTGCGGCAGACCGAAGGGCTGATCGGCTCGATCATCCGCCTGCTCGGTCTCGATCTCGCCATTCCTGACCATTCCACGCTGAGCCGGCGGGCCGAGACGCTGGCGGTGACGCGACCGCCGTCCAGCGCCGAACCCGTGCATCTGTTGGTGGACAGCACTGGGTTGAAGCTGTCTGGCGCCGGCGAGTGGTTGGTTGAGAAGCACGGCACGAGCCGGCGCCGGTCGTGGCGCAAACTGCACATCGGCGTCGATGCCGACACGGGGCGGGTCGTCGCGGCGGCACTGACCACCAATGATGTCGATGACGGCTCGCAGGTCGGTCCCTTGCTCGACCAGATTGATGGTCCCATCGCTTCGTTCACCGGCGATGGCGCGTACGACCAGGACGGCGTCTACAGCGCGGTCGCTGCCCGTCATCCCGAAGCCGCGGTCATCGTGCCACCGCGTTCGAGTGCGGTGCCGAGCGAGACCGCCGATACGGCGCCCACTCCGCGTGACCGGCATCTGCAAGCGATTGCCGAACATGGCCGCATGAGTTGGCAGAAAGCATCGGGGTACAACTGGCGTGCCTTGGTGGAAGCCGATATCGGCCGCTGGAAACGGGTCATCGGTCACGTACTGCGCTCACAAACCGAAAAGCGTCAAGCAACCGAAGTGGCACTTGCTGTCGACATCCTCAACAGCATGCTGGCGCTAGGACGCCCGAGCTACGTCCGCTTTGCATAAGGCCAAGAGGGCCTGGGATCATCGCGTCCAGCCGGCTGATCCATGCAACAAGGTCGCGCCGAGCCAGACCGCCGATACGGCGCCCACTCCGCGTGACCGGCATCTGCAAGCGATTGCCGAACATGGCCGCATGAGTTGGCAGAAAGCATCGGGGTACAACTGGCGTGCCTTGGTGGAAGCCGATATCGGCCGCTGGAAACGGGTCATCGGTCACGTACTGTGCTCACAAACCGAAAAGCGTCAAGCAACCCGAAGCTGGCACTTGCTGTCGACATTCTCAACAGCATGCTGGCGCTATGCGCACGCCCCAGTGTGTCCGCTTTGCATAAGGCCAAGAGGGCCTGGGATCATCGCGTCCAGCCGGCTGATCCATGCAACAAGGTCGGGTCGGACTGCATTTCTCGCTGAAGGACCTGCTCGCAGTTCGCGCCATCGGCATTCCCGGGCGCGGTGGCCCGGTTGCCCAGTCAGCCAAGCACACCCGCGCGGAAGGCCGGGGTTTTCGACCTACGGCAGCGCCTGTGAGCGAGAGACGGACTCGCCGCTGGAGGGAACCGGATTCGAACTTCTGGTCCCGCTCCTAGCGAAAGGCTCCGGTGGGCGTAGCCGATCGGAGATGTCGGCACGATAAGCGGAGCCCATTAAGCCGGCTCCGACGCTGATTGGCTCTCCCCGCCCCGGCCCGTCCAAAAGGCGAAGGCCGCCCGCCGTGGCGCGATCGCTGTTGACGTGTCCCGCCGCCGCGCCTCCTGGGACATACCGGGAACGGAGCCGCTCGCATGATCCCGCTCTACGCCGCTCTATCGAGGATCTTGGGCAGAGCGACTTCGTGAAGGTCGATTGCGCGCCTGCCAACATATGGCGTTGCTCGCGCCGGACTTCCTTCTCCGGCTCGGGCTCAGCTCTCAGACCAAGGTGCTCGATCTCAAAGAGCGGGTCAGGTGCCGGGGATGCAGAGCGCGGGGACGAGCCGCCGTGCCGGTCAAGTGGGGCGTGGGATCGGGTGACCCCGTAGCGGGTGCCCCCGGTGGCCCTTCGGCGCGACACAGCGGAAAGCCGCGGTGCGACCGAGACATGTGGCGCGATGGCAACACAACGGCCAAAACCACACTACTGAGCGAGTGCGACGCGGAACGGCCCGATGAAAGGCGACGTTCCCCGTCCTGGTGCGGCTTGTGCGGGGGGACCGCGATAGTGAGCGACGCAAAGCCACTAAGTGCCGAGTATTACCGCCAGACCGCCGAAGAGATCAGGCGCTGTGCTCGGCAATCTCAGTTTCCGGAGATCGGCGAGGAGCTGTCCGAGCTTGCTGATCGCTTCGATCGGATGGCCGCGGCTGTCGAGAGGAGGAAGCGGGCATTGCAGGAAAGCGCCCCAGGGCCCCGCGGACTATGACCGGGCGCTTGGGGTCGACGGGTTCGTGGTGGGGTCCGGGCCGAGTGACGGTAGGGGTAGCCGGCGGCGGCTAGAAACTGAGGTCCCGAATAATCTGTCGGTCCGGCCCGCCTTTGGCCCGCGACTTCGCCACACCGGCCCCACTCAACTTACAAGGGCGGCGGCTGCGGTTCTTGGCCGTCGAAGCGCCTTGCGAAAGCGTCACCCTCCCGTTCGTCTGGGAACTCAACGGAGACGACGACTGTATTTCCGTCCTGATCACATGCGAACCTAGCCGGCTCGTACCGATGGCGATCGAGCCACTCCCGCATCGCGGCCATCTGGCCAGAAAGATCCGCGGCGTCCATTCGAACCGTAACAGTGCGCATTTGACCCCCCTCCTTGCGGGCGCGCTCCCGAAATAGTTACAGGCGTTAGAGGTTCAAGATCCCTTGACGAACGTCAACTCGACCTAGGTCGGAGGGGCGGCTTGTAGGCCCCTAAGCGGGCTGAGGAATGGTTGACCGGGCCGCGCTGTTCGACAGGTATGGTCGACGTCCCTTACTGTCGCGAGCGGGCAAACCATCTTCGGCGTTTGGCCGAGATGACGTGGCAAGGCGATCTGGAAGTACTGCTCCATCGTCTCGCGGAAGAGTACGAGGAAACCGCCGAGGATCTCGAAGCCGGCGCGTCCGATGTCCGCCACCCCGAGCTTCTTTCAGAGCTACAGGATTGAGGCCGCC
>CAWILK010000018.1:0-123761 GCA_963836845.1 uncultured Alphaproteobacteria bacterium | reverse complement strand
GGGCATCGAGAAATATCTCGGCTCTGGCATGATACGCGGTATCGGGCCGGTCTACGCGAAGAAGCTGGTGCGGGCGTTCGGCGAAGCCGTACTCTAGGTTCTCCAACAAGTCGTCCTCGTCGGGCAGCGGAAGGCACTGGCGATTGCTGTGAAGGGAGCACGGGCGCGGAGGCGGTGGTCGAAGCTGTGGGAGTGGCTATCGTCGCTGATCACCCATAGAGATGACAGCGGGTTGTGAAGTATTATCTCGAGCATTCCGTGGATAGGGGGCCCGCGACTTGACCGACATTTACGTCGACGGCGATGCTTGCCCCGTGCGGGAAGAGATCTACCGCGTAGCAGCTCGCCTGAGCTCGACGTTTTCGTCGTCTCCAACGGCTCACGACCCATTCGGCCGCCGGGGAGACCGAACGTGCACATGGTTCTCGTTGGGGAGAGCGCAGATGCGGCTGACGACTGGATAGCGGAGCACATCGCGGCCACCGACGTGTGTGTGACCTCAGATATCCCGCTTGCATCCCGCTGTCTCAAAAAAGGTGCCCGCGTCGTTTCCCCGAACGGAAGAAACTGGACGCCAGCGAACATCGGCAATGCGCTGGCCGGTCGGGAAATAGCTCGGCACCTGAGGGAATTGGGAGCGAATACCAGCGGGCCTGCTCCGTTGACGAAGAGCGACAGATCCCGGTTCCTCGTTGCACTCGATACGACTCTTCAGGCTGCGTTGCGCGAAGCGGCTCGCAGCTTAGTTGACCTCCCCCCGTTCTCAGCGGGGTGCGCTTATTCACGCCGACCCTCAAATTGCTGAGGCCAATCTCAGCCCGTCACCGTCAATTCGCCGTCGCATGCATCCCAGCCCGCTTGGCTTCGCCGAGGCACGCATAGCGACCCGCAGCCGAGCGCCCATATGACCCGTGGCCTTTAGCCTGGTAGATGCCACTCTGGGGGTCCAGCCAGACGACGGTATCGCTTGGGCAATGCTGTTGCGCCTGCTGTTCAGTCCGAAACGCCGTTACGACCACAGGCGACTGCCCGCAGGCCGCGCAGGACAGCGTTATCGCCACGATCATAATTCCAGAGCCCAAACTGCGCGTGAAGCCCCCGCTCGATCCAACCAGGAGGCGCCGGCTGCTGATCATCGGCAAACTCCCTCTCCGCATCTTCATAGTCCGGCACGTGCTCGACGGGCTGGCGGCGGTCTCGATTATGATCCGCTGCCGCCTGATTTTCCGGAAATCGAATTCCGCGTGGAATAACGCTATTTTCGAACTTTACGACGCCTTCGAATGGCGGAGCAAGCTCTTACTGAGACCTTCAAAGGGACGCAGGGAATGGACAGACTTGAAAGCACCACGGTGAAAGCCGTCGATCAACTGGCGAATCTCTACGCGCGACCGTCAGAGCGGGTCCTCAGGAAAGAGATCGACCACGTCGATGCGGTGGGGCGCGCCTTCATTGCCGCCTCGCCATTTCTTGTCCTCGCGACAGGAAGCAGCCACGGGCTCGACTGCTCACCCAAGGGCGATAAGCCTGGCTTCGTGCAGCTTGAGGACGACGGCCGGGGGACAAGAAGCTGCTGTTCCCGGGCGATGCGCAGATCGAAAACTGGAGCTATGCCTTGGAGGACGCTCCCGACCACGAATTCCACCCGAGCCCTCCTCGCCGATGTCGATCTCTACAAGGTCGGCCACCACGGCAGCCTGAACGCAACCCCGAAAAAGCTGCTGTGGGAAGGGTTCAGCAAGCGCGGCTCGGGCAAGGGCTTGAAGACGATGCTTTCCACCCTGCCGGGCAAGCACGGCAAGACGCGCAACGACACCGAGGTGCCGCGCCGGCCGCTGCTGCAGGCCTTGGAAGAGGAAAGCGACCTCAAGAATACCAACAACCGTAACGACTTCGAGAAAGGCGAGCTGTCGATCAAAATCGAACTGCCGATTTGAAGGTTCCCTGGGGAGACGGCGACGGGAGTGATTTTCGATGGCTCCGGCACCAAGCACGTTCGACAGCATCGAGTTGCAAGCAATAGATTCCGCGGCCTTGCCGTTTGCGGAATTCGTCAAACTTCTTCTGGAAAAGCTGCAATTCCTGAAAGACGCGCAGTTCGCCTATTATGAGGGCCTGCGAAAGAAAAACACCAAGAGGGCGAACGGTTCTCGATGGGTTCTCGCGCTCCTCGGGTCAATTGCCTTCCTGCTCACCGCCCTCGTCGCGCTGTTCTGGTTTATTCCCGCTGCGGAACTTCAGAAATGGGGCGTGACCGGTGCCGACGCGTTCTTGTTGCTGCTCGTTCTGGCGATTTACGCCGTGATGGGCGCGATGAGCTTTTATGAAAAGGCGACCGACAAGACCCACGTCGTATTTCCGACATGTCGGCATCATCCTGGTGATCCGCGACCTGTGGACCAGGATCCAGTTCGAGATATTGAAAGAGTTGACCACGGTAGAGAGCGCCGCGGACAAGACCGCCGCCGAGCCCGCCGCGCGAGAGCGCATCCGGGTCCTCGCGGAGGCGTTCTGCAACGACATGAACAAAGCGTCCACCGGCGAACTCACCGAATGGCTTGTCGGCATACCCATCGCACCAGCCGGAGACGTGATCTTCCCAGTCCGCCAGCGCCGCTGGAATCGAACGTCTCGCATGCCCGTAAAGGTAGCGTAAGCTCGACATCGCCTCACCTAACAAAGATTTCGTGGATATTCGTCCGGCATTGTTCTCTTGTTGAGGGTTTCGGACTCAAGCCATTCAGCGCGCTTGGATCTAACCAGTAGTCGGGAGTCCCTATCGGATCATTGTTCTCTCCGCGGTCGGCATTGAGCGCCGGAACATGGCGCCGGAAGCGTTGGCCCCCGACCTCTACTTGTACTTCCCAGAAATGCGGTTCATAGCGAACATCATTCAATATGCCGCGCCAATTTCACCCACGGCCGCTTGCGACGTATTCAGCTGACGCATTCGCGGGCCAAGGCGGCGGGTTGTGCGAGGGCGTCGAGAAGTTCTTTCAGGTCGGCCGTGTCGAACCTCTCGGTAAACCGGTCGTAGACCAGCTGAAGAAGCGCCGTCGCATCGGCGGAACGGTCCTGACCACCCAGCAGCCGGGCAAGGCTCGTGGAGGCGCCCAATTCCCGGGACAGGGAACCCTGCCGGCGCGCCCAGTCGAGCGCTTGGCGGAAGCGATCATCGGCCGCGACGGCCCCGCGCTTTCGCAGAGGGGCGACGATGACCTGTTGCAAATGGCGGGATCATTCGGGCGCAGGCTCTGATCGATCGTCGCGCCGGTTTCCGGCCGGTCGATCGCTGCCGTCATTTTACAACAGTTAACTACGCTTTACTTCGGAACCCACGACGCGGCATAAATCTTAGTGGACGGCGGCTCTCTGTGCCGGCAGTCACGGGGTTTCAAATGTCAGCGGCGATCCAGGTTATCTTTTACAGCATGTATGGGCATGTCTATCAGATGGCGGAGGCGATCGCTGCCGGCGCCCGCTCGGCCGACGTTGGCGAGGTGAGCCTGTGGCAGGTGCCCGAGCTCGTCCCGGACGAGATATTGGAGAAGAGCGGCGCGGGTGTCGCCCGCGCGGCATTCGCCCACGTGCCGGTGGCAAGACCGACGCAATTGGCGGAAGCCGACGCCGTCATCTTTGGCACTCCGACACGCTTCGGCAACATGGCCGCGCAGATGCGAAACTTTCTCGATCAAACCGGTGGGTTGTGGGCGAACGGTGCGCTGGTCGGCAAGGTCGGGAGCGTCTTCACCAGCACCGCATCCCAGCATGGCGGTCACGAGACGACGCTCGTCAGCTTCCATTTCACGTTACTGCACCACGGCATGATCGTCGTCGGCCTCCCCTACACAGAGCAGCGGTTGCTAAATATGGCTGAGATCACCGGCGGCACGCCTTATGGCGCCACGACCCTGGCCGGCATCGATGGCTCGCGCCAGCCAAGCGAAAACGAGCTCGCCATCGCCCGCTTTCAGGGCCGGCACGTGGCGCAGATCACCAACGCATTGACCGCCGGCCGCAGAAGACTGGGCTGAGGCTGCGCTCACTGACGCGTGGCGCTCGATTAAGCTGACACTCCGATTTGTTGCCAGGCCCGCTCAACATCGCCTTTGGCCGACTCAAGGTCTTCTCGTCATTAGCGGCTCATGCTGGATTATCGCTGACCTCAATGCCACATGAGGCCGATTGTGAGGGACCCGATCTCGTGCGAGAAAGCGGATCATCTTCGGGATTTTCGCAGCTAATGACAGGAGCACCCGATGCCGGTCAAGGTCCAGGTCGGCCCACCTCAGATCGCAATCCATCAGGGCCAGACGGTGCTGATCACTGAGGAGGATGGCCAGATCGATTGGCCGAGCCACAAGGGCCTTTACTTCTTTGATACCAGGATCGTCAGCAGCTGGACCATCTATGCGAATGGCGAGCGTTGGGACCTTCTGAACGGTGATGCGATCAGCTATTATGCATCCCGCATCTACTTGACCAACCGTTCTTTTCTGACCGAAGACGGGACGGTCGCCCCGCGCACCTTGGGTCTGATCCTAAGCCGATCAATCAGCGGCGGCGTGCACGAGGATCTCGACATTACAAACCACGGGATGAGGCCGGTGGTCTTTCAGCTCGAGATCGCGGTCCGCTGCGACTTCGCCGATGTTTTCGAGGTCAAAGCGGGAAACATCGTGCGCCGCGGACGGATTACAACGGATTGGTCGGCGGCCCGTCAGCATTTGCGCACCACCTACCGCCACCGCGACTTCGCCCGCGCAGTGACAATCTCGCCCCTGCGATCGTCGACAAAGGCAGTCTACGCCAACGGACGGCTCAGCTTCGAACTGGCGCTCAACCCGGGCGAGCTATGGCATTGCTGCCTCCACTATACCTTATCAGACGGCGACCAGACCTTCGCCGCACCAGCCCACTGTGTCGGCGACAGCCATAAATCGCGCCACGCCGAGACGCTGGCGGATTGGCTGATAAATGTGGTGAAGATCCGGACCAGCAACGAGGAATATTATCGCCTGTTTCGCCAAGCGCTCGAGGACATGGCCGCGCTCCGCCTGCCGATGAGGGGCACGGATCATATGGTGTTCCTGCCGGCGGCTGGGCTGCCCTGGTTTGTCGCACCGTTCGGGCGCGACAGCCTAATCGTCTCGTTGCAGAACACTCTAGTATATCCCGAGTTTGCTTGCGGGACGTTGGAAGTTCTCGGCTCGCTACAGGCAAAGGACGAGGACGAGTATCGCGATGCCGAGCCCGGCAAGATACTGCACGAAATACGCTATGGCGAACTCGCACATTTCAAGCTGATCCCGCACACGCCCTATTACGGCACTGCAGACGCAACGCCGCTGTATCTGATTGCCTTGCATGCCGCCTGGCGCGCCATTGGCGACCGCGGACTCCTGGAACGCCATCTCGAGACAGCGGAAGGTTGCCTTAAATGGATCGACGATTACGGCGACCGCGACGGCGATGGCTTTCAGGAATACCAAACGCGCTCTCCGGTCGGCTACGAGAACATGGGATGGAAAGATTCGGGGGACTGCGTCGTCTATCCGGACGGCTCGCTGGTCAAAGGCCCAAAAGCACTTTGTGAGCTGCAAGGCTATGTCTACGCGGCCTGGGTACGTATGGCCGAAGTGTTCGATGCACTCGGCAAAGCGGACCGAGCGCAGGAGTTGCGCGATAAAGCGAGTGCGCTGTTCGAGCGGTTCAACACTGCGTTCTGGGACGACGAGCTCGGCTTTTATGCCTATGCGCTCGACGGCGAAAAAAAGAAGGTACTGACGGTCGCATCCAATGCCGGGCACTGCCTATGGTCGGGCATAGTTCCTCCCGGGCGCGCCGAGATGGTCGTGCAGCGGCTGATGGCGCCCGACATGTGGACCGGATGGGGCATTCGCACGCTCTCCACCCAAAATCCGGCGTTTAATCCATACAATTATCAGACGGGTTCAGTCTGGCCGCACGACAACGCGATCATTGCGATGGGTTTCAAGTTCTATGGCTTCGGCGCGGAGGCGGCGCGGATCGCGCATGATATCAGCGTTGCGGCGAGCTATTTCCGGCTCAACCAGCTGCCCGAGCTGTACACCGCGTTCGAGCGCGAGGAAACCAACTTCCCAGTCCAATACATTGGCGCGAATGTGCCGCAAGCCTGGGCAGCCGGATCTGCCTTCATGCTGACCCAGGCTCTTTTGGGCTTTTGGCCGGATGCTCCGCGCAACAAGCTTTATGTCGACCCGTTGCTGCCGAAATGGCTACCTGACCTCGCCGTTTACGATCTTCACCTCGGCAGGCACAAGCTCGATATCCGGTTCTGGCGCGAGGGGGAGGATACCGCGTTCGAGGTAATCAAGGGTGATCCCACGCTGGTAGAGCGCTGCGATCTGGCATCCAAGATCGCACGGCTGAGAGCCGCCTCAGACCCGCTGTAACCGATCGGACGATAGGTCTGCTGTCTTTAAATCGGCGAGAAGACTGCGCGATCTCGAATAGCAATGTGCCTTGCCGCCGAAGGCCAGTTCGGGCGCGCCGCAGAGCGCCGACTTTGAGTGCCCAAATCGCCAAAGTCGAAGACGAGCTCGGCCGTCTTTGAGCGCGGCGCCCGCGCCGCCACGCCGACCCGCTTGCAGGACGAGAAAAGATCGTGCCGGCGATCGCTGCGGCATGCGTCAGCCCGCCATTCGCAACCGCCCCAGAATGCCGGAGCGCTGCATGAACCGGTCTTGCAATTCCGGGAATACGGCGCTCGAACCGTATCCGCGCCTATCGGCTTTTGGGAAGCCTATTCCAAGCGTACTGATCACGGCGTATTCTGACGGCCGGTTCGGGAGCGTGCTCTCTCTGCCGGCGTCATCGCTCAGCTGAGCAAACCCTTTGAGGAGGATTTGCTCGCTGCGTCCGCGCGGCTCTGATAGCCGCCCGCGGCTCAGACCTTCTGGGACGTTAATGGGCGGCAGGAGGTGAGAAATGGGAACAAACGGCGGTTCCGTACAGTGTGCCGGCGGCAGTCTCGGCCAGCACCGTCACATTTGCGCGTTCTTCAACGACTTCGATGAGCAGCACAGGGTGCTTCGCTCGTTCATCAAAGAGGGGTTCGAGCGGGGGGACAAAGCCTTCCACATCGTAGACCCTGAGCTGTGGAAAGACCATCTCGAACGGCTTGCCCAAGCCGGCATTGACGTGGAGCAGGCGATGGGTACCGGCCAGCTCGAGCTGCGGCGCTGGCAAGACGCTTACCTGCGCGACGATCGCTTTGATCAGGACGCGATGCTGAGCTTGCTCGAAGAGGTGCTTCAATCGGGGGTGGCGGCCGGTTATCCGCTCACCCGGTTTGTGTCGCGTGTCGAAGCGGCGCTGGTCGACATAGCAGGTGTAGATAGCTGGTTGGAATACGAGACGCGCGTCAACTACGTGGTTCCCAAATACGACAATCCAGTCATCTGCACCTACGATCTGTCGAAGCTCAGTGCCGCCATGATGATGGATATCATGCGGACGCATCCGGTCGTAATCATCGGAGAGGTGCTGCAGGAGAATCCATTCTTCCTTCCGCCCGACCAGTTCCTGCTCGAAATCCGGGAGAGACGCCGGTCCGCACGAGCGCAATGATCACGAGCCAATGGCGATGGGTCCCGAGGCTGACGCCCTGCGGCTGCGAAGAGCGCTCAGGGACCTCGTGGCATTGTCTGCCGTCCCGGCGGCGTGGGTCGGCAGAGAACCCCCTGCCATCGCCGCCGGGCTCGCCGACGTGCTGGTCAATTCATTGTACCTCGACTTCGCCTTTGTGCGTTTATGCGATCCCAACGGGGGCACCCCGGTCGAAATCACTCGGGGGAACGGATGGGGCGAATTTCCGGAATGGTTGCAGCAATATCTCGCGGTCAACGGCCGCCTGGCAGGCCGCGAAATCGTTCGCGATATCGACGGTCGCGCACCGGGTGGCCGCGGCATTGTCGTTCCCATCGGCATCGATGCCGAGGGCGGTCTGGTTGCTGCGGCGTGTGATCGCGCCGAGTTTCCCACCGAAATCGATCAGCTGCTGCTCTCCGTGGCCGCCAACCATGCCGCAACGGCATTTCGGACAGCCCGCCTGATCGACGCCCACCGCCGCGCCGAGGAAGCGGTCCGCGAGCGCGAGCAACAGCTTCGTAGAGCCCGCGACGAACTCGAGACGAAGGTGGCGGAACGGACCGCCGAACTGCAACGCAGCGAAGCCTATTTGGCCGAAGCGCAGAGGCTGAGCCACGCGGGCAGCTGGGCAGGCATCCCGAAGACCGGCGAACATACCTACTGGTCGGAGGAAGCGTTCCGCGTTCTGGGTTTCGATCCCGCTGGGCGGCCGCCGCGATTTGAAGAATTGCAGCAGCGCTTCCATCCCGATGACCGGGCCAGAGCTACAGAACATTTCAGGAGAGCAATCCGCGACAAGGCAGAGTTCGACGTAAGCTATCGAATTGTGCATCCGGGCGGTGAGATCAGAGAGATCCAATCCATCGGCCACCCTGTTTTCGGCCCGACCGACGATGTGGTCGAAGTCGTGGGGACCGTGATGGATGTGACCGAACGCCGGCGGGCGGAGGAAGAACGGCAGGCGCTCGCGCACGCCCATCGCATCACGACCATCGGGCAATTGACGGCCTCGATCGCCCATGAGGTCAATCAGCCGATTGCCGCGGCGGTTACCAACGCACAGGCCGCTCTGCGCTGGCTCGATATGCAGCCGCCCGATCTGCAGGAGGTTCGGCAGGCTCTTGCCCGCATCGTCAAGGACGGAAGACGGGCCGGCGACGTCATTGGCCGGATTCGCGCGCTCATCGCCAAGGCGCCGCCGCGTAAGGACAGGCTGGACATCAACACGACGATCCTCGAAGTCATCGCCCTGACGCGAACCGAAATGCACAGGAACGGCGTCTCCCTGCGGACCCGGCTCGCACCGGACTTGCCGTTCGTTCAAGGCGATCGAGTCCAGCTCCAACAAGTGATGCTCAACCTCATCCTCAACGCCGTCGAAGCGCTGAGCGGAACGAGCGGAGGGTTGCGCGAGCTGCTGATCAGCAGCGAGTCCGGTGGAGCGATCGGGGTGCGCATCGCGGTGCAGGATTCGGGGCCGGGACTGACACCGGAGACTGTCGAGCACCTCTTCGACGCGTTCTACACGACCAAGCCCGGCGGGATGGGCATGGGATTATCGATCTGCCGCTCGATCATCGAAGCGCACGGGGGGCGTATATGGGCGACGACGAATATCCCCCAAGGCGCCGCCCTTCAGTTCGCCTTGCCGTGCCAAGATTCTTGACACTTTATCCCCGGCTTGCGGCAGGGCTGTCCGGGGGATCGAATTCGGTTGCAGCATCGCCGCCAGCTCAACCGAAAGCGCAGAATTCGGCGGGATGGGTTTCGAGGAAAAAGCCCCTCTCCGCCCTTCAGGGGCCCCGCCGGCGGGGGGAGGAGAGAGGGGAAGCGCATTGTTCGACAGCACAAGGGATGTGCTGCAATCGCTGCGGTATGCGTCAGCCCGTGCGGTCGGCCGCGCTTGGCCTGATCGGCGTGGCGCTCCCGCCGAACCGATGTCTCGCGTTTTACTACGACTTGCCGAGATTCACCCGAGTTAAGTAGGTTTCGATCGCAAGGCACTCTATCGGAACCCTTGCCGGACCCTCTCCGCCGCAAGCCGAGGAAAGTGGCGTGCGCATGCGGGTCAGGCAGCGCGGCGCAGTGTCAGCCGGGCCCAGACTTCGCTCAGCGCCGTCACCAGCGCTTCGACATCGGCGTCACTGTGTAATGGCGTCGGGGTCAGCCGCAGGCGTTCGGTGCCGCGCGGCACGGTCGGGTAGTTGATCGGCTGCACATAAATGCGGTAACGCTGCAACAGCTCGTCGCAGGCGGCTTTGCACAGGACCGGATCGCCGATCGGCACCGGCACGATATGGCTCGGGCTCGGCATCACCGGCAGCCCGGCCTCGGCGAGGCGGCGTTTCAGCCTCGCCGCACGCTCCTGGTGCCGCTCGCGCTCGGCCGAGCTCGTCTTCAAATGACGGATGCTGGCGAGCGCGCCGGCGGCGATCGCCGGCGGCAGCGAGGTCGTGAAGATGAACCCCGGCGCATGGCTGCGCAGGAAATCGACGAGCGCCGCCGAGCCCGCGACATAGCCGCCGATCGTGCCGAAGGCCTTGCCGAGCGTGCCCTGAATGACGGTCGGGCGGTGCATGACCCCGTCGCGCTCGGCAATGCCGCCGCCGCGTGGCCCGTAGAGCCCGACCGCGTGCACCTCGTCGAGATAGGTCATCGCGCCATAATGCTCGGCGACATCGCACAATTCGCCGATCGGCGCGATGTCGCCGTCCATCGAATAAACCGACTCGAAGCAGACCAGCTTTGGCCGGTCCGGCGTCACGCAATCGAGCAGCCGAGCGAGATCGGCTGGGTCGTTGTGGCGGAAAATGTGTTTTTCGGCGCGGCTGTTGCGGATGCCGGCGATCATCGAGGCGTGATTGAACGCATCGGAAAGAACGACCATGCCCGGCAATTCGCGCGCCAGGGTCGACAGCGCGGCGTCATTGGCGACATAGCCGGACGTGAAAATGAGCGCCGCTTCGCGCCTGTGCAGATCGGCGAGCTCTTGCTCGAGCAGCAGATGCACATGGTTGTTTCCGGAAATGTTGCGCGTCCCGCCGGCGCCGGCGCCGGCCGCCCGCAACGCCTCCTCCATTGCCGCCAGCACCGCCGGGTGCTGCCCCATGCCGAGATAGTCATTCGAGCACCAGATCGTGACCTCGCCGCCGATGCGGTGATCATAGGCGCGGGGAAAGCGCCCGCAGCGCCGCTCGAGATCGGCAAACACGCGATACCGCCCCTCAGCGTGCAGCGCACCAAGGCGTTCTTTGAAGAAAGCCTCGTAATCCATCGTCGACATGATTACCACGACCTACCCGACATGGGTCATGATGCGCCAACTAGAGCGCACGCAGAAACGCCACCAGATCCTGCTTCTCCTGCGGCGCCAGTTTCGTACCGAGGACCAGGTTGAAGAACTCGACCGTGTCCTCCAAGGTCAAAAGACGCTCGTCGTGCAGGTAGGGTGGGTTATCCTTGATGCCGCGCAGCGCAAAGGTTTTGATCGGCCCGTCGCCGACCGCCATCATGTTGTTGATCATTACCGGCTTGAAAAAGCGCTCGGTCTGCAGGTTGTGCATCAGATTGTCGGTGTAGAAGGGCGGCTGGTGGCAAATAGCGCATTGACCCTTGCCGAAGAAGATGTCCTGGCCGCGCATCTCGGCCTGGTGTCGCCTTGGCGGGATCGAGCTTGCCGAGAATGTCGAGCTTGGGCGCCGGCGGAAAGTCCAGCATCTCCTGGAAATCGGCCATGAAATCGACTTGGCTGCCGCGTTCGAGTGGATTCACGCCCTTCTTTGTGGCCTCCACGATATCGCCGTCGAAATAGGCGGTGCGCTGCTCGAACTCGGTGAAATCCTCGATCGTCTTCAGCGCGCGTTGCGAACCAAAAAGCCGCTGGATGTTGACGCCGCGGAGCGACACTGTCTTGATGCGGTGGCGGAACCACTGCGGGCCGGGCGTCGGGGGCGAGGTGAGTGGCGCCGTTCTGGTGGCCGTTCGAATGGCAATCAAAGCAGGCCGAGCCCTGGCTGGGAAGCTCCGCGCGGCGATCCTCGGTCGCGTTGAACTGCTGCTGCGGAAAGGGCGTCAGCAAGAGGCGCAGCCCCTCCAGCTGCCTCGGGGTCAGAATGCCATTGAACAGCTGGTAATAATTCGTCAGTGAGACCAGCTTGCCCTGCGAGACATCGCCCAGATCGGTGCGCGGGGTCATGTAAATCGCCGGAGGAAACTCGGCCAGGAAGTGATCCGGCAGATCAAAATCAATGTCGAACCGCTTCAGATCTCGACCGTCCTGCTGCTTGATCGCGTCGATCAAGAAGTGCGGAAAGACAAAGCCGCCCTCCTGGTGCTTGGGGTGCGGCAGCGGATAGAACCCCTTCGGATACAGGTTCTGGTCGCGGATCTGGTCCGGGGTCATCGCCGCGAGGCTCTCCCAGGTCACACCGGCGGGCAATTTGACGCGGACGCCCTCTTGAATTGGCTTTGTCCGGTCCATCGTGACGCCTTGGGCGGGCCGGTCGCTCAAATCGTAACGCTCGCTGAGCAGAGCGTTATGCGCCTGTTCGACCGCCGGCTTCTCGGCCGATAAGCGCGCCATCAGCGACGCGAACGACTCCGTTATCGCCACCGGCATGTAGCTCGTCAGCCCGCGTGGCCCCTGATTGAGACCCTCGGTACCCATCAGATACGGGTTCGGGGGCGCGGTCTGAGGCTGCGTTTGAGGGGTGGGCTGCTGAGCATAGACGTAACCGAATGCCAGCATCAGTCCTGTGACCGAGACAACGATCCAGCGCGCTCTCGATGGTGGGATCATCTGGTTTCCCCCTGTGCCGCAGCGGCTGGGATTGATTCCCACAATCCGTGCAGCGGAACAAGCGCGAGAACTACGGCCATGGGAGCAAGCCCAAATCCTGGTTGCCGTTACTGGGGCGGCGGGTGGGCGCTCGTTACCTGACCGGGGGCGGCCGTGGTGAAATGATCGACAGAGCTCTCCACCCCATCGCTCTGACCATCATACCCCATCGAGGTCACCTTGTAGTAATAGGTCGTCGACGGCTTTAGACCATCCATCCGCACCCGGAAAATCGTCTCTGGATGGCTGCGATTGAGCCTGATGTGATTTTTCGCCGTCTGGCTCAAATCGTTGGGATCTGCACCGTAGTGTATGATCGACGTAATGGTCGTCGTCGCCGCCCGGATTGGTGGTGGTCCATCTGATGATGGCGAGGTCGTCGTGGGAAATTTCGAGCGCTGGCTCTTTGATGATCTTGACGTGCTCGGCCCTGGGCTGCGGAGGAGGATTTTGAGCGGCGACGGGGCTGGAAAAGAGCAGGCCGCTCGCCACGGCGGTGGCCGCCCGTATCACACCCAGTCTATTCATCGAACGGACCCGCTTGTTGCTCCCTTGGACAGTCGAAGCGGAGATGCGGGGGCCGCGCCGCGGCCCCCATTCATTTCCCGGCCCTACGGGATCGGCGGCGAGGGCACCGGCGCAACACCGCAGATATCATTCGCGCAGGGGAATTGGGTCAGATTGAAGGTGGGGATCAGCGTCTCTTTACCTTGGTTCGATGCCGTCTGACCCGGCAAGGTGGTCGAGCACTGACCGGTGAAGGTGTCGATATTCTTGTAGGTGCTCACACTCGGGTTGGCTGGGTTGTAGCCATCGGTCAGTGTCTGCAGGAAGGCGACGATCTGGTTCTCCTCCGTATCCGTCAAGCCGAGGGCACCGGACGTCATGTCGATGTTGTTCAGGACCTCGGGTTTCGGCCAGCAGGTCACCCTTTCCTCCGTTCCGGGCGGGCAGTGCCCCGAGGTGACATTGAACGCAAAGGTTGTATTCCCGTTTGGGTTCGGCACCGAGTCGCGCGTATTGTAGAAGTGCACCAGTTGCTTCAGGCTCTTGATGTAGCCGTTATGGAAGAACCCCTTCTGAAAGTAGGGCTTCCCCGGTCCGCCGCCTCGGTGGTCGGACACTGCGGCGGCGTCATCGCCACATTGCGAGCCGTCATCACCTGCATTTGGCCGTCCACGGATGGCGCAAGCGATAGCCAGGCCGGCTGGTTGGGATTGGGAAAGGTCTGCGGGCCGCTCCTGAGGAAATTGCCGAGCCCCAAATCGCGCCAGCCGAAGCCGTCGGGATTGAGAGTAAACCCGAAAGCATCCGGTCTGCTCTCATAGAGTAGCGCAATCCGGGGATTGAGCGGCAGCCCTTCATTGGCAAAGCCGTGGCAGGTGAACAGCGGCTGCACACTGGCGGTGTTACCGGTGTCGGTCTGGCCAGGCGTAAGCGTCGTGGATCGGCCGTCGACGTGACAGGAATTGCAGTTGCCTTTGCCGTCGAAGAGTTTCCAACCGGCCATCTCGTCCGGCGTCAGGGTAACGCCCGGAGTGTTCGCCAGAAATAAGTCGAATTTCGAGTTGAACGGGCTGACATCAACTGAGCGTTCAAGGAATGAAAGAGACTGTCCCCAATGATCATAAACATTGTTTGCCTTGGTGCGGTCCGTCGCGACTCAGCGCCACCGGCGTGGTGGTGGGGAACGCCCCTTGGGGGGTGGCGCAGACCTGCTCGGTGTTCGACGGGAAATTTATGTCGAAGTCTGCGCCCCAAACCAGCTCGAACAGCGGCCGGTACACTGCCTGGGATAACCGAAACGCGATGCAGGCCGTATCGGGGAATTGCTGTTCCGCGGGGTCGACCGGAGGACCCTGAGCCTGTTCGGCGTCGGGAGCCTGCAGCTTCATTCCGGTCGCACGCCCATCCCAGAAGTTGCCGCCAAAGAACAGTTGCTGTGTCGTATCGAAATTGAGCACGGGGAATGTGTGTGAATACGTGTACCGCTGCGCCGTCCGCTTGCCCGCCCGATACGGATAGGATCCGGGATAGGCGATCATCGTCAGATTGACGGACTGGATCGGACCGCTAAAGGCGGCGTACGGCATGTGACAGGAAGAACAGGCCATGTTCTTGAAGGGAGAGATATTCATGTCGAAATTCAATAGCCCACCCAGTATCCGCTGCGCCTCATAACCATTCGGCACCAGGATTGGCGGGTTGCCTGCATAATGGGGTGTCGGCGTCAATGCTTGCCATTCTACAAAATAGCGGCCGAAGATGACTTGAACTTCACGGCGAATCCTTTCTCGTTCCGAATCAATATTGGCCGGAAGAATGCCGGATGGATAGGGGTTGTAGGGTGGTGGCGGAATCTGCGCCCGCGCCTCGGTGGACCCGCCGAGAGGGACGCTCAGGACCCCCAGCACTGCCCCGAGCGCTGCTCTCACGAGTGTCCGTGTGTCTTGACGCATCCAGTGTCCCTCCTCGGCTCGGACCTGACGATGGCGACCGATCTTAATCACCCCCTGCCACGGTCCGTTTGGGAAAAACTTTGCTAAATTCCGATCTTTAGCCTCCGATACCGAGCGGGATCGCCCGCTCACGCGCAGTTTTGGTTCTCTGGCGCCGCCTAAGCTTGCGCAGAGCCCCCTGACTTCTGCCATACGCGAACGCTGATCAGGCCTAGTCCTGCGGTTAGAAGCAATGCCAGGCTGCCAGGCTCGGGCACGCCGTCGGGGTCGCCCGGCGGGTCCACTGCGAGATCCAGCCAGTATTGGCCGCCGGTATTGCCGACCGGGATACCCGCGCCATTGCTGGCGATGATGAACTCGTTTCCGAGAGGGTCGAGGGCATAAAGAATACCGTCGATTCCGAAAGCCATCGCGGCGATCAGGGCCGCACCCGTGCTGGGCAGCTGCCCGACGAACGTGTTAATGCCGTTCAGGAGATTGACCTGTACCAGAGATTGGGAGACGGGCGAATCACTGGCAACCTCGACTGTGTTCGAGTTCAGCAGCGCCATCGCGCGCACCGGGCCCTGTGAAAAGCTGGTGATCGGAGTAGCTGCGGCAGTGGTGGTATCGATAGCGTAGACCGTCGTCGGGCCACCCAGATCACTGAAGTTGGTCCCGATCAGGGTTGAGCCCCTGAACGTCAGTCCCTCGATATCGCCGACGCCGGTGCTGCCGATAAACGTCGCCGCACCGGTGGTCTTACTGATGGAATAGAGATCCCCAAGGAAATCCGTTCCGAACAGACCGCCAGAAGGCGAGAACGCCAAGCCCTGCAGAAATTGGCCGGTAAAACCAATCGGCGTGGCGGTGGCGGTTGTCAGATCCACGCTGAAAAGGTTTTCGGTATTATCCACCGCAAACGCGAGCTGGTCGGCCGCTGCGCTCCTGACGGAGAACTGGAGAATACCGGCGACGAGCGACATTGCGATCATGAGTTTCGTCGATAGCCGCATCGTTCCTCCATCGCCGCCGAAGATTCAGATGGATCCCGCAGGCAACCCTTAGGTTAGTACTTGGTTCGTCTGGCGGTCTTTGGCCTGTATCTGAGATTTTCTGAGATTAACTCAGTTTAATGTAGTCGGCCGGAGCAGGCGCCGGCGCTCGCGTTTCCGGCTGGTCGAGAGTAAGGGGCTAAACCAGCTATTAGGAGCACGTTGGGACAATTCCGCGACTTCGCGCGCCGCTGGGGGGTTACACAACCCACTCTTGGCCATCCACCGGCATAAAATGACAATAAATTGACATCAAAATGGGGCTCGGATCGGAAAAAGCCCGAAGTTTCTCAGCTCTGAGAGTGGAAAGCCCCTCAATTCATTTTCGCTTGCCTTGACAGCCGCGCCGAAGGGAATGCATCTTAAAAAAATTAACGATATCTTAGAAGTGGGTCGGCACCGAGCACGGCAGCCTGAATGACCCTAAAATTCGGCCGCTTTGAGGTGCTGCCGCACCGCCGCGAGTTTTTCGCCGAGGGGGTGCGAGTCGCGCTTGGCAGCCGGGCTTTCGATATACTCATGGTATTGATCGAGGCGGCCGGCGAACTCGTTACTAAGGACGAAATCCTGAGCCGGGTATGGCCGGGGATGGTGGTCGAGGAGCACAGCCTTCAGTTCCACATCTCGTCGCTGCGCAAGGTTTTCGGAGAGGATCGCGGCTTCATCAAGACGATCTCCGGCCGCGGCTATAACTTCGTCGCCGATATAGCCGCTGCCACCGGAGAACAGGAAGCACCTGCCAACCGAGGCGCTGCGTTGCCGCCGTCCCTGCCCGATGCAGAAAGTCCGACAAACCTTCCGGCGCAGGTCTCGGAGCTGATCGGCCGCGGCGTGGAGCTCTCCGAGGCGACCGCTCTCGTGACGGTTCATCGGCTCCTCACCTTGGTCGGGGCTGGAGGCATCGGCAAGACGCGACTGGGCCTTGCAGTCGCGCGTCAGCTCCTGCCGCAATTTTCCGACGGGGTGTGGGTCGCCGAGCTCGGGCCGCTGTCCGATCCCGACCTTGTCCCGGTCACCGTCGCCGCTGCGCTCGGGCTCGATCTTGGCGGCGGACGTGCTACGACGCCGCGCGTCGCGCAGGCGCTCGCCGGCCGAGTGCCTGCTGCTGGTGCTCGATAATTGCGAGCACGTGATCGACGCTGCCGCGGATATGGCCGAGGCCCTGCTGCGCGCGAACCGCGACGCTGCATGTGCTCGCCACCAGCCGCGAGCCGCTGCGGGCGGAAGGGGAGTGGGTCTATCCGGTGCCGCCGCTCGCTGTGCCGGCGGAAGATGCCGAGGATGCGGACGACCTGCTGCGCTACGGCGCGGTTCGCTTGTTTGTCGAGCGGCCGCGCGCGGCGGAGCCGCACTTTGCGCCGGACCGACGTAGTGCGGCGATGATCGCGGCGATCTGCCGGCGGCTCGACGGCATCCCGCTGGCGATCGAGCTGGCGGCGGCGCGCGCCGCCGTCGCTCGGCGTCGAGGAGCTCGCCGCCCACCTTGACGATCGTTTCCGGATCTTGACCGGCGGCCGGCGCACCGCCTTGCCGCGGCAGCAGACCCTGCGGGCGACGCTCGACTGGAGCTACGAGCTGCTGGCCGAGCCCGAGCGCGTGATCCTGCGGCGCCTGGCAATCTTCGCCGGCGTCTTCAGCCTGGAGGCGGCCAGCGCGGTTGCCGCGAGCGCCGAGATCGCGCCCTCGGAAGTCGTGCGACGGCATCGCCAATCTCGTCGCGAAATCGCTCGTCACGACGGTGGCGGGCGGCACCGTCGCGCGCTATCGCTTGCTCGACACGATGCGCGCCTACGCGCTCGAAAAGCTCGCCGAAAGCGGCGAGCGCGAACGGCTCGCGCGTCGCCACGCCGAATATTACCGGGATCTCTTCGAGCAGGCTGAGGCTGAATGGGAGACGCGGCCAACGGCCGAATGGCCGGCGGATTATGCGGCCGACACATCGACAATTTGCGCGCGGCGCTCGACTGGGCCTTTTCACCGGAGGGCGATGCGTCGATCGGCGTGGCGCTAACCGCCGCCGCGGTACCGCTATGGATGCAGCTGTCGCTGCTGGAGGAATGCCGCCGCCGCGTCGAGCGGGCGCTCGCTGCATCTCGCGAGCCGGAGCCGAGGCCGGGATGCGCGCCACGAGATGAAACTTCACGCCGCCCTGGGTGCATCGCTGACTATATGCCAGAGGCGCTGTTCCCGATATCGGCTGCGGCCTGGACGAAGACCCTCGATCTTGCGGAAAGCCTTGAAGATGTCGACTACCAGTTGCGCTCGCTCTTGGGGCTGTCGTTCTTTCACGTCGCCAGCGGTGTCGACTATCGTGCCGCTCTGTCCACTGGCGCACAGGTTCTGCTTGCTTGGCGGCGACGCGGCCCCGAGGGAACGATCGAGCTGATCGGCGAGCGGCTGATCGGGGTCGCGCAGCATTATCTCGGCGACCAAGCACAGCGCGCGGCGCCATCTCGAACACATGCTCGCTCAGCTAGCTGTTCCTGTTGCCCAGAAGTCGCACTTCATTCGCCTTGCAGCTGGACCAGCGGGTCATGGCGCGCATCTTTCCTTTCACGAATACTTTGGCTCCAGGGATTTTCGGATCAGGCGATGCGCGACAGCCGAAACCAGCATCGCGGATGCGCGCGCGACCGATCACGCAATCTCATTGTGTTACGCCCTGTCCCAGGCGGCATGTCCAATCGCGCTGTTGGATCGGCGATCTGGTCATCGGTGGAACATTACGCGGACGGTGCTGCTCGACCATGCGAAGCAGGCATGCGCTGGCGCTCTGGCAGCTGGTACGGCTGGGGCTATCAGGGAGTGCTCGCCATCAGACGCGGCAATATCGCAAACGGATTGCGGTTGCTGCGCGATCGGCTATGACGAACTCGGCGAAGCCAGGTTCTGCCGCCTGCGGCTCATGCGGTTTGCGCGTTCCATATGGCGGAAGCCCTGGGCTGTAGCCGGGCAGATCGCCGACGGTCTCGCGCTGATCGAGGAGGCGATCGACGCGCTCCGAGCACACCGACGAACGCTGGTTAATTGGCCGAGTTGCTGCGCGTCAGGGGCGAGCTGTCCTCTACGGTGGCAGGGCGCCCACAGGAGCCGCGCAGTCCGCGGAGGATTACTTCCGGCAAGCGCTTGACCGGGCGCGCCGGCAAGGCGCGCTGTCCTGGGAACTGCGCGTCGGCCACGAGCCTGGCTCGGCTGTTGCGCGATCAGGGCCGTTCCGCTGACGCCATAGCGGTTCTCCAACCGGTCTACGACCGGTTCACCGAGGGGTTCGACACGGCTGATCTCAAGGCTGCAAAACCGCTTCTCGATGCTCTCTCTGAGAACCACGGATCTGACGCTCAATAGCTTGGATCTGATCGCGGCATCCTGTGCATCATCCCTCTCCGCCTTTTCGGGCAAAGAGGGCATTCTGTGCAACCTGCGAAATCCTGGTTACAGCTGTCTGTGCGACTCGACCAGCCAGAGCTGTTGGTCGATGCCGCGCGAGACCTCGGTGAACAGGTCGGAGGTGTCGATGTCGCCGAACTCATCGCTCTCGTCGATCGCGTTGCGCGCCGACTCGCCGAAGCTTGCCAGCGCCGCTGTCACTGCCGCGATATGCGCCGCCGCGTCGGCGACCCCCAGCCGGTAGGGCTCGAGGAACGACCGCTCCGCCGCGGTCTGGACCGTTCCCTCGGCGGCGCCGCCGAGGGTGCCCGCCCGTTCGGCGATCTTGTCCGAGTACTCCTCGACGGCGTCGGCCACCTTGTCGAACAGCTCGTGGACCGCGATGAAGGTGGGACCGCGGACGTTCCAATGCGCCTGCTTGACCTGCGCGTGCAGGTCGATGGCTGCGGCAAGGTGGCGATTGAGCAAAGCCACCGATCTCGAGCGGATCTGCTCTGGCAAAGTGTTGGCGGTTCCGTACATGGCTACTGTCCTTTTGCTGGATCGGGTTACTCGGCCGCTTGTTTGAGGTCGAGACCAAGAGCCCGGGCGACGCCCTCGCCATAGGCCGGATCGGCGCGAAGGCAATTGGCGACGTGGCGCTCCTTGATGTGCCGGCGCGCATCGCCCATCGCGCGCGCCGTGTTCTCGAACAGCACCTGCTGCTGCGCAGGCGTCATCAGCCGGAACAGATTGCCCGGCTGCTCCCAGTGGTCGTCGTCCGCGTAATGGTCGTAGTGGGCCGCCTCGCCTTCAATGGGCAGCGGCGGCTCGGCGAAGTCAGGCTGATTGTCCCACAGCCCGGCGCTGTTAGGGTTGAAGCTGGTGGTGCCGCCGAGATTGCCGTCGACTCGCATCTTGCCGTCCCGGTGGTAGCTCATGACCGGGCATTTCGGCGCGTTGACCGGGATCTGGTAGAAGTTGACGCCGAGACGGTAACGAACCGCGTCGTTGTACGAGAACAGGCGCGCCTGCAGCATCCGGTCCGGAGAGAAGCTGATGCCGGGGACGACGTTCGACGGCCCGAACGCCGCCTGCTCGACTTCGGCGAAATAGTTGTCCGGCCAGCGGTTGAGCTCCATCACGCCGACCTCGATCAGCGGGTACTCGGCCTTTGGCCAGACCTTGGTCAGGTCGAACGGGTTGTGCCGATGCGTCTTCGCCTGCGCTTCGGTCATCACCTGGATGAACAGCGTCCAGCGCGGGAAGTCGCTGGCTTCGATCGCATTGAAAAGGTCGCGGCCGTGGCTTTCGCGGTCCTTGGCGACGACGGCTTCGGCCTCGGCGTCGGTCAGGTTGGCGATGCCTTGCTGGGTGCGAAAATGGAATTTTACCCAGACGCGCTCGTTCGCCGCGTTGATCATCGAAAAGGTGTGGCTGCCGAAAAGGTGCATGTTGCGGAAGCTCTTCGGGATGCCGCGGTCGGACATGACAATCGTGACTTGGTGCAGCGCGTCCGGCAGCAATGTCCAGAAATCCCAGTTGTTGTCGGCGCTGCGCATCCCGGTGCGCGGGTCGCGCTTGATCGCGTGGTTGAGATCGGGAAAGCGCAACGGGTCGCGGAAGAAGAACACCGGCGTATTGTTGCCGACGATGTCCCAGTTGCCTTCCTCGGTGTAGAACTTGATTGCAGTGCCGCGGATGTCGCGCTCGGCGTCAGCGGCGCCGCGCTCGCCTGCGACGGTCGAGAAGCGGACGAACATCGGCGTCTGCTTGCCGATCGCGCTGAAGATCTTCGCCTTGGTAAAGCGGGTAATGTCGTGCGTCACGGTGAAGGTACCGTGGGCGCCCCAGCCCTTGGCATGCATGCGGCGCTCGGGGATCACCTCGCGGTCGAAATGCGCCAGCTTTTCGAGCAGCCAGATGTCCTGCAGCAGTGCCGGGCCGCGCGGACCGGCGGTCATGATGTTGGTGTTGTCGGCGACCGGCGCGCCGTTCGCGTTGGTGAAGCGCTTCGTTGCGGACATGACGGGTTCCTTCGGTCGGGTGGGGGGCGCGGGCCCGGGCGGCGCTCAGCCGGGCCAGGCCGAGGCTCGGATTATACGGCAGAAATTCTCAGGCTGGAACGAGGGGTCCCTATCGGCGAGCACGTCGGCCTTGACGTTGCCGAAGGTCGTCTCGGGCTTGTGGTGAATGCCATCATAAAAGGCTTGGATGATCTCCTCCTTGAACCGGCCGGGGCGCGGGTAGGCGTGGACCACGGCTTCGCGCTCGGCCTCCGTGAACTCGGAAAAGGCGATGCCGAGCACGTCCATCTCGACGCCGGCGGTGACGAGCGCGATGACGGGATGCATGTGCTGCGGGATGCCTGGTGTCGTGTGCAGGGCGATCGCGGTCCACACCGTCTCGATGTCGCGCTCGGCGATGCCATGGCTGCGGAGGAAGTCGCGGGCGACATTGGCGCCGTCCACCTCGAAGCGCTCATCCGCGCTGGCGTACTCACGGGTGAGCCCCATGTCGTGAAACATGGCGCCGGCATAAAGGAGCTCGGGATCAAAGCGGAGATCGTAGCGCCTGCCGGTAAGCGCGCCCCAGTAATAGACACGGCTCGAGTGGTGGAACAGCAGTGGCGGCTCGGTATCCCGGACCAATTCGGTCACTTCACGCGCCAGCTTGGTGTCGGGAATGGCAACACCCGCGACCGACCTCGGCGTAGCGTCGCTTGTGTATAACGGGACCGACGTCATTGCTTTGCTCCTGTAAAACTCTTGCCTGGAAAAATTCGAGTTCAGAGCTCGATTTTCCGATGGGTGGATTGGTCAATAACCTCCAAACATGGCCTGCCGAGCGCATCTCGGCCGTCTGGGCCTACCCGGCTTCGAGAGTAGTTGCCGGTTCCGGAGACATGCACCATCGCGACAGCGGGGCCTTTCGGTGCTGATTTAATCGCCGCAACGCGTTGCAGAAGTTAACTTTGGTAAATCGGAGTAAATTAGGGCGATTCAAAAGAGATCATAGTGGAACAATGTCGCTATAGCGCGGGGGAGTGATCGCCTCGCCAGCATTGACAATGTTTTACCACCATTAACTTTCAATGGTGCCCTTCACCGATTAGTTTAACCCACGTCAATTCAGCGGCCTGGGCTGCAACGTGGCCAGCGGGCAACGCCTCATTCGACGGGAATTCCGCGATGAGTGGCCGGGATCTTGATGCTGTTGGAAACAAACTCGTGTTACCGAGGAAAAGCGATGAGCAAGGTTGGAACTGGACTGGTTGTACTTTTTCTCGCGGTGCTGCTCAACGGATGCGCCTCGGCGGTTGGAGACGCCAACGCCGGACCGGATCCCGGGGGCGGCTTTTACGATGGAGGAAACATCAACGTTGGACACATAGACCCTGTTAGCGGCGGCGTCTCCTATAAAGGCTTCACGAATCTAGGCCAGGTGACGCCGTAACGGCATTGCAGCAATAGCGACAAAGCGAGCGGGAGAGGGGTCTCGATATCGGCGCGAGCGCATCGCGCGCAGAGACAATTAGGGGAAGACCCATGACATCACGCGACCATTTCCGTTCATTTCTCGACAGCATCCATCGGGAAGGCCGTTACCGCAGCTTTGCCGATGTGGAACGGCACGCCGACCGTCCTCCCTACGCCACCTGGCGTAGCGGAGGCGCTTCTCGCGAGGTCGTCGTCTGGTGCTCCAATGATTATCTCGGCATGGGCCGCCACCCCGCTGTAATCAATGCCATGATCGAGACTGCATTGCAGATGGGTGCCGGCGCCGGGGGACTCGCAATATTTCCGGCAACAGCCATACCGTCCTCGCGCTCGAGGCAGAACTCGCGGATCTGCACCGCAAGGAAGCTGCCCTTGTGTTCACCTCCGGCTATGTCTCCAATGAAGCCGCCCTGGGCGCGATCGGTCGGCTACTGCCGAACTGCCTTATTCTGTCGGACGAGAAGAACCACGCGTCGATGATCGCCGGGATCAGGGCAAGCGGTGCGGAAAAACGGATCTTCCGGCACAATGATCTTGGCCACCTCAAAACGCTGTTACAAGACGCGGGGCGTAGCCGCCCCAAGCTCATCGCCTTTGAAGTCTCTGTACTCGATGGATGGCGATTTCGCCCCAGTCGAACCTATTTGCGATCTGGCGTCGAAATTCGGCGCATTCACCTATCTTGACGAGGTCCATGCCGTTGGTCTCTACGGCCCCCGCGGCGCTGGCGTTGCCGAGAGAGATGGAGTGATGGACCGCATCGACATCATCGAAGGGACGCTGGCCAAAGGCTTCGGCGTGGTTGGAGGCTATATTGCGGCGGATGCCGTGATCTGCGACGCCGTCCGCTCGGCGGCGCCGAGCTTCATCTTTACCACGGCGATGCCGCCGGCAATCGCGGCCGCGGCGACGCACAGCATTCGACATCTAAAGAGATCAGTGGCCGAGCGGATCGCACACCGGCTACGGGTCGACAAGACTCGTCGCGCATTGCGCAAGGCGGGCATTCCGATGATGTCGTCGGATTCGCATATCATCCCCGTCTCGGTCGGCGACCCGGTGTTGTGCCGGGAGGCAGCGAGGCTGTTATTGGAGGGTTTTGGCATTTATGTGCAGCCGATCGACTATCCAACCGTGCCGCGGGGGACCGAACGGCTTCGCATCACGCCGACCCCTTTCCATAACGACCGGCTGATCGATCGGCTCGCGGCTGGGCTCAGGGAAACTTGGGAGACCTTGGAGCTGCCGCGCGAAACCAATGTGATCCCAATCCCGAGCACGATGCATTTGCGGCCTGCTGCTTGATTGGTGTCACCCCACAGACTGGGCGAGTAAGAGGGCGAAATGAAAGTAGGGATCATCGGCGCGGGCGCAGTTGGTTCCGCGTGTTTGACCGCCCTGATTGCGCGCGGCGGCGCGCGCGAGATCGTGCTGGTGGACAGAACTCGAAAGAGGGCAGAGGGTCTGGTAACCGACGTCCAATACGGCGCGGTGCTGGGCCCTTACGTCGAGCTGCTTGCCGGCGACTATTCCGATCTCGAAGGCGCTGCGCTCGTGATGATCACGGCCGGCGTCAACGAAAAGACCGGCGGCGCTACCGATCGGAACGACCCTTCGGGCAGGCTGAGGCTGCTTGACACGAACGCCGCCGTTTATAAGAGCATCGTCCCGCCGCTTCACGCAGTGGCGCCGCAGGCGCTGATCCTTGTCGTCACGGATCCCCCGGATCCGCTGGCCGATGTAGTTCGCATGCTAGGGCACGAGCGGGTTCTCAGCACCGGGACATATCTCGACAGCTTGCGCTTCCGGTTTCACCTGGCGCGGCGGCTCGGGGTGAGCCCGGCTTGTGTCGATGCGCAGATCGTCGGAGAGCACGGTACGACCGAGGTGTTTCTCTGGTCCTCGGCCCGCCTCGCCGGGAAGCCGGTATTAGAGCTGCTGGAGCGAAGCGTGGGGCAAACCCGGGAAGAGTTTCGGCACGAGATCGAGCAGCAGGTTCGCTATGCCAACATTGCCATAATCGAAGGCATTGGAGCCAGTCAACACGGCATTGGGATGGCGTGCGCGCGCATTGCGGAGATCCTGTTGCGGAACGAGCCGGCCGTCATTCCGATCGCGTCGTACAACGCGGAATACGGCGTCACCCTGTCTTTGCCGAGCATTCTCGGACCCCGAGGCGCGATCCGGGTCCTCGAGCCGCCGATGTCGGACGAAGAGCGCGAGGCGCTACAACGCAGCACTGATGCGCTGAAATCCGCATTGGCAAGGCTAAGCTTTGGCGTGCCCTGACCGAGAATAGCCGCATCGGCGCCACGCGTCGCAAGCCCGGCCATGATTTACCAATCTTGACCCCAGTTTACTCGCGCTCTGTGCGTTCCGCCCTATGTTGAGGGCGATGGTGGCCCACTGGGCCCCATCATCCCGGCAACGATGATGGCCTGTGACGGCTGAGTCTACAGCACGGGCGACCGACCCGGTGATGCTCCTCTCCCACCGGGTCCAGCGGCGGCCGGTCCTCGCGTCAGGACCGGCCGCATCACGGTGCGGCTGGCAGGAAGTGATCCGATGATTTCACGAGAACCACATGCGCCGATTTCGACGCCGGTGGCTATGCAGGTACCAGAGAGGACGCGCACCCAGCGACTCTCGGCACGTGCGGGAATTTTTGGGATGATCGTGCTCTCACTGGCCGGCTGGGCGATCATCGCCCTTGCTCTTGGGCTCCTCTAACGCCGGCCGGATCGCGATCTCATCTTGCAGCGTCCCACTTGTATTGTAACCATGGTTACGTATATGATAGAACCATGGGTACATTCTCGTGGCTTCTCCTCACCTACAAGGTCCCGGCTGAGCCGGCAGCGAAGCGCGTCGGCCTTTGGCGACGGCTGAAGGGGATGGGCGCCGTCTACCTGCAGAACGGCGTGTGCCTTCTTCCCAAGACCGATGACCACGCGCGCCGGCTGAAGATGCTGGAGAACGATATCGCCGGAATGGGTGGCGAGTCGGTCATCCTCGAAACCGTCGCCCTCGACCGGCTGCAGCAGGACAAGGTCGTTGCGCGCTTCAAAGCCGACCGGGACGACGCTTACCGCGAGCTCATCGACAAATGCGACGATTTCGAGGCCGAAATCGCCAAGGAAACGGCCGCGCAGCACTTCACCTACAACGAGCTCGAAGAGAACGACGTCGAGCTCAAAAAGCTCCAGGGCTGGCTTGACAAGATCAAGAAGCTGGATTTTTACGGCGGCGGGGTTGCCGCCGAAGCCGCAGAGCGGCTGGCGGCCTGCGAGAAGCTGCTCGATGCTTATGCACAGCGCGTCTTCGATGCGCATGACGAGACCCGCTGAACAGAGGGGAGATCATGACCTGGTCCATTGCCGCGCCTGCGGTAAGCGCCGCCTTTTTGGCCTCACTGGTCGAGGTGGTCGAGGCTTTTACGATCGTGCTCGCTGTGGCGACATTGCGCGGCTGGCGCCCGGCATTATTAGGGACAAGCGCCGCCCTTGCGTTGTTGGCGGGGGTCGTCGTGCTGCTGGGGCCGCTTCTCGACCGCGTCCCGATCGCCTCGCTGCAGCTCGCGATCGGCATTCTGCTGCTGCTCTTCGGCATGGGCTGGCTCAGAAAAGCGTCATTGCGGGCAGCCGGCATCATTCCGCTGCACGATGAAGCGGCGATATTCGCGGAAGAAACCGTGCGGCTGGGCGGCGCACAACAGCCGGGAGTGCGGAGGAGCCTGCAGTGGGTCGCCGGCGTCACCGCGCTCAAGGCGGTGCTGCTCGAAGGGCTCGAGGTCGTCTTCATCGTCATCGCTGTGGGGGCCGGGCGCGGGCTGCTGCTGCCCGCCAGCCTTGGTGCGCTCGCCGCTTGCGCCGCAGTTCTGATCGTGGGAGCCGCGATCCATCGGCCGCTGTCGCGGGTGCCAGAGAATACTCTCAAATTCGGCGTTGGCGTCATGTTGTCGGCGTTTGGCGTGTTTTGGACGGGTGAAGGCCTCGGCATCGCCTGGCCCGGAGAGGACCTGGCGCTGGTCTTATTTGCCGCCTTGTTCCTTGCTGCTGGCCTGGTCGGCTCTTCCCTCGCCCGGAGACTGCGTGTGGAGTTTGCGTGATGACGATCCTCAAGGAGCTCTCTGCGGAATTGATCGGCATGTTCTTCGCCGAGAAGCGTTTGACCGTGGCGATTCTGGCGCTGGTCGCTGCGGCGGGGTGGTTGGTCGAGTTTATCGGTATCGACCAGCTGGTCGCTGGCGCGGTCTTGCTTTTCGGCTGCCTGGTCCTGCTGATCGAGAGTGTCTGCCGCTCGGCGAGAGCGCAGACCTTCGTTTCGCCCACTCAAGACCTCGTGGAGTGACGAATGACCCCGCCGGCTGGTGCTCACATCATTACCGAGTTCGTCGTGCCTGCGTCCCTTTCGCGGGGAGCGTGCTGTTGATCTGCATCGCTATGTTTCACGTGCTCTGCATCGCTGTGCTGGACCGCAATCGATGAGGAGTGGGTCCCATGGTCGCGCCATCCGTTTCCGATAAACCCGACGTGAAGCGCGGGCGACGCTCGCCTCTAATTATCGGCATCATAATGATCGCGATTTCCTCCGGGGGTTACCTGGGGTGGCAGCATTTTGGTCATAGTCCCGGCGCTGGGGCGCCGCAGCCCCCGCCCACCGTTCCCGTCATCGCGACCACGGTCAAACAACAAAATTTCCCGATCGTGCGGACCGGGATCGGCAATGTCACGGCGCTGAACTCGGCGACGGTCCGCAGCATGATCACGGAACAGATCCTCAGCATCGACTTCCAAGACGGCCAGTTTGTCAAAAAAGGCGAGCTCCTGGCGCAACTCGATCCGAGCACCTTTCAGGCGCAGCTCGACCAGGCGGAGGCCAATCTCGCCCGAGATCAGGCCCATCTGCAAAATGCCCAACTCAATCTCACCCGATATGTACCGCTGGAAAAGAAAGGCTTTGCACCGGAGCAGCAGGTCGCCACTCAGCAGGCGATGATCGCCCAGCAGCAGGCCACGATAAAAGGCGATCAGGCGGCGATCGAATATGCCAAAACCCAGCTGAGTTATACGAAACTGGTGGCGCCGTTCGACGGGGTCGCCGGAATTCGCCTGCTCGATGTCGGGAACATTATTCACGCGACACGTCACGGGGCTTTCCGGGCGAGCCGAACGCCTTGGTTGTGGTCAACCAGGTGCAGCCGATCAGCGTGATGTTCACACTGGCTGCAGCCGACATTCCGGAGGTGCAGGACGCACTCGCAAAGGGCCCGGTCAAGGCCATCGCATTGAGCGCGGACGGCAAGACCGAGCTCGACACCGGCACGCTCGCCGCGATCGACAACCAAGCGAGCACCACCTCCGGAACGATAAGCCTCAAGGCGATCTTTCCCAATCCTAATCGCCGGCTGTGGCCCGGCATGTTCGTCAATGCCCGGGTCGTGACCCAAGTGCAGGACAATGGTCTGACGGTACCGCTCGACGCCGTCCAGCAGGGACCCCAGGGGCAATATGTTTTTGTCGTCGGCCCCGATCACAAAGTGGCGATGCAGCCGGTCTCGGTGCGCGAGACCCTCGGCGGCGAGGCGCTGATCGACCAAGGCTTGAGCGCCGGGGAGACCGTCGTCGTGCGCGGCCAATACCGGCTGACGCCGGGTACCGTGGTGTCGCTCGCCAATCCAGGCGATCCGGCCGCGGTGTCGAACCCTACCCCGGCGAGCGCGGGCCTGTTGCCATGAACATCTCGGCGACGTTTATCCGAAGGCCGATCGCCACCGGCATGCTGATGGCGGCGATCCTGCTGCTCGGCCTGATCGGCTACGAGCTGTTGCCGGTGGCGGCCTTGCCAAACATCGATTTGCCGACGATCCTGGTCACCGCGCAATTGCCGGGCGCCGATGCGCAGACGGTTGCCAATACCGTCACGACGCCGCTCGAGCGACAGTTCGGCCAAATTCCCGGCCTGACGCAGATGACCTCGAGCAGCGCTACCGAATATGCCGAGATCACCTTGCAATTCGATCGCAGCCGCACCGTCGATTCGGCGGCGCAGGACGTGCAGGCGGCGATCAATGCGACGGCCGGCCTGCTGCCGCCGACGATGCCCAACCCTCCCGATCTACCGGAAGACCAACCCGGCGGATACGCCTGTGCTGATGCTGGCGCTGACCTCGGAGACACTGCCGCTCACCACGGTCAGCGATTACGCCAACAGCATCCTGGCGCAGAAGATTTCGCAGATGCCCGGCGTCGGGCTTGTCGGCATTGGCGGACAGCAGAACCCGGCGATCCGGGTGCAGGTCAACCCGGCGCAGCTTGCCGGAGTGGGCCTCGACCTGGAGGCGGTGCGGACGGCGCTGGCCACCGCCACGGTCGACCAACCCAAGGGCACGTTGTACGGCGCCAATCAGGCCTTCGCGTTGCAGACCAACGACCAGCTGATGACGGCAGAGGGGTTCAACGACTACATCCTCGCCAACCGCGGCGGCACCTTCGGCACCAGCGGACCAGTGCGGGTGCGCGATGTCGGCCGGGCGATCGTTGCGCCGCAAGATGTAACATTTGGCTGGTTGGATGAATACCGAGCCGGCCATCATCATAGCGGTCCAGCGCCAGCCGGGCGCCAATGTCATCGCGACCGTCGACCAGATCAAAAAGACATTGCCGCAGCTCGAGGCCTCACTGCCATCGTCGATCAACATCCATATCGTGTCCGACCGCACCCAGACGATCCGGGCCAGCGTGGCCGACGTTCAGAACACGCTGCTGCTAACGATCGCGCTGGTCGTCGCCGTGATCTTTCTGTTTTTGCGGAAACTCTGGGCGACGGTAATCCCGGCGATCTCCGTGCCGATGTCGCTGATCGGCACTTTCGCGGTCATGTATGTCCTCGGCTTCAGCCTCGACAATCTGTCTTTGATGGCGCTGACGATCGCGGTCGGCTTTGTCGTCGACGATGCGATCGTCATGATCGAGAACATCGTGCGGCACATCGAGGACGGGAAGACGCCGATGCAGGCCGCTCTCGAAGGGGCGGGCGAAATCGGTTTTACGATCCTCTCGATCTCGATCTCGCTGGTCGCGGTGTTCATCCCGCTGTTTCTGATGAGCGGCATTGTCGGCCTGTTGTTTCGCGAATTCGCCGTCACCGTCGCGGTGGCGATCGCTTGTCTCCGTCATCGTTTCGCTGACATTGACGCCGATGATGTGCGCCCGCGTCTTGACAGCGGAGGGCGCAACGCGTCCGGGCCGCCTTTCGCGTGCGCTGGAGCGATTCTTTGACGGGCTGGCTGCTGCTTACGATCGTGGCGCTGGTCGTCGCGCTGCGCCACCGCTTTGTGACTTTGCTCGTGATGATGCTCGACCATCGCCGCGACCCTCGTCCTGTTTGTCGAGATCCCGAAAGGCTTTTTCCCGCAGCAAGACACGGGTCTGATCGTCGGCATCGCCGAGGGCGCGCAAAACATCTCGCCGCAGTCGATGAAGGACCGCATGCAGGCGGTTCTTGCGGTGGTGACGAAGGATCCGGCGGTTGCCGCGGCGAATGCCTATATCGGACCTGGCGGGCCGACTGTCACCGAGAATGACGGCCGCATGTTCATCACCCTGAAGCCGCTCGGTCAGAGAACGGCCAGCGCCGACCAGGTCATCGCCCGCTTGAACAAGGCGCTGCAGCCGGTCTGGGGCATAACGTTGTACATGCAAGCCGCACAAGATATTACGGTTGGCGCGCGGCTCTCCAAGACCCAGTACCAATACACGCTTGTCGATGTCGACAACGACGAGCTCGATCACTGGGCGCCGATCCTCTTAAAGAAATTGCAGACATTGCCGCAGCTGACCGACGTCGCCAGCGACCAGCAGAGCGCCGGCCGAGTGATGAAGATCGAGGTCAACCGCCAGCTCGCCTCCCAGCTAGGGATCAACCCGTCGATCGTCAATTCGATCCTCTATGACGCGTTCGGCCAGCGAGTCGCGGCACGGATCTATACCAGGCTCAACCAATATTTTGTGATCCTCGAAGTCCAGCCCGATTTTCAGCTCGGGCCGAACGCGCTCAGCCGCATCTACGCGACCTCGGCCAGCGGCACCCAGGTGCCGCTGAGCCAGTTCGCCGCGATCACCTCGACAGTCGCACCGATTGCGCTCAACCATCAGGGCCAATTCCCTTCGGTGACTCTGAGCTTCAATCTCCCGCCCAAGGTCTCGATCGGCGAGGCGGTATCAGCCATCCAGCAGGCCGCGAGAGACCTCCACCTGCCGCCGTCGATCGCCACGAGCTTCCAGGGCAGCGCGCAGGCGTTTCAGAATTCGCTGAGCAGCACGCCGATCCTGATCCTCGCGGCACTGATCGCTGTCTACATCATCCTCGGAATGCTCTACGAGAGCACGATCCACCCGATCACGATCATCTCGACCCTGCCCTCGGCCGGGCTCGGGGCGTTGCTGACCCTGATGCTGTTCGGCATGCCGCTCGACGTGATCGGCATTATCGGGATCATCCTGTTGATCGGCATCGTCAAGAAGAACGGCATCATGCTGGTCGACTTCGCGCTGGTCGGCCAGCGCGAGCGCGGGCTCAGCACCGAGGAGGCGATCCACGAAGCCTGCCGCCTGCGGTTTCGCCCGATCCTGATGACGACGATGTGCGCATTGCTGGGCGGTGTCCCGCTGATGCTCGGCACCGGCATCGGCTCGGAAATTCGCCAGCCCCTCGGCTATGCGATCGTCGGCGGCCTCCTGGTGTCGCAGCTGCTGACTTTGTTCACCACGCCCGTCGTCTACATCTACATGGACCGCCTCGGCACCACGTTGCGCCGCTTGCGCGCGTCGCGAAGCGGCTTGGATCAAGCGCCGGCGGCCGGCGGCGCTGCCGAATGAGCATCGTCCACGATTAACTCGCGTCTGCTGAGCCCCAGCGGATTTGCGCGAAGCGGCTGACTGCGGACGCCGGCGATTGATCGTTGCCAGGTGCCGACTGCGCTGTCGTTCTCGAAGCCGCAACCGCCGACTGAGGCTGGCCGCCGCCGAGATGCCGATGCGGCTCGCTCAATCTATACTCGCAGTGCCAAGCAGCATCGATCTAGCCAGTGAAGTCTGGCGTACATTTCACTCGTTTTTACCCGACTTAACTGGCCTTGGGGCGCCAGTCGCCTAACTATTTCGATGGCGCTTTCCTGGGCACAGAGCTCGTTCGCAGATGAACTGGGAGAAGCAAAAAATGAGAATGACACTATCCCGGACCAGAGCAGGGCTGCTGCTCATCAAATTCCTGGTGACGTCAGCGACGGCGTGGGCCGCCGGCGATCCGGCAGCTGGCGAAAAGGCATTTGCATCCCACTGCACAGTCTGCCACGCCACGACGCCCGGCCAGAACAAGGTCGGGCCATCCCTCGCCGGCATTGTCGGGAGCAACAGCGGCGCGGTTCCGGGGTTCAATTTCTCGGCCGCTCTGAAGGACGCGAACATCACCTGGGACGACACCAATCTCGACAAATACCTCGCAAACCCGACGGGGTTCATCCATGGCACCAAGATGTTCGTCAATCTCCCCAATGAGACCGATCGGCAGAATGTCATCGCCTATCTCAATACGCTGAAGAAGTGAACCGCGTCCCATAGCAGCGTCGAAAGAGAGAGCCATGCCACAGATCAAGATCAATGGCGTCGAGCACACGGTCGATGCGGACCCGCAAATGCCGCTTTTGTGGGCCATTCGCGACATCGTCGGCCTGACGGGAACGAAGTTCGGGTGCGGCGTCGGGGCCTGCGGCGCTTGTACCGTCCATCTGGACGGCCAGGCGGTCCGCTCCTGCCTGACGGCATTGGCCGACGCGCAAGGTCACGACATCGTCACGATCGAGGGTCTCAGTGCCGACGGCACGCATCCGGTCCAGCTCGCCTGGGAGGCGAGCAACGTTCCGCAATGCGGGTATTGCCAGGCCGGCCAAATCATGCAGGCCGCCGCACTGCTAAAACAAACGCCGAAGCCGACAACTCAGCAGATCGTCGATGCGATGTCCGGCAACATCTGCCGCTGCGGCACCTATCAGCGTATTCGGCAGGCCATTAAATCGGCGGCGGAGGCTGTGTGATGACTGTGATTACCAATGTGAGCCGGCGTGAGCTGTTCAAGGGAGCCGCGGTCGCTTCGGGGCTCGTTCTCGGTCTCCATGTCGGGTTCCGCAAGCTTCCCTTCGCCGAAGCTGCCGAAACACCGACTTTTAAGCCGAACACGTTTGTCTCCATCGACGACACAGGCCTCGTAACAATTGTCGCGAGCCGTGCCGAGATGGGCACCGGCATCAAGACCGACCTGCCTTTGGTGCTCGCCGACGAGCTCGAGGCCGATTGGAACCGCGTCAAAGTTGTTCAGGCGCAGGGCGACCCGAAATACGGCGACCAGAACACCGACGGGTCGCGCAGCACCTGGCAGTTCTTTGGGCCTATGCGGGTGGCCGGCGCCACCGCGCGGCAGATGCTCGAAACCGCCGCAGCGCAGACATGGGATGTTCCGGCGGCCGAATGCCGCGCCCAAAACGGCTTTGTGGTGCACGCCCCGAGCGGGCGCCAGCTTTCCTTTGGCGATCTCGCCAAACTCGCCGCGGCGTTGCCGGTGCCGCCGGCCGGACCAGGTGCGGCTGAAGGACCCGAAGGACTGGCGCTATATCGGCAAACCGCGCGCGATCGTCGACCTCAAAGACATCGTCCGCGGGCGGGCCACCTACGGCATCGACGTCGTGGTACCGGGCATGAAACATGCCTCGGTCGAGCGATGCCCCGTCTATGGCGGGAAGGTCAAGTCGTTCGACCCGAAGGACGCGCTGGCGGTCGCCGGCGTCGAGCGCGTCGTCGAAATTCCAGCTACTCCGATGCCGTCCGGGTTCAAGCCATTGGGCGGCGTCGCGGTCATCGCCAACAATACCTGGTCGGCGCAGCAGGGCCGCCAGCGGCTGAAGCTCGAGTGGGATTACGGGCCCAATGCCGGCCATGACAGCGCGGCCTACCGCGCCGAGCTCGAAGCGACGGCCCGCGAGCCCGGCAAGGTGGTGCGAGACAAGGGCGACGTCGACAGCGCTCTCGCCTCGGCCGCTCGGCGTGTCTCGGCGGATTATTTTATCCCGCACCTCGCGCACGCACAGATGGAGGTGCCCAACGCCGTCGCACATTGGCACGGGGGAGCCTGCGAGACCTGGTCGCCGACGCAGAACCCGACGCAGGCGCGCCAGACCGTTGCCCAGGTTCTGGGCGTAAATGAAACCGACGTCACGGTCAATGTCACGCTGCTCGGCGGCGGTTTTGGGCGCAAATCGAAGCCGGACTATGTTGCCGAAGCGGCGCTGCTGTCGCGGATGGTCGGTGCGCCCATCAAGGTGACGTGGACCCGCGAAGACGACATTCAGCACGACTTCTATCATGCGATCTGCGCCCAGCACATGGAAGCGGGGCTCGATCAAGCTGGCCACGCCAGCGCATGGCTGCACCGCACCGTCTTTCCTCCGATCGAGGCGACATTCCAGCCGAACGTCGTTTACGGCAGCGGCGGCGAACTGGGTCAGGGCGTCGTCGACATGCCCTATGACATCCCGAATGTGCGCTGCGAGAACGGCGCCGCAGCGAACCATGTGCGCATCGGCTGGTACCGCTCGGTCTACAATATCCCGCATGCCTTTGCCGTCTGCTCGTTTGCCGACGAGCTCGCAGTGGCGGCGGGCAAGGACCCGGTCGAGCATTTGCGCGAGCTTATCGGACCGCCGCGGGTCCTCGATTTGAAGGCGCTGGGGGTTCTCGTCGACTATCCGAATTACGGGGTCGATCAGCTCGCCCCGCAAATCGCCGATCAGTATTTGATCGATACCGCACGGTTGCGCGGGGTGCTCGACCTCGCCGTGGCGAACAGCAACTGGGATCAGAAGTTGCCGCCGAGGCAGGGCCGCGGCATCGCGGTGCATCGCAGCTTTCTGTCCTATGTCGCGGTTGTCGCGCATGTCGCGGTCGGCAATGACGGCCAAGTGACGATACCGCGCCTCGACATGGCGATCGATTGCGGGACGGTCGTCAATCCGGACCGCGTGCGCGCGCAACTGGAAGGCGCCGCGATCATGAGCATCGGCAATGCCCTCTACGGCAACATCACGGTCAAGGAAGGGCGGATCGAGCAAAGCAACTACACCGACTATCTCGTTCCGCGCATGGACATCACGCCGGAAACGCACGTCTATTTGGTCGAAAACGATCATCTGCCAGGCGGAGTTGGAGAGCCCGGGGTGCCGCCGACCGCGCCGGCGATCTGCAATGCGATCTACGCCGCCACCGGCAAACGGATCAGGGCGCTGCCGGTCGACCCGCAGCAATTGAAGGCCTAGCATAGGAGGCCTGAATGATGGAATTTGCTGGGATCTCCGGCACCCCGCTTCAAGTTTCGCGCGTTGGTCGATGAACGCCGCCGGCCTATGGATTTGGCCGCTCCGAAGAAATCGTCGGCCGCGCCATCGCCGATTGCGGTCTACGTTCACGCGCCGTCATCGCCACCAAAACCTGGCTCGAGTGGAAGGATCGGAAGGTTTTCCGGAATGCCCGCCGCGACCGGATTCGCTGACATCCCTTTTTGGGTCCATAATTCTTAAAAAAAAGAATGTGGGCATATTGTGGTGGACCGTGGTTTACATTTGGATTTTCTAATTCTATTATCCCCAACGAAAGTCAATTTTACACGGCTGACTACCCACAGAACGATACGTGACAGCGCCCAGTGGGGAGCCCGTTATGCTGGAGCCTATCAGCCCTTAGGTCGGTTCGGAAATTATCCCTGCTGGGCGGACCCGTCAGGCGGTCATTCCGGCAAGCGCGGTGCAGGGCGGCGAGGGTAGCACCGCGCGACAGGCGCAGCGAGCCGGCGGCCGGTCGGCTGATAGGGTCCCGGTCTTGGTGCCGTCGCACTAGCTGCGGGCTACACCTGCGCCGGCGCTCTTGCATCGCCGGCCGGTTCGCCCACGGCGAGGTCGAGAGGTCGGCTGAACCGGCGCATAAGGCCCTCGCCTCGGTGGAGGGCCTCGCGAAAAGCGCGCGGCAATTGAGCGGTGTTTCCCTCCGTTGCCAATGGCGCCGCAAGTCATCTCTTTTCGTTAAGGCGCTGTTTGAAGCACAGCAGCGAGAGACGCCGGCGGGCCCAAGTCCAAACCACGCCAGCCTCCCCGACGCCGCTTCTTTTCTGGTATCAATGGCGATTGACGCGAAGCCCCGGGCTCGCGACCAGCCGCGGATCACCGTGAGCTCATAGCGGTAGCCGCTAGTTTTAGTTCAAGGTGAGGCCGCTGGCGGCTCGGGGATGATTTGCACCCTGTCGCCGTCAGCCAAGTTCACCGGGGGTTGCAGTATGACCTGATCGCCGTCCTTGACGCCGGCGTTGACTTCGACCTCGGTGCCGTAATCCGTCGTGATCGCGATTTTGCGCAGGTGGGCGATGCCGCTTTCGACGACCGCGACCTGCATGCCGCTCTGATTGAAGATGATCGCCGAGGCGGGCACGATCAGCGCCGGCGATTTGCGCGGGATCTTCAGCTCGACCGTGCAATAGACGCCCGGCTGCAGGGCGCCCTCCGGATTGGGTACGTCGATCTCGGTCAGCAGGGTCCGCGTCCCTGGTTGAAGGGCATTGGCGATCCGCGTCACCGTGCCGTGGAAGGTGAGATTGGGCATCGCCGGCACGCGGATGACGGCCTCGACACCCGGGCTCACCCCAAAGGCGTTGTCCTGCGGCACATAGACCCAAACCCGGATCACGTCGCTATGGACCATCGAGAACATCGAAGTGCCGGTCGTCGCGTCGGCTGTGATCAGGCTGCCGACATCGATGTTCCGTTGTGTAACGACACCGTCAAAGGGAGCGACGACCTGCTGATAGATCTTCTGCTGGTTTGTCATCTTTAGCTGGGCGTGCGTCGCGGCCGCGCCGAGTTGAGCCGCCTGCGTCGCGTGCTGCTGGGCCTGATAACTATATCGGTCGGTGTCGCCTTGCTGCTGCGTCACCCAGCCTTGCTTGACAGAGTAGAAATTGCGCCCCCAGGTGACCTGGGCGAGCGAGCGGTTGGCGGCGTTCTGCCGCGCGGTCGCCTCGAACTGCTGCGCGCTGTTCTGGATACTGAGCGATCTGGTCATCGACTTCCGGTGCGGTGATCTCGGCGAGGACTTGCCCGGCCTTGACGCGATCGCCGATATCGACAAAGCGCTTCGCAACATAGCCGCTGGCGCGCGCAAAGATGTTTGCTTCCTCGAAGGCGAGGGTCGTACCGGGCAAACTCACATGCAGGCGGCCCTGCCGCTGCGCCACCTTCTCCACTCGGACATTCGGGAGAAAGTTGGCCTGCTGCTCGGCAGTGTCGCCGACTTGGCGGCGCTGCTCGTAGTGCCGCCACACCCCGAAAGCAAGAGCGCCGATAAACAGCATGAGCACGCCGATCCCGAGCGGCACTCGCCCGAGACCGCCCTGCCTCGCAGGCGCGCTCGGCGGGGGCTCGGGGGTGTCCCATCCAGGTGGCGGCGGAAGCAGCGGCCGCGGCGGCGGCCCCTTCAGTGCCGGCGGTGCGCCGAGCTCGCTCATTCGGGGACCTCCTCGAAGACGCCATGGGCCGGCTTGCCATCATTGCCCTTGCGCAGCATTGCAAACAGGTAGGGCACGACGAGCAGAGTGGTCGGGGTGGCGAACAGCAGTCCGCCGATTACGGCGCGCGCGAGCGCCGCGTTCTGCTCCTCGCCGGCGCCGCCGATCGCCATCGGAATCATACCGACAATCATCGCCGTCGCGGTCATCAGCACCGGCCGAATCCGGGTATGACCGGCCGAGATCGCGGCATCGAAGGCCTTGATCCCGGCGAGCTGCTGCTCGCGCGCGAAGGTGACGAGCAGGATCGAGTTTGCCGAGGCGACCCCGACAGCCATGATCGCGCCCATCAAGCGAAGGCACGCTAAGCGTCGTGTCGGTGATGTAAAGCATTGTGACGATGCCGCAGAAGGTCGCCGGCAAAGCCAGTATGACGACAAACGGATCACCGAAAGTTCTGGTAATTGACGACCATCAGCAGATAGACGAAGACCGCAGCGAACAACAACCCGATCGTCATATCGCGAAAGGCCTGGTTCATGCTGTCGATCTGCCCGGTCACCTGGATCGTATTGCCAGGCGACAGCTCCTTTTTCAGGTCCGTCGTGATCTTGTCGATGTCGGCGGCGATGCCGCCGAGATCGCGTCCCTGAGTACTGGCATAGACCTCGTAGATGGGCTGGATGTTGGCCTGGTTGGCGCTGCCCGGCACCGAGTCGCGGGTGAAGGTCGCCACATTGCTGAGCTCGCCCGGCACCGGTTGCGTCGTCGGCGGGGCGCTTCCCGTGCTGACCGGCGTGTTGCCGAGGTCGCCCAGTGAATGCACCTGGTATTCCGGCGTCTGCACCGCGATGTAATAGGGAATCCCGTTTGTCGGGTCGGTCCAGAAGTTCGGCGAAACCTGCTCCGAGGAGCTCAGGCTCGTGTTCGACATTGTTCCCGATGTCGCTTGCGGTGATGCCGAACTGCAAAGCCCGCGCGCGGTCGATCTGGACGTAGAAGTCGGGGGCGTAGACCTCCTGCTGCAGATGGGCATCGACGACCCCCGGAATGGCGGCGATACGGCGCCGGAGTTCCTCGGCAATGCGGAGGTTTTTGACCCGGTCATAACCGACGGTGCGCACGTCGATCTGCGCAGTAAGCCCAAAATTCAGGATCTGCGTCGCCATGTCGGCGGGCTGAAAATAAAACAAATCTTCCGGGAACGCCGCCGGCAGCACCTCTCTCAGCTTGCGCACGTAATCGGCGGTTGGAGCATGGCCATCTTTAAGGGACACCATGATCACGCCGTCATTGACCGCGATCGTCGTGCCGTCGGAGAACGCCCAGTTATACGAGCGCGCCGGCACCCCGAAATTGTCGACGATCAGATCGAGGTCTTTTTGCGGTATGACCTGACGGATCTTGTCCTCGACCGCCTGGAAGATCTGCTCTGTCACGTCGATGCGGGTGCCCGGAGGCGCCCGGACATGGAGCTGGATCATGCCGCCATCGATCGCCGGATAGAAATCGCGGCCGACAAAGACGAACATCACGCCGCCGAGCGTGAGAACGAGGACGGCGACGATCGGGACGATGAGCGCGGCGGGTCAGCAGCATCGTGAGCAGCCCGACATAGCTTTCGCGCAGCTGCTCGAAGCCCCGCTCGAAGGAGGCGTGGAAGCGGCGAAAGAACCCGGTGCCGGGTTTTCCCGCCGGCCCGCTGTGCTGCTGGCCCTCTCAGCAGCTGGCCGATCGTGATCGGCGTCAGGGTCCGCGACAGGCCGTAGGAAGCGAGCATCGCAAAGACGACGGCAAGCCCGAGCGGCGTAAAGAGATACTTTGCCGGCCCTTCGAGAAAGATCACCGAGGTGAAGACGCAGCTGATCGCCAATGTCGAGACCAGTGTCGGCATCGCGATCTCGGCGGCACCATGCAGCGTCGCCCGAGGCAGCGGCATCTTCTCCTCGTCGAGCAGGCGGTAGGTGTTCTCGATCGTCACCGTCGAATCGTCGACGAGAATGCCGACCGCGAGGGCCAGCCCGCCCAATGTCATCGTGTTGATCGTCTCCCCCAGAAAATAGAGCACGACGAGCGAGCTCAGCATCGCCAGCGGGATCGAGACCATCACGACGATCGTCGGCCGCCACGAACCCAGGAACAACAGGATCATCAGCGCCGTCAGCCCGGCCGCGATCGCCCCTTCACGAAGCACGGCTGTCACCGACGAGACGACGAATACCGACTGATCGAACAGCGATTTGATGACCATGCCGGACGGCGCGGAGGCGCGTGCAATGTCGAGCATATGCTTGACTGCATTGACGACCGTCAATGTCGAGGCATTGCCGTTTTTGATGATGCTGAGCAGGACCGAGCGTTTCCCATCCGCCCGGACGATGTTCTGCTGCACCAGATTGCCGTCTCGGACATGACCGATGTCCCTGAGAAAGACGGTGGCGCCGTTCGAAAAACTGACGGGGATGTCGTTGAGCGCCTCGATTGTCGGCGGCATCGCATTGGTGCGGACTGTGTACTGCGTCTTGCCGATCTTCGCCGTGCCCCCGGATAAGGTCAGGTTCTGGGCGTTGACCGCATTTACTACCTGCAGCGGAGTGAGGCCCTTGGCGAGAAGCTTGGCCTGATCGATATCGACCATAATCTGCCGGTACTTTCCGCCGGCGGGCGTCGGCAATGTGACCCCATGAATCGGCGCCAGCATCTGGCGCAGCCGGTAGATACCGTAATCGTAGAGCTGCAACTCGCTGAGCCTGTCGGAGCTGAGGCTGATCTGCAGAACGGGGACGGCCGACGCGCTGTACTGCACGACGACGGGCGGCTGGATCCCGGTCGGCATCAGGGCTCGGATCGAGTTCGTGGCGGCGACGATCTGCGAGATCGCCAGGTCGAGGTTCACATCGGGCTGGAAATAGATCTTCTGCACCGAGATGCCGTTGACGGTCTCGGCCTCGATGTCCTTGATCCCGTTGACGTTGGAGCTGATTGCGTACTGGCTGTAAGTGGTGACGCGCTGCTCCGTCTCGGTCGTGTCGAGGCCGGTGTACTGCCAGATCACCGAGACCACAGGGATGTTGATCTCGGGGAAAATATCGGTCGGCATTTCGACGGCAGCAGTCACGCCGAGAAACAAGATCAGGGCCGCGACCACATAAAAGGTGTGCGGAAATTTCAGCGCAAAGCGAACGATCCCCACGCAACCCCCCGATCAATCCTGGCCTACTTCAAATTGGTAGATTTAGGCCAGCAGTGGCTCAACCCGAGTAAAATGTGGTAAAAGCTCCTAAAGCGCGGCGATTTTCACCAGGAAAAGCTTGTCATGTCTCGATGCCGCCGTCGCGGGAATGAGAAGGAGGTGCAGCGAGTTATTAGTTTGATGGCGGAGCCTGCAATTTGTATTTACTAAAATTTACTAAGCGTGATTGGCACAACTGTCGTCAGCACCACACATTGGCTGATGAAAGCCGGCCGGGTCGTCAGAATTCCCTGCCCGGCTAGGTGCAACGAGGAGTCTAAGATGAGCGAATCATGCAATAGCAGGCCCCGGCTCAGGAAAAGCTGGCGTATGGCGGGCATTGCAGCTGCATTGCTCGGCGCGGCCACCCTTTGCCAGCCGGATATCGCCAATGCAGCGCACGGCGGCGGAGGAGGAGGGGGCTTCCACGGCGGCGGCGGATTTCATGCCGGCGGGTTTGGCGGGTTTCACGGCGGCGGATTTCACGCCGGGGGAGTTCATGGCGGCGGGTTTCACGTCGGTGTCGCCGCCCTGCACAATGGTTTCGGTGAGGGCCACGGAGGGGACTGGCACCATGGCTGGCACAACGGACGCTATGGCTGGTGGTGGGGTGGCGGGCTGGGTGGGAGCTACTACCCGTATGCTGACGGATGGGATGACTACAACGGTTACAACCAGCCCTATGCCAGTCAGACCTGGTACTATTGCTCCGATCCCGCAGGGTATTACCCGTACGTAAACCAGTGCAACACCGGCTGGCAGGCGGTTCCAGCCAGCTAATCCGCCGCGCGATCTCACCCGGCTGCCGTTCGAGGCGGCCGGGTGAGGCGGTTCGTGCCTAACGCGGCGTATAGCCGTTGAGCTCCCTGCCGATCGCCTGCTCCTGTCGGCCGAGCCCCGAGGGGTTCTGTTGCAGCAGATCGCGCTGCGCCCCGAGTAGGCCAGTGGCGTAATCTTGCCGCATCTGCTCCTGAAGCGGATTGTTGGTCGGCGCCGGCAGAGACATGCTGGGGTTCACAGCATGCAGGTGCAGATTGGGAGCGGCACCGCTTTGCTGGGCGGAGACGGGAGTTGCCGTGAGGCATGCCACGACGGCGAGAGACGAGATTTTCACTGGACGACCTCCTGTGACTTCCGTGGCGATACGGACTCGTTTAGGGACAAGCCGGAGTTGCCGCATGGGGGGCTCGACGCAAGGAAGCCCGATTTGCCGCCTTTCCAGCTCGTGGGGAGGGCCGAGCGGGAAAGAGCCCGGTCATTGCACGCAAGGTCTGACGGCCACGGGCAACTCGTGAACGGACCGTCCCGACCGGTGTTTTCACGACCGATGCGGCCTCCTCATAGCTCATGCCCTCTAATCCGATGAGGAGAATTACCGACCGTTGCTCCTTAGGCAGTTTGGCAAGAGCGCATTGCAAATCGCGAAGCTCGAGCCGCGCAAGCTGATCCGCCGGGCGCATCAAGCTGGGGTGCGGCTCCTGCATTTCGACATGATCGTGCCGCAGCGCCCTGCGAAGGTGGCTGACGTGTCGACGGTACAGCATCGTGAATAGCCAGGCCCGAAGATCGGTCCCTGGTGTCCAGAGGTGAATTTTCTCGAGCGCACGGGCGAGACAGTCCTGGACAAGATCGTCGGCGGCGACGACGTCGCGCGTCAGAACACGCGCCCAGCGCCGCAGCGGTGGGATCAAGGATACAATTTCTTTGTGCAGATATCGATCGACCAATGCCGGTTTCGCCAGATCGGCCGGTATGCCTGCGGGACTGCCACGCTTATCGTGGGACCAATTCGCTTCCAGAGCGTCCATGGCGATGGTCTGGGTCACCCGTTGTGCTCCGTAGTTCCAAAGCTTGTAGGCCAGTTTCGATGCGCGATGTCGAACGCCTCGTGTTTATTTAGCCGACAGCACATCCCTCACACCGTTAACTGCGGTAAATCGGAGTAAATAGTTGTGCTGCCATAGAACTGGATTTGGGAGGCGTGGTTGGGGAGCACGGACCGCGATCTCGGCGCCGTTTGCAGACCTGCTGTCATCGGAGACGACAAATGTGGCGGGGTGAGAGCGGCGGAGAGGCCTAGCGCGAAAGCCGCGATAAGCGCGCAGAGCAGCCAGGCACCCACAATGTCGCGCAGGTTTGGGTCTGACTCGGGTGAACGGTCGCGCATGACTAAACCCGTCCGGAGAAACCGACAGCCCTGGCGAAGCGGTGAGCCTCGAGGGCCGCGTCCTGTCTACCGTTTGCTGGCCGGGGTTGTGATGACATCGCCATTGCCGGCAGTTTGGGTTGCCATGCTCGGTCGCTAGTCCGAAATGAAATTCCATCGGAGCGATTGCCGACAGTGCTGTGGAAACAGAGTTCCGCCGAGCCTTAGTTTTGGTCGCGTCGGACGTTGGTGGGCTTCGACCACGGCACTCGAGCGCAGCAGCTCTGTGAATCGATACCCGCGGCCGAATTCGGTGCGAATGACATCCCGGTCTGCGCCGAGCGCTTTGCGCAACGCGGAGACTTGAACCTTGAGGTTCTCTTCCGAAACAACGATACCCGGCCACACCCTGCTCAGGAGCTCCTCTTTTGAGACGAGCGAGCCGTCGGCCTCCAACAGGACCAGAAGGAGATCAAAGGCGCGCGTGCCGAGTTCGACCGGAACACCGTCGGCGAGCAGCTGCCGCTGGCGCAACAGCACGCGGAAACGTCCGAATAGGAGAGCCGGGTCGTCTGTGACCGAGACCGACCGGTTTGCTCCTTCCCGCCGCGAATTGGTATTCATCTCGATTGCAGCCCATCGACTTGGTCTGTGGTGGCCTGCAATTTGGCGCGAATTCGTGCGGTGGCTGCGTCGCTGCATAAGCGGCCTCCAGCAGAAGGGGATAGAATTTCGTGATCAAAGCTAAGGGTGCGCTTTCGATCGCGCGATTGCATTTGCGGATAAATGAGTGCCGCTTCAGGATCACGCCTATTAAACTTTGGTTTAGGACCACGGAAGAATGCGGCTCGACGAAATAGCGGGGGGCGCCGACCCTGGCTAAACTCCGGGGTCAACGCCAGCGGCAGCCGACCGGTCGGGTCGGCGGCGTAGGAGACGCTGCCTAGCAGCGCTGAGACTGTACCCTGGTGAGATTCAGCCGGTCGGCCATCCGGGCCAAATCGGGCAGGGAAGCCGCCCGCATTTTTCGCATCACCTGGCCACGATGGACCTTTACGGTGATTTCGCTGACGCCGATCTCGTAGGCGATCTGCTTGTTGAGGCGGCCGGCCGCCACCAAGGCCATCACCTCGCGCTCGCGAGGGGTGAGGGTTTCGAAGCGCGCCCGCAACCCCGCAATGGCTTCTTCGTCCACCAGCCAAGCGCGGTCGCGCGCGATGCCGAGCTGGATCGCGTCGAGCAAATCCTGGTCGCGGAACGGCTTGGTCAGGAACTCGATCGCTCCGCCCTTCATCGCGGTGACGGACATCGGGATGTCGCCGTACCCGGTGACGAAGATGATCGGCAGGCGGATGCCCGCGACGGCGAGCTCGCGCTGAAAGTCAAGGCCGCTTCGCCCGGGCAGTCGCACATCGAGCACAAGGCAGGCCGGCCCCTCCGGACGGCCGGCCACCAGAAATTCATCTACCGAAGCGAACAGCTTCGCTTGCAGCCCGACGGATCGCAGCAGGCTGCCGACCGACTCCCGGACCGCGGGATCATCATCGATGACGATAACGGTCGATGTCGCCTCGGCCATCGTCAGCTTTCGCCTGAGGATCCGCCTTTCGGCGGCGCTGCCTTTCTGCGCCGAACCCAGCGATACGCCACTCGGCAGGATAATACCTTCGAGAGCGCTGTGCTAGGTTAAGCAGATCGTGAACATCGATCCAGAGCCAAGATGACGCATCAATTGCGCTCATGGCGGAGCGCCACCTCAGCGCTGCTCCCGGTCGCGACCGCGGCACTCGCGGCAGGAATCTTCATCGCCGAGACGATCACGCCGGCGAAACTTACGGTCGCGGTATTTTACGTTATAGTTGTGTTGCTTGCCGCCCGTTTCTGCAGCGCGCGAGGCACCGTCCTGGTCGGCGCCGGGTGCGTGGGCCTCACTATACTGGCCTACTCTGTATCGACTTCCGGTGAGACCGAGGCCAGCGGCATCAAGATGATGATCGGTGCCGCGGTAATCGGACTGACGACCTTTCTCGTTACTGAGCGCAAGCGCGGCACGGACACGCTGCGCGCGAGTGAGGAACAGTGGAGGGAAGTCTTCGAGCACAACCCTGTGATGTATTTCATGCTCGGCCCGACCGGAACAGTCCTGTCAGTAAACGCCTTTGGCGCAGCTCAACTCGGCTATACGGCCGCCGAATTGATCGGAGAATCCGTGCTGACGGTCTTTTTTGAGGAGGACCGAATGCTCGTCAAAGATCAATTGACGACCTGTGTAGAACAACTTGGCCGCTCGCATAGCTGGGAGATCCGCAAAATCCGCAAGGACGGCACGACGCTGTGGGTTCGCGAAAACGCCAAGGCCGTGCATCGGCCGGGCAATGGCGTGATTATCTTGATAGCCTGCGAGGACATCACCGAACGCAGGCGCAGCGAGCGGCGCGCCGCGGCGGCGTACGCCGTAACGCGCGTCCTGGCCGAGGCCGACAGCCTCGCCGCCGCCGCTCCGCATATCCTTCGCGCTGTTGGGGAGCACCTGGAATGGGACTGGGGCGCCCTGTGGAGTTTCGACCGAGAAGGTGCTGCGCTCCGGTGTGATTGCCTGTGGCACGCGCCGGATATCGAGACCGCGGAATTCGATACGGTCAGCCGAGAACGTACCTTCAGGCTCCGCGAAGGCCGCCTCGGTCAGGTTTGGCAAAGCGCATCACCAAGCTGGATCGTCGATGCGACGACAGAACCCGGATTCTTGCGCGCCTCCGCGGCCTCGCAAGCGGGGCTGCGTGGAGGCGTTATTTTTCCGATCCTCCTCGATACCGAAGCCCTCGGGGTCGTCGAGTTCTTCAGTTGCGCGGCCCTGGAACGCGATTTAGAGCAGCTTGCCACATTATCGGCGATCGGCAGCCAGATCGGCCAGTTCATCAAACGCAGGAGCGCCGAGGCGGCTTTGCGGGCCAGCGAGAACCGCTGGCGCAAGCTGTTCGAGACTTCGGCCGCGGGCATGGCTTTGGCGCGGCTCGACGGCGTCTTTATGGCGGCGAACCCGGCGTTGCAACGAATGCTCGGCCGAACCGAGGAAGAGATCGTGGGCCGCAACGCCCTCGAGCTCAATCCGGAGGAAGAACGCGCGCCGACCGCGACCGCGCTCGCGAGGTTCAGGAGCGGCTCGCTGACAGAGCGGCAGGTTGAAAAGAAATACCTGAAAAAGGACGGCAGCCCGGTCTCGCTGAACATCACGACGACGGTGGTGCCGGTAACCGGGACCGCAGCTCCCTTTTTGCAGGCGGTTTATGTGGACATCACCGAACGCGTGCGCTTTGAAGCGGAATTGCGAGCGAGCGAAGAGCGTTGGAGAGCCATGGTCGAAACGGCCCCTATCGGCATTGTAACCTTCAGTTCTGAGGACAGAAGATATGTGACAGCGAACAACAGCTTTCAGCTGATGACCGGCTACACCGAGGACGAGCTGCGAAATCTGACGCCGCTGGATATTACTCACGAGGACGACCGGGCGGCGTTGCGAAAGCATGTTGATCGCATCGTCGCGGGTCCGCAGCACAGCTATCGGATTGAAAAGCGTTACCGTCGCAAGGACGGCGAGATCGTTTGGGCTGAAATCAGCACCTTTGTTGTTCGTGCCACGGATGGCAGCCCGGCTTTCCTGGGCGTGGTGGCTGTCGACATCACCGATCGCAAACGGGCGGAGGAGTCTTTGCAGCAAGCCCAGGCCGATCTCGCGCGTCTCAATCGAGTAATGCTGCTGGGAGAGATGACGGCTTCGATCGCGCACGAAATCAACCAGCCGATTGCCGCGGTAATCACCAACGCCAATGCGGGCTTGCGTTGGTTTGGCGCGCCTCGGCCGGATCTCGACGAAGTCCGACAGGCGCTCGGCCGCATCGTCCGCGACGGCACTCGCGCCGGCGAGGTTATCGGCCGCATTCGCGGGCTCGTAAAGAAAGTCCCGCCGCGCCGCGATCTGTTGGACATCAATCAGGCGATCCGCGAAGTCCTCGCTCTGACCCAGACCGAGATGCAGCGGCATGGCGTCGGGTTGCGGAGCCGGCTTGCGGACGACCTGCCCCCCGTCTCGGCAGATCGGGTCCAGCTGCAGCAAGTCATGATCAATCTGATCGTCAATGCTATCGAAGCGATGGGCGGCGCCGACGGCCAACCGCGCGAACTTACGATGGTGTCTGGCATAAACGATGCGAAGGAGGTGCTGGTCGAAGTCCAGGACACCGGCCCGGGGCTCGACCCGGAGCAACTCGACCGGCTGTTCCAGTCCTTCTACACGACCAAGCCGGATGGGATCGGCATGGGATTGGCGATCAGCCGCTCTATCGCCGAGGCCCATGGCGGGCGGTTATCGGCAGCGCACAATAAACCACGCGGCGCGGTCTTTCGCTTCACGCTGCCGGTCGAAGAGACCCTTTCGGGGAGCCCAGAACGATCGCGCCCCTAGGCCGGCGCCGGGTGTCGCGGATAGGCCGCGTCGGGGGATACCTATACTCAGGTATAATCGTCATGAACCGTTGTGCCGATCGATCTTTCCCTAAAGCGGCCAGAACCGACGCGAGTGCAATGGCGGAAGCCCGCGCGGAGTATTACTTCTGGTTCGAGCTGGGGATCGAAATTGCCAGAGACAGCTATCATAGCGATTGTCGACGACGATCGTTCGGTGCGGGAGGCTCTGACGAGCCTGATCAGGTCGCTGGGCTATGTCGCAATGGCCTTCGAATGCGCCGAGGATCTTCTGAAATCCAGGCGCCGCCGCCGCGTGTCCTGTGTGATTGCAGATGTGCAAATGCCGGGGATGACCGGATTTGAGCTGCATGATCGACTGGTCACGTCTGGTGCGTCCATTCCCACCATTCTTATCACTGGGTTTCCCGACGAAAGGGCGCGGGAGCGCGCCCTGCAGGCCGGCGTGGTCTGCTATCTCGCCAAACCGTTCAACGCGAACGACTTGCTCGCTTGTCTTCAATCGACGCTCGGAGGCGGTGAAGCGGGCGGGCCCGGATCATGAGGTCTCTACCCCCTCTACTTCGGCGAAAAAACGTCTGTGGCGTCAATCGCTCTCGAGAGCGTGCCGAACCACGCCGCGAACCCATGCCCGCTGACGGCGCAAAGTAGGGACATGAGATCCTTTCCGCTGGCGCGGCGCGAAATGCCGCACCAGCGGGAGCGCTTGCTCCGGAATGAGGACCGCGGTCCTCGGGGCTGGCATAGGTCGAAAAACCCCAATCAGTCCTGCTTCGGCCGCGCTTAACCCGATGCCAGCTGTCAGCTCCTTGAGCGCGTAGCCAGCACAGCCGCGGGGCGCTGGCCCACGCCGTAGGTCGCTAACGGCGTCAGTAAACCGGTATCGCCATCGATGCGGTACGCTGCCAGGCGGCCCGACGCCGTTCCGGCGGCGAACAGGAAATCACCCGCCGGGTCGAGACCAAAGGCGCTAGGGACCGCTTCAGTCGGTGCGTGTCCGATCGCCGTCAGATGACCGGTGGCGGAGTCCACGGCGAACCCGGCGATGCTGTTATGGCCGCGATTGCCAACGTAAAGAAATTTTCCCGAGGGCGTCAGGTGGATTTGCGAGCAGGTATTCCGTGCGGAATAGCCGCCGGGCAGGGTACTGACGGTTTGCGCCGCGGAAAGGGTGCCCGCTGTACCGTCGAGGCGATAGAGGCTGACGCTGCAGCCTTGCTCATTGGAAAAGTAAACGAGGTCCCGAGTTGGATGAAAGCAGTAGTGGCGCGGGCCGACGAGGTCAGCCTGCTCGACTCGGGACGGCGCGTTGGGTGTCAGACGACCGGTATTCTGATCGAACCTGAACTGCATGATCACGTTGGGGCCGGGGTTGTTCTTCGGCGGTTCCAAGACGTTGTCGTTGAGGCGGGCGATGTGCGGCACAAAGGCGAAACGGTTCGAGGGATCTGTCGCAATGGCGTGGGCGCCGATGGCCGTCTCGTGCCGAGTGGGCGGCGCCGCGCCGAGCCCGCCGTTTGTCTCGAGGGGGTGCACCGCGGCATACCCGCCCTGGTAATAGGCCGACAGCAGATACCTGCGGGTGCGGTCTGTGGCCAGAAAGGTCGGCGCATCTGCGGATGAGCTGCTGCCCTGCAGGGTTAGCCCTCCATTTCCCTGGTCGATCAGGAAGCTGGATATCGCCGGCTTGGTGCGATGGCCGACATACAGGACCCGCTGATCAGGGCTAACCGCCAGCACGGACGGCCCACCGGGGACCGGCACCTCGGCCTGCCGTGTCAGCCCGCCGGTCCCGGCATCGATCGCGAAACTCACGATCTTGTCTTCATCTTGTAGGCAGACGTAAAGATGATCGGCCATTGCTCGCCCTCCGTCGGCGTCGTCACAAGCGGGACTATTTGGCGCACCTCGGGGCGCTGCCTTCAAGGCGAAAATCGCCAGAGAGCTGGCAGTCGCGGCGCTCATTCTACGTGTATTATCGAGCGAGCAATTGCCAATTTCTCTCCAGAACCCGGTAGATGCTCATGCGTCACCATGGGATGGTGACGTCGGAACGACAGGGTTCCGTTGCCTCTGATGGTGGGCGCGGCTAAGGTGTTTTTGCTACCCGCTTTGGTTTCGCCGGCGTTGGCGTTGCGGACGGCTCGGGATATCGCGCGTCCAAAATTCCCAAGATATCCCAAATACATGCACGCGGACACAGGCGGACATGCAACGACGCGGTTCGGCCGGTATCAAGGCGATTTCGAGCCTCCTTCCATCCAGGAATGTCCGTGGTCGGTGGCTTTCCCCCAGTTTCACGGCGGCTACAGGGGTTCGGGTCCCCTGGGGGACGCCAAAAGCGCATGACGGCCCGGCCCGGCGATGCTAGACGACCAGCGCGAGGCAATCGCTTTTTTGAGCGAGCCGTCCTCCTACGGACCGGCGGTGGATCGCGTCGATATCGTCGAAACCCATGCGTCGCTGGTCTTTCTCGCAGGCGACCGGGCCTACAAGCTCAAGCGAGCGGTTAAATATCCCTACCTCGACTTTTCGACTGCGGCCGACCGCAACCGGGCCTGCGAGGCCGAGCTCGCGCTGAACCGCCGCACTGCGCCGACGCTCTATCTCGAGGTGCGGCCGCTCGCCCGCATGCCGGATGGCAAGGTCGGGTTCGCGAGCGACGCACCGGCGATCGACCGGGTTATCGACTGGGTTGTCGTGATGCGACGCTTCGACGACGGGTCGCTGTTCGACGCGCTCGCCCGAGCCGGCGGGCTGAGCGCGCCCTTGATGCAGGCGCTGGCGGGCCGTATTGCCGATTTCCATGCGGGGGCCGAGCGACGGCACGATCACGGCGGTGTGGCGGCGCTCACCGCAACCATCGAGATGAACCATCGCTGCCTTGCCGCAGCCCGCCACGCCGGCTTTTCCCCGGCGAGGATCGACGAGATCCGGAAGCGCTCGCTGGAGCGGCTCGCGGCGGTCGGCGAGCTGCTCGACCGAAGGCGCGCGGAAGGGAAAGTGCGGCGGTGCCACGGCGATCTGCACCTGCGCAACATCTGTCTTCTCGACGGTCAGCCGACGCTTTTCGATTGTCTCGAATTCTCGGATGCTTTCGCCTGCATCGACGTTCTCTACGACCTCGCCTTTTTGCTGATGGATCTGGAGCACCGCGGGTTCGCGGATTTCTCCAATCTCGTCTTGAACCGCTACCTCGATCTGACCGACGAGGATGACGGGTTGCCGGCGATGCCTCTGCTGTTGTCGCTGCGGGCGGCGATCCGCGCGCACGTCACGGCGACCGCAATGCGCCACGCGGCGGCTTCGGAAACAAAGGCGGAGATGGCTGCGGATGCGCGCCGCTACCTCGATCTCGCCGCTCGATTGCTGCGCCCGCGGACCGGCCGGCTGGTTGCGATCGGCGGTCTCAGCGGATCGGGCAAATCCACCCTTGCCGCCGCCTTGGCCCCGGAGCTCGACGCCCGGGTGCTGCGCAGCGACGTGATCCGCAAGCGTTTGTTCGGGGTTGCCCCAGAGATGCGGCTCCCGGCGAGCGCGTATGCGCCCGAGGTGTCGGACCGGGTCTATGAGGCGCTTCGCCAAAAAGCCGCAGCGGCGCTCGCAGCAGGGTGCTCGGCAATTATCGATGCGGTATCCCTGCGGCCCGAGGAGCGCCGGTCTTTTGCCGCAGTGGCCAAAGCCGCCGCGGTGCCGTTTTCGGGCCTCTGGCTCGCCGCGCCGGCGCAGACCATGGAGCATCGTCTCCGTGCGCGGCGCAACGATGCGTCCGATGCGTCACCCGAAATCCTCGCGCGACAGCTCCGGACCGACGCCGGGCCGATCGATTGGACCATCATCGACGCCGATACCGGAGCGGAAGCGTGCCGCGCCGCTGGCCGGGCTGCTCTTGCGCGGACTGAAACCCCGGATTGACGATATAAACATATCTCTATATCTTTCTGTTATGTCCTCGGCTCAGCTGAGCCGTTGTTCAATTCCTCTCAGGAGATCAGGAATGCCCCCCTTCACCGACTACAAGGTCGCCGACATTTCGCTCGCCGATTGGGGAAGGCGCGAAATGGCGATCGCCGAAACCGAGATGCCGGGGCTGATGGCGTTGCGCGACGAGTTTGGCGCGGCAAAGCCGCTCCACGGGGCGCGGATCGTCGGTTGTCTGCACATGACGATCCAGACTGCGGTGCTGATCGAGACTTTGGTCGAGCTCGGCGCCAGCGTGCGCTGGAGCTCGTGCAACATCTTCTCGACCCAGGACCACGCGGCGGCGGCGATCGCTGCCCGCGGCATCCCGGTCTTTGCCTGGAAGGGCGAGACCGAGGAGGAATACGAGTGGTGCATCGAGCAGACCTTGCGCGGCCCGGCCGATGGTCCGATGGGGGGCTGGACCCCGAACATGGTGCTCGACGACGGCGGCGACGCGACCAAGATCCTCCACGACCAGCATCCCGAGCTGCTGCAGGGCATCCGCGGGATCTCGGAGGAGACCACCACCGGGGTCAACCGGCTTTACGACATGGTGCGCGAGGGGTCCCTCAAGGCGCCCGCGTTCAACGTCAACGACAGCGTGACAAAGTCGAAATTCGACAACCTTTACGGCTGCCGGGAGAGCCTCGTCGACGGGATCAAGCGGGCGACCGACGTGATGGTCGCCGGCAAGGTCGCCGTGGTCTGCGGCTTCGGCAATGTCGGCAAGGGCTCGGCGGCCAGCCTGCGCAGCCAGGGCGCCCGCGTCATGGTCACCGAGATCGACCCGATCTGCGCCTTGCAGGCGGCGATGGAGGGATACCAGGTGACGACGATGGAGGACATCGCCCCGCACGGCGACATCTTCGTGACCGCGACCGGCAACATCGACGTGATCACGATCGACCATATGCGGCAGATGAAGGACCGCGCGATCGTCTGCAACATCGGCCATTTCGACAGCGAGATCCAAATCGACGCGCTGCGCAACTACCCGTGGGAGGAGGTCAAGCCGCAGGTCGACGAGGTCGTCTTCCCCGACGGCAAGCGCCTGATCGTCCTGGCCAAGGGGCGGCTGGTGAACCTCGGCTGCGCGACGGGCCACCCGAGCTTTGTGATGAGCGCCTCGTTCACCAACCAGGTGCTGGCGCAGATCGAGCTGTGGACCAACCACCGGCAGTACGAAAACAAGGTGTACGTGCTGCCGAAGCACCTCGACGAGAAGGTGGCGGCGCTGCATCTCGACAAGCTCGGGGTCAAGCTCACGGCCTTGAGCCCGGCCCAGGCGGGCTACCTCGGATTGGAGCGATCGGGCCCGTTCAAGCCGGACCACTACCGGTATTGACGAGCCGTCGGGCGCCCTCTGTCGCCCTGACATGGGTCAGACCCCGGCCAGAACCTATGCGGATTCCCGACCAAATAGGGCCTTAGAGCCTGGCTCAAAAAGAATGCAGTGTGCACAACAGGATATCCGTCGCCCCCGCGAAAAGCGGGGTCCAGGAGCCAGCGCTGCCGGACCTACCGCCCTGGATTCCCGCTTTCGCGCAGGGCTGTCCGGGGAAAGTTGGCGCTACACTTTCGCCGCGAAATGGGCTCTCGATAACCCGCTTTTCTCTCCTCTCCCCGCGCCGGCCGGGGCTCGTCTATGCACATTTCTTATTATTTCACTTTTCTTTCAGAGAGCTTGGAGCCTTTTGAGTCCGTTTCTTATTGTGATCTTTCCGTGCGCTCTTTCCTATTGTGTATGCTTTTCAGCCTCCTAGGCGTGCTATTATCCAGCTTTCCCAGTCCAGAGAGCCTGCGTTATGAGCGTTTTTCTGCTTTGCGGTTTTGCCTACGAGGCTCAGCATATTATGGCTATGGGTCTCGATCTCGGCAACCGTCAAGACAACCGATGCCGGGACCTGCTGGGTGCCGTCTCGGACGCGCACTAGCTGCATTATGCGGGTCGCCGCAACTTTTGCGAGAAAGGCCAGCTTGACAAGTGCGTTAGCGCTCTCTACCTTGCTTGCCTCGATGTCGAGCCCTTCGCGCTTGAGGTTCCAGAACAGCTGCTCGATGTTCCAGCGCCTGCTATACCATTGCACTATTTCCAGCGCTGCTTGCGTCGTGTCTATCGTGTGAGTGGTCAGCAGCCGCCAATGCAGCTGCTCTGTGCCCGCGCGCGCGCCGATTTCGCTCACATCTACGAGATGCAGAGCTACGCTGTCCGCTGCTGCCTCCTGCATACGCTGCGCGCTGCGCAGCCAGCGCGCGCGCATCAGCTCTACCGTGCCAAAGCGCAGCTCGAGCTTCGCCTGCCGCGCCTTACTGCCGTGCTGCCGCCGCACCGCAAGCTCGTAGCACAGAGTCGCCTACAGCCTCTCTCATACCGCTAACATACAATCGCCGCCTGCGAGCTTGCGCTTTTGCGCTGCGCGCTCCAGCATATGCATATGTGCCTCGCGCTCCCGCTCCCAGCTCTCGTAAATGTCTGCTTCGCTCTCGCTTACCACTCTCACCAGCGCTGCGCCTCCCAGCGCCTGCTCTGCTGCGGCGACCCCCTCCTGCCAGCGCTGCTATTCCTTCTGCGCCGTCTGCCGCTCGCGCCGCCCGCTCGCTATCTTGCCGTGCCTCACCCACAGCTTGGCCCAGTCCAGCCCCATACAGCGCCCGCCAGCCGCCTCTATCGCCAGCAACTCGTGCAGCAACAGCCCCTTGTCTGTGCCTTTGCCTACCTCTCCCAGCCCCCTCGCGCGCCTCGCATCGCGCTTCAAGTTGAGCTTCGTGGTCACCTATATCGCCAGCACATTACCGCACCCTGCCGCCAGCCTACCTACCCGCTCGCCTTCCCCCCTTTTGAGCGCCTCCAGTCTCACCCTGTCATTGCGCAAAAACCTCCCGAGCCTTACCTCCTCCGCGCTATTGCATAACAATTGCCTCAGCCTCACTTTCGAGCGCTCTACCATGCGCTTCACAAGCACAGCCCCCTTTTTCCAGCCTCTCATCCCCAAACCTTCCAACCTCAAACCCTTCCATACCTACCCCCTCCTCAACATGTAGCGTTCCTCATCCATAATCTCACATAATACGCCTTTATCGTAAGACTCAATCAAAGTGTGAGTTAAAATGTCACAGCCTATCCTTAAATATGTGTGCACAGGTGTAACAGGAGCGCCTCGGGACCGAATGATCGCATTTAGCGAATTCGCCGCCCTTGCGATGCACTGCGATGCTATATCCTGTGAGGAAGTAATTAAGGATTTGCGCGGCAGCTTACATAGCGCGTGGCGGGAGCAGAACGGCGTGAGCAACGGCGACCTCGGCTGGATCACGAATTTCATCTGGGGCATCGCCGACGATGTGCTGCGCGACCTCTACGTGCGCGGCAAGTACCGCGATGTGATCCTGCCGATGACCGTGCTGCGCCGGCTCGACGCCGTACTGGAGCCGACCAAAGAAGGCGGTCCTCGAGATGAAGGCCGCGCCTCGACAAGGCCGGGATCACCAACCAGGATGCCGCACTTCGGCAGGCCGCGGGTCAGGCCTTCTACAACACGTCGCGCTTCACCCTGCGCGATCTGCGCGCCCGCGCAAGCCAGCAGCAGCTCAAGGCCGACTTCGAGGCCTATCTCGACGGCTTCTCGCCGAACGTGCAGGAGATCCTCGACAAGCTTCGAGTTCCGCAATCAGATCCCGAGGCTGTCGAAGGCCGACGCGCTCGGCACGCTGATCGAGAAGTTCCTCGATCCCTCGATCAATCTCGGCCCCGACCCGGTGCTGAACGGCGACGGGTCGGTCAAGCATCCCGGGCCTCGACAACCACGCGATGGGCACGATCTTCGAGGAGCTGGTTCGCCGCTTCAACGAGGAGAACAACGAAGAGGCCGGCGAGCACTGGACGCCGCGCGACGCCGTCAAGCTGATGGCGAGGCTCGATCTTCTGCCGATCGCCGACCAGATCGAGTCGGGCACCTATCTGCTCTATGACGGCGCCTGCGGCACCGGCGGCATGCTGACGGTCGCCGAGGAGACGCTGAACGAACTCGCCGCGGCAGCACGGCAAGCAGGTCTCCACCCACCTCTACGGCCAGGAGATCAACGCCGAGACCTACGCGATCGCCAAGGCCGACCTGCTGCTCAAGGGCGAGGGCGAGGCGGCCGACAACATCGTCGGCGGCCCGGAATGGTCGACGCTTGCGCAACGACGCCTTCCCGTCGCGCGAGTTCGACTTCATGCTGTCCAACCCGCCCTACGGCAAGAGCTGGAAGAGCGACCAGGAGCGCATGGGCGGCAAGGCCGGCATCCGCGACCCGCGCTTCGTGATCGAGCACGCGGGCGACCCGGAATACAGCCTCGTCACCCGCTCCAGCGACGGGCAGATGCTGTTCCTGGCGAACATGCTGTCCAAGATGAAGCACGGCACGACGCTCGGCAGCCGCATCGCCGAGGTGCACAACGGCTCGTCGCTGTTCACCGGCGACGCCGGCCAGGGCGAGAGCAACATCCGCCGCTGGATCATCGAGAACGACTGGCTCGAAGCCATCGTCGCGCTGCCGCTCAACATGTTCTACAACACCGGCATCGCCACCTATGTCTGGGTGCTGACCAACCGCAAGCCCGCGCACCGCCAGGGCAAGGTGCAGCTGATCGACGCGACACCGTGGTTCAAGCCGCTGCGCAAGAACCTCGGCAAGAAGAACTGCGAATTGTCCGAGGACGACATCGACCGCATCTGCGATGACGTTCCTGACGTTCGAGGAGACCGAGCAGTCGAAGATCTTCGACAACGCCGAGTTCGGCTATTGGAAGGTGACGGTCGAGCGGCCGCTGCGCGCCCGCGGGCATCGACCCGGATCGCGCCTATGCGCCGAAGGAGATCAAGGCGCTCAAGGAGGAGCGGCCGGATCGCGCGAGGACGGCGCGCCGGTCATCCGCCGCATCCACAAGGGGCAAGGCCGAGGCCGATCCGCTGCGCGGGCCTGTTCCCGGCGACTGATCGGCGGCAAGCCCTGCGTCGTCGAATACGAGCCCGACAGCGACCTGCGCGATACCGAGACGGTGCCGCTGACGGAGCCGGGCGGCATCGAGGCCTTCATCCGCCGCGAGGTGCTGCCGCACGCGCCGGACGCCTGGATCGACGAGGCCAAGACCGCGATCGGCTACGAGATCAGCTTCACGCGCTATTTCTACAAGCCGCAGCCGCTGCGGTCGCTCGAGGAGATCCGCGCCGACATCCTCGCGGTCGAGAAGGAAACCGAGGGGCTGATGGCTGCCATTCTCGGCACAAGCGACCCGCTGCATATGTAGGCCAGCCTATAACAAGGCGGCGCAATTGCTCCATGTGATACGTAGCCTATAATATGGGTGATCGAGGGTGCCGTAGTGACCGAAACGAACATAAAAGAGGCGGTCTCGCTCTGGGTATCTGCGGGTCACCAGCCGGGAGGTGACCAGTGATCGACGGGCTTAGACCCTATCCCGAGACAAAGGCGACGGGATTGCCGTGGCTGCCAACAATTCCGGCGCATTGGGAGGTTCTACCACTCAAGCGAATAGCAGTATCGTGGTGTGATGGCCCGTTTGGTTCTGGGTTGAAATCCTCCCACTACGCGCCTCTTGGCGTCCGCGTGATCCAACTCCAGAATATTGGCCAGGGCTGTTTCCAGGGCGCAGATGCGGCATTCGTCTCTGAGGACCACCAAAGGTCTCTCGGGGATCACAGTGTAATAGCTGATGACCTGATCGTCGCAGGATTGGGCGACGAAAATCACCCCACAGGCCGCGCCTGCGTTGCGCCAGAGAACATTGGGCCAGCAATTGTCAAGGCGGACTGCTTCCGCTTTCGATTGCGACAAGATCGAGTGGTTCCGGCGTTCGCGGCTCTTTACATGACAGCGACAGCTGCCGAAGCGTCAGCGCCTTTGGCGACCGGAGCAACACGGCAGCGGGTTAACCTGAGAGCAACGGCAACCCGCGCAATCGTGCTACCTCTGCTGCCGGAGCAGCGGATGATCGTGCGCTTTCTCGACGCCCACGGTGCGCTGACGGCTCGGCTGATCCGCGCGAAGCAGCGGATCATCAAGCTTCTCGAAGAGCAGAAGCAGGCGATCATCCACCGCGCCGTCACCCGCGGTCTCGACCCGAACGTACCGCCTCAGACCCTCCGGCATTCCCTGACTCGGCGACGTACCCGTGCATTGGGAGGTTATGGCCCTCAAGCGGATAGCCACATCGTGGTGCGACGGGCCATTTGGATCAGGATTGAAGTCGTCGCACTACGCCAAAGTAGGGACTCGCGTTATTCGACTCCAAAACATCGGACACGGACATTTCAAAAATACAGATGTCGTCTTCATCCCAGATGATTATTACAAAACTTTGGGCAGATCACTCCGTCATCGCTGAAGATCTTATCGTAGCCGGCCTGGGAGACGAAAATCATCCAGCGGGGCGTGCCTGCGCTGCACCGCGCTGCATTGAACCGGCGATGGTTAAGGCGGATTGCTTTCGCTTCCGCCTGAACCAGAACCGCGCCGAAGCAGAATTCATGGCGCTCTTTCTGACCGCGACTGCAGTTTCGGCGTCAGCTACGTTGTCTTACAGGGGCAACTCGGCAGCGCATCAACTTACAGGCAAGTGCCGCACGCCTCGTCTTGGTACCCCCTAAGAACGAACAACGAGAAATAATTGCTGAGATTCAGGCGTCGACGTGCGAACTTGAAACGACCATTGCCACGATCGGACGCGAAATCGCCTTCCTCCGCGAGTTTCGCACGCGCCTCGTAGCCGATGTGGTGACCGGCAAGCTCGATGTGCGTGCGGCAGCCGCGGCGCTGCCCGAGATTACCGAATCCGAGCCCATCGACGAGCCGAGCGACGGCGAAGCCCTCGAAGAGGCGATTGACGATGTCGAGAACGAGGAGGTCGCCGCCTGACCATTCCCGTTCCCGTCCCATATGCTGTGCAGGACGAGATGAGATAGTTGATTACTTAAGGAGGTCCGGAATGAGCGAATTGCGCCGCATAACGGTCGATCCGAACCAATGCGGCGGGCGTCCCTGCCTCCGGGGCTTGCGCATCCGCGTCAAGGACGTGCTCGACCTCCTGGCCGCCGGCGCCAGCCGCGAGGAAATTCTCGAAGATTACCCCTTGCTCGAAGCTGGAGACATTACCGCCGCGCTCGAATACGCGGCGCGGCAAAGCGATCATCCGGTGCTGCGCATCGCCTGATGCGTTTCCTCGTGGATGCGCAGCTTCCGCCCGCTCTTGCCAGGTGGCTTGTGGCCAACGGACATACGGCTGAGCATGTTGCCGACCGACAAATGGAAGCCGCGTCCGATGCCGCGATCTGGGACTGCGCATTGCAGGAAGCTGCCGCGATCATCACTAAGGACGAAGACTTCGCCCAGCGCAAGACGCTGAGCGATACGGGTCCAGCCGTGATCTGGATCAGACTGCCGAACACGCGGCGACGGGAACTTCTCGCACGGTTCGAGAGCGTGCTGCCAGATGTTCTGTCGGCGTTGGAACGCGGCGAGGCCTTGATCGAGGTGATATGAACACCGACACCACCGAGAGGGGACTGGAAGCGCTGATCGTGGCGCATATGACTGGCCGGGCGGGCGCGCGGCCCGAAATTGACGGGTTTGCGGACGAGCCCGAACCGTTTGTCGGTCTACGCAACTGGCTGCTCGGCGACCCGGGGGATTATGACCGCGCCTGGACGGTCGACATCGCCCAACTGACAGCATTTTTAGCAGCGACGCAGCCCCCACTCTCCCCAGCCTTGGGTCTCGATGCGGACTCCCCAACCCGTCGGAAATTTCTCGCCCGGCTTCAAGGCGAGATCGCCAAGCGCGGGGTCATCGATATCTTGCGCAACGGCCTCAAGCACGGGCCGCATGACATCACGCTGTTCTATCCCTCGCCTTCACCGGGCAACCCGAAGGCAGCCGAGCGTTTCGCGCAGAACCGGTTTTCGGTGACCCGACAACTGCGCTACAGCGAGGCTAATTCCAACATGCTCGACCTGGCGCTCTTCGTTAACGGTCTGCCGATCGCGACATTCGAGCTGAAGAACAGCCTCACTAAGCAGACCGTCGAGGATGCGATCGAGCAGTACAAGCGCGACCGCGATCCGCGCGAGAAACTGTTCGAGTTCGGCCGGTGCATCGTCCATCTCGCCGTGGATGACCATGAGGTGCGGTTCTGCACCCACCTCCAAGGCAAAAGCTCGTGGTTTCTGCCATTCAACAAAGGGTGGAACGACGGTGCCGGAAATCCACCGAACCCCGCCGGCCTCGCCACCGACTATTTATGGAAGGAGATCCTGACACCGCTCGGCCTCGCCGACATCATCGAGAACTACGCTCAGATCGTTGCCAAAAAAGATCCCAAGACCGGTCGGGTCAAACGCGAGCAGCTGTTCCCGCGCTATCATCAGCTCGACGTCGTACGCAAGCTGCTGGCACATGCCGGCGCGCACGGCGTGGGCCATCGCTATCTTATCCAGCATTCCGCAGGTTCCGGAAAATCGAATTCGATCGCGTGGCTCGCTCACCAGCTTATCGTCCTGACGGGGGACGAGAGGCCAGTGTTCGATTCGATCATCGTCGTGACCGACCGGCGCATCCTCGACCAGCAGATCCGCGATTCAATCCGGCAATTCGCGCAGATCGGCGCAACGGTCGGGCATGCCGAGCACTCGGGCGATTTGCGCCGCTTTATCGAGAGCGGCAAGAAGATCATCATCACTACTGTCCAGAAATTCCCGTTCATCCTCGACGACATCGGCAGCCTGCACCGCGACCGCCGTTTTGCGATCGTCATCGACGAGGCGCATTCGAGCCAGGGCGGCAAAGCGTCCGCTGCCGTGAACATGGCGCTTTCCGCCGCCGGCGAGGAAGACGAAGAGGAGACGCCGGAAGACCGCATCAACCGCATCATGGAGGCGCGCAAGCTGCTGCCGAACGCGAGCTATTTCGCGTTCACCGCGACGCCGAAGAGCAAGACGCTGGAGATTTTCGGCGATCCCGTCCCGCAGGACGGCCGCATCGAGCACCGCGCCTTCCACAGCTACACGATGAAGCAAGCGATCCAGGAGGGCTTCATCCTCGATGTACTGAGCAGCTATGCCCCTGTCGAAAGCTACTATCGCCTGGTCAAGACGGTGGAGGCCGACCCCGAATTCGACACCAAGCGGGCGAAGAAGAAGCTGCGCCGCTATGTCGAGAGCCACGACCATGCGATCCGCCTCAAGGCCGAGATCATGGTCGACCATTTCCACGAGCAGGTGATCGGCGCTCGGCAAGATCGGCGGGCAGGCGCGGGCCATGGTCGTCACCTCCGGGATCGAGCGGGCGATCCGATATTTCCATGCGATCCGCGACTACCTCGGCGAGCGCAGGAGCCCCTATCGCGCGATCGTCGCCTTCTCGGGCGAGCACGAATACGGCGGCGTCAAGGTCACCGAAGCGACGCTCAACGGGTTCCCGTCCCGGGAAATCCCCGACACGTTCGAGACCGACCCCTACCGGTTTCTGATCTGCGCCGACAAGTTCCAGACCGGCTACGACCAGCCGCTGCTGCACACGATGTACGTCGACAAGCCGCTCTCGGGGATCAAAGCGGTGCAGACCCTGTCGCGGCTTAACCGCGCGCACCCGAAAAAGCACGATGTGTTCGTGCTCGACTTCATCAACGACACGGACACGATCCGCGCGGCCTTCGACACTTATTACCGGACGACGATCCTCAGCGACGAAACCGACCCTAACAAGCTGCACGACCTCGCGGCGGCGCTCGACGGCCATCAGGTCTACGATCGGGTGCAGGTGGCCGAACTCGCCGAACTCTATCTCGCGGGCGCCGATCGGGACCGCCTCGACCCGATCCTCGATGCCTGCGTGGCGGTCTACAAGGAGGAGCTCGACGAGGACGCGCAGGTCGATTTCAAGGGAAAGGCGAAGGCGTTCACGCGGACCTACGGCTTTCTCGCCGCAATCCTGCCTTACACTGACGCCGGCTGGGAGAGGCTGTCGATCTTTCTGAACTTCCTCATTCCCAAATTGCCGGCGCCCAAAGAGGAGGATTTGTCGAAGGGCATGCTCGAAACGATCGACATGGACAGCTACCGCGCCGAGAAACGCGCCGTGCAGCAGATCCAGCTCGCCGATGCGGACGCGACGATCGATCCGCTGCCGGCCGACGGCGGCGGAAGCAGGCCCGAGCCGGAACTCGATCTGCTCTCCAACATCCTGCGGACGTTCAACGACCAGTGGGGCAACATCGCCTGGTCGGACGGCGATCGCGTGCGCCGCTTGATCGCCGAGGAGATCCCGCAGAAGGTTGCCGCCGATCCCGCCTATCATAACGCAAGCAAATACTCGGACAAGCAAAATGCCCGGATCGAGCACGACGAGGCGCTCCGCCGCGTCATCGTCGGGCTGATGAAGGATGACACCGACCTCTTCCGGCTGTTCAGCGACAACCCCGACTTCAAGCGCTTGGTTGGGCGACACGGTGTTCGGGATGACCTATCGATTCCCTCCGTAATGCGTTTAGTACTGCTGACCACCAGCCGACCGACGGCTTTCTCGCCACAATCCTGCGCTTACACTGATACCGATGGGGCGTCGGCGATCCCCCTGATCATCATGCGAGGAAGTACCCCGAGAAACCAGCGCAGTTTCAACCCTTAGGAGAAATCCCGCTGCAGACTTGCTGCAGGTGCAGCGGCGTGTAATCTACGATTCGATCTAAGATTGTGGTCGGGGCGTTTGGCGTCCGGACCCAGCGGGCGCCGGCTCCTACAACTTTAACTATGTATACGATAGCCATAGCTCTTGTAATGCGGTAAATACAACCATTATATTGCCCTGGCGGATGATTTTCGACCAGGGCGTGACATGGTGATCGAGCTCTCTGCAGCGTTGTGCCTGGCCGTCGTGACGGGGTTGGGCACGCTCGTGCTGAGCAGCCGCAAGCAGCTTGGTGAAGCGCGCAGGGCATGCGCCGTGGCCGATACCGTCCCGCTCGCCCGGTTTTGCTGGCCGGCTGGCGGGCGGGATACGGGTGAGTTTGGTGCGATCGGCTCGTACCGCGACTTCCTAGCCGGGCTGACCTCGGAGGATGCGGCGCGGCTCGAAGCCTCGCGGCTCGACCTCTTATCCCAAGGCATGGCCTTTTCTTTGACTTTCGCGATGCGCAACGGTGGCGCTTACGCCGTCGACGGCCGCCGGGCAGCCACCGGCGAGACCGTTCTGTGGGTCGCCGACGCTACGGTTGCCGAAAGCGCACGGCGAGCGCGGCAGGAAGCGGCCGATCTGAGGGAAATGATCGATGCGGCGCCGCTGCCGATTTGGCGGCGGGGCGCCGATCTCGCCCTTGCGGACTGCAACCGAGCCTTCGCGCGTGCCCTCGACACTACCCGCGAGCTGGCGCTGCTCGAAGGCCGGGAGCTGGCTTGCGGCGTTCGAGGACGGCGAGCGGCGGCACATCGTCATCGGCGGCAGCCGCCGGCTGCTCGAATTCGGCGAGGCGCCATGCGCCGGCGGCGGGAGCATCGGTTTTGCGCTCGATCGCACCGATGCTCGAGACCGCCGAAGCCGAGCTGTCGCGTCATATCAACGCGCATGCCGAGGTGCTCGAAGGGATCCGCGCCTCTGTCGCGATCTACGGCCCCGACAAGCGGCTCAAATTTTTCAATTCCGCCTTTGCGTCGATGTGGGGCGTCGCCGAGGGCTGGCTCGCCGCGCAGCCCTCCTTCGAGGAGGTGATGGAGCAGCTGAGGGAGCTTCGCCGGCTTCCGGAAGTCGCCGATTTCCGGGCGTTCAAATGCGAGCGGCTGCACATGTTCACATCCCTGATCGAGCCCCAGCAGGAGTTCATGCATCTGCCGGACGGCCGCACCTTGCTATTGTCGATCTCGCCGCACCCCTTCGGCGGGCTCACCTTCGTCTACGAGGATGTCACCGACCGCCTGGCGCTCGAGCGCTCGTGCAACACATTGACCCAGGTGCGGCGCGCCACCCTCGACCACCTGTTCGAGGGCATCGCCGTCTACGGCAGCGACGGCCGGCTGAAGCTCTACAACCCGGCATACCTGGCGATCTGGGGGTTGTCGGAAGACGAGGTCGCCGGCGAACCGCATATCGGCTCGGTTCTCGACAGGATTCGCGCCCAGATCGACGATGGCGGCGACTGGGCAGCAACAAAGCAACGGATCATCGACAAGGTCACCGCCCACGTCCTCGCGAGCGGCCCGGTGTACCGAACCGACGGGTCGATGCTGCAGGAAGCGGCCGTGCCGCTTCCGGACGGCAATGTGCTGCTGACCTACCTCGATGTGACCGACACCGCCCGGGTCGAGCGGGCATTGCGCGAACGCAATGAAGCGCTCGAAACCGCTGGGCGCCTCAAGAGCGAATTCATCGCCAACGTCTCGCACGAGCTGCGCACGCCGTTGAACGCGGTCATCGGTTTCGCCGACATCCTGAACAATCGCTATTTCGGCGACCTGAACCCCCGGCAGCTGGAATACACCCGCGGCATCCTCGCCAGCTCGCACCGGCTCTCCAAGCTGATCAACGATATTCTCGATCTCGCCACGATAGAGGCCGGCTACATGGTGCTGGAGACCGGCCGGGTCGAGGTCAGGGAAATGCTGCAAAGCGTGCTCGCCTTGACCCGCGACCGCGCAGCGAGCCGAAACCTGGCCATCGAATTGCAATGCCCGGCCGATATCGGTGCGATTGCGGCGGACGAGAGGCGGCTCAAGCAGGCGCTCTTCAACCTGATCTCGAATGCGATCAAGTTCACCCCGCCGGGCGGCGCCGTGACGATTAGCGCGGAGCGTCGCGACGCCGAGTTGCTGCTGATCGTCGCCGATACCGGGATCGGCATCCCGCGCGCCGATCAGGCGCGCATGCTCGAGAAGTTCGAGCGCGGCCCGCGGCAATCGGGGGCCGGCCTCGGATTGTCGCTGGTCAAGAGCCTCATCGAGCTGCACGGCGGGACGATCGGGATCGAGTCGACGGTCGGGCGCGGCACCAAAATCGTTTGCCGGTTGCCGATTGCCCGGCGAAACCTCCTCAGCACCGCGCTTTGGCCGCGGGAAGCCGGCCGGCTGATGGAGAATTTGACCCCTGGTAGATCCGGCGACCCGCCCGCTGAGAAAGGTGCGCCAGTGCCTGCCTCGACCGGGGCGGCAACGTAGCCATCAGCTCGGGGGGACGATCGGCGATTCGCGAAACAGGGGGGCGACCGGATCATATCGAGCGGCGGGCAAGGCCAAAGCGGAGCATCGTCGATCGCCGCTGTCCAGCACATGTTGCGCGTAATCGCATCGGAAATATACAACAACTAGGCGATGATCACCCTCGATCTACCCGATGAAACGGCCACCGCCGAGCTGGCGGCCCGAATCTCCGCGCTGGCCGAACCCGGCGACGTGATTGCGCTAAGGGGCGATCTCGGGACCGGGAAGACCAGTTTTGCACGGGCCTTCATCCGCGCCCGCAGCAATCGCGACACGGAGGTCCCCAGCCCGACTTTCACGCTCGCTCAGGTCTATGAGCTCGAGCCGGCCGTCATCTGGCATTTCGACCTCTATCGCCTCGCCGGCCCCGAGGAAGCGTGGGAGCTCGGCATCGAGGACGCGTTCAGCGACGGCATTTCATTGATCGAATGGGCCGAGAGGCTCGGCCCGCTCCTCCCCGAGCGCCGCCTTGAGATCATCTTTGCATTCGGCGATCGGCCCTGCGTGCGGCAAGTTTCGCTCGACCCGGGTGCCGTCTGGCAAGCACGGCTCAGGGCTATCACGGCCAATGCCTGATTTGCATCAAACCGCTGGGGCAGCGATCCCGCGATATGCGCGGACGGGAAATGAGGGGGTTTCTCGACGCGGCCGGCTGGGAGGGGATCGTGCCGGTCCCTCTCGCCGGAGACGCCTCGTTTCGGCGCTATTATCGTCTTTGCGGCAGGGGGCGGCGGGCCGTCCTGATGGATGCGCCGCCGCCGCAAGAGAATGTCGCCCCCTATATCACCGTCTCGGGGCTGTTGCGCGAGCTCGGCCTCAGCGCGCCGGAAATATTCGCGGAAGACCGCATGCGCGGCTTTCTGCTGATCGAGGATTTTGGCGACGATACCTACACCCGGCTGCTCGATCGCGGTGCCGACGAGGGCGAGCTCTATGCGCTCGCGGTAGACACCCTGGTCGAGCTGCAGCGCGCCGTCGAAATTCGCCGCGTCCGCGGCTTGCCGGTGCCCCCCTATGACGCGGCCCGGCTGCTCGCCGAGGCGGCGCTGCTTGTCGACTGGTACATGCCGGCGGCGCTCGGGGCTTTGCTTTCGCAAGATGCGCGCGAGGAGTATTTCGACATCTGGCGATCGATCCTGCCGCAAGCCGCGCTGCTAGGCGGCACCCTGGTGCTGCGCGACTATCATGTGGACAATCTGATGGTGTTGCGGGGTCGCTCGGGAGTGCGGAGCTGCGGTCTGCTCGATTTCCAGGACGCTGTGTCGGGGCCGCCCAGCTATGATCTCGTATCGCTGCTCGAGGACGCCCGCCGCGATGTCGGAGCCGAGCTGCGGCGCGCCGTGACCGAGCGCTATCTCGCTGCGTTCCCGGGGTTGGACCGGGCGGCATTTCTCCGCTCGGCCGCCATCCTCGCGGCACAGCGCAATTGCAAGATCCTGGGGATCTTCACCCGGCTGTGGAAGCGTGACGGCAAACCCGGTTATCTCGCTCACATCCCCCGCGTGTGGCGCCTGCTCGAGCAGGATCTCGGCCATCCGGCCTTGGCCCCGCTCGCGGACTGGCTCGGCCGTCATCTGCCGCCCGCCGCCCGGCGCGCGCCCGACCCGCGAGCCGCGGCGTGACCGCGCCGCTGCGCTCGGCCATGGTGCTCGCAGCCGGGTTCGGGACTCGGCTGCGGCCATTGACGGAGACTGTTCCGAAGCCGCTCGTCGAACTCAACGGCCGCACCTTGCTCGACCATGCGATCGACCGGCTGGCGCTCGCCGGGGTAGAGCGGGTCGTCGTGAATGTGCACTACAAGGCGGAGATGGTCGCGGCTCATCTCGCAGGGCGCAGCCAGCCGAGGATCGAGATTTCGCATGAAGCCGAGCTCCTCGATACCGGCGGCGGGGTCGCGCACGCGCTGCCGCTGCTCGATCAGGCTTTTTTTGTGCTCAACAGCGACGTGTTCTGGCTCGATGGCGAGGATAGCACGCTGCCGCGCCTTTCCCGCGCCTTCGATCCCGAGCGGATGGACGCCGTCCTGCTGCTGCAAGAAACGGCGACGGCGGTCGGATATGAAGGCCCCGGGGATTATGTTCTCGACACATCGGGGCGGCCGCAGCGCCGCGGCGCGTGCCAAACGGCCCCTTATTTGTTTGCCGGCATACAAGTGCTGCACCGGCGATTGTTCGACGGCATGTCCGATCGCGTCTTCTCGCTGGTCCGGTTGTTCGACCGGGCCGAGCGGTCGGGCCGCCTGAGGGCGATCGTCCATGATGGCGGGTGGTACCACGTCGGCACGATGGAGGGCCTGGCCGCGACGCGCCAAAGGTTAACGTCTGGCCCATGATGAAATGCCGCTCCTTCTCGTTCGCCCCCCTCTCCCTCTCCGCCCAGAAAATCGAAATCGGCTGCAGAAATCAAACGCTGGCTCGCATTTGGCCGCCAAAATTGCCCCTCGTAATCCGCTCTTTCACCCTCTCCCCGCGCCGGCCGGGGGAGAGGGCAGGGTGAGGGGGGCCGGCGGTCCGGTCTGCGGCGCTGCCCACCTCACCTTCCCGTGCGCTGACGCGCCCGGCCCCTTCCTCTCCCCCCTAAAGGGCGGAGAGGGGTTATATTCTCGAAGGCCAGCCCAAAGACGGGGTACTTTCGATTGCATTTGGGTCATTTGTTCTAGGTCGGCGGCTTAGAGACAAGTGCTGCCGAAAGTCTACACGATAGCGACGGAGCGGCCGTTTTTGGCGACGCTCGCGGCCGGTCTTCTCGGCATGGGGGGCGGCGATCCGTTGATGCTGCCGCGCATCACCGTCCTGCTGCCGACCCGCCGCGCAGTTCGCGCGCTGCGCGATACCTTTCTCCGGATGGCGGGCACGGGAGGCTATGCCCCGGCGCTGCTGCTTCCGCGGATGCGCCCGATCGGCGACCTCGACTCCGACGAGCTCGGGCTTCTCGACGGGTCGGTGGAGGAGGATGGGCTGTCGGTGCCGCCCGCCATCCCCGAACTGCGCCGCCGCTTGCTGTTGACCCAGCTCGTCTTGCGATGGGGTGAGCGGCGCGGCCAGGACCGGCTCCTTCCCGCGCAGGCTGCCGCTCTTGCGCGAAGTCTCGCCCGCCTTCTCGACATGGTCGCAATCGATCGCGCAACCTTCGCGGGCATCGACGATCTTGCGCCGGAAAACCTCGCGGAGCACTGGCGGATCGTCGTCCGTTTTCTCGAAATCCTGCCGCAGCACTGGCCCGGCATTCTCGCCGCCGAGGGCGCAATCGACCCGGCAGAGCGGCGCAACCGCCTCCTTCAGCGCCAGGCTGCGTTTTGGCGCCGTTCGCCTCCCGCCGACCCGGTTATCGCTGCAGGCCTGGTCGGCGGCATGCCTGCCCTGACGGAGCTCCTGTCCGTCATCGCCGGGCTCGATCGCGGTACGGTCATTCTCCCCGGCCTCGACCGCGGTTGCGATCAGGCCGAGTGGCAGGCAATCGAAGGCGACTCCTCGCACCCGCAGCATCTGATGGCCGAACTGCTGAAGGTGCTCGGCCTCCATCCGGCGGAAGTTCGCGAGTGGCCGCACGAGCCGGCACCCAGCCGCTCGACCGCCAGCCGCGGGTTGGAGGCGGTGGCCGATCTGCCGCTTTTTGCTGCACTCTCGCGGGAATGCGCCGAGAGCCCTCGCGGCCGGCGGGTGCGACTGGTCGGCGAAGCATTGCGGCCGGCGAATGTGACGGACGCGTGGCGCCGCTTGACCCCGCGGCCCGCCGACGCGGTCGCCGGGCTCAGCCGCTACGACTGCGCGAGCGCCCAGCAGGAGGCGGTGACCATTGCGCTGCTGCTCCGCCGCAAGCTCGAGACCCCGGGTGCGACCGCGGCGCTCGTCACTCCCGACCGCGAGCTCGCCCGCCGGGTAGCGGCGGAGCTGCGCCGCTGGGATATCGAGATCGACGACTCGGCCGGCCTCCCGTTGAACCGGACACCGCCTGGGGTTTTTTTGCGGTTGGTGCTCGATCTCGCGGCCGGCCGGCTGGCGCCGGTACCCTTGCTCACCGCGCTGAAGCACCCGCTGGCCGCGGGCGGTCTTGCCCCGGTTGCGTTCCGCGATCTGGCCCGCCGGCTGGAGCGGGCGATCCTGGGTCCGCGGCCGGCCCCGGGTTTCGCCGGCTTGCGAGCAGCGCTTGCTCATGCGCCCGTGGCTCTCCGGCGGTATGTCGATCGGCTCGAGGCTTGCCTCGGCCCATTGCCCGATCTGCTCGCCGCCAATGCGGCCCCGCTTTCGCGCCTCGTCGCCGCCCATATCGGGGCTGCCGAGCGGCTGGCGGCAACGGCGGCGGAGACCGGAGGCGAGCGGCTTTGGAGCGAAGCCGCAGGCGAGGCGGCGGCGCGCTTCTGTCACGAGCTGATCGACGCTGCCCGGGATTTTCCGCCTCTGCCCGGCCGGCACTATCCGGGCCTGTTCGAGGCATTGTGCGCCGGCAATGTCGTCCGCCCGGCTTACGGACGGCACCCGCGGCTTGCCATCTGGGGGCTGCTCGAGGCCCGCTTGCAGCAGCCCGACTTGCTCGTCCTTGGCGGGCTGAACGAGGGCACCTGGCCGGGTGCCGCGGACTACGACCCCTGGATGTCGCGGCAGATGCGGCGCCGGTTCGGCATCGCCTCGCCGGAGCGGGCGGTCGGGATTGCGGCGCACGATTTTGCCCAGGCAATCGGCGCCCCGGAGGTGGTCTTGACGCGTGCTGCCCGAAGCGAGGGCGTGCCGACGGTGCCCTCGCGATGGCTGTTGCGGCTCGACACGGTTCTGCGCGCCGTCGGCCTCGGTGACGCGCTTCGTGCGGAGGAAACCGTGCGGCGCGCCGTCGATTTGATCGATCAGGCGGAGTACCGGCCGCTTCCCCCTGCCGAACCGCGCCCGCCGCTCGCCGCACGGCCGAGAAAGCTCTCGGTCACCCAAATCGAGACATGGCTGCGCGACCCCTACGCGATCTATGCCCGCCACATTCTTGGGCTCACGGCACTGGACGAGCTCGATGCCGATCCCGGCCGGGCCGAGCTCGGCACGGCAATTCATCGCGCGCTCGACGAATTCGCCCGGCGCTTCCCGCGAGAGCTCGCCGAGGATGCCGAGGCCGAGCTGCTGCAGATCGGCCGCGAGCAGTTCGGGCCGTTCCTGTCGCGGCCCGGGGCATGGGCTTTCTGGTGGCCGCGCTTCGAGAGGATTGCCGGCTGGCTCGTCGCCGAAGAGCGCGCTCACCGCGCCGACATCGTCGAAAGTCTCAGCGAATGCGCGGGAAGCTGGACCTTCGAGGCGCGCGGCGGGCCGTTCACGATCACCGCCAAGGCCGACCGCCTGGACCGGCTGGCCGGCGGCGGGTTTCTCCTGGTGGATTACAAGACGGGCACTCTTCCCCAGCCGAAGACGGTGCAGGCGGGGTTTGCGCCGCAACTGCCGCTCGAAGGCGCGATCCTGCGGCATGGTGGCTTCGGCGAGGTCCGCGGCTCGGCCGTGGCGCTCGAATATTGGCGGCTCAGCGGCGGGCGGCCCGCCGGGGAACGCTGCCCGATCGATGCCGGCGACCCGGGCGCGTTGGTCGAGCGCGTGCTCGCCCGCGTGCGGGCGCTGGTGGAGCATTTCGACGACCCGTCGACGCCCTATCTCGCTGTCCCGGCGCCGCGCTGGGCGCCGCGTTTTTCCGATTACCGGCACCTCGAACGGCTGGCCGAAAACGAGGCAGAGCCATGAGGCCCTTCGGAGAGCCGGAGACCGCGCAACGCAGGGCCGCGCAGCCGCGCGCCTCGGTCTGGGTTTCGGCCTCGGCCGGAACCGGCAAGACACGGGTCCTGATAAATCGCCTGTTGTGGCTGATGCTCGACGGGACCGATCCCTCGCGGGTCCTGTGCCTGACCTTTACCCGCGCCGCCGCCGCCGAAATGGCAAACCGGCTCAACGAGGAGCTGGCGAAGTGGGCCACGTCGAGGTCGGGGGCCCTCGCCCAAACCTTGCAGGAGTTGACCGGACGCCTCCCCGACGATGCGACGATCGCTCGGGCGCGGCAGCTCTTTGCCCGGGTGCTCGATACCCCCGGCGGGATCAAGATCGCGACGCTTCACGCCTTCTGCCAAACCCTGCTGCGGCGATTTCCGCTGGAGGCGGGCGTGCCGGCGGAATTTGCGGTGATGGACGAGCGCAGCAGCCGGGAAGCGCTGATCGAGGCTGGCGAGCGCGCTGGTCGCCTCCGCGCGCGACGGGAATGACCGGGAGCTGGCCGAGGCGCTCGCCATAGTCGCCCGCCATGCCCCCGAAGAACGCTTTGCGTCCTTGATGGCGGCGCTCGCCGCCGAGCGCGGCAAGCTCAGCCAGGTTTTGCGCCGCGGCCACGGCGAATTGCGCCACAGGCTGGAGGCCGCGCTGTCGATACAAGAAGGGGCCACCGAGGAAACGCTCATCGCAGGTTTTTGCGCTTTGGGCTCCGGTGAGGAAGCGCGGCTGCGCGCTGCTGCGGCGGCTCTGGCAGGAGGCTCTCCATCGGACCGGCAGCACGGCGCCGCCATTGCCGGATGGCTGGCGGCCGGGGAACGGCGGGATCGCATTCTCGACGACTACGCCGGCGTGTTCCTCACCGCCAAGGGCGAGGTCCGTAAAATTCTGATCACCCGGGAGGCCGCGCGGTCTGCCGGATGCGATGCCTGCGAGATCCTCGCGGCCGAAGCGGAACGGGTAAAGAAGCTTCCGGAATGCGCAGGCTGCGGCGGCGCTGGCGGATGCGAGCTGTGCCCTGATCAGGCTCGGCGGCGCGCTGATCGAGGCGTATGCCGAGCGCAAGAGAGCCCAGGGGGTGCTCGATTACGACGATCTCGTGACCCTGACGCTGAACCTGCTGCGGCGCCCCGGAATTGCGCCGTGGGTATTGTTCAAGCTCGATGGCGGCCTCGATCACATTCTGATCGACGAGGCTCAGGACACCAACCCCGAGCAATGGGAGATCGTCGCCGCGCTCGCCGAAGAATTCTTTGCCGGCGAGGGCGCGCGCGATCGCCTGCGCACGATATTCGCGGTCGGCGACGCAAAACAGTCGATCTACAGCTTTCAACGGGCCGATCCGCGCGCCTTTCTCGAGGTGCGCCGCCATTTCGAGGCGCGCATCGACGCCGCCCGGCAGGACTGGCGCGTCGTGCCGCTGGAGATCTCGTTCCGCTCGACCGAGCCGGTGTTGCGCGCCATCGACGCCATTTTTCGGCACCCGGCGGCCCATGACGGGGTCGCGCTCGACGGCTCCGAAATACGTCATCTCGCGGCCCGCGCCGGCCATGCGGGGCTCGTCGAGCTGTGGCCCCCGGCGGTCCCGCTTCCGGAGGAGCCGCCCGATCCCGCGGCGTTGCCGGTCGCGCGTCATCGCGTCGCCGAGCCGCGCACCCGGGTCGCCGGCGCCATCGCCGCGACGATCGGGCGGTGGCTCGAAACGGGCGAGGCTTTGGAGGCGCGCGGCCGCCCGGTGCGCCCCGGCGACATCATGGTGCTGGTGCGGCGCCGCAACGAGTTTGTCGGCGACCTGCTGCGGGCGCTGAAACAGCGCGGCATCCCTGTTGCCGGAGCCGACCGGCTCGTCCTGACCGATCAGCTCGCCGTCCAGGACCTGGTCGCGCTGGGCCGCTTTCTGCTGCTTCCCGAAGATGATTTGACGCTTGCGACGGTACTGAAGGGCCCCTTTTTCGGCATCGACGAGGAGACGCTGTTCGATCTCGCCCATGCCCGCGGCGATGAGCGGCTGTGGAACCGGCTGCGCGCCCGCGCCGCCGAAGACCCGAAGCTGCGCCTGGTTGTCGAGCGGCTCTCGTCGCTCCTTGACCGTGCGGACTTCATCCCGCCCTACGAGCTCTATGCCGAGCTTCTCGGCGCAGGGGGTGGGCGGCGCGCCTTGCTCGCGCGGCTCGGTGCGGAGGCCGAGGACCCGGTAGAGGAATTCCTCGGACTGGCGCTCGCCTATGAGCGCGAGCATGCTCCCTCCTTGCAGGGATTTCTGCAGTGGCTGGCCGGCGGCGAGATCGAGGTCAGGCGGGATTTTGGTGCACGGCAGCGCGACGAGGTGCGCATCCTGACCGTGCACGGCGCCAAGGGGCTGGAGGCGCCTGTCGTGTTTCTGCCCGACACGATGCAATTGCCGAACGCGCCGGATACGCTGCTGTGGGCCGAGCAAGGCGGGCTACCGCTATGGTGTCCGCCCCGCGGCACTGCGGTGCCGTTCTATACCGCGGAACGGCAGGCACTGCGGGCGCGCCAATTGCAGGAATACCGGCGGCTGCTCTATGTCGCCCTGAGCCGGGCGCAGGACCGGCTCTATATTTGCGGCTGGCAGACAAGAGATTCTTCCAACGAGATTTGCTGGCACGCCCTTTGCCGAGCCGGGCTCGCCGAAATCGCGGCGCCGTTCGCGTTCGACACGACGCAGCTGATCGGTGCTGACGGCTGGTCGGGTGAGGGGTTGCGGCTTGCCGGGGCGCAGACCGCCCCGCCGGTCGGGGAACCCGCGGCAGCGCCCACCCGCGCCGCAAGATCGCTCCCGGCCTGGGCGAAGGAGGCGCCGCCCGCGGAACCCGATCCGCCGAAGCCGCTCGCTCCGTCTCGGCCGAGCGGAGCGGAACCGCCGGCCTTGTCGCCCCTCGCGATCGCGGGGCGCGACCGCTTCAAGCGCGGCCTGCTGGTGCACCGGCTGCTACAGAGCCTGCCCGAGTTGCCGGCGGCAGAGCGCGATTCCGCCGCGCGGCGCTTTCTCGCATTGCCGACGCATGGCCTTGCCGGCGCCGAGCAGGACGAGATCCGGCGGGAGACCATCGCGGTGCTGTGCGATCCCGATTTTGCCGCGTTGTTCGGCCCGAACTCGCAGGCTGAAGTGCCTTTGGTCGGGCTGATCGGCGGCCACGCCGTATCGGCGCAGATCGACCGCCTCCTTGTCGAGGACGGCCGCGTGCTGATCGTCGATTACAAGACATTGCGCCCGCCGCCCGCCGTCGAGCAAGGGGTCGCGCCGGTTTACCTGCGGCAATTGGCGATTTACCGTGCGGCGCTGTCACGGATCTATCCCCGGCACGAAATTCGCTGCGCCCTTTTATGGACGGAAGGCCCGCGGCTGATGCCGGTCAGCCCCGAGACCCTTGCAAGCTACCTGCCTTGACGGGGCGTTTTCGGCTCCCCTAATCTCTCCAACCGTTAACCGAAGGACGCTCCAGATGAAGCCGATCGCCGTCACCGACAGCAATTTCGACGCCGAGGTGCTCCGCGCGAGCGTGCCGGTGCTCGTCGATTTTTGGGCGGAGTGGTGCGGCCCCTGCCGAATGATCGCTCCGTTTCTCGAAGAGCTGGCGACCGACATGGCCGGCAGAGTGACCGTGGCCAAGGTCAACATCGACGAAAACCCGCAAACCCCGATGAAATACGGGGTGCGCGGGATTCCCACCGTCATTCTATTCAAGGACGGGCAGGTCGCCGCTACGAAGATCGGAGCGCTGCCCAAGAGCAAGCTCTACGAGTGGGTCGAATCGGTGCTGTAATCCGCCGCCGCCCCGGGGCGCCCTTGGTTAGGGGGCGCAGACGCCGAATATCCCCCTCTCCGCCCTTGGGGGCGGAGAGGGCCGGGGTGAGGTGGGGGGAGCCCCGCGCTCCGAACAGCGGGGCGACCCACCTCACCCTCCCAGTCCTCCGGACTGGGCCCCTCCCTCTCCCCCCGCAAGCGGGCGGAGAGGGGCAAAGGCTCGCGAAAAGAAGCACCCAGGCGAGATGTGTGCATGCCCTAGCGCGAAAGCTGGGTCCAGGAGCTGGCGCTGCGGATCTGCCGTCCTAGATTTCCGCTTTCGCGGGAATGATGCTGGCGGATGAGAACAGCGATCCATTTCTTCGTCAGGCTTCGGCAAGATTTCGGGCGATGAAAATCCGTCGTCCGATTGCTGTCGGAACGGATTGGGCGCTGGTACGCCTTTCCTCGGGAGAATATCTCTGTGTCGATACCAGCACCTTTGAGGCTCTCGGCTATATCCTCGGGTGGGAGCACGAAGCCGATGTCATTCGCGTCTTCCGAACCTTTCTGAACCAGCGTTCGGTCGTTCTCGATATCGGCGCCAATTTCGGCCTCTACACCGCCCTCGCGGGAAGCATCGTCCGCAATCGCGGAAAACTTTACGCTTTCGAGGGCAACCCCCGGGTGTTCGAAAGCCTGCAGCGCACGATCGTCGCCAACGACCTGTACTTCAACCCCAATGTCATAGCCGCCAACCTGCTGGTGTCCGATGAGACCGGCCGGGGGCTGCTCCATTACTCGGCCAACCTTCCATCTGGCGGCACAATGTCGGATGTGGCGCTCTCTGGCGGAATGCGGCACACCGTCGAGGTAGAGATGACCACCATCGACGACTTTCTGCCGCCCGATCTGCCGGTCGATCTGGTCAAGATCGATGTCGAAGGACATGAACCGCTGGTCCTCCGCGGCATGGAGCGGACGATCGCGCGCTCGCCAAACATCCGCATCGTCATCGAATTTGCCGAAAACCTGCTCGTCCACACGGTGGGTCCCGGCGATTTCATCGACTACATCCGCGGTCTGGGGTTCGCGATCTGTCGCGTATTGCCAAATTTCAAACTGCGGCTGGCTCCTGCCGGCGAGGCGCTCGCCGGGTTCAATTATTGCCTCTTGACCCGGACGCCGGAGGAGGACATCCAGGCGGTCCGTCAGCGGCGCAACTACCCGCCGATCCGCCTCAAGCGCTGGCTGCACCGCCAGCCGGCGAGGTTGGGCCGCTACCGCCGCATCTGGGCGCGGTGGTGAGTTACGGAGAAGCGGCCGCTCTTGACCCTCCGCGCGCAGCACTGTTAGCAAACGCGACCGTGATCGCGGCGAGGGGGTCGTTTGCCACCACAGAGCCCAAGCGAAACCGAGATTCGAGACTGGTGCGTGAAATACCTGGCGCGGACGCTCGACCTCCCGCAAGAGAGCGTCGATCCTGACGTGAAGTTCGCCCGCCTCGGCCTCAATTCTGCGAATTCGGTTTATTTGATCGTCGAGCTCGAGGATTGGCTCGGCTTGGAGCTCACCCCCGATTTGGTCTTCGAGCATCCGACGATTGCGGAGCTCGCGCGCCATCTGGCGGAGCGCCAACACGGAACTGGCTGAATGGCGCGACTGCCCCGAGCCGGCGAGTGCATGCAACTGAATTCTCTCGTCGATGTGCTCTTGCATCGCGCGGCCGAGCAGGCGGGCGACCCGGCCTATGTCTTTTTGCCCGACCGCGGCGGCGGGCGGGTTTCGTTCACTTTTGCGGAGCTTTACGAGCGCGCCTCGGCGGTTGCTCTGAGCCTCGCCGAGCGCGGGCGGAAGGGCGACAGGGCCGCTCTGCTGCTTCCGCCTGGCCTGGATTTCATCGTCGCATTTTTCGGCTGTTTGCTCGCCAGGGTGATCGCCGTGCCGATGATGATCCCCCGCCGCGATAGCTCGCGGGACGCCAGCGCGGCCATCCTGGCCGATTGCGCCCCCCGTTTTGCGATGACCCGCCGCGATTTGATCGAGGGCGCTCGACCCGATCTCGCAGAGCGCATCCGCAGCGCCGAAATCGAATGGCTGTTTGTCGACGACCTCGGTGGCGGGTCCGGGGCGGCGGGCCGCCCGTTGAGCCGCCCGGCGCCCGACGACATCGCGTTCCTGCAATACACCTCCGGCTCGACCTCGGCCCCCAAGGGCGTGATCGTCAGCCACGCCAACTTGATCGAAAATTTGGAAATGATCCGCATCGCCTTCGGCAATACATGCCGCTCGACCTATGTCAGCTGGGTCCCGCTCTATCACGATATGGGGCTGATCCTGAACGCGCTGCAATCGCTCTATGTTGGAGCGCCGAGCGTTCTGATGCCGCCGGTCAGCTTTATGCAGCGCCCGCTCGGCTGGCTCCGGGCGATCCACGATTATCGGGCGGAGGTCGCGGGCGCGCCCAATTTCGCCTTCGATCTCTGCGTGAGACGGCATCGTGCCGATCAGCTGCAGGGCATCGACCTGTCGTGCTGGAAAGTGGCGTTCAACGGCGCCGAGCCCGTCCGGGCCGACACGATCGACCGGTTCGCCCGGACATTTGCGCCTTACGGCTTCGCCGCGGCGAGCCTCCAGCCGGCCTACGGCATGGCCGAAGCCACCCTGCTGATTTCGACCGGCCGGCGGGGAGGCGGGCCGGTGACTCGCACCCTGAGCCGCGACGCGCTGCAGCGCCGCTGCGTGGTTTCCCCGGCGCACTGCGGCGATGCGCAGACCTTGGTTGGTTGCGGCCGCCAGCTCACCGGCGAACGGATCGCCATCGTCGACCCGGAGGAGCGGGTGCGGCTCGAGCCCGACTCGATCGGCGAGATCTGGGTGGCCGGCCCGAATGTCGCGAAGGGGTATTGGCGCAACCGGGAGGCGGCCATTTCCACCTTCCAGGCGCGGATCGAGGGCGCCGATGAAGAGGGGTGCTGGTTGCGCACCGGCGATCTCGGTTTTCTCGACAAGGACGGCGAGCTCTACATCACCGGGAGGATCAAGGACCTGATCATCATTCGCGGGATCAACCATTACCCGCAGGACATCGAGAACACGGTGCAGGAGTGCCACCCCGCGCTGCGGCCGCATTGCGGCGCTGCGTTTCGGGTGCTCGACCAAAACGAGGAAGAACAGCTGATCGTCGTCCAGGAGATCGAACGCAGTCACCGTCAGCATGCGGATATTGGGCAAATCCTCGCTGCGATCCGCGAAGCGGTCACTAGAGAGCACGACATCTCGCCGCGAGAAATCGTGCTGATCCGCCCCGGAACACTGCCACAGACCACGAGCGGCAAGATCCAGCGCAACCTCGCACGACAAATGTTCCTCGCTGGTTCCCTGCCCACCGTGCAATAGCCGGGGCGACGCTGACTGCAAAGTGTCTCTCGATCGACTTCGCATTCGCCAAGCGCCCCAATGCGCGAGACCTGGTGCTTCGGCTCGGCGGCGAGCCTCCTCATACCGGCAGCGGGCGACGCGCCTTTCGGCGGTCGCGGGCTTCGCAATTTCAACCCTTCTCCACCTGTTCGATCCGGCGGCGGGCGAGGAGCTGGGGCGGTCTGTGCTCCCGCTCGGAATTGGCCCTATAGACCGACGCGTCATGCTCGACGTGCGATCGCCGCCGTGGAACGCAATCGCGAAGGTGCAGACGAACATCGCGACGCGCTGCACCGGGGCGTTGATCGCCCCCGCTACGGTGCTGACCGCAGCGCACTGTCTATACAACCGCAGGACCCGAAGGCTTCTCCAGCCAGGATCCTTGCACGTCCTTCTCGGCTATCATCGGGGTGGCTACCGTTGGCACGGGCGGGTCGTCGGCTATGCAATCGGGAACGGGTTTGACGGCGCCGAACCGGGCCGTCATCCGGGTTCGGACTGGGCACGGCTCCACCTCGCGGCGCCAGTCCCGGATACAGCGCCCCTACTGGTGGCGAGCGGCTTTCCCGCTCCCGGCGCCGCGATCGCTCTACCCGGATACAGCCGCGACCGGGCCGAGGTTTTGATGGCCGATCCGTCGTGCCATATCACCGGGCTGGCGGTGATCCGAGGCGACCGGCTCCTGGCCCATGATTGCTCGGCGACTGGCGGCACGAGCGGCGGCCCGTTATTGACTGAGCGGGATGGTCGTTGGGAGGTCGTCGGGATCAATATCGCAATTGCAGCCGCGACCAACCTTGCCCTCCCGGCACCGGCGTTCGCGAGCGGCCACCCGCCTTAGCCTATGAGGTTCCGGGGGCGCCGAACCGCACCGACCTATTCCTGGGTAGTGTCCAGTCATGGTGCGAGCGGCGGGAGTCGAACCCGCACTCCTTTGAGGGAAACGGATTTTAAGTCCGTTGCGTCTACCAGTTTCGCCACGCTCGCATAGGTCCGAGTCCGCTGCGCTTAACTTTTCGCCGCACCCAGCGGTGTGCAACTCAGCCTTCGCTCAACCCCTCGTGCGGGTCGCCGCCGAGACTGCGGATCAATACCTTTACCTCCTCAGTCGCGGTCGCGAGCCGTTCGCGGTCGGTGCCGCGCAACACCAGGGTCACACCGAAATCGCCGCGGCGGAAATAAGGGTAGGAGCCGATCTCGACATCGGGATAGCGCTCCTGCAACAATCCCAGATCCTTGGCCAGGGTGCCCTCGGCGAGATGGCAGCTGATGCTGCGGCTCAGCATTTTTTCGCCGCCCACGAGGCGGTATTTGAGCTGCGCGAAGATCCCCTGCATGATGCTCGGCACACCCGGCAGAACAAAGACATTGCCGATCTGAAACCCCGGGGCGCGCGAGATCGGGTTGGGCAACAGCACCGCACCTTCGGGAACCATCGCCATGCGCAGCCGAGCCTCGTTGAGATGCCCGGGCGGGTAATGGCTTTCCAGCAGGCGCTTGGCCTCCGGGTGAACGATCAGCGGGACCTCGAATGCATCGGCGATGCACTGGGCAGTGATGTCGTCATGGGTGGGACCGATGCCGCCGGTTGTGAATACGTGGTCGAAGCCGCGCCGCACCTCGTTGACCGTCGATACGATCACCCCGCGATCGTCCGGGATGACCCGCGCCTCGCGCAGCCGAATGCCGGCCTCGTTCAGCCCCTGGGCGAGGAAGGACAGGTTGGCGTCCTGGGTGCGCCCGGACAGGATCTCGTTCCCGATGATCAGGACGCAGGCAGTGACGGTCATCGGCCTGGTTTCGCTGGTCGTCATGATGTCCTCGGCTCTGTCCGCTGGATAGTTGATAAGGAAATGCGCGGTTTGGCACAACCCGATGAGGATTGCTGGACAGCACCGAAATGCCTACGTTGAAGTGTCGGTGAGGGCTTGCGGCTCAACCTTCGAAGGACGGTGCGGACGACACTCGGCATGCAGCAGGATGTGATGATGGGCTTGGCGCCGTCCGAAGCGCGCGATGGCCGAATCAAGATTCACGGGCAGGACGCGTTCCAAGGGATGCGGCGGGCAGGGGTTCTCGCGGCCGAGACACTCGATTTCGTCACGCCCTATGTCCGCCCGGGGATCACCACCGGCGAGCTCGACCGGCTGTGCCACGGGTTTATCGTCGACCACGATGCGATCCCCGGCGCCGCTCAATTACCGCGGCTTTCCCAAATCGATCTGCACCTCGATCAACCATGTCGTCTGCCACGGCATTCCCGGTGACCGGCGGCTGATCGAGGGCGATATCCTCAATATCGACGTGACCGTGATCCTCGACGGCTGGCACGGCGATACGAGCCGCATGTTCTTCGTCGGCGAGCGCATTCCGGTCAAAGCGAGGCGGCTGGTCGATGTCACCTATGAGGCGATGATGCGCGGCATCGCCGTCGTGCGGCCCGGCATCCGGATCGGCGCGATCGGCGATGCGATCCAGCGTTACGCCGAGGGCCACCGCTATTCCGTGGTTCGCGACTTCTGCGGGCACGGCGTCGGCCGGGTATTTCACGACGCCCCGTCGATCCTGCATTACGGCCGCCCCGAGGACGGGCCGTTGCTGCGGGAGGGCATGTTCTTCACGGTCGAGCCGATGATCAACGCCGGCCGGTATGAGGTGAAAATTCTCAGCGACGGCTGGACCGCGGTCACCAAGGACCGTTCGCTGTCGGCGCAGTTCGAGCACACGATCGGCGTGACCGCCACCGGCTACGAGATCTTCACGGTCTCGCCGGCGGGCCTGCACCGGCCGCCTTACGCGGTCAGCGCTCGGGAAGGAAATCGCGCGACAGCACCTGCTCCACAGTGAACGGGCATTCGGCCGGAAAATCCGTCTCGGGCAGCCCCGCCTGTTCCGCGGCGTCCTCACGCGCCTCGCCATAGGCCTCCGCAAGAGCCTCGGAAACAAACGGCCGCAGACTAGGGGACTCCCGTAGGAGCTTTTCGATCCGGCGGCGCTGCTCGCGAATTGTCCCGGACCAGCTGGCGCCTCTCAATGAGGGCTGCTCTCTCCACTTCAGCAAGTGGGTCAGCAGAACCGTCAGCCTGCTTTCGATTGCACGCCGATCGCTGCGGCCCATGCTTTCGATCTCCTCGGCGATGTTCGCGGCATCGATGGCGGACAATTCGCCTAGGCGCAGAAGCCGGGCCTGCTCCACGGTCCAGGCATAGAAATCTTCCTCATAATCGACCGAGTTGCGGGGCATATCAGGGCTCGGGAAAAAGCGGGGCGGACATCGTTTCGTCAGCGGTGAAGGGGCAATCCTCCGGGAAATTGGTTTCCGGGAGACCCGTCTGTTCGGCGGCATTGATGCGCGCATCGGAATAAGCGCGCGATAGGTACCGCTCGATCAGCGGTCTCAGACTTGGCAAGTCTTCGAGGATCAATTCGATCTGCTGTCTTTGCTCGCGAATGGTGCCGGACCAGCCGGCTGATCTCGCTTCGGGCTGAAAGCGCCATTTCAATAAGTGGGTGAGCAGCACGACCAGCCGGCTCCTGATCTCCCGCCGATCGCTGCGCCCCATGCTTTCGATCTCCTCGGCGATGTTGGCGGCATCGATCGCGGAAAACTCACCCGAGCGGAGCAGTTCCGACTGTTCGGCAGTCCAGCGGTAGAAGTCTTCTTCGTAATCGACGAAGTTCCGGGGCATGAGCGGGTCTCCCACCAGCACCCGCGATGTTATCACACCGCTATGGCGAAAGGCGCACGGTGCTGCGGGCGCTGCGGCCTTCCGCATCGATGACGGTGAGCTGTGCAAAGCCAATGCCTTCGGGGTGCCAATAGAGCTTTCGGCGGGGCTGGCTCGCAGGCAGCGGTTTGCCGTCGATGAGCCAGCGCAACGGCGGCTTGCCGCCGACCGCCTCCAGCGGCAGCTCTTCGCTGCGCCATTCGATGAGGGCCCCGTCAGGCGGATAGACGATCTTCAGGTTGGGGCGAGCTGCGCCGGGTTGCGCCGGCCGGCCTGGGTCGAGCCGTTGCAAGCGCGGCGGCAGGCTGTTCCGGCCTGTCAGAAGTGCGCCTTCGGGTGGTGGCGTTCTGTTCTGCGACGACGCCGGGCCGAGCAGATCGGCGATCTTGAACAGGACCGGCGCCGCGGTCAGCCGGCCGCTGTGGCCGGGCATCGGCGTGCCGTCGGCTCGGCCGGCCCACACCCCGATCGTCACTTCGGCGTCATAGCCAATGGCCCAGAAATCGCGGTAGCCGTAGGAGGTGCCGGTTTTGGACGCCAGATGCCGCCCGCTGCGTACCGTGGCCGGCAATGCGCCTGGCGGGGAGGGGCCTCGGCCAAGATATCGTTGACGTACCACGCCGCGAGCGGCCCGAAAACCGCGGTCCCTCGCGCCCACGGCTCGTCACGGCGATAGCGCAGCGGCGCTGCCTCGCCGCCGTTTGGCAAGGCTGTATAAAGCCGCACCAGATCGGCCAAGGTGATCCCGGCGCCGCCCAGCGCTATCGCCAAACCCGGTTCGGCCGCGGGTTGCGGCAGCCGCAGCGCGACACCCGCAGCTTTGAGCGCAGCGGTGAACCGGCCTGGCCCCAAACCGCTCGAGCACCGCGACAGCGGGCACGTTCAGCGAGTATTGCAGCGCTTCGCGCGCGGTCACGTCGCCCTGGAAGCGCCCGTCGAAATCCGTGGGCGCGTAGTCGCCGAAATTCCGCGGCCGGTCTTCGAGCAAGGTTTCCGGGTGGATGATCAGCCGGTCGAAGGCCATCGCGTAGATGAATGGCTTCAGCGCCGATCCCGGCGAGCGGACCGCGCGCGCCATATCGAGCGTGCCCCGTCGCGGTGCCGAGCGCGAAATCGGCATTGCCGACATAGGCCAGAACTCGCCGGTCGCGATTGTCGACCACGACTGCGGCGAAAGTAGCTTCGGGACCGAGCGACTGGGCTTCGCGCTTCAACAGTGTCTCGATCCGTTGCTGCAGCAAGGGATCTATTGTTGTGCGATGCGTGGGTGCGGCGGGATCCTCGTCGCGCAACGCTCGCGCGAGATGCGGCGCCCGGAACGGCATGGCGAGGCGACGGGTCGGCAATCGTCTCGTCGCGCGCCTCGGCGAGGACGGCAGGCGAGATAACACCCGCTTCGGCCATGCGAAGGAGGACGCGGTCGCGTGCGGCGCGCGCCGCCTCGGGATGGCGGTCGGGCCGCAGGCGCTCCGGCGATCGCGGCAGGGCAACCAGCAAAGCGCACTCCGCCGGCGACAGCCGGGCCGGCTCCTTGCCGAAATAGGCCAGGCTTGCCGCCCGCACGCCTTCGAGATTGCCGCCGAAAGGCGCCAGCGTCAGATACAGGCCCAGCACCTGTTCCTTGGTCAGGCGCCGTTCGAGGGCCAGCGCCTTCGCCATCTCGCCGAGCTTGGCCCTTCAGCGAGCGCGGGATGCGCGTTCGAGCAGGCGCGCCACCTGCATCGTCAGGGTCGAGGCGCCCGAGACGACACGGCCGCTGATCACCAGCTGACCCGCGGCGCGCAAGCGCCGCGATCGGATCGACGCCGGGATGCCGATCAAAACGACCGTCTTCGGCGGCGATCAGCATGCGGCGATAGAGCGGATCGACCTTGTCGGGCTCGACCGGGCAGCCGCCATTTGCCGTCCGCAGTCAGAAAGCCCCGCAGGATCGACCCGTCGGCCGGCCAGAACGAGCACCGACGCGTTGCGGCCGCGCTCCAGTGACGGCGCGGGCAGGACCAGGTAGATGGTCAGGCGACCAGCATAACCCGCCGTTGAGCCCAACCAGAACCCTTTTCCCGCCTCGCCCGCAGCTGTGCGGGGACCTCCGCCCGCCCGTGGGGTGAGGGGCTCAGCGGGCACCGACGGTCAGCTTGCCGATGGCGTGTGCGGCCCGCGGTTTCGGGCTCGTACATGTCCTCCACCGACCACGGCGGGGTAGGTGAATTCGCCGGGGGTCACGGCGCGGACGAGATAGGCGAGCGTGAAGTCGCGCTTGCCGCTCCTCAGATCGAGCGCAGCGACAAACCGGTCATCGCGCTGCTCGGTGTAGGTCGCGTCGGTCAGCTCGGGGAGCCATGAATAATCGGTCGTGGAGCGACCCTTCGACACCGTCGCGGTCTCGATCTCGAACCCGGCCGGCAGCAGGTCGACCACAAGGGTCTGCGCCGATTGCGACGCGTCGGTTCGACTCGCCTTGATCACGACGACGAACAAATCGGTCTGCCGGGCCTTGCTCAAATCGGCGTCGCTGCCGTCCGGCCGGTAAACCCGGCGGGTGACCGCATAGCCCTTGCTCTCGGCCGGCAGAGCGGCGCTCGGCACCCCGGTGATCGACACGGCGCGCCAGGCGGGGGTGTCGCCGCGGTTGGCGACGGCCAATGGCGCGCCGCCGGTCCCGAGAGGCCGGCGCAGATAGAGGGGATCGGTCCGCGTCTCCGGCGCGCCGCCCTCGGTGGAGACGGTCATTGTCCCGCCGCCCGCCTTGGCCGCCGCTTCGGCGGCCATCAACAGCCACGCCTGCTCCTGCGTGCTGGTCCGCGCCGCCCGGCTGAACCGCTCGGCGATGCGGTCCATGATCGCGGTCAACCGCGTCTGATTGCCGGAATTTGCCGCGGCAAAGCTCAGCACGGCAGCGCTGTCGCGCAGCTCGCTGCCGTAATCGACATAGCGGATCCCGGCGGGCCGCGGCGGCCCCGGCACCAGCGCCGCGTCGTAAGCGGCGGCGGCGCGGGCCGCGTCGCCGTAGAGCGCCAAGGCGGCGGCGACCTGCGCCTTGGCCAGCTGGGTCGGCAGTCGGGCCATCTGCGTATCGCTGAAATAGCGCAAGCCGGGCAAATCGTCCGATTTCGCGCGGGCCAGCACATAATGGGCATAGGCCACCGCCGGCAGGTCGCCGATCTCGGTGTGCTCCTGGCGGACATAGTCGTGCAGCCAGGCGACCGCGGATTTGATCGCGAAATCGGGAACGTTCTTGCCGTGCTCCTTGGCGCGGATCAGGAAATCGGCGGCGTAGGCGTCGAGCCACGGCACCGTGTCGCCGGTGTCGCTCCACACCCCAAAGCTGCCGTCGGAGCGCTGCATCTCGATGATGCGGCCGATTGCGCGGTCCAAGGTCTCGGCCGTCGCCGGACCCGGATCGGCACGCCACAGCCGCGCCACCTCCTCGACATAGAGCAGCGGCAAGGCCCGGCTGGTGGTCTGTTCGAGACAGCCATAGGCATACCGTTGGAGCGTCCGCAACAGCCCCGGGACGTCCCAGTCGGGCCGCGGGCTGACGCTCAGCAATGCTTCCGCCGTGCCCGGCAGGAACTCGTCCGCGGCGCTGTCGTCCAAGGTGACGCTCTCGCCCGGCAGCAACCGCCCGACAAAGCGACGCAATTGATAGGATTGCGCCGGCCGCACGCCGATCGTGAAATCGCGCGCGATCCTCAGATCGCCCGGCCCCGACAGCTCGAGCTTCAGGGCCGCATTCCCCGGGGCCGGTGGCCGACAGGACAAAGCCGTCGGCGAAATTGCCTCCGGGAGCGAGCCGGCATCGTGCGGTTCGACCGGCGCGGCAAACTGCGCGGCGCCGTTCGCCGACAGCGCCAAGCTGATAGTCGCCCGCGGCGCCTTCGAGATTGCTGATCGTGACGCCGATCCGCGCCCGGTCGCCCGGCGCCAGAAACCGGGGCAGCGAGACGGTCGTCACCACCGGGTCCCGCACGGTCATCGAAGCCGTGCCGGAGCCGACCTTATGGGCCGAGAAGGCGACCGCCATCAGGCGGAGCTGCCCCTGAAAGTCGGGAATGTCGAACGGGATGCGCGCCGAACCATCGGCGACCAGCCGAACAACCCCGGAAAACAACGCAACGACCTTGCTGCTCTTGTCGGGCAGCCCGGCGACCGAGCGCTTGGCAAAGCTGTCGCCGCCGCTGCGCAGCACCCCGACCGCGTTGGCCCGAGCATCGATCAGCCGGCCATAGATATCGCGCAGCTCGACCCCGAGCTGGCGCTTGCCGAAATAGTATTGCTCGGGGGCCGGGCTGGCGAACTCGGTCAATTTGAGCACCGCCTCGTCGACCGCGGCGAGGGTGACGTACGCCTCCTCCCCGCCGCCGAGGCCGGCGACCGTGACCGGGATCTCGACGGCGCTGCGCGGCCGCACGACATCGGGCGCGGCGAGCGCCACCCCGAGCGTGCGCGCGCTTGCGTCGATCGCGAGCCATGCGACCCCGACGGCGCGCCCCGGCCCGCGCTGCTGCGGTCCGGAGGGATCCGACGGCCGGTAGGCGCTGACCAGCGCATAGACGCCGCCGCCCCATGCCGGATCGACCGGGATGTCGAGAGTGGCGCCCTCGGCGGGCAGGCTCAGCGGCCGCAGCGACAGGATCCGGTCGGACGCGATCGCCAGCTCGGCCTCGCCGGCAAACGGCGCCTTGACGAAAGAGCTTCGCGGTTTCACCCGGCTGGTAGCTGGGCTTGTCGAGCACCGCTTCGAGCTTGTCGGGCACGTCGGGCTGCTCGGCCTCGATCCACCAGCCGACATGAAATTTGAGGCTCGATTGCGCGCCGCTGGCGGGATCGGCCACCTCCCAGCGGTAGCGGCCGGCGGGCAGCTGGCGCGCCAGGGTCGCCGCATGGTCGATCCCGAGATCGAGGGTGCCCGCATCGACCGGCTGGCTGCGGATGTGCGATTTGTGGCGCCACACGCCGTTCACCGAATACCAGCGGTATTCCCAGGTTTCGCGCAGCAGCTCGAAGCGCAGGCCGATGACCGCGACCGGCGCGCCGAGCGGATCGACCGCGATCACCTCGATCCTCGCCTCGGCGCCCTCCGGGACCGCATCGTCGCCGGCGGGCGAGCGCAGCCCGATATTCACCGGGCGCTGCCGGATCGGCCGGGCCAGAGTTTCATAGACGGCGCGGCCGCTCGGCTCGAAGACGCCGACCCGGATCGTCGCGGCGAGCGGCCGGGTCACGTCCGGCAGATCGTTCAATACGACCGGCAGCCGTGCCTTCCCGTCGCCATCGGTCGAGGGCGCCTCGATATCGCGGCGGTCGCCGGTAAATTCCTCGTCGGCCAAGCCGAACTTGAAGCCGGGGTGCGTCGGGAAGGGGTCGTCGTCGAGCGCGATGACCGCTTCCGCCTCGATCGGCAATTCGGCGCCAGGCGCGCCATAATAGTAGCGCGCATCGACATCGACCGGGAAAGCCGTCCCGGGGCGGATCGGCCCCTCCGCGGCGGCGAGCGCGAGCTTGAGCTGCGGCGGGACAAAATCCTCGACGCGGAACTCGGCGGAGCCGATCGGCGGCGCTTTCGGGTCGAGCCGCAATTCGACCCGCCAGGACCCGATGCGCGCGTCCCGCGGCAGGGCGAAGCTCTGCCGGTAGCCGCCCAGCTGGCCATTCGTCAGCTGCCGCTTCTCGACCTCGATCCCGTCAGGCCGCATCAGACGCAGACTGACCGGAAGCCCGGTCGTCGCCTCGGCCTTGTCGTCGCGGACCAGCGCGACCAGCTCGACGGTCTCGCCGGGCCGGTAAATCCCGCGGTCGGTATAGAGAAAGGCGTCGACGGGCCCGGGTTGCGGCCGGCCGCTGACCCCGCGGTCGCTCAGGTCGAAGGCGGGATGGCCGATTTCGAGAAAATTGAAATCGTTGTCGGGACCGTGCGCGGTGAGGACAAAGGGCTCGTCGCCGCCGCGGCCGCGCAATAGCCCGCCGGGGATGCGCGCGATCCCCTCCGCGTCGCTGGCGCCGGCGGCGAGCTCGCCATTGTTGCGGGCATAGAGGCGGACCGCGATCCCTGCCAGCGGCTTTCCGGTGGCGAGCGAGCGGATATCGACCGCCATGCCGTCCGTCCCCTTGTAGGCGGCGAGCCCGAGATCGGACACCAGCACCCAGTTCGTCGCCGGGGTGACGAACTCGTCCTGCATCAGGTCGCTGCGCTGAGCGACGACCAGATAGATCGCCAGGCCCCTTTTCGCGGAGCATGTCCTTGAGCGGGATCGCGGTCGCAACCGGGCGATTGCGCTCGCCGGCGATCGCCATCTCGCCTTCCCAGACGAGAGATCCCGGTGCGGTTGATGACCTCGTCGACCTCGTAGGACGAAAAGCTCATCGTCAGCCGCTCGGCGTCGATGCTCGGGACGAGGTTGCGCTCGTTGACCTTCAGCAGCCGCAGCTTGACCTTGTCGACATTGATTGTGGTCAGCGGCAGCCCCGATGTGCCCACTTTCGGCAATACATAGCCGGTCCCGGAAAAGCGGACTTGCGGCTTGCGGTCGGGAACGACGACGCGGGTCTTGAAAGTCTCGCGCAGCCGCTCGCCGGTCCCGGCCGGCAATCCGGCGAGCACCTCGACATTGTAGATGCCGCCGTGCTTCATGCCGTCGAGGCACAAGGTATCGCCCCGGGCGGTCACGATGCCGTCGAGCTTGGGCTCGCTGCGCACAAAACTGTCGTAGGAGATGCCGCCCTTGGTCCCGATCTTCTCGTTGAAGCGCAGGCAGGCGCGCCCGGCATCCGCCTCGGCCTGGACCTCGACCTTGGTGACGCGGAAGGCGACCAGCCGCCGCAGCTCTTCGGCGCGCTCGGCGACCGCCGGGAGCCGGGTGAATGCGAGGCCGGCCTCGAAGGCGGCGAGCGCCTCCTTCTGCTTGTCGTGCCGGTCGTAGTCGCGGCCGATGACAAAGAGCGCCGCGCCGCGCTCGACCGGATCGGTCGATTTCAGATACGCGTTGTAGGCGCTCGCCATCGCGTGGTCGTCCCGGGCGGCGAGTTCGCTCTGCGCCAGGCGCAGCCAGACGAGCCCGTCATCGGCGCCGTTGGCGATGGCGCGCCTCAACAGATCGATGGCTCCGCCGAAATGCTTGGCCTGATAATCGGCCTCGGCGGTTCGCCGCCAGCCGGCGACGAGCGCCGGCTGCTTCCGGTTTGCCGGGACGCTGTCGGTCAGCTCGCGCCGCCAATCGCGGGCCGCGTCGGCCAGCTCTTTCGACTGGTACTCCTGCGCCAGCGCCGGCGCGGCGATGAAGACGACGCACAATGCCAGAAACGCGCGCAGCATCGGTCACCCCCCGGAGATGCCGGCCCGAGGCTAGCATCGCCGCGTCAACGAGTTGCCCGTCTTGAGGCGGCGGCCGGAACTGTAGCAGTGTGCGGAGATCGCCATTCATCCAGCGCACAGGAGGGGTCATGAAGATCGGCTTTGTCGGGCTCGGGATCATGGGGCACCCGATGGCCCTCAACCTGATCAAGGGCGGGCACGAGCTCTTTGTCTACGGCAAGCGCCGATTGCCGCCCGATGTGCGCGAGGCGGGCGCGACGGTCTGCGACACCCTCAAAGAAATTGCCGAGCGGGCCGAGATCGTGATCATGATCGTGCCCGACACCCCCGATGTGAAAAGCGTGCTGTTCGATCCGGGCGGCGATCGCCGAAGGGCTGTCGCCCGGCAAGATCGTCGTCGATATGAGCTCGATCTCGCCGATCGAGACCAAGCTCTTTGCCGCCGAGATCAACAAGAAGGGCTGCGATTATCTCGATGCGCCGGTATCCGGGCGGCGAGGTCGGCGCCAAGGCGGCTTCACTTGACGATCATGGTCGGCGGGCTCCGAGAGCGCTTTCGCCAAGGTCAAGCCGATCTTCGACCTGATGGGCAAGAACATCACATTGGTCGGCGGCAATGGCGACGGTCAGACCACCAAGGTCGCCAACCAGATCATCGTCGCCTTGACGATCGAGGCGGTCGGCGAAGCACTGCTATTCGCCTCCCGTGCCGGCGCCGACCCGGCCAAGGTCAGGCAGGCGCTGATGGGCGGGTTCGCCTCGTCGCGCATCCTCGAATTGCATGGCGAGCGCATGATCAAGCGCAATTTCGACCCCGGCTTCCGCATCGAATTGCACCAGAAGGACCTTAACCTCGCCCTGCAGGGCGCCCGGTCGCTCAACCTTTCGCTGCCGAACACGGCGACCGCTCAGGAGCTGTTCAATTGCGCCGCCGCGCTCGGCGGCAAAGCCTGGGACCATTCCGGCCTCGTCCGCGCCCTCGAGCATATGGCTCGGCACGAGGTAGCAAAAGCCTGAGCTCCTCACGGGTTCGAAGTGGCGCCGCCGCCCGGTTGGCGTTCGCCCCTCTCCGCCCTTTAGAGCGTTAGGGGCGAGAGGAGTTAAGAGCGGGAACGCGGACCCTCGACGGCCCGCTACTTTAGATTGTTTCGATTATGACGGCCCGCTGTACCTGCAGCGGGTCTGCAGCGGAAGCTCCTCTCCAGGTTGAACCTTAGCGCCCCTCGGTGTCGCGCTCTTCGAGCATTGTCAGGCGCCGGTCGAAGTCGCTGGTCTCGATCGTCTGCACAAAGGTCGTGAACACCCGGGCGATGGCTTGCGCCTCGCCCGGCGTGATGAGCCCGCCTGCGAGCGCCGCGGTGACGGCCCCCATGGCCTGGGCGATATCGCCGGCGCTGTCGATCCGCGGCAAGGCGAATTCGATCGCGCGCTCGCGGGGCAAGACCCGTTCGAGGCACAGCCGCATCGCCGTCGAATCGCCCGCGAGAGCGGCCTCGACCGCTTTGCGCGTCAACGCCTCGGCCTCGCCCGCCAGCATCTTCTGGGCGGCGATCGTCGCCTTGTTGCGGGAGCCGAGCCCCCGGCCTGCGGGGTTGCCCGACTGCCCCTTCGCGAACGGCCGCCCGCGCACCTGCGCCGGTTCTTTCTCAACCACATCGTCAACCATGATCACCTCTTCGCATCGGGCGAACCCGCGGGTCCGATACCTACAATGCGAATACGGCAATAATAGGGATGCGTTTTTCCTATCAGCTGTCCAGAAGCCGGGCGGCTATGCCTTGCCGAGGACCCGGTCGAGGGTGCGCACGGCGTTGTCGGGGCCCGGCGCGTGCTCGGCTTCGGCCTTGGCGAGATAGCCGTAGAGGCGGGCGACCGCGGCGTAGATGTCGCGCGACGGCGGGTTTTGTTCGAGAAAGTCGGAAATCTCCTCCATCTCGGCGACCCAGCGGTAGGCCTTGTCGTACATCCGCGGGATGCCTTGGCGAAAGCGGGCGAGCATCTCGGGCTGGCTCTCGGTCAATTCGGCGATCAGCGCCTCGGCGCAGCCGAAACGCGCCGCGCCCAGCAGCATCGCCGAGGCGATCGCGGTCGTCCCCTTGGTGATCCCGGCATAGGACATCTTCAACGCCGACGCGGCGCCGATCGGCCCGTCGATGACGCGCCAGTCGATCCCCCAATCGCGCAATACCGCGGTTTGCCCCGCGGTCGGGCCGGAGGCGTAAATCGTCGGGCTGTAGCCCGGGCGAGGCGGGCCGCCGATGATCCCGCCATCGACAAAATCGGCGCCGGTCGGGGCGATGATCTCGCCGATCCGGATCGCGGTTTGCGGGCTCACCGCATTGCAGTCGACATAGACCGGCTTACGGTCGAGCGCCTTCAACGCCGGCGCCAAACGCTCGGCCAGCGGCTCCGCTTCACCCGGCGGCAGGATCGACAAAAAGAAATCGGCGCCGGAGAGCAGCGCGTGCTCATCGGCTGCGGGCTCCATGCCGGCGGCCCGCGCCCGCTCGGCGCTCTTCGCACTGCGCCCCGCCAGCAAGGTGCGCACCGTCGCCCCGCTTTCGTGCAGCCGCCGCCCGACGCCGGCGCCCATCATCCCTTGCGCAATCACCCCGATGACAGCCATCCCTCACCTCCAAAAAGAACAGTTGGCTCAGGGTAGCGGGCGGGCCCGCTTGTGGGAAGAACGTAGGGCGGGTGTAACCCGCCGCGCCGGCCGCAAATTCGAATGGCGGGTTTCACCCGCCCTACGGCTCACCGGTGTCGACCGGTTCGGCGGCGCCGCCTAACCACTCCGCCGGATAAAGGCCCGCCGCAACGCATCGCCGAAAGCTGGAGAAAGGCCAGTCGCCCGGCGCTCGAGCGAGCCCGTGCTTTACCGGGTTGAAGTGGATGTAATCCATATGCGCTGCGTAATCACGATCGTCGCGGATCGTGTGCTCCCAATAGCCGCGCTGCCAAATCCCGCGTTCGCCCTTGCGGAGCTTGGCGCGTGACACCGGCCCGATATCGGGCAGCGATTTCGAGAAGGCAGCCTTGATTCGCCGCCAGCGCTCGGGGAAGTTGCTGTCGCCTTCGGGAAGCGTCCATAAACAATGCATGTGGTCCGGCAATATAACCCAAGCCTCGATGCGAAACGGCGATTGCCGGCGCACGTTGCGGACGGCTGCGCGCAGCGCATCGACATGGCGTACCAGCAAGTCCGACCGGCGATCGAGAAGGTTCACCGTGAAGAAGAAAGTTCCGCCCGGAACCCGATTGCGGCGATAGTCCGGCATGCGGAGAGCATGCCCGAGCGTGGGAACCCGGTCGAGCGTAGGGCGGGTGTAACCCGCCGCGCCGGCCGCAAATTCGAATGACGGGGTTCACCCGCCCTACGACTTGACGTCAGGCGGCGCCCTTTTGGGGTTGGGCGAGGGCCTGCTGCAGGGCGGGCATGCCGATGCGATGGCAGAAATCGCCGAACCCTTCGCCTTTGGCGCGGGCGGAAGCGTAGAGCGCGAAGAGCGGATCGAGCACCTCGGCGATCCCGTGCAGCGGAACCTTGTCGGCGAGCGGCTCATTGAGCCGGGTGCCCGCGAAATCGCCGCCGACGAACAAGGCGTAGAACCCTGGCATGCGGCCGACGATGCCGATGTCGCCGGTGTACGGGCGTGCGCAGCCGTTCGGGCAGCCGGTGATGCGGATGCTGAGCCGTTCGTGCTCGATCCCGTATAGCCGCAGCCGCGCCTCGATCGCGGCGACGATGCCGTCGCGGACCCGTTCGGCCTCGGTCAACGCCAGCCCGCAGGTCGGCAGGGCAGGGCAGGCGAGCGCCCAGCGCTCCGCCGGCAGCATGCCTGCGGCCTGGCGCACCCCGTATTGCTGCAGTATCGCCTCGATTGCATTGCGATCCTCGGGGCGGATCTCGCTCAAGATGATGTCCTGGCTCGGCATCAGGATCGGATCGCAGCGAAAACGGCTGACGATCTCCCGCAACGCCGACCGCGTATCGTCGACGATGCGCCCGCTCGACACCGGGAATGCCGAGATAAAGCTTGCCGTCCCCTTGCTCGTGCCAGCCGAGATGATCGGGCACCGCGAACGGCGCCATCTCGCGGCAGGGTTCCAGTGTCTTGCCCAGATATTCGGAAAGGCGCTCGCGCGCCCACTCCTCGCCGTTTTCGGCAATCACGTATTTGAGCCGGGCGTGGCGGCGGTTGCCGCGGTCGCCATGGTCGCGGTGCAGCCGCACGACGGCCGCCGCCGCATCGAGCAGATCCTCCGGCTCGACAAAGGCGACCGGGGTGGCGAGGCGCGGGTAGGTCTTCGGGTTGTTGTGGGTCATCCCGTGCCCGCCGCCGAGCAGGAAATTGTACCCGGCGAGCCGCTCGCCCTCGAACAATGCCACGATCGCCAGATCGTTGGTCAGCACGTCGATCGTGTTGTCTTCCGGGATCGCGAGGCCGATCTTGAATTTGCGCGGCAGATAACGCTCGCCGTAGAGCGGGTCGGGTTCTTCGGAGGCGCCTTCGTCCTCCTGCCACGGTGCGCCGTCCACCCAGATCTCGTGATAGGCGCGGGTTCGCGGCAAAAGATGGCTGGACAGCCGTCGAGTGTCGGCCTCGAGCCGCTCGTGCACGGCATCGCGGATCGGCGCCGGGGTCGTCGTGACGGTGCGAACGACATCGCCGCAGGCCGCGAGCGTCGTCAGCAGCGCGGCGTTGATCTCCGCGATCGTCGCTTTGAGCCCGGATTTGACGACGCCGTGGAATTGGATGCTCTGCCGGGTCGTGACCCTCAGCGACCCGTCGGCATAGCGGTCCGCCAGCCCATCGAGGGCGAGATACTGCCCGGCCGTGAGCCGCCCGCCCGGAATGCGGACGCGCACCATGAACTGCCAGACCTTGTCCTCGCCGCGCTGCTTGCGCTCGGTGGCGCTGTCACGGTCATATCCCTGGTAGACGCCGTGGAATTTGAGCAGCGAATAGCCTTCATTGTTGAAGGGCGTGGCGGTGTCCGCGAGGTCGCGCGCCAAGTGCCCGCGCAATTGCCGGCTCTGCTGCTTGACCGCCTCGGCCTTCGAAACGGGATTGATCTGAACCATACCGCAGCCCTTTTCGAGGCAAGGCGGGTCAACACCGCCATCCGATGTGGTTCAGATAAGTACACCATCTAAGAGATGTCAATTATCCGATATTTACATAATGAAGTCGCTAAACATATTCGAGCGCTCTCTCGATGTCGCCGAGCAGGTCGGCCTCGGCTTCGAGCCCCGCGGAAAACCGCACCAGCTCGTCGCCGATGCCGAGCGCTGCGCGTTCCTCGGGCTTGAGCCGGGAATGCGTCGTCGTCGCCGGATGGGTGACGAGGCTTTTCGCGTCGCCGAGGTTGTTCGAGATGTCGACCAGCCGCAACGCATCGAGAAAGCGGAAGCAGCCCTCCTTGCCGCCCCCAATGTCGAAGCAGACGAGGCTGCCGCCCTGCTTCATCTGGCGGCGCGCCAGCTCGTGTTGCGGATGGCTCGGCAGCCCCGGATAGAGCACCCGGCCGATCTTCGGATGCCCCTCGAGATAGCGGGCGACGGCGGCGGCGGTGCGGCATTGCCGCTCGACCCTGAGGTCCAGGGTTTCGAGGCCCTTCAGCAGGAGCCAAGCATTGAAGGGGCTGAGCGACGGCCCGGTATGCCGGTAAAACTGGCCGAGATCGTCCTTGATGAATTTCTCGGAGGCTAGAATGGCGCCCCCGAGGCAGCGGCCCTGGCCGTCGATGTGCTTGGTGGCCGAATAGACGACGACGTCGGCTCCGAGCGCCAACGGCTTCTGCAATAGCGGCGTCGCAAAGACGTTGTCGACAACCAGGATGCCGCCGGCCCGATGCGTGAGCCGCGCCACCTCGGCGAGATCGATGATCTCCATCGCCGGGTTGGACGGGCTCTCGCAAAAGGCCAGTGCGGCGCCGCCGGCGAGCGCTGCCTCCCACGCGCCGAGGTCGCGCCCGTCGATCAGGACGGTCTCGATCCCCCAGCGCGGCAGCAGGTCGGCGACGATGTAATGGCACGACCCGAACAAGGCGCGGCTCGACACCACCCGCTGGCCCGCCCGCAGCCGGCACAGCAAGGCCGCGAACACTGCAGCCATGCCGCTCGCCGTGGCGCGGCAGGCCTCCGCCCCTTCGAGCAGCCGCAGCCGCTCCTCGAACATCGCCACCGTCGGGTTGCGGTAGCGCGAATAGACATAGCGCGAGCCTTCCTGGGCGAAGGCCTGCTCGGCCGCCGCGGCGCTGTGGTAGACAAAGCCCGAGGTCATGAACAATGCCTCGCAGGTCTCGTCATGCGGGCTGCGGGTCGCGCCGCCGCGCACGAGGATTGTCGCGGGGTCGAGATGGTCGGCGAGGTCGGCGGGCAGGACGGGCTTGGTCATCGGCAGGGCTCTCCATTGCGAGGCCGCGCCGTTCCGGACAGCAAAAAGCCCCGGTCCCGCGCGGGCCAGGGCTCCTTTCAGAACTCCCGACCTTTTAGCGCTTGTTTAACGTGGCCGCAAGCCGGTCGGCTCAAATCCACCACGATGCGGTCTCCTAACGCCCGGACTGATGGCTGTCAAGCCCAGAACACGACTGGACCAACCGAGCAGGAGGCGTGCCCTTGACAGCGCTTGGGGGATCGAAAATCGCCAACCGAGCGTATAACATCGATCAGGGATCGGCCGGATCGGTATGTGGCACCCACAGCGGGGTCACGGCCCCACGATTTGCAAATGCCGGAAAGGGACCGCAGTTCCGGGTTACTGAGAGCCTGTGAATGAATCGGGGTGGGATGCTGCACGGACATCCTGCGTCCTTCGAGACGGCGCTTTCGCGCCTCCTCAGGATGAGGCACTTCCTTGATGGCATTAAGAAAGACCTCCGGTCGCCAGTTTGCCGGTGGAGGGATAACCGCTGCACAGCGAACCAGGCGCCTCTAGCCACATGGTCTCGTGTAGCCGTCCATACGAGCACCTGCCGATGCGCCCACACCTTCGACGTGCGCAGACTTCACCGTCACGCCGACGTGAAGCGTCGGCCGCTCGGCCGTTTTGTCATGATGAACATCCAGCCATCCCGCCATCCTTAAAGTGTGCCGCGAAAGCGGCTGTCTCGAAGGACGCACGGCGCTGGTCCGTGTTGCCCATCGAGAGATTCACAGCCTCTGAGGAGGTCATCATGTCTGGGGGCGCCAAGAACACAATTTCGACCGTCATTCCAGCGATGCGGTATCGCGATGCGGCCGCTGCGATCGATTGGTTGTGCAAGGCCTTCGGATTCGAAAAGCACCTTGTCGTACCCGGCGAGAACGGGACCGTCGCGCACGCCCAGCTCGCCTTTGGCAACGGCATGATCATGCTCGGCTCGGCGCGCGCCGACGAATTTGGCCAGTGGGTCAAGCCGCCGCAAGAGGTGGGCGGGGCCGGGACCCAGAGCGCCTACGTGATCGTCGACGATGCCGATGCGCATTACGCGCGGGCGAAAGCCGCCGGGGCCGAGATCGTCATGGAGGTTGCCGATCAGGATTACGGGGGCCGCCTCTACGCGTGCCGTGATCCGGAGGGGCATTTGTGGAATTTCGGCACCTACGATCCGTGGCCGCAGCGATAGGGGTGCGAATTTAACGGATCGTACCCGCACCTTTTCCGTCATGCCCGCGAAAAGCGGGCACCCAGGGTGGCCAGTACCGTGCCCGCCGCCCTGGGCCCCCGCTTTCGCGGGGGCGACGAGAGAGAAAGTCGGAGGTGGCGCGGCTTTCCGCGGCTGCCGCCTTCGACTATCATCGGCCGATGTCGATCGACCGGACCCCACGATTTCACTATCGGCTCGGCCTCAACCAGCCCGCGGCCAGTCCTACCGTAACTCGGCTCACCGAGATGGCGGGAGCGATCCGCGAGGAGAGCGGCGGCGAATTCATCCTTGAGGTGTTTCCGGAAAGCCGGCTCGGCCCCGACCCCAAGATGTTCGCCGATTTGCGCAGCGGTGCGCTCGAATTCTTCATGGCGGGCGCGACGCTCGGCGAAGTGGCGCCGACCAGCGCTCTGCCGTTGCTGCCGTTCGCATTCCGGGACTCGAAGGCGGTGTTCGCCGCGCTCGACGGCGCGCTCGGCGACCAGATCCGCAATGAGCTGGCGCAACACGGCATCCACGCCTTCCGCCATTGCCTGCAGAACGGGTTTCATCACCTGACGACGAGCAATCGGCCAATCCGGACAGCCGCCGATCTCGCCGGGGCAAAGATCCGCAGCCCCGGCGGAGCGATTGCGCGCGATTTCTTCGAGGCGTTCGGGGCGGAGGCAGGCTATGTCCCGTTCAGCCAGATGTACGACGCATTAAAGGCCCGCAATTTCGACGGGCAGAGCGACCCGCTCGGCGTCGTATTGTCGCTGCGGCTCTACGAGGTGCAGAGCTATCTGAGCCTGACCGCCCATTGGTGGTCGGGCTTTACCTTGCTGGCCAATGACGCGGCCTGGCGCGCCTTGCCCCGCAAGCTGCAGGAAATCGTCGAGCGCAATGCCGAGAAATACGCGTTATTGCAGCGCGACGACATCGAGCAGGTGAATGCCGCCGGGGCCGAAGAGCTTGCGCGGAAGGGGATGCAGGTCAATACGGCAGATGCCGAGAGCTTCCATGCCAAGCTCGGCGGCTTTTACGCCAGCTGGCGGGAGAAGGCGGGACCCGCGACCTGGCGCCTCCTAGAATCCTATGCCGGCGAAATCCGCGGATAGCGCGTTCCGCCTCGACGGCAAGACCGCGCTGGTGACCGGCGCCGGGCGTGGCATCGGCCGCGCCGTCGCCTTGGGATTGGCGAGCGCCGGGGCCGAGCTGGTGCTGGTCAGCCGGACCAGGAGCGAGCTCGACGAGGTCGCCGGCGAGATCGAGGCGGGCGGCGGCAAGGCGCGGCCGCTGGTGCTCGACGTGACCCGCTCGCAGGCGGTGCGCGACGCGATCGCCGGTCTCGGCCGCCTCGACATCCTGGTCAACAATGCCGGCCTCAACCGGCCGCAGCCCTTTCTCGAAGTCGACGAGCCGACCCTCGACCTGCTGCTCGGGCTCAACGTCCGAGCGGCGTTCATGGTAGCCCAGGCCGCGGCGCGGCTGATGGCCGCCCAAGGCGCAGGGGTCATCATCAATGTCTCGTCGCAGATGGGCCATGTCGGCTCGGAGCTCAACCGCACCGTCTATGTGATGACCAAGCACGCGATCGAAGGGCTGACCAAGGCGATGGCGGTCGAGCTCGCGCCCAAAGGCGTGCGCGTCGTCTCGATCGCCCCGACCTTTATCGAAACGCCGCTGACCAAGCCGTTTTTCGAGGACCCGGCCACCCGCAAATGGATCCTCGACCGCATTCCTCTGGGCCGCGCCGGCACGGTCGAGGAGGTCGCGAACGCCGTCGTGTTCCTGGCTTCGCCCGCCGCCGCCCTCGTCACCGGCTCATCATTGCTCGCCGACGGCGGCTGGACCGCTTGGTGATTGGCCTAGGAGGAGCTCATGCCCCGGCACATCAAAAAAGCCGCCTTGGCCGGCCAGCAGGAGGAGGCCGACGCGAAGGTTCGCAGCACCGTCGAAGGCATCATCGCCGATGTCGCCCGGCGCGGCGACACCGCGGTGCGCGAATTGTCGGAGCGCTTCGACAAATGGTCGCCGCCGAGCTTTCGCCTGGGTGCGGATGAGATCGCGGCGCTGGTCGCCAAAGTCTCGCCGCAGACAATCGAGGACATCAAATTCGCGCAGGAGCAGATCCGCGATTTCGCCGAGATCCAGCGCGCCTCGATGCGCGATGTCGAGGTCGAGACCTTGCCCGGGGTCGTGCTCGGCCATAGGCACATCCCGGTCGAGAGTGTCGGCTGCTATGTGCCGGGCGGCCGTTATCCGATGGTCGCTTCGGCGCATATGTCGATCGTCACCGCGCGCGTTGCCGGGGTCGGCCACATCACCGCCTGCACGCCGCCCAACCAGGGCGGCCCGCATCCCGAGACCATCGCGGCGATGCATTTGGGCGGCGCCGATGCGATCCATGTGTTGGGCGGGGTGCAGGCGATCGCCGCGATGGCGCTCGGCACGGCGAGCTTCAAGCCGGTCGACATGCTGGTCGGCCCCGGCAACGCCTATGTCGCCGAGGCCAAGCGCCAGCTCTATGGCCGCGTCGGCATCGATCTGTTTGCCGGGCCGACCGAGATCCTGGTGATCGCCGACGAAACCGCCGATGCCGAGATGTGCGCGACCGATTTGCTGGGGCAGGCCGAGCACGGCCCGACCTCGCCGGCTATCCTGCTGACCACTTCTGAGAAGCTGGCGCATGCCACGATGGCCGAGGTCGATCGGCAGCTGACCGTGTTGCCGACCGCCGATGTCGCCGGTGTCGCCTGGCGCGATTACGGCGAGGTAATTCTCTGCGGCGATGAAGACGAGATGGCGGCCGAAGCCGACCGCATCGCCGCCGAGCATGTCGAAGTGCTGACAACTGAGCCGCGCCGCTATCTCGAGCGGCTGCAGAATTACGGCGCGCTGTTTCTCGGCCCCGAGACCAACGTCTCCTACGGCGACAAGGTGATCGGCACCAACCACACATTGCCGACCCGGGGAGCGGCGCGCTACACCGGCGGCCTGTGGGTCGGCAAGTTCCTCAAGACTTGCACCTACCAGGAGATCAAGACCCCCGAAGCCAGCGCCATGATCGGCGAATACTGCAGCCGCCTCTGCGCCATCGAGCGCTTCTGGGGCCACAAGGAGCAGGCCGACCTCCGGGTCCGCCGTTTTGGGAACCGCAACGCGGCGGAGTGAGCGAGCGTCTCACTTCTCCGACAATCCGGCATTCGCGGACCTTCACGAGCTGCATTTACGTATCTTTACCCGAATTAACTTTGTCTTCGATGGCAATGGTCTCAAGCTCGTAATCGGGAGACTTTGCGCAACGACGACTGCTCGCGGAGCATGCGAGGCACCAAAGCAAGATTTTCCGAACCCGCCTATAAAAGAGGGCTCCAGAGATGGCCAAAACGGTCGCTGATCAGTTCGCGGAGATTCTCTCTGCGGCCGGTGTCAAGCGGATCTACGGCATTGTCGGCGACAGCCTCAACGGGCTGACCGACTCGCTTCGGCGGCAAGGCAAGATCGAGTGGATTCATGTGCGGCACGAGGAAGTTGCCGCGTTCGCGGCGGGTGCGGAGGCGCATCTGACGGGGGAGCTCGCCGTCTGCGCCGGGAGCTGCGGCCCGGGCAATCTGCACCTGATCAATGGCCTCTTCGATTGTCACAGATCGCGCGTGCCGGTACTGGCCATCGCCGCGCAGATCCCTTCGGCCGAGATCGGCGCCGGGTATTTCCAGGAAACGCATCCGCAGACGTTGTTCCAGGAATGCAGCCACTATTGCGAACTCGTCTCCGGTCCCAACCAGATGCCGCGCGCGCTCGAAATCGCGATCCGCGAGGCCGTCGGCAAGCGCGGCGTATCGGTATTGGTGATGCCCGGCGACATTGCGCTGCAGCCCGCCTCCGATGCGCCGCCGACCAAGGCCGCGGCTTTGCTGCCGGCGGCACCCGTTGTCACGCCAGGGAACCCAGAGCTGGACCGCCTGGCAGCGCTGCTGAACGGCAAGAGCCGCGTTACGATCCTGTGCGGCTCGGGATGCCAAAGCGCGCACAACGAGCTTCTGGCATTGGGCGAGCGCCTCAAGGCCCCGATGGTGCATACCATGCGCGGCAAAGAGCATGTCGAATGGGAGAACCCCTACGACGTCGGCATGACCGGGCTGATCGGCTTTTCGTCCGGCTATTACGCGATGCTCGACTGCGACGTCCTGCTGATGCTCGGGACCGATTTCCCCTACCGGCAATTCTATCCGCAGGGGTCGGGCGTCCAAATCGCCCAAGTCGACATCAGAGCCGAGCAAATCGGCCGGCGGGCGGCGGTCGATCTTGCGGTCGTGGGTGACGTCCGGGCGACAATCGAAGCGCTATTGCCGCTGCTGGAGCAGAAATGGGATGGGGCTCATCTGGCGCAGGCGCAGCAGCACTATGCCAAGGCACGCAAAGGCCTCGACGATCTGGCTGTCGGCACCCCGGGCAAGGGGCTGATCCATCCGCAGCAGGTCGCGAAGGCGATCAGCGACCGGGCCGCGGAGGACGCCGTCTTCACCTGCGATGTCGGCCTGCCAACGGTATGGGCCGCGCGCTATCTGGCGATGAACGGCAAGCGACGGCTCATCGGGTCGTTCTGGCACGGCTCGATGGCCAATGCGCTGGCCCAGGCGATCGGCGCTCAGGCGGCATTCCCCGGCCGGCAGGTCGTCTCGCTGTCGGGCGATGGCGGGTTCACGATGCTGATGGGCGACTTTCTCAGCCTCGTGCAGCTCGAGCTTCCGGTGAAGGTCGTCGTGTTCAACAACGGCGCGCTCGGCTTCATCGAGCTCGAGCAGAAATCAACGGGCTTTCTCCCATTCGGCACCGATTTCAAGAACCCGAATTTCGCGGCAATGGCCGAAACGGTCGGCGTGCGCGGGATCAGGATCGAGGACCCGGCCGAGGTCGAGAGCGGCATCGCCGCGGCACTGGCCCATCCGGGGCCGGTCCTGGTCGATGCGGTCGTCAACCGCACCGAGCTCGCAATGCCACCCTCGATCACCATGGAGATGGCCAAGGGCTTCACGCTCTACATGGTCAAAGCCGTGATCAGCGGCAGAGCCGACGAAGTGATCGACCTCGCGCGATCGAATTTGTGGCGCTAGTGCCTTTGACGACCGCATTCCAAACATTCAGAGGGTCCGTCGACTGTAACTGGGAGGTCTGAATGCCAGAGCCCCACCGATCTCCGCTCGGATCGCTGGCGCTGATCGCCATCGTCATTGGCGCCGGCGCTGCTGCTTTTGCCTATACGGCAGGATGGTTTTCGCCCGAGCGTCTGACGCCGACGAGGCTGGTGGCGGCGCTGGCGCCGCCCACCGGGCCGGCGCTCGGCCACCGCCGCAATCATGCCAAGGGCATCTGCTTTACCGGCGAGTTCGACGCGAACGGGGCCGGAGCCGAGCTGTCAAAGGCCCAGGTTTTCGCCCGCGGCCAGTACCCCGCGCTTGGGCGCTTCAATCTCGGTACCCCCAATCCGGACGCGGCGGATGCGACGGTCCGGATACGGGGCTTCGGAATACGGATCGCGACACCGGACGGCCAGGAGTGGCGCAGCGCCATGATCGATGCCCCGGTCTTCCCGGTCTCGACACCGCCGGGCTTCTACGAGCTGCTGATCGCATCCGGGAGCAAGGACCCGAACGCGATGAAGAATTTCGTCGCGGCGCATCCGGAGTTTGCGCCGTTCGGCGATTGGGCCAAGAACGCGCCGTGGACCGATAGTTACGCGGAAGACCGGTTCAACAGCCTCAACAGCTTTGTCTTCGTCAACAATGCCGGCGCAGAGCACGTGGTGCGCTGGTCGCTGCTGCCAGCGGCGCAACCGGTTTCGATCTCGCCGGATGATCTCGCAAAGCGCGGCCCTGATTTTCTCGAACAGGACATCGCGCAGCGCGTCGCCAGCGCACGGCAACGCTGGACCATGGTGGTGACGGTGGCCAATCCGGACGACCCGAGCGCGGACCCCAGCAAGGCCTGGCCGACCGATCGCCGTACCGTCGAGGTCGGCACGCTGATCGTGCAAAAGATCGAGGCCGAGCGGGACGGGCCGTGCCGCGACATCAACTTCGATCCGACCGTCCTGCCGACCGGCATCCAGGTATCGGACGATCCGTTCCCGGCCGCACGGTCGGCCGCCTATGCGAGGTCATATGACCTGCGCACGGCAGAGGCCAAGGATTATCCCCGAATTGCAACGGGCGACAAGCCATGATCGGCGTCCACCAACGCTTCACCCCGCTCCAGCGCCTGCTGCACTGGCTCATGGCGGTTTGCATCCTGACGATGCTCTTTATCGGCGTCGGCATGGTGTCTACCACCATGCCGAAATACCTGTCGCTCGTTGCAATTCACAAATCGCTCGGCATCGCCATTCTGGTGCTCGCGCTGATCCGCTTGGCGGTACGTCTGCGCTACGGTGCGCCAGCGCTGCCGGCTGACCTGCCCGAGCCGATGAAGCTCGCGGCGCACCTGTCGCATTACGCGCTATATGCCCTGATGATCGGCATGCCGCTGCTCGGCTGGGCTATGCTGTCGGCCGCCGCCTATCCGGTCGTGGTATTCGGGGGACTGTGGCTTCCGGCGATCCTGCCGCAGAGCGACAGTCTGCATACCTGGCTCTGGGACGCGCATTTCTACCTGGCTTTCGCGTTTTTCGCCCTGGTCCTGATGCATGTCGCGGCGGCGCTATTCCACGCGCTGATCCGGCGCGACGGCGTGTTCGAAACGATGGCGTCCGTGTCGGCGTCGACCCAGGACGAGGTCGGATCGTCTGTGAAAGGGTACCAATTATGAGCAATCAGCCTCCCTACTCCGCGGCCGACGACCCTAATCATGAACCGGATGACAAGCCGGTGTTCGCACCCTATGCCGCGCCCGCTGGCGGCTGGGGGGCGCTGCACGCCACCGCCAAAGCGCTGCGCGAGCAGAGCGTCGAGATCAAAGGCTCCAGGGCACTGCTGTCGATGAACCAGCCGGATGGCTTTGACTGCCCCGGCTGTGCCTGGCCCGACCCGCGGCATACGAGCTCATTCGAGTTTTGCGAGAATGGCGCCAAGGCCGTCACCTGGGAGCTGACCAAACGCCGCGTGACGCGCGAATTCTTCGCGGCCCACACTGTCCGTCAGCTGGAACAAGAAAGTGACTACTGGCTGGAGGAGCAGGGGCGCCTGACCGAGCCGATGCGCTATGATCCCGCGACCGACCATTATGTGCCGGTCGATTGGGCCGAGGCGTTCGCACTGATCGGCCGCGAGCTCAACGCTCTCGACGACCCGAACGAGGCTGAATTCTACACCTCGGGACGCACCTCGAACGAGGCGGCGTTCATGTATCAGCTGTTCGTGCGCCGCTTCGGCACGAACAATTTTCCCGATTGCTCGAACATGTGCCACGAGCCGACCAGCGTCGGCCTTCCCGAGAGCATCGGCATCGGCAAGGGAACCGTGCTGCTCGACGACTTCGCACATGCCGAGGCGATCTTCATCATCGGCCAGAACCCGGGCACCAACAGCCCGCGGATGCTGACCGAGTTGCACAGGGCGTCGCGCCGCAATGTGCCGATCGTCGTGTTCAACCCGCTGCGCGAGCGCGCTCTCGAGCGGTTTGCGGCGCCCCAGGATCCGATCGAGATGGCGACGTTGGGCGAGACGAGGATCGCCAGCGAGTATTGCCAGGTCCGCATCGGCGGCGATGTCGCGGCCCTCAAGGGGGTCATGAAGCTGGTGCTGGAGGCGCATGACGAGGCGCTTCGCAACGGCAAGGAGCCAGTCCTCGATCTCGATTTTATCGCGAACCACACACACGGTTTCGAGGCGTTCGCCGACGATCTGCGCCAGACAAAATGGGAAGACATATTGCACGCCTGCGGACTGCCGCGCGAACAGCTGGAGCGCGTGGCGGCCGTCTACATGCGGGCGCGTGCCGTCATCGTCGTCTACGGCATGGGGATCACCCAACACCGGCTCGGCACTGCAAACGTGCAGCAGATCGTGAATTTGCTGCTGCTGCGCGGCAATTTCGGCAAGCCCGGCGCGGGGATCTGCCCGGTACGCGGCCACTCGAACGTGCAAGGCGACCGCACCATGGGCATCGACGAGAAGCCCAATCCGGTATTCCTCGACCAGCTCAAGAAAGTGTTCGGCTTCGAGCCGCCGCGTGCGCGCGGGCACCACGTCGTCAACGCCGTACAGGCGATGGTGGATGGGCGCGCCAAGGTATTCATCGGCCTCGGCGGCAATTTCGTCAGGGCCGTACCGGACTGGACCGTGGCCGAGGCGGCGATGCGCCGCTTGCGGCTGACCGTCGGCATCAGCACCAAGCTCAACCGCGGCCATCTGGTTCATGGCGCAGCAGGCGCTGATCCTCCCCGCTCTGGCGCGCAGCGATATCGACATGCAGGCGGGCGGCCGCCAATCGGTCACCGTCGAAGACAGCATGTCGATGGTGCATGCATCATCCGGTCTCGTCGAACCGCCGAGCGAGCATCTGAAGTCGGAGGTCGCCATCGTCTGCGGCATGGCGAAAGCCACACTTGCCCGACTGCGGCATCGACTGGGATTCCTATGTCGCAGACTACGACCGGATCCGCGACAAGATCGAAGAGGTCTTCCCGGACCTGTTTGGCGATTTCAACGCGCGGATCCGTCAGCCGGGCGGCTTTCACCTGACCACTCCGCCGCGCCAGCGGGTCTGGAACACCGCCACCGGCCGCGCCAATTTTCTGGTCTTTTCCGGGGTCGACGAAGACCCTCCGGTCTCGCGACCCCGCAATGCTTCGGCTTGCGACATTGCGCAGCCACGATCAGTACAATACGACGATCTACAGTCTCGACGACCGCTATCGCGGCGTGTTCGGGGGCCGCATGGTGGTGTTCATGAATGAAGCCGACATGCAGGCGCGGGGTATCGCGGAGGGTGACGAGGTCGAGATCGAATCGCTGGCCGAGGACGGAAAGCGGCGTGTCGTGGGCGGGTTCTGGGTAAAACCCCACAGTATCCCGGTAGGCTCGATCGGCGCCTACTATCCGGAGACCAATCCGCTGCTGCCGCTCGCCTATCACGATCTGAAAAGCGGGACACCGGCGGCAAAATCGATCCCTGTCTTGGTTCGCCCGCAGCCGCCACAGCTCAATACCGGTAAATGATCAGTTATGATCGCGCTCGATCCAGAATGAGGGGTCTAGCATGAATGATGCGCCAGACGCGGATCGCGGGTTAACCGACAGGGTTCTGAAGTCATATTCCAGCATCGAAGAGCCGCGGCTCCGATCGCTCGTTCTCGCCCTGATCAGGCATCTGCACGCATATGTCGGGGAGACAGAGCTGACGGATCAAGAATGGGAGTTCGCCTGGAGCTTCATGGGCAGGATGGCCGCGGTTTCGGACAGAAACGAGTTCCTGTTGGCGGGTGATGTGCTCGGCGTCAGTCAACTGATCGAGACGCTCAATCACGATCGGCCGGGACAATCAGTCGGCTTCGCGCTGGTCGGGCCCTTTTTGCGCGCCGGCGACCCATTCCGCAAAACAGGCGCCTCGATCGCCAGCGATGATACGCCCGGCACCCGCGTCCGGGTTTCCGGAAAAGTATTTGATGTCGAGAATGGCGAACCCCTCGCAGGGGCCATTCTGGACGTCTGGCAGGCGGCGACCAACGGGCTTTACGAGAACCAGGACGCTAACCAGCCCGACTACAATCTGCGGGGCCGGTTCAAGACGGACGAAGACGGCAGCTACGAGTTTGTTGCGCTATTGCCGACTGCCTATCCCGTGCCCACCGATGGCCCGATGGGGGAATTGTTGCGTGTAGCCAAGAGATGGTCCTACCGGCCGGCGCACATCCACGTCATCGCGTCGTTCCCGGATCATGAGACGCTCGTAACACAGATTTTCAAGAAAGGAGACGATCAGACCGCCGACGACTGCGTCTTCACCGCGAGCGAAAACATGCTGGGCGATTTCACGGCTGAGGGAGACCAGTTCCGCCTTCAATACGACTTTCCTCTGAAGCGCGGTATCTCGATGCAGCCACAAGCTCCCATTGCGGCTTAGGCGGTATGCTACGCGAATTAGCTGGCAAAGCATGCGCGGCGCCGGGCCGGCAGTACGTCCATGACGTGGCTTCACCTTCCTGCCCGCCTCAGTGCAGCCTTTGCTGCGCCAGAACAGGAGCATCTCAATGATACGCTGTATCCGACTTTGGACTGGGGACGACAACAACTCCTATTTCGAGGAAGGCGTGATTGACCTTCCCAAGGGCGAACGCGGTGACATCCTCAGCGGCACCGTTGACGTCGCCAGCATCTCGTTCCGTGAGACGAGAGCCGGCGGCGCGTTCGAATGGCACGATGCGCCGGCCCGCCAGTTGGTCATCACATTGAGCGGCACGCTAGACTTCCAGACGCGCACGGGTGAGCACTTCATGCTGCACCCGGGAGACATCCTGCTTGCCGAGGACACTGCGGGAACCGGGCACAGCTGGAAGCTTGTCGACGAGAATCCCTGGCGCCGCGCGTACGTAATCCTGTGCCCAGGCGTTGAGGTGCCGTTCGTCGCCAACTCGCCCGGTTCATAGCCGAGTTGATCAAAACGAGGCCTCTTATGACCCAGACCCAAAATCCCGGCGCACCCGATGTCGTGCTGATCGGTGCCGGCATTATGAGTGCCACCCTTGGCGCCGTGCTCAAGGAACTCGAACCCTCGCTCAGTATCACGATTTTCGAGACGCTCGAGGACTGTGGGCAGGAAAGTTCACAGGCTTGGAACAACGCGGGTACCGGCCACGCAGCCAATTGCGAGCTGAACTATACGCCGCAGCGCGCAGACGGCAGTGTCGACATCTCCGAAGCGCTCAAGGTCAACACCGAATTCGATCTGTCGCGCCAGCTGTGGTCCTACCTGATCCGCAAAGGCGCCATCCCCGACCCGCGCGCCTTCATCCATCCCTGCCCGCACATGAGCTTCGTGTGGGGGAAGGACAATGTCGCGTTCTTGCGCAAGCGTTTCGAGGAGATGTCCGCGAGCCACTGCTACCACGGCATGGAGTACAGCGAGGATCGTACCAAGATCGCCGAATGGGCTCCGCTGATCATGGACGGCCGTGGCGACGCGGAGCCGTTTGCGGCGACTCGCATCGTGACCGGCACGGATGTCGACTACGGCGCCCTAACCCACCTGCTGGTAAAACATCTTGCCGCCCAACCCGGCGTTTCAATGCATTACAATCGCCGGGTGGTGGATCTTGATCGTGCAGCAAACGGCGCTTGGCTGGTAGGCATCGAGGATGTCGACACGCTGGCGCGCGATGCCGTCCCGGGCAAATTCGTCTTCATCGGCGCCGGTGGGGGCGCCCTCGAGCTGCTCCAGAAGTCGCGCATCCCCGAAGGCCACGGGTACGGCGGCTTCCCAGTCAGCGGTATCTGGCTGCGCTGCGACGAGAGTGCCGTAAGCGACCGCCATCACGCCAAGGTCTACGGCAAGGCGGCGCAGGGTTCGCCGCCGATGTCGGTGCCGCACCTCGACACCCGTATCATCGAAGACAAGAAGTCGTTGCTGTTCGGACCGTATGCCGGCTTCTCCACCAGGTTCCTCAAGCACGGTTCGCTGACTGACCTTTTCGAGTCGATCAAGCCCGGCAACATAATGCCGTTGCTGGCAGTGGCGCGCGACAACATCGCCCTGACGGAATACCTGATTGCCCAGGTCTTCCAAAGCTCGGCTCATCAGTTCGCGGCCCTTCGCGAATTCTTTCCCAGGGCCGCTCGGAAAGACTGGCGCGAAGCCGTTGCCGACCAGCGCGTCCAGATCATCAAGCCCGACCAGCAGAGGGGCGGCGTCTTGGAATTCGGCACCGAGCTGGTCGCAGCAGAGGACAAATCGCTTGTCGCCCTGCTCGGCGCCTCGCCAGGGGCGTCCACGGCGGCCTTTATCGCCATCGGTGTGCTTGAAAAGTGTTTCGCGGGCGAACTCACCGAGAGCGGCTGGCTCCCCAAGCTGAGGGAGATCATACCGACATACGGGATCGATCTCACTCAGGATGCAGACGCCTGCCGCAAGACCCGCGCGGAAACTGCGGTTGTCTTAAACACTCAGAATATCTGATTTCTAACCCGCTTACGAGCCCGACCCCTAAAAGGAGGGAGCCATGTCGGCGAACTCGCACCCGTTAACGCGATATCAGTTGTGAGGCGCGCTCGCCCCTATCAGCTCGAGCTTCCGGCAGAGCGCATGCCGGATCTCATTGTCGGCCCTCACCGATTGATTGGCGGCCCGATGAGGAAAGTTAAAGCTGGTAAAGCACGGGGAGGGCGCCGTGGAGTCGATACCAAAGCCCGTTCGACCCGTTCCAGACATTGCAGGAGTTGACGATGCGCGCGCCCGCCATTCCGCCTGCCGAAATCGGTGCCGACCTGCAGCCGCTCTACGACGATATGCGCCAGGGCATCGAACGCAGCTTCAAGGGTTTCGTCGCGATCCGCCAGGACGGGGCGCTGGTCGGCCCTTGGGCGCCGTGGTTGCGTCGACGCCAAGTTCGGCAAGCCCGTCTGGGAACTGGTGAAGGCGCTCGCCACCGCACCCTCGCTGCCGGCGGCGGTGCGCGAGGTTGCGATCCTGGTGACGGGCGCGCATTTCCGCTCCGGCTATGAGCTCTACGCCCATGTGATTGTCGCCGAGGGGCGCGGCCTATCCGAGGAGAAGCTCGAAACCATCGTCGCCGGCCAGCGTCCGTCTGACCTGACGCGCGAGGAAGGGATCGCCTACGACATGGCCGCCGCCCTCGTCTCGGGCGGCACGCTCCCCGAACTCACCTGGCGCTCGGCAGTCCGGACGTTCGGCGAGGCGGGCGCGGCGGAACTTTCCTATCTCGTCGGGCTCTACTGCATGGTGTCGGTGACGCTCAACACTTTCGACGTGCCGGTTCCGGAGAGCGCTGAATGAAAGCCATACAGTTCACGCGGTTTGGGGCGCCAGACGTGCTCGAACTCATCGATGCACCGACCCCAAAAGCGACGGATGGCAACGCCCTCGTTCAGATATCAGCCGCCGCGCTGAGCATGGCCGCGCCTCGCGGCCGGGTCGTCGAAATCGCGTCTATCGTCAACGCTCGTTATCCACTTGCCCGCTCCAAGGAGGCATATGCCGCAGCGAAGCGCGGAAGCCAAGGGCGCATTGTGCTGACGCCTTGAGGCAGGGCGCCGCCGGAGGAGCAATGAGAATGTCTGCGTTGGAGACCTCACAAGTCGTGCCACTGCCGGCACGGCGCGTCTTACGGCAAGCGTGGCGCAATGGCTCGACGCTGACGGGAGAACGCACCTTGGCCGAAGAGGTGCCGGTCGCGTTCAGCTATGACGGTGCGGCGCACGCTGTCTTGATGGCGACCCCCGACGATCTCGAGGATTTTGCGCTCGGTTTCAGCTACACCGAAGGAATTATCACTGCGCCGGCTGAAATAGCGGACCTGGCCGTAGTCAGTGTAGCTGACGGTATCGTGCTGCGAATGTGGCTGACGGGCGACCGATCGGACGCTTTCATAGCAAGGCGTCGTCGATTTGTCGGACCGGCCGGCTGCGGCATGTGCGGATTGGAGAGTTTGGCCGAAGCCAATCGCACAATACCGATGTCGGATTATGACCTGCAGGTGACCCGGCAGGACATCGCAGAGGCAGTGGCCGCGTTGCCGGCGAACCAGTCGCTCAATATGCAGACTCGAGCGGTTCACGCCGCCGCATTTTGGCAGCCGGGTCAGGGCCTGGTTCTTCGCGAAGACGTGGGACGGCACAATGCGCTCGACAAATTGGCCGGCGCACTGCTGCGCACGGGCCGGTCGGCGGCCGATGGCGTCGTCGTATTGTCGAGCCGAATTTCCATCGAGCTCGTGCAAAAGGCCGGCATGATGGGGGCGGCCATCATCGTCGGGGTGTCTGCACCGACGGCCTTGGCTGTCCGCACTGCAGAGATGGCGGGCCTCACCCTCGTGGGCATCGCACGCGACGACGGGTTCGAGGTGTTCACCCATCCCGAGCGGATCACCCGATACTGGTGAGGAAATACCAATGGACCTCACAGCGCTACTCCTGTCCCGGCTGCAGTTCGCGTTTACCGTCTCGTTCCACATCATCTTCCCGTCATTCACGATCGGGCTGGCGGCGTGGCTCACCGTGCTCGAGGCGCTGCATCTGTGGACCGGGCGTCCGGCGTATCGGCTGGTGTTTGAGTTCTGGCTCAAGATCTTCGGGGTGGCGTTCGGGCTCGGTGTCGTCTCCGGGATTGTCATGGCGTTCCAGTTCGGCACGAACTGGAGCGTGCTGTCGCGGATGTCCGGACCGATCCAGGGCCCGCTTCTCCTTTACGAGACCTTCACCGCCTTTTTCCTCGAGGCGAGCTTTTTCGGGATCCTGCTGTTTGGCCGCACCCGCGTACCACCCTGGTTTTACCTGTTTTCGACGGCAATGGTGGCGCTCGGAACCACGTTCTCGGCGTTCTGGATCATGGGCAACAACAGCTGGATGCAGGTGCCGGTCGGTTATGTGATGGAAAATGGCGCCTTCGTTCCGAACGACTGGTTCAAGATTCTCTTCAGTCCGGTGCTGTGGGTGCGCTTCCCTCATATGCTGCTTGCTTCGTACATCACCGGCGCGCTGTGCGTCGCCGCGACCGGGGCCTGGTACCTGCGACGCGGGATATTTGCTGCCGAGGCGCGGATCATGCTGCGCATGGGTTTGTACCTCGCAGCCGTGCTCCTGCCGGTCCAGGGCTTCTTCGGACACCTCAACGGCGACTACGTCCATAACTATCAGCCGGTCAAATTCGCGGCGATCGAGGGCCGCTGGCATAGTGAGCAACCGGCAAGCGAGGTCCTGTTTGCGATCCCCGATGAGGCGGCGGAGACCAACCACTACGCGATCTCGATCCCCGTTCTCGGCAGTCTGATCGGGAGCATGAGCTTTACCTCCAAGGAGGTCGGGTTGACCGACTTTCCGCCGCAGGACCGGCCGCCGGTCATCATTCCGTTCTTTACGTTCAGGATCATGGTCGGCTGCTGGCTCGTCATGCTGGGGGTCGCCTGGGTCGGATCGTATTTGATCCACAAGGAGCGTATCGAGCAAAGTCGGCTGCTGCTGTGGGCGACGTTTCTCAGCTTTCCGCTGCCTTTCATTGCGACATTGACCGGCTGGTTTACGGCCGAGGTCGGGCGTCAGCCCTGGGTGGTCTACGGCGTTCTGCGGACCGCCGACGCAATGACGCCTTTTCTGACGGCCCGTACGGCGATGATCTCGCTGATCGTCTATTGCGTCGTCTACAGCTTCATTTTCGCTTTCGGAACCTTCTACATCTATCGGTTGCTGCGCGCTGGACCAGCGGGGCGCCTGGCTCTGCCCCCCGCCGCCGCAATCCCCAACCGCCCGATGTCGGTCGTCGATGAGCACCCCATGCCGGGCGCCAATCACGTGCGTGCAGGAGAATAGCCGTGGTCACGTTCTGGGTGGCTGTCCTGGCGATCAGCATACTCCTTTACGTGCTGCTCGACGGGTTCGATCTCGGCATCGGCATGCTCTTCGGCCTGACGCGTGACGAGGAGAGACGGCGCGCGATGATGAGCGCGGTAGCACCCATCTGGGACGGCAACGAGACCTGGCTCGTCGTCGCTGGAGTGGTGCTCTGGGGGGCTTTTCCGATCGTCTATGCGACGCTTTTCTCGGCGTTCTACCTGCCGCTTCTGCTGATGCTGGCGGGGCTGATCCTGCGTGGCGTGGCGTTCGAGTATCGCTACAAGACGGAGCGGATGCGGTGGGTTTGGGACGCCGGCTTTGCCGGAGGTTCTCTCGTTGCAGCGTTCACCCAGGGCCTGACCGTAGGCGCCCTCGTGGAAGAGCTTCCAATTGCCAACGGCCAGTACACCGGCGGCGAATTCGGCTGGTTCAGTCCCTTTGCGATCGTATGCGGCGTCGGCCTGTGTCTCGGTTATGCCCTGCTCGGCGCCTGCTGGCTCATCAAGAAATGCGAGGGCGATGTCCGGGAGGCAGCCTATCGACTGATCCCCTATCTGTCGATTGGCCTGCTCGTCTTCCTGGTGATAGTCTTTGTTTACGCCCTGGCCGAAAATCTTCAGGTCATGAGCCGATGGCTCGAGCGGCCGTATCTGTTGGTCTTCCCAGCGATTGGCGTTGTCGCGGCGGTCGTGCTCGCGACCAGCGTCCGACGTCGCCGCGACGGAGCGCCATTCTACATGGTCGCGCTGATTTTCGCGGCCGCGTTCGGCACCCTGGCGATCTCGTTCTGGCCCTACATGATCCCGTTCTCGATCACGATCGAGGAAGCCGCCGCACCCCATTCCAGTCTCGCCTTCATGTTCTGGGGCGCGGGCATTATCGTCTTCCCGCTGATGCTGCTCTACACCGCGATCAGCTACACCGTCTTTAGAGGCAAGGTCAAACCAACGGCAGGCCATTATTAGAACAGAGGAGGAAGCGCCGCGATGGAACGCCCACTGTCGCCATTCATGTTCCCGGCGTGGTACCGCTTTCAGATCACGTCTGTCCTGTCGATCCTGCACCGGCTCACAGCGTTACTGCCGATCGGAGTGCTGCTGCTGTTTGGCTGGTCGGTCGTCCGATGAGGAGAACCGTCAGCCCGCTGCACCGCCTTCGGCGCTCAGGCTTGCGTCGCTGGCTGGTCGTATGCGCCGCAGTGCTGGTCGCTTCCTGTCAGCAGGCCGGCATGCTCGATCCGCAGGGGCCGATCGCGTCGGCGCAGCTGCTCCTGCTGATCAACTCGACCGAAATCATGCTCGTGGTCGTGGTTCCGGTGATCCTGGCGACGCTTGGCGTTCGCCTGGTGGTACCGGTCGTCCAACGCCCGCGCCAGCCGCGGCCTGGACGAGTGGCCTATGAAGGGCGTATCGAGTTTGTCACCTGGTCGATCCCGGCGCTGATCGTGATCCTCTTGGGCGGGGTCATCTGGATCAGTTCCCATCAGCTGGATCCGCGGGCGCCGATCGCCGCGAACGCCAAGCCGCTCCGAGGTCGACGTCGTGGCGCTCGATTGGAAATGGCTGTTCATCTACCCCGATCAGGGCATCGCCGCGGTCAATCAGCTGGTCATGCCGGCGGGAACCCCGGTCCGCTTTCGTCTGACCTCGGCGACGGTGATGAATTCGTTCTTCGTCCCGCAGCTCGGCAGCCAGATCTACACGATGGGCGGGCATGACCACCCACCTCAACCTGCTTGGCGGACAAGCCCGGCGAGTTTCCGGGTTTTTCGGCGAATTTCAGCGGCGACGGCTTTGCCGAGATGCGGTTCATCGCCAAGGCGGTGCCGGCCGGCGATTTCGATGCCTGGGTCGCGCAGGTGCGCGGGCTCGGGATCTGCGCTCGACGATGCCGGCTATGCCGCATTGGCAAAGCCGAGCAAAGCCGTGCCGCCGACGACCTATCGCTCGGTCGAGCCCAAGCTGTTCGAGCGCATCATCGACCAGACGATGTCGGGTCCCGAAAAGGCGCGCGCCGGCGCGGCCTGGTGTCCGCCGGCGCAACAGGCAGGAGGCTGAGATGCTGGGCAGGCTGAGCTGGGCGGCAATTCCGTTCAACCAACCGCTGCCGCTATACGCCATGGGGGTGGTCGGCATCGTCATTCTGGCCGTGCTCGGGGTCGTCACCGTAAAGGGCTGGTGGCCCTATCTGTGGCGCGAGTGGTTGACCAGCGTCGACCACAAGCGCATCGGCGTCATGTATTTGATTCTGGGGCTGGTCATGCTGCTGCGCGGCTATTCCGATGCGATCATGATGCGCTCGCAGCAGGCGATCGCCATCGGCGACGCGCAGGGATACCTGCCGCCCGATCACTACGACCAGATCTTTTCCGCGCACGGCACGATCATGATCTTTTTCGTGGCGATGCCGTTCGTCATCGGACTGATGAACTTTGTCGTGCCGCTGCAGCTCGGCGTGCGCGACGTCGCCTTTCCCGTGCTCAACTCGGTCAGCTTCTGGCTGACGGCATCGGGCGCGCTGCTGATCAACGTGTCGCTCGTCATCGGCAGTTTCGCCCGCACCGGCTGGATGGGCTATCCGCCGCTGTCCGGGCTCGCCTTTTCGCCCGATGAGGGCGTCGACTATTACCTCTGGCTCATTGCAGATCTCGGGCATCGGCACGTTGCTCACCGGCGTCAATTTCGTGACCACGATCCTCAAATTGCGCGCCCCGGGGATGACCTATTTCCGCATGCCGGTGTTCTGCTGGACGGCGCTCGCCGCGAATCTGTTGATCGTCGCCGCCTTTCCGATCCTGACCGCGACCTTCGTGATGCTGCTGCTCGACCGTTACGTCGGCATGCACTTCTTTACCAATGATGCCGGCGGCAACCAGATGATGTATGTCAACCTGTTCTGGGCGTGGGGCCATCCCGAAGTCTACATCCTGATCCTGCCGGCGTTCGGCGTCTTCTCCGAAGTGGTCGCGACCTTTTCCGGCAAGGCGCTGTTCAGCTACCGCTCGATGGTTCTGGCGACTCTTGGGGATCTGCGTCCTCTCATTCATGGTTTGGCTGCATCACTTCTTCACAATGGGGGCGGGCGCCGACGTCAACGCCTTCTTTGGCATCATGTCGACGATCATCGCGGTGCCGACCGGCGTCAAAGTCTTCAACTGGCTGTTCACCATGTTCCGCGGTCGGATCGTGTTCAGGACCCCGATCCTGTTTTCGATCGGCTTTATCGTCACCTTCGTCATTGGCGGCCTGACCGGCGTGTCTGCTGGCGGTTCCGCCGGTCGACTTCGTGCTCCACAACAGCGTCTTCCTGGTCGCCCATTTTCATAACGTCATTATCGGCGGCGTGCGTGTTCGGCGCGCTGGCGGGCTACAATTATTGGTTCCCCAAGGCGTTCGGCTTCACCCTCGACGAGAGATGGGGCAAGGCCAGCTTCTGGTGCTGGCTCGTTGGCTTCTATCTCGCCTTCATGCCGCTCTATGTGCTGGGCCTGATGGGCATGACGCGGCGCCTGCAGCACATTCCCGACCCGAGCTGGCAGCCGTTGCTGCTGGTCGCGGAGGTCGGGCGCCGTCGTCATTTTCGCTCGGCATCCTCTGCCAGATCGCGCAGCTCTATGTCAGCATCCGCACGCGCGAGCAGCGCCGCGACCTGACCGGCGACCCGTGGAACGGCCGAACCCTGGAGTGGGCGACCTCCTCGCCGCCGCCGGCCTACAACTTCGCCGTGCTGCCCAGGGTCGAGACGATCGACGCCTTCTGGGAGATGAAGCGCAGGGGACTGACCGCCGGTCGAGCCGGCCTATGAAACCATCGAGATGCCGCGCAACAGCCCCATCGGCTTTATCATCGCTTTCTTTGCGGTGGTCACCGGCTTTGCGCTGATCTGGCATATCTGGTGGATCGTGATCCTCGGCCTCCTCGCCGCTGCGGTCACGGTCCTGGTGTCCGGCTGGAGCGACGACCGCGAGCGCGAAATCTCGGCCGACCGAAATCGCGCGAATGGAACGGGCCCGGCTGGGCCTGGGGCGGCCCGCATGACGATCGCAACGATCGACACAGTTCCACCGCAGTTCCAACCGAGCTCGCGCGCGGGCGCGGCGGCGGCGGGCCGGCCCCGAAGCGCATCGTCGTCGCCTATGGGTTCTGGATCTTCATCCTCAGCGACATCATCATGTTCTCGGGGCTGTTCGCCGCCTATGCGGTGCTGTCGGGCAATACCGCCGGCGGACCGACCGGGACGCGAGCTGTTCGATCTCCGCAATGTCTTCATCGAGACGATGTGCCTGCTGGTCTCGAGCTATACATGCGGGCTCGGGGCATTGTCCGCCGAACGGCGGCAGCCGGCGCGCTTCTTGGTCTTCGCTGCCCTCACTTTCGTGCTCGGCGCGGCCTTTCTTTTCATCGAGATCTCGGAATTTGCCGGCATGGTGGCGAAGGGCGCCGGGCCCTCGCGCAGCGCCTTTCTGTCCAGCTTCTTCACTTTGGTCGGCACGCACGGCGTGCACGTCACCGGCGGCCTGATCTGGCTCATCTATATGGTGGCGCAGGTCGTCGCCAAGGGCTTGCGACCCGCCGTGCTGCGGCGCCTGTTGTGCTGGAGCCTGTTCTGGCACGCGCTGGACATCGTCTGGGTCGGGGTATTCACGTTGGTCTATCTGATGGGAGACTTCCGGTGATGGACGGTCACGATCGCGTATTCGACGACCGGACGCCGGGTGTCGAACACGAAGAGTCCACGGCCAACTTTCTGTCGTACACGGCGGGGCTGGGGCTCGCGATCCTGGCGACGATCGCCTCGTTCGTCGTGTCGCAAACCAATTTGCTGTGGCCCCCGGGCATACCGGCCGGGCTGGTCGTGCTCGCCTTCGCGCAGATCGGCGTCCACCTCGTCTTCTTTCTGCATCTCGGCAGCGGGCCCGATAACACGAACAATATTCTGGCCCTCGCCTTTGGCGTGCTGATCGTCTTTCTCGTCATCACCGGCTCGATCTGGATCATCGCCAACCTCAACGCCAACATGATGGAAATGTCTGCGCATTGAGCCTGCTGCACTTCTCTCGATGCAGACAGAAGAAAGGATAGCCATGGAACGCCCACTGTCGCCATTCATGTTCCCGGCGTGGTACCGCTTTCAGATCACGTCGGTCCTGTCGATCCTGCACCGGCTAACCGGCATTGCGCTGGCCGTGGGCTCGATCCTGCTGGCCTGGTGGCTGGTCGCCGTGGCCGCCGGCGGCGAGGTGTTTGCCGCGACGCACGCCTTTATCGCCTCGCCGATCGGCGTGTTGCTGTTGTTCGGCTGGTCGGTCGCGTTTTTCTATCACCTGTGCAGCGGCATCCGGCACTTGGCTTGGGACGCCGGTTACGGCTTCGAGATCCGCGACGCCTATCGCAGCGGCTACGCCGTGCTCGCCGCAACCGTCGTGCTGACCGTGCTCGCCTGGCTCTACGTATTGCTGGCCTAGGGAGGTGGCGATGGCAAACACCCGCTCTCTGTCGAACGTGACCGCGCTGCGCGATGAAAACGTGCTGCGGCGCGTCCGCCATCTCGGCAGTGCTCGCGACGGGCTGCAGGAGTGGCGGGTGCAGCGCAGGACCGCACTCGCGCTCATTCCGTTGGGGCTCTACTTCGTCGCCTCGATGCTGCGGCTCGCCACGTCCGACCAAATGACCGCGGCCGCATGGCTCGCCTCGCCGGTGCCGGCGCTCTTAACCATCCTCTTCGTGCTGGCATTGCTGGCGCATGCGGTCGTGGGCATGCGCTCGGTTCTCGTCGATTACGTGCATACCCGCGCCCTCTTGGTTGCCGCCGAGCTGCTGGTGCGCGGTGCTGCGGTAGTGCTCGGGGGCGCCGGCGTGCTCGCCGTGCTCAAGCTCTTCCTCGGCCGGTAGGGAGGAAACCAATGCCCAACAGCTACGACATCATCGACCACTCGTTCGACGTCGTCGTCCTCGGCGCGGGAGGCGCCGGGTTGCGCGCGACACTCGGCATGGTCGCGGCTGGGCTCAACACCGCCTGCGTCACCAAGGTCTTCCCGACCCGCAGCCATACCGTTGCGGCGCAGGGCGGCATCAGTGCGGCACTCGGCAACATGGAGAAGGACGACTGGCGCTGGCACATGTTCGACACGGTCAGGGGTTCCGACTGGCTCGGCGATCAGGACGCGATCGAATACCTGTGCCGCGAGGCGGTCCCTGCGGTCATCGAGCTCGAGCATTTCGGCGTGCCGTTCAGCCGCACCGAAGCCGGCACGATCTATCAGCGCCGCTTCGGCGGGCACACGACCGATTATGCCAAGGGCGACATGGCCTATCGCGCCTGCGCCGCGGCCGATCGCACCGGTCATGCGATCCTTCATACGCTGTATCAGCAGTGCCTCAAGCACCAGGCGCGCTTCTTTGTAGAGTATTTCGCCACTCGACCTTCTTATGGACGATGACGGCACGTGCCGCGGTCTCCTAGCCTGGTGTCTCGAGGACGGCTCGATCCACCGGTTCCGCGCCAACATGACCGTCATTGCGACGGGCGGCTGCGGCCGGGTCTACCAATCCTGCACCTCGGCGCACACCTGCACCGGCGACGGCAACGCGATGGTGTTGCGCGCCGGTCTCCCATTGCAGGACATGGAATTCATCCAATTCCACCCGACCGGGGTCTACGGCGCGGGCGTTTTGATTACGGAGGGCGCCCGCGGCGAGGGCGGCTATCTGACCAACAGCGAGGGCGAGCGCTTCATGCCCAAATATGCGCCCCGCGAAAAGGACCTCTCCTCGCGCGACGTGGTCAGCCGAGCCGAGGCGATCGAGATCCGCGAGGGCCGCGGCGTCGGCGAGAAGAAGGACCACATCTACCTGCATCTCGAGCAATTGCCGGCGGATGTCCTCAGCGCGCGCCTGCCGGGCATCGTCGAGACCGCGCGCATCTTCGCCGGCGTCGATGCGCACAAGGAGCCGATCCCGGTGATCCCGACCGTCCATTACGTGATGGGCGGCATCCCGACCACGATCAGGGCGGAGGTCGTCCGTCCGACCAAGGACGACCCCGATGCGGTGGTGCCGGGCCTGATGGCGATTGGCGAGGCGGCCTGCGTCTCGGTTCATGGCGCGAACCGCCTCGGCACGAACAGCCTGCTCGACCTGATCGTCTTCGGGCGCGCGGCGGCGCTGCGCGCGGCCGAGATCGTCAAGCCGGGATCACACGTGCGCGAGGCGAACGGCCACTCGGAAGAGCACGCAATGCAGCGCTTCGACCGGATCCGCCACAGCAAAGGCGGCAACAAGCCCGGCGAGGTGCGCCCGCAGATGCAGGAGGCGATGCAGTCGAGCTTCGGCGTGTTCCGCCGGGGCGACATCTTGAAGGAGGGGCTGGATAAGCTGGCGGCCCTGCGCGATCCGCTCGAGCGCGTTACCGTCGACGATGACGCGCTACAGTGGAATGTCGCGCTGGTCTCGGCCCTGGAGCTTGCCAATCTGGCGGACCAGGCGGTGGTGATTGCCCACTCCGCCGCTGCGCGTACCGAATCGCGCGGGGCGCAGGCGCGCGAGGATTTTCCGAAACGTGACGACGTGAATTGGTTGAAGCACACCTGCGCGTGGAAGGACGAGGACTGGAAAGTCACCTTCGCCTACCGCCCGGTGCATCTCAACGCGCTCTCCAACGAGGTGCAGAGCTTCCCACCCGCCGAGCGCACCCATTAGCATGACCGGTCCGATAGCAGCGCGTCCATCGATATGAAGAGTGACAAGGAGAAATCCTGTGTCCGAATTTACCCTTCCCGCAAATTCGAAGGTCGGCGAGGGCAAGCACTGGCCACCGCCGCAACCGGCGAGCACGTCAAGAGCTTCCGGATCTATCGCTGGGACCCGGCGAAGAACGCCAACCCGGCGATGGACACGTTCGACATCGATCGCGATCACTGCGGGCCGATGGTCCTCGATGCCTTGGTCAAGATCAATGACCAGATCGACCCCAGCTTGTCGTTTCGGCGGTCTTGCCGCGAAGGGGTGTGCGGCTCCTGCGCGATGAATATCGACGGGGTCAACACCTTGGCGTGTCTCACCCCGATGGACAGCCTCAAAAAAGGGACGAGCCGGATCACGCCGCTGCCGCACCTGCAGGTTCTGAAGGATCTCGTCCCCGACCTCACCGGGTTGTATGCGCAGTATGAGCTGATCGAGCCTTGGCTGCAAAGCGATCAGCCGCCGCCGGATCGCGAGCGCCACCAGTCACCAGAGGAACGCGCCCAGCTCGACGGCCTGTGGGAGTGCATCCTCTGCTTCTGCTGCTCGACCTCGTGCCCGAGCTACTGGTGGAACCAGGACCGCTATCTCGGCCCGTCGATCCTGCTGCAATCCTATCGCTGGCTCGCCGACAGCCGCGATCAGCGCACCGGCGAGCGCCTCGACCGGCTCGAGGATCCGTTCCGCCTCTATCGCTGCCACACCATCATGAACTGCACCAAGACCTGCCCGAAAGGGCTCAACCCGGCGCGCGCGATTTCCAACACCAAGCGAATGATGGCCGAGCGCGGGTGACGTCCCAGGATGTATCCAACCATGCACCCATTGGAGTTTAATGATGGCGAGAGCGACCATGGAACATCCCACCGGCTATGGGCTCCTTCATAACCCGCGTTTGAACAAGGGGACAGCATTCACCGAGGCCGAACGTCGCGCATACGGTCTCGGTGAATGCTGTCCCCTTGTTCAAACGCGGGTTATGAAGAAGCCCATAGCCGGTGGGGATGCTCCATGGTCGCTCTCGCCGTCATTAAACTCCAATGGGTGCATGGTTGGATACATCCTGGGACGTCACCCGCGCTCGGCCATCATCTGCTTGGTGTTGGATATCGCGCGCGCCGGGTTAAGGCCTTTCGGACAGGTCTTGGTGCAGTTCATGATGGTATGGCAGCGATAGAGGCGGAACGGGTCTTCGAGCCGATCAAGGCGCTCGCCGGTGCGCTGATCGCGGCTGTCGGCAAGCCAGCGATAGGACTGCAGCAGGATCGACGGGCCGAGATACTTGTCCTGGTTCCACCAGTAGCTCGGGCACGAAGTGGAGCAGCAGAAGCAGAGGATGCACTCCCACATGCCGTCGAGCTTGGCGCGATCCTCGGGCGACTGCCGGCGCTCGCGGTCCGGCGGCGGCTGATCGGACTGCAGCCACGGCTCGATCAGTTCGTACTGCGCATACAGTCCGGTGAGATCGGGGACGAGATCCTTCAGCACCGGCATGTGCGGCAGCGGCGTGATTCGGCTCGTGCCCTTCTTGAGGCTGTCCATCGGGGTCAGACAGGCCAGCGTGATTCGTCCCGTCGATATTCATCGCGCAGGAGCCGCAAACGCCTTCGCGGCAGGACCGCCGGAACGCCAGTGACGGATCGATCTGGTCATTGATCTTGACCAGCGCATCGAGCACCATTGGCCCGCAATGGTCGCGATCGATCTCGAATGTATCCATCGTCGGATTGGCATTCTTCGCCGGATCCCAGCGATAGATCCGGAAGCTCTTGACGCGCTCGCATGTTTCGGCGCCGGCCAGTGTTTGCCTTGTCCGACCTTCGAGTTGGCGGGAAGCGTGAATTCGGACATTTCGTCTATCCTTTCTGGTGATCTCGCTGCATGGGGAGACGCGCGCCGAAATGCTCAGTGGGTGCGCTCGGCGGGCGGGAAGCTCTGCACTTCGTTGGAGAGCGTATCGAGACGAACCGGGCGGTAGGCGAAAGTGACGTTCCAGTTCTCGTCCTTCCAGGCCAGGTGTGCTTGAGCCAGTTCTTGTCGTCGCGCTTGTGGTAGTCCTCACGCGCGTGGGCGCCGCGCGATTCGGTGCGGGCGCAGGCGGAATGCGCGATCACCACCGCTTGCTCCGCCAGATTGGCGAGCTCGAGCGCCGAGACCAGAGCGACGTTCCACTGCAGCGAGGGTCATCGACGGTCACGCGATCGAGCGGCTCGCGGAGCGCCTCAGCTTCTCCAGCCCTTCCTTCAAGATGTCGCCGCGACGGAACACGCTGAAGCCCGATTGCATCACCTCCTGCATCAGCGGACGGACTTCGCCGGGCTTGTTGCCGCCCTTGCTGTTGCGGATCCTGTCGAAGCGCTGCAACGCGCGCTCCTGCGACTGGCCATTCGCCTGGCGATGCGCGATCCCGGCTTGATGATTTCAGCCGCGCGCTGCGCTGCGGCGCGTCCGAACACGATGAGGTCGAGAAGGCTGTTGGTGCCGAGCCGGTTGGCGCCATGCACCGAGACGCATGCCGCTTCGCCGATCGCCATCAGGCCGGGCACGACCGCTTCGGTGTCGTCCTTTGTCGGGCAGACGACCTCGGCCTTGATAGTTGGTCGGAATGCCGCCCATGACGTAGTGCACGGTCGGAATGACCGGGATCGGCTCCTTGTGCGCGTCGACGCCGGCAAAGGTGCGTGCTGTCTGGACGATGCCGGGCAGGCGCTCGTCGAGAACCTCCGCCGGCAAATGCTCGAGATGAAGGTGGATGTGATCCTTCTTCTCGCCGACCCCGCGGCCCTCGCGAATTTCGATGGCCTCGGCTCGGCTGACCACGTCGCGCGAGGACAGATCCTTCTCGCGCGGCGCATATTTGGGCATGAAGCGCTCGCCCTCGCTGTTGGTCAGATAGCCGCCTTCGCCGCGCGCGCCCTCCGTGATCAACACGCCCGCGCCGTAGACGCCGGTCGGATGAAACTGGATGAATTCCATGTCCTGCAGCGGCAGCCCGGCGCGCAACACCATCGCGTTGCCGTCGCCAGTGCAGGTGTGCGCCGAGGTGCAGGACTGGTAGACCCGGCCGCACCCGCCGGTCGCAATCACGGTCATATTGGCGCGGAAGCGATGGATCGATCCGTCCTCGAGGCACCAGGCGAGCAGACCGCGGCAGACGCCGTCCTCGTCCATCAAGCAGGTCGATGGCGAAATACTCGATGAAGAAGCGCGCCTGGTGCTTCAGGCACTGCTGGTACAGCGTGTGCAGGATGGCGTGGCCGGTACGGTCAGCCGCGGCGCAGGCCCGATAAGCCATGTCGCCCTTGGCATATTCCGTCGTGTGGCCGCCGAACCGCCGCTGGTAGATCTTGCCGGCCTCGGTGCGGCTGAACGGCACGCCGAAATGCTCGAGCTCGATGACCGCATTGACCGCCTCGCGGCACATATAGGCGATCGCGTCCTGATCGCCGAGCCAGTCGGAGCCCCTGACGGTATCGAACATGTGCCAGCGCCAGTCGTCGTTCTCCATATTGCCGAGCGCCGCGCTGATGCCACCTTGCGCGGCGACCGTGTGGCTGCGCGTCGGAAAGACCTTGGTGATGCAGGCCGTGTTCAGGCCGGCCGCGACCATGCCGAGTGTCGCTCGCAGTCCGGCGCCACCGGCGCCGAGGACGATCGACGTCGAAGGAATGGTCGATGATTTCGTAGCTTTGGGCATTATTGGCCTCCTTAGCGGCCGAGAAAGAGCTTGAGGATGGCGAGCACGCCCGCGCCCGCGAGGATCACCGCGGCTGCGCGCACGAGCAGCCCGGCGGCAACCAGCCGGGCGCGCGTATGCACATAGTCGAGAACAACCGAGCGCAGCCCACCAGCGCATGCGCGAGCCCGCAAGCACGAAGAGGATTCAAGCAACGCCGGCACCGGCGAGGCGAGCCAGTGCGGCCGCCGTGATTTGGTCAGACTTCGCGAGCCACAGCATCGAAGCGGCGAAATAGAGACCGAGCGGGATCAGCGCGATCGCGGTCAGGCGCTGCAATCGCCATTCCTGTAGCCGTCGCGGGCGCTGCCGAGCTGGCGGACGCGACGGAGCACGGTCTCGTCGCGCAATGCGGTCGCATTCGATAAGAGAGCGGGTGTTTGCCATCGAAGCCTCCTAGGCCAGAAATACGTAGAGCCAGGTGAGCGCGGTCAGCAGCACGGTCACGGCGAGGACAGCGTAGCCGCTGCGATAGGCGTCCGGATTTCGAAGCCGTAGCCGGCGTCCCAAGCCAGGTGACGGACGCCGTTACATAAGTGGTAGAAGAAGGCGACCGACCAGCCGAACAACAGCACCATGCCGATCGGCGAAACGAGAAACGCATGGGTGGCTGCAAATAGTTCGCCGCCGGCCGCCACGGCGATGAGCCACCAGACGAGCAGGATCGAGCCGACTGCCAGCGCGATGCCGGTGAGCCGGTGAAGGATGGACAGCGCCGAGGTGATCTGGAAGCGATACCAGATCGGGAACATGA
>CAWILK010000017.1:0-103567 GCA_963836845.1 uncultured Alphaproteobacteria bacterium | reverse complement strand
TCAGATCGGCGGTATCGAAGCCCTCGGTGAACCAGCCGTGGACGGGCGCCAGCAAATCGCGCGCCTCGGTCCGCCGGCCCTGTTCGCCCCATAACCGGGCGAGGCTCGTCGCGGCGCGCAGCTCATAGGACTTGGCCTGTTGCCGTCGCGCGACGCGCAGTGCCTTTTCGAGGGCGCTCTGGCCCTCTTCGAGCCGGTTGAGGCCGAACAGCGCGATGCCTTCGAGGCGATGAAGCTCCGCATCCCACTGGCGCTGCCCCGTTTCTTCCTGCACCTCAACCCCTCCCTCACCGCGGCGAGAGCCGCCCCATGCTCGCCTTGCCGCGCCAGCGCTTCGGCCAACAGGGCGAAGCCGATAGGCGGCTCTGTCGCCCGCCGGGTCCGGCGAGCCCTTCACGCAAACAGGCGACGGCCTCGTCGAATGCGCCCTGCGCGGTCAGTGCCGCCCCGCGCAGCAACCGCGGTTCCAGCATGAACCCAAGTCGTTGCTCCGAAGCCAGCGCCTCGGCCGCCTCAAGCCGTTGCAGTGCCAATTCCGGCTCGCCGCGATCGAGATGAAGCATCGCGTTGTACATCAGGGCCATCTCGAGGCTGAACGGATGACCGATCTGCTCGGCCAATACCAATGCTTCGCTGCTGATCACCAAGGCCTTCTCGGGATACCCCAGCAGCCAATCGACTTGCGCGCCGATGTAGCGGGCGCACACGCCGGGATCGTGCCCGCCATAAAGCAGGCGGTGGGAGCGGTGCCGCTCGGGATCATAGAGCCGGCGCCCCGCCTCGCAGTGATCGCGGGCCGCCGCCGGCTCGCCGGCAAACAAACAGGTCGTCCAGGCGCTGTGATGTGCCTGCAGACGCAATCCGTCATCCGCGTTGTCCGCGGTCAGTCGCAGCAGCTGGTCGGATAATCCGCGGCGCTCGACGACCCTGCCGGAACCGGCGGTCGATTGCCAAAGGCCATAAACGGCCGTGAACAGCTGGCGCGTATCGCCCCGCCGCTCGGCAAGCTCGCGAGCGCGGGTATAGGCCTCTGCCGCCTTGGCCGAAATAAAGCCTTCGGCCGTGAACAGTGACAGGCCCCGCGCCAATTGCAGCTCGATCTCCCGTCCGTCGCGAGCCGGCCCCTCGGGCAGTGCCGCCAATGTCGCGAGACCGCGGTCGAAATGGCCGATCGCTTCGAGATGGGCCGATCGCGCCGCGGCATGCTGGCCCGCCTTTAGCCATTGATCGACCGCGCGTTCGGTATCGCCGGCAGCCGTCAGATGATGGGCGAGCAGTTCCGGCTGGCGCTCGACGAGATCGGCGAAATGCTCCTCCAGCGCCGCCGCGACGCGCGCGTGCAATTCCTGCCGCCGCCCGCGCAGCAAGGTGCTGTAGGCAGCGTCCTGCACCAGCGCATGCTTGAACAGGTAGGAGGCGTGCGGAGCGATGCCGCGGCAGAACAGCAACCCCGCATCGCCGAGCTGATCCAATGCGGCTTGCAATTCCTCCTCCGGACGCTGCGCCACCGGCTCGATCAGCTCATAGGCAAACTCGCGGCCGAGCACCGCGCCGATCTGCGCGATCTCCTTGGGCGCCGGCCCGAGCCGGTCGAGCCGCGCCATCAGCGAGGCATGCAAGGTCGCCGGCACCGACAGCGCGGCCAGCGATGTCGTCGCCAGCACCGCGGCAACCCGGTCTCCCTGCGCGGCGCTTTCCAGCACCGCCTTGGTCAGCTCCTCGACAAACAGCGGCACCCCGTCGGTGCGCTCGACGATCTCCGCGACGATATCGGGGGCGAGCGCGGCATTGCCGGCCAGCTTTTGCACCAGCGCCTCGCCGTCGCGTTCGCCGAGCCGATTGAGCGCCAAACTCGTGACGTGGGCGCGACCACCCCAGGGCGGCTGAAATTCGGGACGAAAGGTGATCGCCAGCAGCACCGGCAGCCGCCGCACCCGGTCGACGGTCAGATCCAGCAGCTCGCGCGAGGTCGGATCGATCCAGTGGGCGTCCTCGAACACCATCAGCACCGGCCGGCGCCGCGCCTCGGCTTCGAGCTGGTTGAGCAACGCCTCGAACAGCTTCTCGCGTTTGCGCTGCGGGCTGAGGTTGAGGTCCGCGGCGGAACTCGGCAACGACAGCAGCTCGCTCAACAGCGCGATATCGTCGTCATCCCGCGAGCCCGGCGCGAGCAGTGCCCGCAGTTTGCCGAGCTTCTGCTTCGACCGTGTCGTCGCGGGCAAACCCGGCGGCGCGTTCGAGCTGCGCGATGAAGGGATAGAGCGCGCTGTCCTGGTGGTGCGGCGAGCAGAAATAGCGCAGGCGGGTATGGGGCTCGGTTCCGATGTGCTCGGAAAGCGCCGCCGTCAGCCGCGACTTGCCGATGCCCGGCTCGCCGGAGATCAGCACCACCCGCCCTTCGCCGCTCTTCGCCTGCTGCCAGCGGCGCAGCAGCAGCTCGACTTCCTCCTCACGCCCGACGAGCGGCGTCGCCCCCGAGCGCAACGCCTCGAAGCGGCTCACCACCCCGCTCTCGCCGAGCACCCGCCAGGCCGGTTGCGGCTCGGCAAAGCCGGCGAGCGCTTGCGGGCCGAGATCGTCGAGATCGAACAGCCCGCCGACCTGCCGGCGCGTGCTTCGGCGATGACCAGCGTGTTCGGCGCGGCCAAGCGCCTGCAGCCGGGCGGCGAGGTTCGGCGTCTCGCCGACGACGCCGCGCTCCTGCGCGGCACCCTCGCCGATCAGATCGCCGACCACGGCGAGCCCGGTGGCGATGCCGATCGCGCACTTGCAACTGGCGCGTGCGGTCATCGAGGCGCCGACCGCCTCGATCACCGCCAGCCCGGCGCGCACCGCCCGCTCGGCATCGTCCTCATGCGCCTGCGGATAGCCGAAATAGATCAGCACCCCGTCGCCCATGTATTTGGCGACAAAGCCGTCGAAGCGGCCGACCGTCTCGGCGACGCACGCGGTGATAGTCGCCGATCAGCTCGCGCAGATCCTCCGGGTCGAACCGCGTCGACAGCGCGGTCGAGCCGACCAGGTCGCAGAACATCACCGTCAGCTGCCGGCGTTCGGCGTCGATTGCGGAGGTGAGGTGGGAGCAGATGTCGCGCTCGCTGCTGATTGAGCCACATCAGCGTCGGGGGCTCCGTCCCCAGGGCGGCGATCGCGTCGAGCAGCTTGCGGCGGTGGCCGACAGAGGTCACGCCGAGCTCCTTCAGGTCGTCTGCCGTCAGCTCCGGTAGGACCTCGCCATCGATATCGTTGTCGCGGAATGCTGGCGCGTATTGTTCAAGCCCCAGCCCGCGCAGCCACGCCGCTACGTCCATGCGGTGATCCTCGGCTCCGAGGAGCGGCAGCCCCTCATGGACGAGGATATTCCTCTGCCCGTCGACCTACCAGCGGCAGCGCTGAAATAGGCGCAGTGTCGGGTGTCGGGCTTCAGGCCGTTAATGACCGCTTTCGAAGGGTGGGCCTCACCGGCCGGGCAAATCGGGAATGACCCAAAACGACCCTGTGAAGCCATTCCGCGGCTCGTCGAGATCATCGACCGCCCTCGCCCCCCAGTCAACGGCTCAAACCGACCCAAAGCGGGCGCTCGCCTGCCTTACTCGATAACCTCGTCGGCGCGCTCCAGGAACGCCTGCGGAAAGTCGAACCCCATGGCGCGGGCGGTCTTCAAATTAATGACGAGCTCGAACTTGGTCGGCTGCTCGACCGGCAGATCAGCGGGCTTGGCGCCCTTGAGGACCTTGTCTACGGTGGTCGCGGCGCGGGCGAAGAAGTCCCCGATGTTCGACCCGTAGGAGAGGAGACCGCCAGCGTCGACGTAGCGCCGGTAGGGATAGATCGCGGGAAGGCGGTTCGTGGCCGCCAGCGCGATCGTGTCCCGGTGTTGGGGGCGAGCACCGTCGTGTCTCCGAGAAACGAGAGCGCATCGGCGCCGGACTGTTCGATTTGGCGGAAGACCGCAGGGAACTCCTCGCGGCGGCGGATCTCGATAAATCAAGCTCGACCCCCAGGGCCGGCCCAGCTGCTCGGAGCTCGCCCGCGGCGTCGTAGACCAGGACGTTGGTCGGGTTCCATACGACCGCGATCCGCCTCACCCGGGGGAAGGCATCCTTCAGTACCTCTAGACGCTTCGCGTGGAGCTCGAGGGGCATGTCCGCCGATCCGGTGAGGTTGCCGCCGGGCCGCGAGAGGCTGCGAACAAGCCCGTTTCTGACGGGTTCGGCCGCCGCTACGAACACGATCGGAATGGTTGCGGTCGCCCGCTGAAGAGCCTGCGGAGCCGTCGTCAGAATGACGTCAGGCTGTGTCTCGACCAGCGCCGCGGCGAGCTCCGGCAGCCGCTCCGAGCGACCCTCTGCGGCGCGAAAATCGAGAGCGAGGTTGCGGCCCTCGACCCAGCCGAGACCGCGCAATGCCTCGCGAAAACGTGCGAAAAGTTGCGTGGCGGCGGGCGACAACTCGCCCGGCCACAACACCCCAACTCGTGCCACCTTGTCCGCCGGTTGCGCGCCCGCCCCGTGCTGGACGGCGACGGCGAGAACCGCGAGCGCGAGAGCGCCGGCGACAGAAAGGCGGTTCATGTGTGGATCGCCCCCGCCCTGCAAGTGGTCAGGTTATGCGTGGCGCAGGTGTCGCTTGCAATCAGTGTCCGACCTATTGGTGCAGTCCGGGCGGACCGCGGGCTCTGATGGGTTGCGCACATCGAGGGCCTCATTCTTGACTTCGTCGGTGCCGGCGAGGATCGAGGGCGGGACCGTCAGGCCGAGCGCCTTGGCGGTGTTGAGGTTGACGACCAGCTCAAACCGCCATCGCGCCGGCGAGAAAAATTATGAAATCGCGTCGCCTGATGCCCGGCCTCTCGCTCTGACGGCGAGCAGGGACTATGGCTCAAAAGGGCCACCTCGGATAGGCTGGACGAAGGGCAGCTTTCCACCCATTGCCGACCCTCGCTTTCCTTAACGGCGAGGACGGCCCTTGCCCCCGAGCCGACCCTAGGCACAGGTATCAGGCGTCAGATTTTATTCACTAGACCAGGCTAATGGCGCGCTTCTAACGCTCCGCACCCTCGCCATCTCCTCCGTCATGCCCGCGAAAGCGGGCATCCCAGGGCGGCCAGTAGCGTGCCCGCCCCGCTGGGCCCCCGCTTTCGCGGGGGCGACAATTAATAAAGCGAGCGTCGGACGCATTTGTTGGTTCGTACCACTAGATGACCGCCGCCCAAATTTGCGGAGCAGAGAGAAAAACACACCTGCGCGGATGATCTGCAGCAACGGTAAAATTGCCACGATCTTATGTCTCACTTGACGATCGAGCGCCGGCGCGGGTGGCGGGGCGTAGTAACGAGTGGGAAGGACTGAAGCATCGATCCTAAATCGCCGTGTTCAGGTTGCATGTTCTCTGTCGCGGCGAGTTTCGGCTCGGCACGGCAAGATCGCATGATTTCAACTTCTCGTAGAGTCTTGCTGCAAATTCGCTGCAGATAGACATTTGATTAATGGATGAAACAATTAAAGATTGTGGCGGCGACGATTGGCCTTGCCATTGACCTCGCTCGACATTACCGGCGGCGGTGAAGCTTGGGCAAAGCGGCGCACGATGGTATTGGTGGCGATGAGGAGGTTCCGATCATGCTGGAAGAACGCGCGAGCGTCTGCACCTTCGACTGCCCCGATACCTGCAGCCTTACTGTTGGCGTCGAGAACGGCCGCGTCGTCAAGGTGCGCGGGTCGGGGGCGCTGCCCTATACGGCCGGGGTGATCTGCAACAAGGTCGCGCGCGACATGGGCGCGTTCGTCCACGGGCCGCAGCGCCTGCTGCACCCGCTGCGCCGCGCCGGGCCCAAGAGGCTCCGGACAATTCGAGCGCATCTCATGGGAAGATGCGCTGGACGAAATCCACGAGCGAGCCAGCGAGGTGATCCGCCGCTGGGGGCCGCAGGCGGTGATGCCGCTCAACTACGCCGGCCCGCACGGCTTGCTCGCCGGCGACAGCATGTCGGCGCGGTTCTTCAACCGGCTCGGCGCCACCCAGCTCTACCGCCGGGCATCTGTGCGGCGGTGTGCGCAGCGAAGCCTGGGCCGGAACCTACGGCGCGGTCCCCGGATGCCCGCCCGAGTTCGCCGAGCATGCGGCAGCTCAATGTCGTCTGGGGCAACAACGCGACGGTCGCCAACCTCCACCTCGTCCGCAGCGATCCGCAAGGCCAAGCGCGCCGGCGGCAAGCTCGTCGTCATCGACCCGCTGCGCACGAAGATCGCCGAGCAAGCGGACCTCCATTTGCAATTGCTGCCCGGCACCGATGTCGCTGCTCGCCTGGTCGCGTCGCCGCGGAACTGGAGCGCTCGGGGTCGCTCGACGACGTCGTTCATCGCCGCCCATGTGCTGGGCGTCAGAGGAGTTCATGGCGTTGGCCCGGGAGTGGCCGGCATCCCGCGCAGCTGCGGCCTGCGGTGTCGCCGAAAGCCAGATCCTGAGGCTCTGCGCGGTGGCTGGCCGAAGCCGATCCCCTCGTGCTGGCGCCCGGCAACGGGCTCGAGCGCGGCCGCAATGGCGGCAGCGGCATCCGAGCGGCAATTGCGCTGCCGGCGCTGCTCGGCAAGCTCGGCGGCGGCAGCGGCATCGTCCTCAGCGCGGGCAATGCCTTCCCCAAGACCCTGGCGAAATTGCAGCGCTCGGACCTGATTCCTGCAGGCACCCGCACGCTCAACATCAACGATATCGGCCGCCATCTCGTCAACGACGACATCGCCCCGCCATTGCGCGCGCTGTTTATCTACAATCACAATCCGATCGTCGTGCATCCCGACCAGAACCGGATGCGGCGGGGGCTGGCGCGCGAGGACGTGTTTTCGGTCGGCATCGAGCTGACGATGACCGAGAGCATGGCGCATTGCGATGTGGTCCTGCCGGCAGCGACGCATTTCGAATACGCCGATCTCTATCCGTCCTACGGTCACCATTGGCTGCAGCGCGCCGAGCCGGTGATCCCGCCGGTCGGCGAATCCTTGCCGAACACCGAGATCTTCCGGCGCCTCGCCGCCCGCTTCGGCTTTGCCGAGCCGTGCTTCAAGGCGACGGACGAGGAACTGATGGACGATGCGCTCGATATCGCCGACCCGCGTCTCGGCGGCGTGAGGCCGAGCAGGATCCCGACCGGGAAGGCGCTGCAGATTACCGGGCCGCGACGGCAAACCGCTGGTCCTCTTCGACAACCTCTTTCCGGCCACGCCCTCCGGCAAGATCGAGCTCAAGTCCGAAACCCTGGCCGAGCGCTGGGGCGCCGCGGCATTGCTGCCCGGATGGCGCGAACGCGAGGCCTCCTATCCGCTGTTGCTGATTTCGCCGGCCTCCGACAAGCGCATCTCCTCGACCCTCGGCGATCTCGCCGGGTCGCGCAAGGCGCCGCCGCTGTTGATGAATGCCTGAGGATGCGGCGCGAGCGGCGGCTTGCGAGCGGCACTGATGTGCGGGTGTGGAACGACCGCGGCGAGGTTTTCCTGCGGTCTCGAAGTCACCGACGGCGTGCCGCCCGGCGTCGTCGCGAGCGAGAAGGGCGCCTGGCTGATGACGAGCCGCACCGGTCAGACGATCTCGGCCCTCGTCTCCGCCGATCTCAAGGCCGACCTCGCCGAAGGCGCCTGCTTCAACGACACCCCGGTCGAGGTCAGCCCAGCTTAAACCGGCCCTCTCTCTACAATTGCGCGACGCCGGCGCGGGCGCAGTCTTCATCCTGCTGCGAGGTGCCGCCGCCGACGCCGCAGGCGCCTTCGACGACGCCGTTGCGGATGATCGGGACGGCACCCTGGCCCATGATCATATGGCCGCCCTCCGCGATCGCGATGCCGCGCGGCGTCGGCTGATCGGCCCTGATCCGCCATTTCGCCGCTTGGGCGGCCGAACGCGGCCGAAGCCACGGCCTTGCCCTGGCTGCCGTAGGCACTCGCCCAGATCGCGTTGTCCATGCGCTGCAGTGCGATCAGCCGGCCGCCGCTGTCGCAAACCGCGGCGCTGATCTTGATGTTGAGCTCCTGAGCTTTCGCCAAGGCGCCGCGTAGTACGCGATTGGCCTCTTCGAGCGTCAAAGCCATAGCGTTTTCCTCATTCCGGTATGTTGATATTCCCCCCGCGGTCCTCGATTATAGCGCACCGGCATCGGAGGGAACCGTTCCATGGACGACATTCGGCAAGCGCCGCCTTCTCGCACCGACTATACCGTGACGAAAGGCGAGGTTTCGCTCGCCGTCTATCGCAAATGCCCGAGCCGCGCCTCGGGACGAAGCGCCCCGCCCGGTGCTGTTTCTCGTCCACGGGTCGTCGAATTCCGGCGCTGTCCTCTTTCGACCTCGACGTCCCCGGCGGCGGCGAGTACTCGGCGATGAACGTGTTTGCCGGCCTCGGCTTTGACGTGTGGACGATGGACCACGAAAATTACGGCCGCTCGTCGCGCACCGAGGGCAATTCCGACATCGCGAGCGGGGTCGAGGACCTGATCGCGGCGACGGCGCTGGTGATCCGCGAAACCGGCCAGCAGCGGATGCATTTCATGGGCGAATCCTCGGGCGCATTGCGCGCCGCCGCTTTTGCGATGGCAAGGCCGGAGCGCGTCGATCGGCTCGTGCTGAACGCCTTCACCTATACCGGCAGGAACTCGCCGACCCTGGCGAAGCGTGCCGAGCAGCTCGAATATTTTCGCACCCACAACCGTCGACTGCGCGACCGCGCGATGATCCGCAGCATCTTTACCCGGGATCACCCGGGAACGAGCGACCCTGCCGTCGCCGAGGCGCTGGCCGATGCCGAGCTCGTCTTCGGCGACCAGGTGCCGACCGGAACCTATCTCGACATGACCGCGAACCTGCCGGTCGTCGATCCCGCGCAAGGTCGAGGCGCCGGTCATGATCGTGCGCGGCGAGCATGACGGCATCGCCAGCGAGGAGGATCTGCTCGACTTCTTCCGCCAGCTGCCCAACCCCGACCGGCAGTTCGTCGTATTGCCGGGCGCGGCGCATGCGCTCGTTTTCGGCCACAACCGGCACCAGCTGTGGCACGTCGTGAACGCCTTTCTGACGATGCCGCCGCGGCGCGACCGCTGAACCCGCTCCGTCAGGCGTGAGCGGCGCTGCCGATCATCCCGTTGACCACATCGCGCGCCACCTCGCGCAACAGCCGCTTGTCCTCTTCCGGGGTTGCGGCCGGCGGTATGCCGGATACTACCCTGTCATGGCCATAGGTGGCGATGACCTTGCCGTTGCCGCGTGCCGTTGTGGCGGGGATCCTCGCCGCTTTGCACCGCGCGGATGCCGCGCCGGATCATGTTGCGCAGCATCGTGACGCCGCGGTCGGTCGAGGCGAGATGTTCGAGGCGGTGCCGGGCGATGCCGCCATGGATGCTGACCTGAGCGTCGTAATCGCCCGGGATGCGCTGACGTTCCTCGTAAGACCGGCTGGCGTCCTGGCCAAAGCCTGCGCCGCGCCGCATTTCGCCGCCTTCGGGCGCTCGGTAATAGCCGATCTGCATCGTATGGGTATCGTCCAGCGGCACCGCCCAGGTCGTCGCGGCCGGCCGGTTGATGCTGTTCCGCTTCGCCATCGGGTCGGCATTCGGCGGGAATTGGTGGATGTTGGGCGGAATGAAATCGGCGACGCGCACCCACACGCGGTCGCCTTGGCGCCGCGTGTCGATGTACACCATGCCCGCCGGGGTCTCCATCCAATCCCACTCGCCGAGCGTCGCCCAGATCCTCGGTAAACCCCTCGCTGCCCGGGCAGAGTGTGGAGAAAGGCGAGATGCGCCGGGTCCATGCTGTTTTCCTTGACCTGCAGCCAATTGCATTCCCACAGCGGTGGGCGCGCGCGCCGCCATTCGGTAGCCCGGCAGGTCGTAGGTATCGAGCATCGGGAAAATCGGGCTGCTTGTCGGGCGGGCCCATATAAGCGAACACCAGCCCCTGGTGTTCGCGCATCGGATAGGCGCCGTGAAAGAGGCGATCCTTCAAGGTGCTGTCGCGCCGGTTCCCCCGGAGTTTCGAGGATCGTGCCGTCGACGTCGAGCAGCCAGCCGTGATAGCAGCAGCGGATCCCCTTATCAGCGATCAGGCCGAATTCCAGCGAGGTGCCGCGATGCGGGCAATGCAGCTCCAACAGGCCGATCGCGCCGCTGCGGTCGCGGAAAGCGACGAGGTCCTCGCCCATTATGCGCACGCGCCGCGGCAGGTCGCCCAGCTCTTTCGCGAGGATGACCGGCTGCCAGAAGCGCCGAAGGTATTCGCCGCAGGGCGTGCCCGGCCCGACGCGGGCGAGCTCCTCGTCTTCTCCAGGCCGCTCGCGGTGGTGATAGGCGCTATAGCGTGCATTGAGAAACGGTATCCTCTCCGCCATCGAACCCTCCCTCGAGATCTGGCCGAAGCCGCCGACAAGCTGAAATCAGGCTGCAATTCGCCTCTATATGTTACTCGTGCGCAACCGCGCTGTGGCCATCTTTCGATATGAGAATTTTGTCGGGTGAGGGCGGTCTCCGAGCGAGTCGCGGGTTGGCGGCTGCGCTGCTCTCGACGCAGCTTGCAGTGTTCGCGATCGGCGCCGAGGCCGCTTCCAAGCTGCCGTATTTGTTTCAGCAGCTCGATAATGTGACCTACCGACACTCCTTCGACGCGCTGTTCCGCGGCGAACCGAATTTGGCGCCCTGGCTCCGCAGGTACCTGAAGAAGCGCGACGGTGTCGATACCCCCGGTCAAATCGTCACCGCCCCCGGTGAAAATTACGAGCTTTACGAGGTCTGCCAGCCCCATAACTGCCCGGGAAACTTTATTTACGTCCTGTTTTCGGCAGGAGGGCATAAAGCGTGGGCGCTGTTCACCAGGAAGGGCGGGGATTATCGGTTCTTCGGCAGGCCCGATGCGCCGCAGCAGGCGCTGTTGACGGCCGCCCCCCGACGATGACTGGCAGCGACGCAGGGAGCCCGCGACAGTGACGATCCGAGCCCTGGTGTTTGACGCTTACGGCACTCTCTACGATACCCAGTCGGTGCTCGCGAAAGCCGAGGAGCTGTGTCCCGGCAAGGGCGAGCTGATCACCCAGATCTGGCGCCTCAAGCAGCTCGAATACAGCTGGTTGCGCAGCCTCGTGCAGGAATATCAGGATTTTTGGGAGGTGACCCGCGCCGCGCTGGATTTTGCGCTGGGCGCGGCCGGTTTCGAGCCGGCCGAGACCGTCAAGGACCCGCTGATGGAGCAATATCTCCACCTCGAGCCCTACCCTGAAGTGCCGGCCGCGCTCGCCGCGCTCGCCGGCAATCGCCTCGCGATCCTGTCGAACGGCAGTCCGATGATGCTGGAGACGCTGGTCCGCAACTCGGGGCTCGGCCGCTGGATCGAGACCGTGATCAGCGTCGATCGCGTGCGGACCTACAAGCCCGCCCCGGTCTGCTACGCTCTCGTCGAAACAGTGCTCGGAATCGCGAAGCCAGAGATGTTGTTCGTCTCGTCAAACGGTTTTGACGTAATCGGCGCCAAGGCCTTTGGTTTCAGGGTAGCCTGGATCCGCCGCCCCGGCGGAGACGCCCCGGCCGCCGCGCCGCTCGGGGCTTCGGCGATCTTTCGCATGCTGCGAGGCCGCGCCGAGGAGCTGGGCCACACCCCCGACCATACCGTGTCGGCACTGACCGAGCTGCCGCAGCTCCTCTGATCCACACGGGATGGTAATGGGAGAGGGGATTTCAACCCTCGAACTTAGCATTTATGACTTCCTTGAGAATGAGCCCTAAGTCGTTCATTTCGCTAATGCCTGCTACCAAGAACACCCTAATCCAGTGCCGAGGTCGATCGTGTGCAAATTTTTCCCATCCCCGCCCGCTACTGCGCTGCCATGACCCATTCCGCTCCTTTGGGGATCCGGGCTTGGTCGTCCTCCGGGTTCATCGAGGCCCGGCGAGCCCGTCAATAATTACGATAGCGACTAAGGAGCCCAGATTGATCAATGAATTTACTACCACGACGGTTTTTGCTGCCCTATTGACGCTCGCGGCGGCTGGTCCGAGCCTTGCGGCAGACATCAGTTCCAGATCGTGCAGCGAAAACGACGCCCGCAATAATGCCCGTCCGCCGCATGGCTTTCCGGAAAACCAAGCTCCTAGTACGGTCAATAACTCCGCACAAGCAATTATGAGGGCTGTCCGTCGGGCCTATAACCATATCAACCCTATCGCCACGAGCGGCGGCATCAACATCCTGACCGCGACGGTCACCCCGGAGCAATTCGGGGCGGCTGGCAATGGCACTGCCAATGATACAATGGCGGTGACCGCGTGTTTTGCCGCCTCGGCCGCACGCGGGGTGGCGTGCCGTCTGGGGTCGCGCGTTTATGCGATTGATGACATTGCACTGCCGTCGCCCTTGGCGGTGTTCGGCGACGGGCCTGCCCCAACCAAGATTTTGCGGTTGCCCTCCTCATTGGCGACGGGCGGGGTATTGCATTGCTACAGCACCGCCGAAACAGGTTGCGCAAACAGCTGGATCTCCGATCTGACGATCGACGGCAACAAGGGCATTGAAAGCACGGCATCTACCGCATTGAACATCGGACAATACTCGAATGTTCACCTGCGCAACATCGTCGTCCAGAATTCCAAAGGGGTCGGGCTCGGGCTGGACAAATCGGTCGATGAAGCAGCGGCCACCACCTCCGATTTGATCGATGTTGTGGTCCGCGGCAATAACAGTGACGGCATTGTCGTAACGACTGCAGCATGGCGGCTTAAAGCCGAAAATACCACGGCTGTGGAAAACACCGGCAACGGGATGAACGTCTTTTATACGCCGGGCGCGACCCCGGTTGCCGATCGGTTCCAATATATCACGATCCGGGGCGGCGAGTTCTCGTCAAATGGTTCTTCCGGGTTTGTGGCGCGTGGCTGGATCGAGGATTATGTCGGCGGCGACCCGAGGCAACCGATCTATGGCCCCGGCCGCGCGCCGGTCTCCCATCTGTTAGTGACGAACGTGACCGCCCGAGACAATTACCGGTATGGGATTGTGGTGCAGGCGAATGACGCGATCGTATCCAACTCGATTGCCGTCAATAACAACGTCGCTGGCGATTACGGCGGGGGTTTTCTTGGCCCGTGTTTTGACTGCCAATGGAACAACCTCTATTCCAGCGGCGGCTGGGCCGGTCTCGATGTGGGAACCTCGCTGGGTGCACATATTCGCGGCGGTACGTTCGAGGGCAATCAGGTCGGCATCAACATCGGCGCGTCGAATTATTCCGATATTCGAGGGGCAACGATCTCCTCAAACACCGAAGCGCAAATCCACGCGAATGCCGCCGAGGCTGCCGGTGACGGCTATGGCATTGCCGGGTACACCAATTCGCTGGTGATCGAGGGTAACCGATTGGGTTGCCCCGGCAGCGGGGTCTACGGTCTGCGGGTCTACAATGGCGGGCTGAACGTCTCGGTCGCAAACAATAATGTACAGGGCTGCGATGCCGATAAGGCCCTGTTTATCGAGGCGGACAGCGCCCGGATGGACAACAATACTGTCGCCTTGCCAGGCCCTGAATTGCAAAGGGGTGTCGACATCAACATCCTCGACAGCACCACGACCTTAGTGATCCCGCCTTGGGCCGAGGTCGTGGGTGTGCTCGGCACCAACAATTTCTCCAATATCAAGACGTATGAGCAATCTGCCGCTGGCACCGGGGTCTATTCCGTTGAGATCACCGCAGCGGGGAGCGGCTACACCAATGGCGTGGCGGCCGCAACCTTTACTGGCTGCAGTATCGCTCCGACGCGAACGGTGTCCGTCAATCGCGGTGGTCATGTTACCGGTTACCGTCTGAGCACTCCCGGGTCGGGCTGTGTGTCGCCAACGATCAGTTTTACAGGCGGCACCGGAGCCATCGGAACAGTGCGCACGATGCCGCTCTCGACCGGCTGGAACAAGAAGTTGACATTGATTGTCGGTCCCGGAGCAACGATGACGATCGGCCGCGGCGGCAATGTGGTATTGGTCTCGACGTTGTCGGGATTGGGTTCCGCCAGCATCGTCAAATTTCATTGGACGAGCAATGCGCTCTATGAAGAGAGCCGGGTAGCGCACTAAACCGTTTGATTTTCGTCCTAATCTATATCGCCACGAATGCATTCCCGGTGATCGTTTGGTTTGATCCGGATCTGCTTCAGGGAACGTCAGACACAAGCCGCTGCTGCGCGCAGCGAAAACCGCGACACCGGGATTTTGCTGGCCGCATATTGGGGGCCCGGCAATCGTCCGGTGAAGGCCGCCTTGCGTAGCGGAGGCGGGTCGGGCTGGTAAACACTGGTGCAAGGTAACAGGGCTTGCACCGGTGCTGAGACGGTGCGATGGCGAGGGTTGAAGTCATTACCGGCCGGACCCTTGGTCGCATGGAGTTTTTGGTAGCCGTTGGAAAATGGCAGATCTCCTTGGCTCTCGTTGCGACCATCTTGCGACCAAAAAGGCCGCTTTGAACAACCTTTTTGATGCCTAGGTACTTGATCAATTGTGGTAGCGGGAGAGGGATTTGAACCCCCGACCTTGGGATTATGATTCCCCTGCTCTAACCAGCTGAGCTATCCCGCCACACGCGCTCGTCGGGGGTCGGGATATAGGAGATGGGCGGGTGCGGGTCAAGCCGCAGCGGCAGCGCGGCGGCGGATCCAGCCGCCGCCGAGCACGCGCTCATTGTCGTAGAGCACGGCGGCTTGGCCGGGTGCTACGGCGCCGGCCGGCGCGCCGAGCACGAGTTCGGCCTCACCCGGCTCGGCGCCGCCGTAAAGCCGGCCCGGCACCGGCGGCTGGGCCGAGCGCAGCTTGGCTGTGACCGCGATGCCGTCGGCGACGGGCGCGCCGAGCCAGTTCACCTCGCCGAGCAGCAGCCGCGTCTCGGCCAGGGCGGCGCGCGGGCCGACGACGACGCGCCGCCGCCCAGGGTCGATCCGCAACACATAGAGCGGCTCGTCGGCGGCAATGCCGAGCCCCTTGCGCTGTCCGACGGTAAAGCGCGCGATGCCCGCGTGGCGGCCGAGGATGCGGCCGCTGCGGTCGACGATGTCGCCCGGCTCGCCTGCCCCGGGCCGCAGCTGCTCGACGAGGCGGGAGTAAGACCCGTCCGGGACAAAGCAGATGTCCTGGCTGTCCGCCTTGTCGGCGACCGGAAGAGCGAGACGGCGCGCCGCTTCCCGGGTCTCGGCCTTGGTGAGGCCGCCCAGCGGAAAGCGCAGGAGCTCGAGCTCCGCCTGCGTTGTGGCAAACAGAAAATAGCTCTGGTCCCGGGTCGTGTCGCGCGCGCGGTGCAGTTCGGGCCCGTCCGGCCCCACGACCCGGCGCACGTAGTGCCCGGTGGCCAGGGCCGAGGCGCCGAGATCGCGCGCCGCCTCCAACAGGTCGCGGAACTTGACCCGCTGGTTGCAGCGGATGCAGGGGACCGGCGTCTCGCCGCGGGCATAGCTCTCGACAAAATCCTCGATCACCGCCGCACGGAACCGACTCTCGTAGTCGAGCACGTAATGCGCGATGCCGAGCCGTTCGGCGACGCGCGCGGCATCGTAGATGTCGCGCCCGGCGCAGCACGCGCCTTTGCGGCCCGCCGCGGCGCCGTGATCGTAGAGCTGCAGGGTGATGCCGACGACCTCGAACCCCTGCTCGGCCAGAAGAGCCGCGGCGACCGAGGAATCGACCCCGCCCGACATCGCGACGACGATGCGGTGGCCGGACGGGTCGCCGGCGAGGTCCAGCGCGGGCGATGTCACCGCGGCGCCTCCAGCCCCATCTGCCAAAAATCGGCCTCGAGCCGGGCGGCGGTGGCAAAAGCGGCGGCGAGCGCGGGGAGGCGCCCTTCCCCGCCGCGCCGGGCAAACTGCCCGTCGAGCGCCGCTTCGGCCTCCCTCGCCAATTCCTGGTACTCCGGCCCGGAATACATTTCGAGCCATTCGCGGTAGCGGTTTCCGTCGAGCTTGGTGGCGGGATCGGCCATCCGCTCCGCCGCGATCACCGCATAGCCGACGATGCACGGCGCCAGCGCCACTTCGAGGTCGAGCCGGTCGCCGGCGAGGCCGCGGTCGAGCACAAAACGGGTATAGGCGATCGTCGCCGCGGCTTCCGGCTCGGCGGCCATCGCGGCTTCGGACAGTCCCCAACCGCGGCAATACTCGATGTGGAGCCCGATCTCGACATCGAGCGTCGCCGCGACCAGGCGCTGCGCCCGGCGCATCTCGTCAAGCCGATCGGATTTATAGACCGCGAGGCCCCAGGCGCGGGCGAAATGGATCAAAAACAGATAATCCTGCACGAGATAACGGCGGAAGCACGCCTCGGGGAGCTCGCCGGTCGCGAGCTGCAGCACAAAGGGGTGCCGGATATAGGCGCGCCACGCCTCGCCGGCCGCCGCCACCAGCCGCGGGAACAGGGCCGTCTCGCCGCTCATCTCCAGCTTGGGCGCTCAGCCGCGCAGCAGATTGCGGGTCGCCGCGGGCAGCCGCACCGTCAACCCGTCGAGCTCCTCGGTGATGACGATCTGGCAGCCGAGCCGCGAGGTCCCGGTCAGGTTGAAGGCGAGGTCCAGCATATCTTCCTCGTCCTCGCTCGCCTCCTTCAGCAGCTCGTACCATTCGGGATCGATGATGACGTGGCAGGTCGAGCAGGCGAGCGAGCCCTCGCAGGCGCCTTCGATGTCGATATCATGGCGCCGCGCCACGTCGAGCACGGAGGCGCCGAGCGGCGCATCGACCTCGCGCCGCGTCCCATCACGCTCGATGAAAATCATCTTCGGCATCACGCGCCGAAATCCGGGCGCGGCGCCAAATCTTCGGCGAGAACAGCGGCCGCGACGGCACTGTCCAAACCAGCGGCGGTTGCCGCGAAGCGCAATACGCAGAGCCCTGCCAGTCCCGCCCCCTCGCGCAACCGGTCCTCGTCATCACCGCTGGGGTGTTGGGCGAGCAGCACGACGGCATGCGTTACCGGGCGGGAGAGGGCACGCTCGGCTCGGACACGCGCCGCTTCGAAGGCAGCTCGCCACTCGGCGGCTCCAGCTGCCGCGGCGGGCACCGGCACCATCCGTTCGAAACCCTCGCGGTCGTCGAGAACGATCGCGTTGCCGCCTACCGCAAACGCCACCTCGACCTCTGCGCCGCTCGCATTGAGGCCGATTGCGGCTCCCGGCGCGCTCGGATCTGCCGCCCCGCCCTCCGGCTCTTCGATCTGGAACAGCTTCACCCGAACCAACTCTCAGCGTCGATCAAGCCCCTCTCCGCCCTTTAGGGGGGAGAGGGAGGCGGCCCATCGCGCAGCGATGGGAAGGTGAGGTGGGTGAGGCCGGAGTCTGGCACACCGTCCCCCTCACCCTGCCCTCTCCCCCGGCCGGCGGGGGAGAGGGTTAAAATGTGCGCCTGAGCCTTCATCCGGGCAAGCCTTCACACGTGGAAGGATTCGCCGCAGCCGCAACGGCCTTTCTCGTTGGGATTGTGGAAGGTGAAGCCGCTCTGCAGCTTTTCCTCGACGTAATCCATCTCGGTGCCGAGGATGAACATGACGGCTTTCGGGTCGATCAGGATCGTGACCCCCTTGTCCTCGACGATTTCGTCGAACTTGCCCTGCTCGTCGGCGTATTCGAGCGTATAGCTCAACCCCGAGCAGCCGCGCGAGCGTACCCCGATGCGCACCCCGACAGAGGGCTTGCCGCGCTTCGCTAGCAGCGCCTGGATATGCGCCGCTGCGGCATCGGTCACCGATAAGGCCTGCTTTCTCACCATCATTCGATCTCCGCGCCGGCGCCTCGGCGCCGGCAGCCAAAAACATTAGTGGTTATTTGGGAATTGTTGCGTCCGGTGTCAGCCTCGCCGCGGCCGCAACCAGCACGTCGGCCGCGAAATCGACATCGGAAATTGTCGTAAACCGGCCGAGACCGATCCGGATCGCCGAGTTCGCCAGCGCATCGGAGAGGCCCAGCGCCCGCAGCACATAAGACGGCTCAACGGCTGCCGAGGTGCAGGCCGACCCGGTCGATATCGCAATGGCGGGTGCGGCTTCGATCAGCTCCTGCGCGGAAATCCCCGGAACGCTCAGATTGAGGCTGCCGGGCAGACGCCGTTTGGGATCGCCATTGAGACGCAGCCCCGGAAGGCGGCGAGACAGGCTCGTCCACAGCCGGTCGCGGAGCTGGCGCAGCCGCTCCGCCTCGCGCGGCATCTCGGCGCCGGCGATCGCCGCGGCGCGACCGAGCCCGACGCAGAGCGGCGTCGGCAATGTTCCCGAGCGCAAGCCGCGCTCTTGCCCTCCGCCGTCGATCAGCGGCATCAGGCGCACGCGCGGCCGCCGCCTGATGTAGAGCGCCCCGACGCCTTTCGGGCCGTAGATCTTGTGGCCGGAAATCGACAACAAGTCGATCCCCATCGCTTCGACCTCGAGCGGGATCTTGCCGAAGGCCTGCGCCGCATCGGTATGGAGCAACGCGCCCTTGGCGCGGCACAGCGCGCCGATCTCGGCCAAGGGCTGGATGACGCCGATCTCGTTGTGCGCCGCCATCACCGATACCAGCAAGGTGCGCTCGGTCATGGCCTCGGCGAGGGCCGAGAGCGACACCAGGCCGTTCGGCTCGGCCGGCAGCCAGGTCACCGCGAAGCCTTCGCGCTCCAACGCCTTGCAGCTCTCCAGCACGCATTTGTGCTCGGTCTGCAGGGTCACGATGTGGTCGCGGGCTTGTCCGCCGCGGGGATGGGCGCGGGCAAAGAGGGCGGCGCCCTTGATCGCCAGATTGTTCGAATTCGGTAGCCCCGGAGGTGAACACGATCTCGCGCGGGTCGGCCGAGATCAGCGCAGCGACCTCGCCGCGCGCCCGTTCGATCGCCTCTGCGGCCTTCCGGCCATAAGGATGGCTGGCGCTGTGCGGATTGCCGAACTCCTCGGTGAAATACGGCAGCATCGCCTCCAGCACCCGCGGATCGACCCGGGTCGAGGACTGATTGTCGAGATAGACCGGGGGCGCATTGGCGGCGGGGTTGCTTTTGGCCGAATGGGCGAGAACCTGAATCATGCTGCGCGCATACCTTGAACAGAGCCCCGGCGACGGTGGTATAGAGCCGTCCAGGCCCGCAGGAAATGAGCGATGTCGGCCTCCGCGGAGCTCCAGCCGAGGCTGACCCGGATCGTCGATGCGGCAATCTCGGGCGGGACCCGCATCGCCGCCAGCACGTGGCTCGGCCCGACCTTGCCGGAGGAGCAGGCCGCCCCGGCGCTCACCATGACGCCGTCGAGATCGAGCGCGATCACCTGGGTTTCGGCGGGGACGCCGGGCATGGCGATCGCCGACGTGTTCGGCAATCGGGGGGCTCCGGCGCCGAGCACGACCGCATCGGGGGCGACCGCGGCGATACCGGCCTCCAATTCGTCGCGCAATTGGCGGATCCGCTCATATCCCGTCATTCCGTCCGCAGCCTCGGCGGCGGCAGCGGCGAACCCGGCAATCCCCGGAAGGTTCTCGGTCCCGGCACGTCGCCCCCGTTCCTGGCCGCCGCCGCGGAACATCGGCGAGAGATCGGGCCGGCCGGCGACCGCCAAGGCGCCGATCCCGGGCGGGCCGCCGAGCTTGTGCGCCGACAAGCTGACGAGGTCGGCGCCTCCGGCGGCGCCGAGCGGGATCTTTCCGGCGGCCTGCACGGCATCGCAATGAACCAGCGCGCCGTATTTTTTCGCGATGACCGCGATTTCGGCGACCGGTTGGATGACGCCGGTCTCGTTGTTCGCGAGCATCACTGAAACCAGCGCCGGCCGCGCGTCTGCCGCGAGGCACCTGTCGAGCTCGCCCAGCACTACGACGCCGTCATCGTCGACCGGGATCGTCTCGGCACCGGCAACGGCGTCGCGGACCGAGTGGTGCTCGACCGCCGAAACCAATACGCGTTCATAGCCGGCTCCACGCAAGGCGAGGTGGTTCGCCTCGGTGCCGCCGCTGACAAAAATGATATTGCTGGGATCGACGCCGCCGAGGAGGGCAGCAATCGGTCTCGCGCGACCGCTCGACACATCGCCGCGCCGCCCGCCCCCAGCGGTGAACCGAGGACGGGTTGCCGCAGCGCGCCAGCGCCGCGGAAATCGCGGCAGCCGCCTCGGGCCGCAGCGGCGCCGTCGCGTTCCAGTCGAGATAAGTTTCGCCGCGCACGGCAGGACCGCGGCTCGGTCGGCCGGCGCTCATCGCGTGCCCGTCGCCGCGGCGAGGCGCTCGCAATAAAGGCGGCCGCTGGTGCCGAGTACACGGCGCTCGCAGACATCGGCGAGAGAAACCGAGCTCAAATAGAGATGGATCTGATTGCCGAGCTCCTCCCACAGGTCGTGGGTCTGGCACCGGGTGCGGTTGCCGCGGCAGCCGACTGGGGCTCCGGGGGTGCAGCGGGTCGCACGGATTGGCTCGTCGACCGCCAGGATGATGTCGGCGATGCGGGTTTCGACGCCGTTGCGGGCGAGCAGGTAGCCGCCGCCCGGACCGCGCACGCTCTTGACCAGCCCTCCCTTGCGCAGCATCGCGAAGAGCTGCTCGAGATAGGACAGCGAGATCTCCTGGCGTTCGGCGATCTCGGCGAGCGCGACCGGCTCGCCCTTGCTGTGCTGGGCGAGATCGACCATCGCCATGACGGCGTACCGCCCCTTTGTGCTCAGCCTCATGAACTCGCCCTCGGACCGCTTCGCATCAATCGCCGTCCGCGCCGTTGCGGCCGCTCGCGACGAGCCGCAATGCAGGCCCCTCGCCCGATACCGGCTCCAGGGCGGACTTCGGCAGCGCCCGCTCCTGTTCGAGCTCCGCGATGCGCGCCTGCAGATTGGTGACTTCGTCCAACAACCCGGCGAGCGCACGGGCCACCGGATCGGGCACGTCACCGCAAATCGCATAGGGCTGGAATTCCAGTTCGGCGCGCGGCTGCGGGCTCCGCGCCCCCACCGGCCGCGCCGGGATGCCGACCATCGTCGCTCCCGCCGGCACCTCGGAAAGCACCACCGCCTGCGCCCCGATGCGCGCTCCATCTCCGACCCGGAAGGGGCCGAGGACTTGGGCGCCGGAGCTGACGATCACGCCGTTGCCGATCGTCGGATGCCGCTTTTGCCCGCGCGCGAGCGATGTCCCGCCGAGCGTTACCCCCTGGTAGAGGGTGACGTCGTCGCCGACTTCGGCGGTCTCGCCGATCACGACACCCATCCCGTGATCGATGAAGACCCGCTTGCCGACGAGCGCGCCCGGATGGATCTCGATGCCGGTCAATACCCGACCGAGGTGCGAGACAAACCGTCCGGCGAGGAACCAGCGGTGTTGCCAGAGCCAATGGGCGAGGCGGTGGAACAACAGCGCGTGAAATCCGGGATAGCACAGCACCACTTCGAGGCGCGACCGGGCGGCCGGATCGCGGGCCAGGGTTGCATCTATTTCTTCCCGAAGGTTTTTCAAAAGCATCGCTATCACTATCTATGTTAGCCTTAGCGCTGCCGCGCGGGAACACGCCGCCTCGCGACGGTTCGAGTGAAGATATAATTGTCCGACGAAAGTGATCAAGAATTCCGGGCGACGCGAGTTACCCCGAGCCCGGCAATGTCCGACCGGCTTAGTGGGATTTGAGCTGGATCGACCATGCCTGACGTGATCATCAACGGCCCGGACGGCCGAATCGAGGCGCGCTATCACCATGTCCGGGCCGGGGCCGCGCCGATGGCGCTCGTGCTTCACCCGCATCCGCAGCACGGCGGCACGATGAACAACAAGGTCGTGTACGCCCTGTATCAGTGCTTTGTGCGGCGCGGCTTCTCGACCTTGCGGTTCAATTTCCGCGGTGTCGGGCGCAGCCAGGGCAGCTTCGACCGCGGCGAAGGCGAACTCTCCGACGCCGCCTCGGCGCTCGATTGGCTGCAGACCTACAACCCCAACGCGCGGCTCCTGCTGGGTCGCCGGCTTCTCGTTCGGCGCCTGGATCGGCATGCAGTTGCTGATGCGGCGGCCGGAGATCGAGAGCTTCATCTCGATCGCGCCGCCCGCCAACATGTACGACTTCACCTTCCTCGCCCCGTGCCCGTCATCGGGCCTGATCCTGCAAGGCGACCAGGACGCGGTGGTCCCTGTCGAAGCCGTGCAGAAGCTCGTCACCAAACTGTCCCACCAGCGCGACATCAAGATCGACTTTCGCAAGGTTTCCGGCGCGGACCATTACTTTGCCGACCGCATAGACGCCCTGGTCACGCATGTCGACGGCTATATCGGCGATCATCTCGGGCGCGGCAAAGTGCCCACCACTCCCCAAGCCCCGCGGCTCCCGCTGATCTCGTCGCTCAGTCCGCGAAAGGGTTCGCGCACCAGCACGGTGTCGTCGCGCTCCGGGCTCGTCGACAACAAGGCCACCGGCGCCCCGATCAGCTCCTCGATCCGCCGGATGTATTTGATCGCGTTCGCCGGCAGGTCGGCCCAGGAGCGGGCGCCGCGCGTGCTTTCGCCCCATCCGACGGCACTCTCATAGACCGGCTCGATCTCGGCCTGGGCCGTCATCCCCGCGGGAAAATAGTCGTAGGTCTGCCCCTCGCGGCGATAGGCGACGCAGAACCTTGACCTCGTCGAAACCGTCGAGCACGTCGAGCTTGGTCAGCGCGATGCCGTCGATGCCGCCGATCTTGATCGCCTGCCGCACCGCCACCGCGTCGAACCAGCCGCAGCGCCGCTGGCCGTCCGGTCACCACGCCGAATTCGCGGCCCCGCTCGCCGAGGGTGCGGCCGATCTCGTCGTTGAGCTCGCTGGGGAACGGGCCGCTGCCCACCCGGGTCGTATAGGCCTTGGTGATGCCGAGCACGAAGCCGACTGCGCCGGGGGCGATGCCGGAACCTGCGGCTGCCTGCCCCGCCAGCGTGTTCGAGGAGGTGACGTAGGGATAGGTGCCGTGATCGACATCGAGCATGGCGCCCTGGGCGCCTTCGAAAAGGATGCGGCGGCCTCTCCGCCTGGCGTCGTCGAGCACGCGCCATACCGGTTCGGCATAGGGCAGGATTTGCGGCGCGATCGCGGCGGAGCTCGGTCAGCAGCTCGCCGCGTATCGATTTCGGGCTTGTCGAGCCCGCGCAGCAACGCGTTGTGGTGCAGCAAAAGCTGGTCGAGCCGCGCTTCGAGGGCACTCCGGATCGGCGAGATCGCAAACCCTGAGCGCCCGGCGGCCCACCTTGTCCTCATAGGCCGGGCCGATGCCGCGGCCGGTCGTGCCGATCCTGCTGTCGCTCAGCCGCTCCTCGCGAGCCCGGTCGAGCGCGCCGTGCGACGGCAGGATCAGGGCGGCGTTTTCGGCGAGCTTCAAATTGTGCGGGCCGACATCGACGCCCTTGGCCCGGATCGCCTCGATCTCGCCGAGCAGCGCCCAAGGATCGACAACCACCCCGTTGCCGATGATCGACAGCTTGCCCGGCCGAACCACCCCTGAGGGCAGGAGGCTCAGCTTGTACTCGACATTGCCGATGACGAGCGTGTGGCCGGCGTTGTGGCCGCCTTGAAAGCGCACGACGACGTCGGCCCGCTCCGACAGCCAGTCGACGATCTTGCCCTTGCCCTCGTCGCCCCATTGCGCGCCGACCACGGCGACATTGCCCATCTCGCGGCCTCGCCTATTCCAGCGCCACCGGCTCGCCGTTCTCGCAGCACATGGCCGCATCCGAGGCGCCGCGCTTCGGCCCGACCGTCGCGACCGCGGCTCGAGCACGGCGACCGTGACCCAGCCGGCTTCGCGCAGCGCTGCGGCCGCGCGCGCGATCCGCGCCGAACGGCAGCAACAGCCGACGCGGCGCCGCCGTCTTCGGCAAAGTGCGCAGGATCGTGTCAGTGTAGAGGGTGAAGCCGGTGGCCGGCTCCGGCGCGGCAAGGTCGCCGGCATCGTAGCGCCCGCCGCGGCCGAGCTCGCCGACCGGGCCAAGGTCGCGGCAGAGCCGCGCGAAAAAGGTAAAGCTGATCCCGGTATGGTATTCGAAGCCGCGGTTCTCGACCGGATCGACGGTCACCTTGAGCTCGGGCGCCGCCGCCGCCAAGCCATCGAGCACGCTCGCCCAGCCGCATGCGCTCGTCCCTGGCGCGCGTCCGGCAAATCGAGCCGGTCGAGCGCGCCCAGCGCCGTCGCGGCCGGCCCGGCCGCCGCCAGCAGCTCGCCAAACAGCTCCCCCGCCGCGCCGGCCACCGCCGCCACCGCGGCGGCATCCTTGTGGTCGAGCGCCGCGCGCAAGGCCGCCGCTCGCGCGCCGGCTATGCCGTAGGCCTCGGCCATTGCCGGCACCAGTGTCGGCAGGGTGAGGTCGACCGACAAATGGGGCAGCCCGATCGCGGCCAGCGCCTCGCCGGCAACGGCGATCGCCTCGACATCCGCGGCCGCGCCCGCGGCGCCGATCAGCTCGGCGCCGACCTGGCCGACTTGGCGCTCGGGGCGGATCTCGGAGCCGGTCACGCGCAGCACCTGGCCGGCATAGCTGAGCCGCAGCGGGCGCGGCGCATCCCCGAGGCGGGTGGCGGCGATGCGGGCGATCTGCGGCGTCATGTCGGCGCGCACGCCGATCATCCGGTGCGAGACCGGGTCCATCAGCCGGAAGGTCGTGGCCGCCATCGCCGCGCCGGCGCCCGACAGCAGGTTCTCCTCGAATTCGACGAGCGGCGGCTTGACCCGTTCATAGCCATGCGAGGCGAGGGTGGCCATCAATTGCGAGACGACAGCCGCCTCGATTTCCGCCTCGGGCGGGAGAAGGTCGTGCATGCCGGTCGGCAGCAGAGCCGGATGCGGGGCTTCGCTCATCGTGCTGTGAGTTTGAACCACGGCGGCACGGAGTACACGCAGAAACGAAATATCCTATCCCTCCGCGTCCTTTGTGTCTCCGTGGTGCCCCCGTTAAAACCGTAGCGCCTTCACCTGGATCACGTTGGGCAGCGCGCGGACCGTGTCGAGGACCGCCGAGGTGATCGCTGGTCGACCTCGACCAGCGCAGATCGCGTCCTGCCCGGGGCCGGTCCGCCCGAGGTGGAAGGTGGCGATATTGACCTCGGCCGCCCCGAGCGCGTTGCCGAGCGCGCCGATAAAGCCGGGCTTGTCGTAATTGCGCACGAACAGCATGCTGCCGCCGAGCTCGGCTTCGAGCGCGATCCCCTCGACCGCCACGATGCGCGGCTTGTCGCCGGCGAACAAAGTGCCGGCGATCTCTCGGGTTCGGCGCTCCGTCGTGACGATGACCCGGATCAGGGTCTGGTAATCGACCGGTTCGGCGCGCCGCGTCTCGCTGACCCGGATGTCCCGCTCGCGGCAGATCACCGGAGCGTTGACCATGTTTACCGTGGCGAGCTGCGGCGACAGCAACCCGGTCAGCGCGATCGCGGTCAGCGGCTTGACGTTGAGGTCGGCGACCGCACCTTCATATTCGACCGCGACAGCGGTTATCCCAGTCTCGGTCAGCTGCCCGGCAAAGCTGCCGAGCTGCTCGGCGAGCTTCATGTAGGGGTCGAGCCGCTTTGCCTCCTCGGCCGTCAGCGAGGGCATGTTGACCGCGTTCGAGACGGCGCCGGTCAGCAGGAAATCGGCCATCTGCCCGGCGATCTCCAGCGCGACGTTCTCCTGCGCCTCGGCGGTTGCGGCGCCGAGATGCGGCGTGGCGACGACATTGTCGCGGCCGAACAGCGGGTTCTTCAGCGCCGGCTCGTCGACAAAGACATCGATCGCGGCGCCGGCGACATGACCGCTGTCGAGGGCCGCGGCGAGGTCGCTCTCGACGACCAGACCGCCGCGGGCGCAGTTGACGAGGCGGACCCCCGGCCTCGTCTTGGCGAGCGCACGCGGCGTCGATCAGGTCCTTCGTGGCCTCGGTCAGCGGGGTGTGGAGGGTGATGAAGTCGGCGCGGCGGAGCAGCGCGTCGAGCGGCACCTTCTCGATGCCGAGCGTGACGGCCCGCTCGGGCGGCAGAAAGGGATCGTAAGCAATCACCTTCATCCGCAATCCGAGCGCCCGGTCGGCGACGATCGAGCCGACATTGCCGCAGCCGATTATGCCGAGCGTCTTGCCGGTCAGCTCGACCCCCATAAAGCGCGACTTCTCCCATTTCCCGGCCTGGGTTGAGCGGTCGGCGGCCGGGATCTGCCGGCACAGCGCGAACAGCATCGCGATCGTGTGCTCGGCGGCGGTGATCGAATTGCCATAGGGCGTGTTCATGACGACGATGCCGCGCTCCGTCGCCGCCGCCACGTCGATGTTGTCCACCCCGATGCCGGCCCGGCCGATGACCTTCAGCTTCTCGGCGCGGCTCAGCAGCTCGCCGGTGACCTTCGTCGCCGAGCGCACCGCGAGCCCGTGATAGCCGGCGATGCGCGCCTCGAGCTCCCCGGCAGTCATGCCGGGGGAGAATTCGACTCGATCCCGCGCGCGCTCAATATCTCGGCCGCGCGCGGGCTCAAAGCATCCGAAATCAGCACTTTCGGCATTCACCACTCCGGTCGAACATCAACCCGGCCCGATTACACCGAAATGGATAGGAAATCGGTTACGCGGACGAGACGTCTGACTCAAGCGGCTTTCGCCGCTCGGCGCTGCTCGTCCCAGGCCCAGTCGAGCCACGGCAGGAGCGCCTCCACATCGGAGGTTTCGACCGTCGGTCCCGTCCAGATCCGCAGGCCCGGCGGGGAGGCTCGGTGGCTCGCCACGTCGTAGGCCGCGCCCTCCTCTTCGAGGCGCCGCGTCATTGCCCGCACATTCTGGAACCGGTCCTCCGGCGACAATTTGGTGAACCACGGGTCGGTGATCTTGAACTGCGGCGAGGTGCAGGAGATCGTCGCCGGGTCCTCGGCGAGCGGATCGGCCCAGGCGCAACTCTCTACCCAGCCCATGAGCGCCGCGAGATTTCGCTCCGACCGGGCGACTAAGCCCTCCAGGCCGCCGATCGTTTCCGCCCATTTCAGCGAGTTCGAGCGCATCCTCGGCGCACAGCATCGACGGCGTGTTGATGGTCTCGCCGCGGAATACCCCCTCGATCAGCTTGCCCTTCGCGGTCAGCCGGAACAGCTTGGGCAGCGGCCAGGGCGGGGTGTAGCTCTCGAGCCGTTCGACGGCCCGCGGCGACAGCGCCAGCATGCCATGCCCTCCTTCGCCGCCCAGGGATTTCTGCCATGACCATGTGGCGACATCGAGCTTGTCCCAAGGGAGCCGCATCGCAAAGACGGCCGAAGTCGCATCGCAAATGGCCAAGCCTCGCCGGTCGGCGGCGATCCAGTCGCCGTTCGGCACCCGCACTCCCGATGTCGTGCCGTTCCAGGGGAAGACGACATCTCGGGCCGGATCGACCTTCGACAGGTCGGGAAGCTTGCCGTAAGGCACCTGCAGGACCCGGACGTCGTCGAGCTTCAGCTGCGCGACATCGGCGACCCAGCCCTCGCCGAAATTCTCCCAGGCGAGCATATCGACACCGCGGGCGCCGAGCAGCGACCACATCGCGATCTCGATCGCCCCGGTATCGGAGCCGGCGACGATGCCGACCCGCCAATCGGCGGGAATGCCCAGGATCGCGCGCGACCGGTCGATGACCTCGACGAGCCGCGCCAGCCCGACGCCCGAGCGATGCGACCGCCCGACCAAGGCCTGCTCCAGCGCGGCCGGCGACCAGCCGGGCCGCTTGGCGCAGGGCCCGGAGGAAAAACAAGGGTTGGCCGGGGTCCGGTTCGGCTTCATCGGGTCCTTCCTGGGCAGCATGGCGACAACCTGCCGCGCCGCGTCGCGCGCGGATACTTATGGGCGACCCGGGAGCGCGTCAATGCGAGGGCCGATCGAGCGGCCCTTCCGACCGCGTGCTACGCGCTCCTGGGAAAGCCGTAGGGGCGCCGAGTGCTGCAATCGCGGATAGAGACGTCAGAAGGCGCGGCGATCCATGAAATTCAATGTCATCGTCTCCTCCCGACCCGTGTTCAATATACTTGGGCAAAAAAAGAGCCGGATACTTAGGCAAAAAAAAGAGCCGGCGAAAAACACCGGCTCTTCGTGCGGCAAGTCTTATATCGGCAAGGGCGGCTCCCTCAGAAGACCGCAAGACCCCCCGGGCCCGGCTGCCACTGCTTGCGCACCTGCTCCTCCACCGAAAAGCCGGAAGCGGTCATCGGGGAGTGGGTTGTTCCTTGCTCTTCAGATTTCAAAAATACGGCGCGAACCAGATGATCGATCATCGCCTTTTCCCGGACGTGCCGCCTGCGTGCGCGGCGGCGGGACAAGGTGGCCTTGGTCATTTTTGACCCTCCATCCTAGGCGGTGTCTTGAGGCCAGCCGCCGGAAACGAGGCAGCTGGGATCGAGGTGGGTGCGACAATCTCGCCCACCTGCGGCGGAAAAAAGGCAGATTTTGGCCCCGTTGGTCACATGCTGATACAATTCTGACACCGAACGACACAAATTAACTAAAAACTCAGCAAAGCTGTGATCGCGAACGGCGTGCCAACCCGATGCCGCTCCCTTAAACTGCCCGCATAAAAATGCGCGTTTGCCCCATAGCCGGGAGGTCCCGATGCAATACGGCCTGTTCACGATGCCCTCGCACCCGCCGGAGCGTGGCCTCTATGACGGTCACCAATGGGATTTGCAGACCCTGCGCTGGGCTGATGAGCTCGGCTTCGCCGAGGCCTGGATCGGGGAGCACCACACCGCCCCCTGGGAACCGCATCCCTCGCCCGACCTGCTGATCGCGCAAGCGCTGATGGAGACCCGCCACATCCGCCTCGCCCCCGGCGGCTTTCTGTTGCCGTACCACCATCCGGCCGAGCTCGCCAACCGCGTCGCGATGCTCGACCACATGGCGCAGGGCCGGCTCAACTTCGGCGTCGCCGCCAGCGGCTTGCCGAGCGATTGGGCGATGTTCAACGTCGACGGCACCGCCGGGCAGCACCGCGAGATGACGCGGGAGGCGCTCGACATCATCCTCAAGCTGTGGACCGCCGAGGAGCCCTTCGACTACGCCGGCAAATATTGGAAGGTCACCAAGACCGACCTGATGCTGCGCACCTTGCGGCCGCACATCAGACCGCTGCAAAAGCCCTATCCGCCGATCGGGGTCGCCGGCGTCAGCAAGGGCTCGGACACCCTGAAGCTCGCCGGCGAGCACGGCTTCTTGCCGATGAGCCTGAACCTGAACCCCACCTATGTCGCCAGTCATTGGGAGTCGGTCGAGGAAGGCGCGCGGCGCACCGGCCGCAAGCCCAGCCGCGCCGACTGGCGGCTCGTGCGCGAGATCTTTGTCGCCGACAGCGACGCCGAGGCTTGGCGGCTGTCGGTCGGGGGGATGATGGGGCGGATGATGCGGGAATATTTTCTGCCGCTGCTGACGGATGTCGGCGTCATCCAATTCCTGAAGCACGACCCGGAGGTGCCCGACAGCGACATCACGCCCGAATATTGCGCCCGGCACAATTGGCTGATCGGCTCGCCCGCTACCGTTGTCGAGAAGATCGAGCGGATGCACGACGAGGTCGGCGGGTTCGGCGCGGTCCTCCTCTTCTGCTTCGATTACAGCGAGAACCCCGAGGCCTGGCATCATTCGATGCAGCTGCTCGCGCGCGAGGTCATCCCCAAAGTCGCTCACCTGTCCCCGCCACCCGCGTAAGCCGCCTCAGGGTTTACGTTGCCGAAAGGCGCGGCTGGCATGTTATGGCCGGCGGCCGGGAACGGATCGGAGCGATTCTCGTTTTTGCCTCGGCGCCGTTGCGCGTAGCGCGGGGATGAGGCAAGCTGCCGCAGCCTGAGCGAGGGCCTGCGGAACGAGCATGGCGGACCGGGCGAAAGCGGAGATGACGGTCACATACGATAGCAAGTATAAGCCGCCCCGGTGACCGGAGGCGAGCCGCCGTCACCCAGGAGGAGCCTAGTGCAGCCTACCGACATCGGTAACCCGGACTATTTTCATAAGGTCGTCGACTGCCAATGGGCATGCCCGGCGCATACCCCGGTGCCCGAATACATCCGGCTGATTGCCGATCGGCGCTACACCGACGCATTTATGGTTAATTGGGAGTCGAACGTTTTCCCCGGCATCCTCGGGCGCACCTGCGACCGTCCGTGCGAGCCGGCCTGCCGCCGCGGCCGGGTCGAAAATGAGCCGGTCGCGATCTGCCGCCTGAAGCGCGTCGCGGCCGACAACAAGGGCGACATCCGCCCCTACCTGCCGGCCATCCCGCGGGAGAAGAACGGCAAGCGCATTGCTCTCGTCGGCGCAGGCCCGGCCTCTTTGACGGTCGCGCGCGACCTGATGCCGCTCGGCTATCACTGCGTGTTGTTCGACGGCGACGTAAAGGGCGGCGGGATGATGCGGACGCAGATCCCGCGCTTCCGCCTGCCGGAGACCGTGACCGACGAGGAGGTCGAGCTGATCCTCGACATGGGCGTCGAGACCCGGTTCGGGGAATTCGTCGGCAGCCTAAAGGCATTGCTGAGCCATGACTGGGACGCGGTCTTTATCGGCTGCGGCGCGCCGCGCGGGCGTGACCTCGACGTCCCGGGCCGCCACGAGGCGGCGGGGCACATCCATATCGGCATCGACTGGCTGTCCAGCGTCTCGTTCGGCCACATCGACAAGATCGGCCGCCGTGTCGTGGTGCTGGGCGGCGGCAACACGGCGATGGATTGCTGCCGCTCTTCGCGACGCCTCGGCGGCGAGGAGGTGACCGTCGTCGTGCGCAGCGGCTTTGAGGAGATGAAGGCCTCGGTATGGGAGAAGGAGGACGCGATGCATGAGGGCATCCCGATCCTCAACTGGCTGGTGCCGAAGGAATTCACCCGTGAAGGGGGCCGGTTGACCGGCGTATTGTTCGAGAAGGTCACGCGCCGAATTCGACCCCCGCGGCCGCCGCAACCTCGTCGCGACCGGCGAGCCCGATGTCCACATCCCCTGCGACGATGTCTTGATCGCGGTCGGTCAGGAGAACGCCTTTCCGTGGATCGAGCGCGACATCGGGATCGAGTTCGACCGCTGGGGCATGCCCAAGGTCGACCCGAAGACGATGCAATCGACCCTGCCCAACGTCTTCTTCGGCGGCGATGCCGCCTTTGGGCCGAAGAACATCATCTGGGCGGTCGCGCACGGCCACGATGCCGCGATCTCGATCGACAAATTGTGCCACGGCGAGGATGTGGGCGACCGGCCGCCCCCCGGCGTGACCCTGGTCAGCCAGAAGATGGGAATCCACGAGTGGAGCTACGACAACGACATCTCGAACGACCTGCGTTACCGGGTGCCGCTCCGGGACACCGCGGTGGCGCTCAAGGACATTCGGGTCGAGGTCGAACTCGGCTATGACGAGAAGCTGGCTTTTCTCGAGGCCGAGCGCTGCCTCAATTGCGACGTGCAGACAGTCTTCACCGGGTCCTTGTGCATCGAATGCGACGCCTGCGTCGACATCTGCCCGATGGATTGCATCACCTTCACCGAGAACGGCGCCGAGGAGGATTTGCGCACCCGGCTGATGGCGCCGGCGCTCAACCTCGAGCAGGACCTCTACATCGGAGATTCGCTGAAGACCGGGCGCATCATGGTCAAGGACGAGGATGTCTGCCTGCATTGCGGGTTGTGCGCCGAGCGCTGCCCGACCGGGGCCTGGGACATGCGCAAATTTCTTCTCGACATCACCCAAGCCGGCCCGGCATGCCGCAGCCGCTAGCTCTCTCCCCCGTCGTCCCCGCGAAAGCGGCTGTCAGGAAATCGGCAGAACGCAGGGTTTCTGAGCTGCATCGGTATCCTGCGTCCTTCGAGACGGCGCTGCGCGCCTCCTCAGGATGAGGTAGTTCTTTGATGGCATTAAGAAAAAACCTCATCCTGAGGAAGCCGCGAAGCGGCTGTCTCGAAGGACGCACCGGCTCCGATCCGGCCAGTCGTCAATTTCCTGACGGCCTCGAAAGCGGGGACCCAGGGGAGGCCAGCACCCCGCCTAGGCCCCTGGGCCCCCGCTTTCGCGGGGGTGACGAACAAGCGACGATCACTTTCAGGCTCTGAGCCGATGGCAATACAGTCGAACCTCGAAATCGCCGCGATCCACAGCGTCAACGACTTCGTCGTCAAATTCGCCAACGTCAACGGGTCCGGCTCGGCGAGCGCCAATTCGCTGTTCGCCAAGTCGATCCTGCGGATGGGGATCCCGGCGAGCTCGCGCAACATTTTCCCGTCGAACATCCAGGGCCTGCCGACCTGGTACGAGGTGCGGATCAATCAGAGCGGCCATCTCGGCCGGCGCGGCGGGGTCGACATGATGGTCGCGATGAACCCCGAAACCTGGGATCAGGACGTCGCCGAGATCGAGCCCGGCGGCTATCTTTTCTACGACTTCGACCAAACCCCTGCCGCCTTCGAAATTCCGCGAAGACATCAACGTCATCGGGGCGCCGCTGACCGCGATCTGCAACCAGGAATACACCGACGCCCGGCAGCGGCAGCTGTTCAAGAACATCATCTACCTGGGGGTGCTGTCGGCGCTATTGGACATCGACGTGCCGGCGATCGAGAAGCTGATCGGCGAGCAGTTCCGCGGCAAGGACACCTTGATCAAGCCCAATCTGCACGCCCTCCATCTCGGCCGCGACTGGGCTCTCTCCGCCCTCGATTGCCCGATCGGCCTGCGCCTGAAGGCGGTCGACGAGGTCGGCGACCGCGTCTTCATGAACGGCAACGACGCTGCGGCGCTGGGCTGCGTCTTTGGCGGCGCAACCGTCGCCGCATGGTACCCGATCACCCCCTCCTCCTCGCTCGCCGAGGCTTTCGCCGCGCATTGCCGGCGCTATCGCCACGATCCCGACACCAAGAAAAAGCGCTACGCGATCATCCAGGCCGAGGACGAGCTGGCCTCGATCGGCATCGTGGTCGGCGCCGCCTGGAACGGCGCGCGGGCCTTCACCGCAACCGCCGGCCCCGGGATCTCGCTGATGCAGGAATTCATCGGCCTCGCCTATTTCGCCGAAATCCCGGCGGTCATCTTCGATGTCCAGCGCGGCAGCCCGTCGACCGGCATGCCGACGCGCACCCAGCAGGCCGACATCCTGTCCTGCGCCTATGCCTCGCACGGCGACACCAAGCATGTCCTGCTGTTCCCCGAGGACCCGCGCGAGAGCTTCACCTTTGCCGCCGACGCGCTCGATCTCGCCGACCGGCTGCAGACACCGGTGTTTGTCATGCTCGACCTCGACATCGGGATGAACGACTGGCTGTGCGAACCGCTATCTTGGGACGAAGGCCGGCGTTACGACCACGGCAAGATCATGACCGCCGAGATGCTCGAGGCCGGAACCGATTTCGGCCGCTATCTCGATGTCGACGGCGACGGCATCCCCTATCGCACCTATCCCGGGACTCACCCGACGCGCGGCGCCTTCTTTACGCGCGGCACCAGCAAGGACCGCTACGCGCGTTACTCCGAGGAAGGCCCCGACTACGTCGACAACATGCAGCGGCTGTTGCGCAAGTTCGAGACCGCCAAGCGGCTCGTGCCGGCCCCGATCAAGCAGCCGGCACGCGAGCCGACCCGCCTCGGCGCGCTCTATTTCGGCTCGACCGCGCCGGCGATGAGCGAAGCGCTCGAAGCGCTCGAAGCGCGCGGCATCCATCTCGACACGATGCGCATCCGCGCCTTCCCGTTTCACGACGACATCCTCGATTTCATCGCCGCGCATGAGCGCGTCTTTGTCGTCGAGCAGAACCGCGACGCGCAATTGCGCACCTTGCTGATCAACGAAGGCGACATCGACCCGGCGCGGCTGGTTCCGATCCTCCATTACGACGGCACCCCGATCACCGCGCGCTTTATCGTCAAGGCGATCGCCGACATGCTCTCCGTCGTCACCCTCGCCCCGCTGAAAAAAGCCCTGCCGTGAAAACAAACGCTTTAACGCAGAGGTCGCAAAGGATGCGCAGAGGACGCGAAGGCGGCTTCGCGACCTTTGCGAGACCTTCGCGTCCTCCGCGTTAAAGTGTTTTCTCTTTGAGATCCAGATGACCTACATCACCAAGCCCCGCCTGCACCATCCGAAGCTTCCGACCAACGCGCTCGGCTATACAAGGCGCGATTACGAGGGGGCGGTCTCGACGTTGTGCGCCGGCTGCGGCCATGATTTGATCAGCGCCGCGATCATCCAGGCCTGCTTCGAGCTGAGCCTGCCGCCGCACCGCATCGCCAAGCTCTCCGGCATCGGCTGCTCGTCAAAGACACCGACCTATTTTCTCGGCAAGTCGCACGGCTTCAACAGCGTGCACGGGCGCATGCCGTCGGTGATGACGGGCGCCAACCTCGCCAATCGCGAGCTGGTTTATCTCGGCGTCTCGGGCGACGGCGACTCGGCCTCGATCGGGCTCGGCCAGTTTGCGCATTGCATCCGCCGCGCCGTCAATATGGTCTACATCGTCGAGAACAACGGCGTCTACGGGCTCACCAAGGGCCAGTTCTCGGCCACCGCCGACAAGGGCTCGAAGGCCCGGCGCGGCGCCGTCAACACCGACTCGCCGATCGATCTCGTCGCGCTGGCGCTGCAGCTCGGCGCCTCCTACGTGGCGCGCAGCTTCTCGGGCGACAAGGCGCAGCTGGTGCCGCTGATCAAGGGGGCGATCGAGCACCGGGGCGCGGCCTTCATCGACGTGATCTCGCCTTGCGTCGCCTTCAACAACAACCCGGAATTGACCAAGAGCTTCGATTACGTCCGCGCCCATAACGAGGCGGTCAACCGGCTTGACGTGATCCTTGGGCGCGAGGAGATCGTCGCCGATTACGCGCCGGGGACGGTCGAAACGGTGGTGCAGCATGACGGTTCAGTGTTGCGGCTGAGGAAGCTTGCCCCGGATTACGACCCCTGCGACCGCATCTCGGCCTTGACCTATCTGCAGCAGCGCCATGCCGCCGGCGAGGTGGTCACCGGCCTCCTGTTCGTCGAGCCCGATTCCGGCGACATGCACGAACTCCTCGACACCATCGAGACTCCGCTCAACACACTGTCGGAAGCCGAGCTCTGCCCCGGCCCCGAGGCGCTGGCCCGCTACAACGCCGCGCACCGCTGATCAGGGTTTCGCCTTCCGTTCGAGTTCCGCGGCCAGCGCGCGGAGCTGCGTGTCTTGAGGATCGAGGACAAGCAGCTCCCGCGCGTGCCGGAGCGCCTTGGCAAAGTCCCCTTGGTCTTGCGCGATCGAGGTGGCATTGCGCGCAGAGCGCATTGCCGTCGGCGTGAAGCTTGACGCTGTGCGGGTCGTGGCAATCGGAGCAGGAGACCCCGGCGGCATGCATGCGGCTCTGCAGAAACGAGCCGTACTCGTAGGCTTCGCCGTCGATCTGCCCGTCCGCATGGTAGAGACCGGGGGAGAGCAGCGGCGGAAGGTAGCCGTCGAGGAAACCCGCTCCCGGCACTGGGCTCGGTGCAATAATCTTGCGTCGGGAGTGACAGGCGCCGCAAGTCTCGACTTCGGTCGACACCAATCTCTCGGTGCGCCGGGCGATCCCGGTTTGCGGGTTCATCTCCCAATGACCGTCATTAGCCGGCTTCAGCCAATTGGTGAGACCCTTTTTCGGATCGGATGAGCCGCCTTCCGCAGACTTTGCCCAGGTCGCATGGCGCGAACCTGGACCGTGACAGGCCTCACACGACACATCGATGTCGGTCCAGCTCGTCGCATAGCTGTCGCTGGACAGTTGGTAATTCTTCTGCAGGTTGGTCGAATGGCAGTCGGCGCACTGATAATTCCAGGTCTGGTCGCGCCCGGTCCAGTGCAACCGGTCCCCCGCCTTGAGGTTCTGGTTCGGATAAAGATGGAGCCAACGCTGGCCGCCCTGTTCTTTTGGCCGGCTATCCCAGGCGATGCCGAGCGCCTGCAACCGCCCACCCGGGAACGCGATCAGATATTGTTGCAGAGGGTAGATCCCAAAGGTGTGCGCAATCTCGTATTCGTGCAGGACACCGTCCGGGCCGTCGGTTTGGACCAGGAATTTATTGCCGGAGCGAGAGAACGTCGTGACGATGCCCGAATGCTCGAAGCGGACGCCGGAAAAGTCGCCGAGGACCGTGGCATCCGTCGCTTCTTGCATCGCCAGAGCGTGATGCGATTGCTTCCAGAGCTCCGCTTGGGTGGCATGGCATCCAGAGCAGATCTGACCGCCGACATAGCTCGCCGGCTCATCCGCGCCCGCTTCGCTTGCCAGCCAGCCCGAGGTCAGCGCGACCGCGATGCCAATCGCCGTCAGCCGCGGTCTCACTGCACGGCCGCGCACAATAGCGAGATCGCCTTAGGACCGGCAGGCTCCGAGCTCCTGCATTCTCGACGCAAGCTCCTCGGACCAGGCCTGGAAGGCGTGATCGACATCATTCCAGTTGTTGAGCGTGTTCTCGACCACTGCCGTGGTGCCGCCTCTTTTGTCCACGGCCTCCCAGAGCAGCCCACCATTCGTCGTATCCGTCGCATAACCCTCGGCCGTCGCGGTGCCTGCGAAATAGCCGACGCCGTTGTTGAAGGCGAGCGATGCGAGGCTGTAGGCGGTGCTCGCGTAAGGGGTGTAGGTGGCAACTGTATTGACCGTCGAGTTCGGGATTTTGGCGTCGACCAGCGCGAACCGCATCCGCATCGTGCCGGGCGACGGTGAAGTCACCATTTGGCAACGCTTGTTGAGCGCATTGTAGAGATCGGAATAAAAGGTGTTGGCCGCGGCTTGCCGCTGGTCGACGGGCACGGTGTTCAATTGCGAGTCCGGTGGCGCCCAGATCGCGACCGGCTCTAGAAGAACTTTGTTGTACGACCCGAAATTCGCCGTCGGGCTACGGTAAACGAGGTCCGCCTGCCCGGTCCCGCCGGGATTGAGCAATGACGCGTTCGGGAGAAACCCGCCCACGGGCTGCACACCTGCTATTTGCTTGGTGCCGCCGCCAATGATTTGACCCGGCTGCACCATTCCGCCCAGCCCGCCGGAATCTCGCAAGCGGCGAGCGTTCGCGATCGTGGCTACGCGCCAAGAGCCGCCAAGTATGCCAATGCCCTGAAGCGCTGATGTTCATCATATGCTGTCCCCCTTTGATTTCGGCATTTTGCGATATCGGGTCAGAAGCGAAACGTTCCGGCAATCATCGGCCCCCGCATATGCACATTGAAGCCCAGATTGCTGCCGCTGGCCTGGTAATTGAAATTGAGACTGCGATACCCGAGGTGCAGGTTCAGCCAAGGGTTCGGCGCATAATCGACCGTGCCGATGAGCTGCCAGTCGATATGGGCGCCAATCCCGAACCCGCCGAGATCACCGTAGGCGGTCAGGCCGAAGCCGTTGCCGAGGTCGCGGTGATAGCGCCCGCCGAGCAGCGGATCGGTCCAGCCGGCGGAGCGGTTTACCGATGTCGCGGGAAGGAGCCCGCCGTTCAGGTTTACGTCCATCGAGAACCCCCAAGCGCGAAACCCAATTCCGGCATCCACGAATTGCACAGGGTCCTCGAACTCGCGATAAAGAAACATCCCGGTGCCGGTATTCGCCCTCATCTTGGCATTGCCGCCCTGAAACAGGACGTCGCGGGTGGTGATGTCGGTGCTCACGGGCAGATGGATGACATCGCCGAGGAAGCCCAAGCGCCCGTATCGGACTTCCAATGATCCCATCGCCGGAACCCCGTCGAGATGCGACAGCAGGTCGATGCTGCTGACGTCGGAGTTCACTTCGGGCACGCGAGCAAGCGGCGTCTTTGTGGTTGCGTGGACGCTGGCGAGCCACAGATAGGGCGTGACGAAGAACTGGTATCCGCCTGGGGAGGATACGTCCTGTGCCGAGGCCGCATGCAGCCCGCACGCAATTCCGGTAATGCTCGCAAAGACTGCGATGACCAGTTTGCAGATTTGCCGCATCTTTGGCTTCTCCTCTCGCATCAAGGTCGGCGCCGGCCCAATGGGAAACTGAAAGGTCAATGTGAGCTTGTCGCATCGAACACGATCTGATCGTAATCCCAGAGCCGCTCGATAAACCTGCAGGCTTGCTCGTCGCTAACCTCTCCTGCGAACCCCCGCAGGATCTCATCGACGGAGCGGTTGCCGTCAATTGCGGCGAAGACCCGCTCCTGTGCCGCATCGATCGGGAGCGCGAGATCGGGATAAGTGTGGGCCCGATTGATCAGGACGGCAGCGGAGCCGGGAGGCACCCGGTCCCGAATGCACAAGGTCCACGGCAGACGCAGAGGAACGTACTCCCGCCACGCATCACCATCGAAGGTGATCGGCTGGCTGTCGCCGCGGCGATCGTTTCGATAGGCGATGAGGTTGTGCTTGGCCATGGTCCCGCGCAGCAACTCGACCGCGGCGTGCTGCAGTGGCGGTGAAAGCGAGACGAGACGCGCGGCGTGTGGCATGCGCACCATTGCCCCGCATTGCGGGAGATAGGGAGCCTGTTCAAACCAGCGGCAGAATGACAGGCCGCACCGCTCGAGCCAGGCATAGATCTGCGGCACGGTATAGGCGCGGTCTCGCGGGTGGAGCAGCGCATCGGCGAGTGCGTCCGGATTTCTGAAGTCCTTCGCCCGTCGCGCCACGCCGGTGATCGGATGGTCGGCAGACAGCGCACCGATCACGGCGCCGAGGTCGCGCAATTCTTCCTCCGTGGCGCCGACCTCGAGCAGGCGGCAGTAATCCTGCATCATATAGATCCCGGCACGCCCGTATGGTGCGTAGACCATCAGTTGCATAGCGCCACTGGGCGCAAGGACACTGCGCAGCGCCCGGAGGCCGGTATCCGGGTCGGCGAGATGGTGGAGCACGCCGGTACAGACGATCTGGTCAAATGTCTGACCGAGCTCCCCGACCTGCTCTATCGCCAGCCGATGCAGATCGAGGTTCCGGAGGCCATATTTTTGCTGAAGATCGCGCTCGTGGCGCAGGCTCGTCTCGCTGATGTCGATCGCCGTCACCCGGGCATCGGGCTCGCGCAGAGCATGGATAGCAGCCTGGGATGTTCCGCAGCCGGCGATCAGAATCTCTCGGTTCACCCGCTGCTTCTCGGTCGGCCACAGCAACAGGGACGATGCCCGGCGCCGATCAGGGTTCCGATAGAGCTCGCGATGCCGATCGAGGTTGTCGATCGGCGCCGGATACGGATGGCTCTCGTAGAAAGCGCGCACCGCGTCGGCTGGATCGAGCGGGAGCCGGTGTTTTCGTCTCTTCCGGAGCCATATGCGTCTGTCCGCGCCCTCCCTCCATCGGCCGCTTCTTCCCAGCCATAGGGGCGGACCGCCGAAGCACCGAACGGCCGCCCCTATCCGGTTCGGTGAGGTTACGTGTGGGTAGCCTCCTGCATCTTCCGGAGCACCTCGTCGAGGTTGAAGCTGGCGGCCTTCTGGCGCTGCGGATATTCCCGGAAGGTCTGCAGGAATTCCCCGACAAAGGCCTGCGCCGGCACCATCATGTAGACGTGATCGATCAAGCCAATCCTAATAGGTGATCGACGTGATGTCGGCGCGCTCGAACGGGTCGGTGCGGAGATTGAAGATCTTCGGCACGCGAAGCGTGACGAACGGCTCCGCCCAGACCTCGCAACGTGCCGGGCGACCGCTGCTCCGCGAACACCAGCTTAAAATTGTCGTAGCGCAATGCCACGAGCTGCTGGTCGTCATTGCAGTAGAGGAACCACTCCCGCGGGCTCTTCTCGACCTCGCCCGTCAGGTACGGCACCAGGTTGAAGCCGTCGAGATGGACCTTGTAGGTCATGTCGCCGATCGTATGGCCCTTCAACAGCTTATCCTTGACCTCGGCATCGCCGGCCATGGCGAGGAATGTCGGCAGCCAGTCGTGATGCGCGACCATCTCGTTCGACACGGTGCCGGGCTTGATCTTGCCCGGCCAGCGGACCACGCACGGCACCCGATAGGCGCCCTCCCAATTGGTGTTCTTCTCGCTGCGGAACGGCGTCATCGCCCCGTCCGGCCATGAGAACATATTGCGGACCGTTGTCGGTGCTGTACATGACAAAAGTGTTGTCGGCGATGCCGGCATCATCGAGCGCCTTCAGCACCTGGCCGACATTCTTGTCGTGATCGATCATCACGTCGTGGTATTCGCTCTGCCAGCGGCCCGACTGGCCCCGGCTCTCCGGCTTCACATGCGTGCGGAAATGCATATGGGTGAAGTTGACCCATAGAAAGAACGGTTGGCCGGCCTGGGCCTGCCGCTTGATGTAGTCGACGGCGCGGCCGGCGATGTCGTCGTCGATCGTTTCCATCCGCTTCTTGGTCAGCGGGCCGGTGTCGCGGATGGTCTGCTTGCCGACCCTGCCGAAGCGCGGGTCGACCGTCGCATCGTCGGTGTCGGTGGCCTTGCAGTCCATTACGCCACGCGGACCGAACCTCTCGCGGAAGTGCGGAAAATCCCGCGGGTTCGGGTAATCCGGCAATTCCGGCTCTTCCTCGGCGTTCAGGTGATAGAAATTGCCGTAGAACTCGTCGAAACCGTGCACGGTCGGCAGATATTCGTTGCGGTCGCCGAGATGGTTCTTGCCGAACTGCGCGGTCGCATAGCCCAGCGGCTTCAGCAGTTCGGCGATCGTCGGGTCTTCCTTGTGCAGACCAACAGTGGCGGCCGGCAGGCCGACCTTGGTCAACCCGGTGCGCAAGCCGTGCTGACCGGTAATGAACGACGACCGTCCGGCCGTGCAGCTCTGCTCGCCGTAGTAGTCGGTAAAACGCATGCCCTCCTGGGCGATGCGGTCGATATTGGGCGTGCGGTAGCCCATCAGCCCGTGCTGTAGCAGCTCAGATTGGTGATGCCGATATCGTCGCCCCAGATGACGACGATGTTGGGCTTGGCTGCTGTTCTGGATCTAGCCATCTCGATCTCCTTTCGTTGGTCGGGTGGTTTCGAAAGTGCATATTGGACTTGGTTGTTTGGCCTGTCCCGCTAGGTGAGGCGGAACAACACGGCAAAGAAGGCGAAGAGGCCGATGCCTATGAGGAGGATGGCGACCGCAATGACCGGCGATTGCATTCCCTCCTTTGTCAGCCCGGCGATTGGCGCGAACGACCCGCCCCACAGATAACGAACCGTCCAAAAGTACTGCCAAATCGAAATGACGAGCGCCAGGACGCCGCACGAAATCAGCGCGAGCCCCAAATATTCCGGCGCGGTTGGAAGATAGGTGGGGCGGTCTCCGGGGAGCGGTTGCAAGTGGTTCAAGTACTGGACGATCGCGAAGCCGAAGCCGATCAGGGCCACTGCCGTGCGCAGCCACGACATCATCGTGCGCTCGACGCTGAGGCGGGTGCGGAGCCAAGCAAAATGGCTGTCCGCGGTTACCCTAACTTCGAACCTTCCCGCGCCTGGGGCGCTGCGTGGATCTGACATGCCGGTGCACTTACGAGGGGCGATGGGGGGATGCGCGGTGCCAACGGCGAGCGATGCGCGCGGCCGGCCCGCGGATGATCACATACGGGACAAAACAGAACAGCAAGGCGACGATAACCGCCTCGGCCGGATAGAACCGCTGCAGTACTATGATCTGGTAGATCGCATCCATCACGAGGCCGAGAAGGATGATCCTGGCGGTTGCGTTCAATCCCTCCGCCAGCCGTTCGACGCGTTCGCGCGGGTCGCCCAGCATGGTCCAAAAATACGGTGAGCGTCCGGTCCGCGCGTCCTTGAGGCCAGCCAGGATGGCGGCGATCGCCGCCATCAACGGCTGCAGGATGAAGCGGAACCTCATCGGCGCGTCCGGCCGCTCGAGGAGATCGTGCCAGATGCGCTTGAAGGTCGGGATCGAAACGCCGTGCCACACGATGCCGGCAACGATCATCACCAGGATGAACCCGAGGACCAGTTTTGCCAGGAGGCTCAGCTTCTGTGGCTCGGCATCGGTCATGGTCAGGTTCGCACGACGCAGCGGAAACCAACATGGCTCATGCCGGTATCGATCGGCTGCGCATGGCGCGCGGCCGGGCGATAGCGACGGCAGTAGTTCGGCGCACAGAGAAAGGAGCCACCCTTGACGACCTTGTGCGGGATCGAGGATTGCGGTTGCGCGGCATCGAGACTGGCCTCTACCGGCGCGCCCCGCGGATTGCTCGGTACACAGCAAGGGCTTTCGGTATTCGATAAGTGCCGGGCGCTGAACCAATCGGTGGTCCATTCCCAGACATTGCCCGCCATATCGAATAGCCCGTAACCGTTTGCCGGGAAGACGCCGACCGGCGAGGTCCTCTCGAAGCCGTCGGCACGGAGGTTTTGCCAAGGGAATTCGCCCTGCCAGGTGTTTGCCATCTGGCGGCCTTTTGGAGCGAATTCGTCACCCCAGACAAATTCGGCGCTGTCCAATCCGCCGCGCGCTGCGAACTCCCACTCCGCCTCGGTCGGCAAGGCTTTGCCCGCCCATTCGACATAGGCTTCTGCGTCCGCGAACGCGACCTGTACGACGGGATGATCCAGCCTTCCGGCAACCGAGCTGCCCTTGCCTTCCGGATGGCGCCAATACGCGCCCGGCTTCCATTCCCACCAATTCGAGATATTGCGCAAATCCACCGGCCCGAGCGTCTTGCGGAAAACCAGTGAGCCGGGTTTGAGCATATGCGGTAACGCGCCCGGGTAGTCAGCCGGATTTGGTACGCGCTCGGCGACCGTGCGATAGCCAGTGGCAGCGACAAAGGCAGCAAACTGGCGGTTGGTAACCGGACAGGGATCGATAAAGAAGCCATTGACTCGCACACGGTGCGCCGGGGCCTCTTCCGGGTAGTGAGCATCGGAGCCCATCCGGAACTCGCCACCCTCAATCCACACCATCTCGCGTGCCAGATCCGCCAGACCGGCGCGTTCAGTGGCGTTCACTATAACCAAAGTCATGTTCCTTGAGTTACCCTTCTGCTGATTCGCAAGGGCGGCTACCCCTAAGCTGCTAAACCATCAGTATGGGTAAGGATAAGGAGCGTAAGGCGGTGGGTAATAACCCGGGTATCCGTAGGGTCGGTAATACGGCGCGGCAGCGGCACCATACCAATAGGCTCGTCGTGCCGAGCGGCGGGCCACGCCGGCAAATGACAGCGGCGTGAGGGGCATGCCAATGATGTCGACAAACACTGCGGCTGGGCCGTCGGCCCCTGCCAAGTCACCCTCCAGCACGCGCACATCAAACGTTAGCCGGTCGCCTTCGAGATGCGGGGTCCGCAGCTCGACAACGACGTCACGGGCCGAAACGCCATCCTTGCTCAGCACCGATACCGTGGCATTCGGGGCGTCTTTTGCAAAGTCGCCGGTGGTCCATTCCTCCAGCAGCGCCTCCGTCGGCAGGTGCCCCGCGGCTCTCACCGGCCGGTCGGCAAACACGATCGAGGTTGGACTGATGCCGGCCAATGTCAGGGTCTGGCCTTGCAGACTGGCGCCGCGCGCATTCATCACGAACAGCGACGGCACCATGTCGACCTTGACGGACGATTTGCCGGGAGCGGACGCGCTCGGGGCGGCTGCGGTCGGAGTTTGGGCACCTGCCATTACTGGCATCCAGAGCAACCCGCCAATGGATATCGCGAGAATGAACCGACTCATCGCCCAATCGCCTTCAAATAAGCCGATTCATCCTCCACCCGCCGAACACAGATTGCATGGCAGGCGTCGTAGTCGCCGGGATTCTCTGCAATGCAGAGGGTGCATTGCTGGCCGGCGATATCCGATCGGCCGGCCGGAGTGTTCGGATTGGGCTGGGCGCAGCCAGCGAGAAGCCCACCCATGACCCAGACTACGTAGACTACTCGAACAGGAGCTCCTGCAATCATGTCCCTCCTTTCGCCCGCCAACTTGTCGGGCTATGGCTCCAAGGTCAGCGCTGACCGAGATACTTCATGTCCTGAAGGTATGCTTTGGCCTCCGCCGCCGGCATCGTCAGCACGGCAAAACTCGCGCCCATGGCGGTGGAGCCGCTCATTTCCCAATTGGCCACCGCCTGAACCTGGACATAAGCTTCCGTGCCGGGGGCCAGCTGGAGGGTGTCGACCAGGTTGGCCGGTGTCCCGTAGGGCTGCACCGTGAGGCGGTAGGTTCCGGGCTGAAAATCGTGAAAAAAGTAGGTTCCTTGTGCGCTTCGAGCCACGGGTGCGCCATTGGCATAGACCATCGGATCCGCCGCTGCGACGTTGCCCCCCGGCGAACTCGGCTGCCGCAGAACCCAAAGCCGCGCCATCCCCGGCTGCAGCGTCGGGGCCGACGTCAGCGACGCGGTCCCGGTCGGTTGCGGTGTGCAAGCCGTAAGCCCGAGGAGGCCGATGCACAACCCTATCAGTGCCCAGTTACGATATCTGCGCATGTCATTTTCCTCCCTATTCGTAACCATAGGCATTCCCTGGCACCCCTCGGACTGTAGTCCCTGCTCAGGTACCGGGGCCGGCCAGGGTAAGCTCGACGCGGCGGTTTTGGGCCCGCCCTTGTGGCGTGTCATTCGGGGCGACCGGCTCTGCATCCCCGAGGCCTTGCGCCGAGACCAGGTTCGGGTTGACCCCTTGAGAGACGAGGAAATTGGCAACGGTCTGCGCCCTTCTCAGCGACAGCTGCTGGTTGTTTTCGACCCCCTGCTGGCGAAGCTCGGGGCCGATCGGAACATTGTCCGTGTACCCCGTCACGATGATCGTGGTCTGCTGGAACGGCGCCAGGATTGGGGCCATCCTGGCGATGAGCTGCGCCGCCTGCGGCGGCATCTGCCAGCTGCCCGAGGGAAACAGCAGATCGCTGTTGACGGCCACTTTGATCGCTCCCTGCAACCGCGTGATGCGCACCTGCTGTTGCGCGATTTCCCCCGAGAGCTGCTGATTGAGCTGGTTGTAATCGTTTTCCAGCGCGTTGTACTGCTGCGCCGGCACGCAAGCCGACAAAATCAGCGCCATAGCTGCTGCTGTACTGGCAATACGAGGCAGGCGGTACACTCTCCTTCTCGTCCCCCTTTTGCTGTGTGAATGCCTATCCAATTCGTAGATGGGCACCCCGTTGTCGGGCACCCGACCGTACGACAGCGCGCCGGTTTAATCCGACGGCCCGCCGCCGGCTTTGATCTGCGCCGGGCCCAAGAAGCACGGACGCGGCCAACAAAAACCCTGCGACTATCGCACCGAGCCTCACCCATCTGAGGTCTCGTTGCTTCATCTGTCACCTCCTCGTTGACGAGCGCGACGACTGCTCTCGGCACGCGCGCAAGCGATAATGGTAGGGGCTAAATCGGCAGTCTATTCACTTTTGGCAGAAATGCCGAAGTGTGAGCGTCCTTTGTCGCTATTCTCGCGGCGATGGAGGTTGTGGACGGCGCTTCCCCGAAGAGCGACCTGTATTCGCCGGCGAACCGGCCGAATTGCCAGAAGCCGTGGCGCGTGGCGATGTCTGTTACCGTTGTCTCGCCAGGGGCGCTGTCGCGCAGGGCCCGCCGTGCGAGATGCATGCGGCGCAACAACAGGTATTGCTTGGGGCTCATCCCCAGCTGCTCCTGGCAGCACAACCGTAATGTCCTGTCCGACGCCCCGATCGCCTTGCAGAGCTCAGGTATGTAAAGCGCTTGACCGGGATTTTCCTCCACCGCTCTGCGAAACCGGCGCAGTGATCATCGCGTGCTGCCGCAACGCCGGTCTGTCCTCGCTAGCCTGCTCCAATGCTAGGCATTCGACCACGGCCTCAATTAGCAACTGCTCCAGTCCGCGAGCCGCCTCGGGGTTAGCGATGACTTCGGGGGCGTTTTCCGCCAGGTGCCCTGCCGCCGCATGCAATCGCTGAAGTCGTGTCATCGCCGCCGGCGCAGGGGTATGAGCATTGCATCACGCGGTGGTGTCAGGTCGACTGCGGCCATGCCTCTCCGAGAGCCGCTATTTCCTCCACCGGCAGCGACATGCTGCCGTAACTAGCGAATCCGGATGAGCGGCGATGATAGCTCTTACCCTCGCTGTGTCGCACGAGGCTCGTCGGCTGCATTTCCAGACCGCCCGCCAGCAAGGTCGGCCCCGGTTCAGTGCGGAATGTGACAATAGGCCCGCCCTGCTATACTGCCGAGTGACCGACCCGCGGCAGTTGTCGAAGAACCGCTGCATCCACGGCGATGCAGGTCGATACGGGTGAGCCGCGCGGTGAAATGCCCGCGCCCGATGACCGTTAGCCCGCCCTTCGTTGCGGGGATCAAGGCCGCGTAATCGTCGGGGTCGGTGAAGGTGTGAACGGCGCTCGACGGCATCCCCGGACCTCCTTCAGCCAAGTTTCGAAGAATCTGATGCTTATAGGACGATTGTCTGACGCTTATCCCTTTGGGAATCGACTTGTCACAAAAGTTTCATATTCGCCTGGGCACCCGATGCAATGTGAGGCGGGCCATCCCCCAGCCCGAGACCTCGCCGCAGTGGCGGATGGCTGCTCTCCGAACTATATGCACGAAAATCTCGCGGCCAAACGCCCCAGGCCGCGGAACCCGTAGCGCCGCGCAACTGCCGATATGCTTGCCACATCGGGGTTTCCGCTGCGCAGCGCGCGATGCACCAGTTGCATCCGCCGCCGACGATCGTATTCGGTCGACCCATGCCGAGCTGTTCCTTGCAGTAGATGTGCAAAGTTCGCTCCGGACGCCGAAACTTTTGCACATCTCGCCGTCCGGAATCCGGCCCCGGCTGAGTTTGCAGCTGCGCCTCGACGAGCCGCGACGTCCCGGTGTTCACCTGTGGCGCAGGTGGCCTCGATCGGACCCATCGATAGGCACTGACAGGGCGTGGATCAGTTGTTGCTCCACCCATGGGCCGTGCGCTTCGATCACCGCCTCGACCTTCTTTCGATCAAGCCGATGGCGGCCGAATGGAGGTGGCGCAGATGTCTCATCATCGCCGCCCGCGGCCGCCACCGGCGAGCACCGGACGCGATGGGGAACGCCGCTCCGGTCAATGCGCTACCGTACTGAACCAGCTCCGCGTACCGGCGACCAGATCGACCCCCACGGCAAGGCCCGTCGCTTGCATGTGCAGGCGCTGCCCAGCCCCAAGCGTCATGATCTCGCCGGCCGCGATTGTAATGCCGCCCCAAATCGGCGCAGGTCCCTGGCCGTCGTAGCGAACAGGATCATCGGCGGCACGGCAATAAGGGTCGACCCGCGGCAGGTGCTCCTCGCCCGCGGACAGCCGCAGGTTGTGCAGTCCGACCTGGGTCAGCCGTGCCCGGAATTGGCCGCCACCGGCGACCAGGAACTCGACAACCCCCTCTTCACTCAAGGCCGCCAGAAAATCATCCGGTTCGCCAAAAACCGACGTGAAAGCGCGCGGCACTTCTCTTCACCACCGTGGTCTGAAGCCGGCTTCGCGCGGTCGCGGGGCCGGTATTCAAACCAAGTGTGCGAGGAGTGACCTCGCTCCGACTATTCAATTTCGGCAAAACCGCGGCGGCGGTCGCCGAAATACTCAACGTCGCGAGCGGGGTGCGTCGCGCTCGCAAGGCAACCGAGGGCGTCGTAGTCATCAACTTCCTACCGGAGGAAATTAGGCGATTTCCGAGCCTCGCCCATGTGAGACGCCGAACTTTCATCTTTTGCTCCGGTTTGTCGGACAGTCGGGCAAGGGTGGCGAGCTCACGTCGGATCAGGGACAAGTCGGCTCATTTCCTGTCCGCCGGCTCGGCGTTTAGGGACCGGGGGCTCCGGGCCCTTGCACCGTGATCTCGATGCGCCGGTTTTTCGCCCGGTTCGCCGGCGTGTCGTTCGGGGCAACCGGATGGGTATCGCCAAACCCCTTGGCCGAGATGATGTTCGGGTTGACCCCTTGCGACACTAGAAAGGTCACAACATCGCCCGCTCGCCGCGATGACAAGGTCAGATTGTCGTTGATCCCGGCCCGCTGCAGTTGCGGCCCGACCGGCAAATTGTCGGTGTAGCCGTAAACGACGACCTTGGCGTTCTGCAGCCCGGTGAGCTTGGGGACGATGTTGCTGCTGAGCTCGGCTCTGCCCGCGGGGCTGAGCTGATAGCCGCCCTCCGGGAACAAAAGATCGCCGGCCTCGACAAACCGGGCCTCGCGCTGCAGCCCCGCGACCTGCGCTTGCAGCTGCTGGTTCTGCGCCTGAAGCTGCTGGTTCTGCGCCTGCAGCTTGTCATAATCGCTCTGCCATACGCAGGCCGACAAGATCAATGTGGTGAGTGGGATGACCGATGCCGCAGTAGCTAATCTGCTAATCTTCATGGTTCGTCTCCTCGGGAGGTGTCCGCAAGTCACCCATCCAGACGGTTGAGGCAGGGAGGCTTGCGCATCGCTGACCGCGCGAGCGAAATCCTATTGCGGATGCGACTCTGGAGGCGAACTAAATCAGCGCGCTATTCATTTTCGGCAGAAATGCGGAAAACGCAGACCTCGGCGCCCCGCCGCTATTCGGGCGGGTGACGGAGCGTAGCGGATGGCGACTCCCCGAAAAGCTACCGGTATTCGCCGGCAAAGCGCCCGAACTACGACACTAAATTTGCCTCATTCGCGATTTATGCCGCCCATGGTTGCGAGCTACTCCCGGTCCGATGGGGACGTGTCGGTGGGGATGGGCTCTCGGGGCCGGGCTGAAGGTTAATCGCTCAATTGCAACCTCAAGGAGAGTTTTGCTGTAGATTCGCTGCAGACTGTGACAGTCGTTATTTTTCGGTCAACGTAAGACTGTAGAATTTCTTCTCTTCCGCGCCGGGGATTTCATTCCTGTTTGGGTTGTTGATCAGGAATGGGCTCGAACCGGGACGGGAGTTGAGCAGATGTGGCAACAAGTCAGAAGGGTAGCGGTGGTAATGGGCTTTCTCGTCGGCACCGCTGGGATGGCCGACGCTCAAGGCACTATCACCCAGGACCCAGGGCGTCTGGCTCCCGGCAACCTGAGGTCGCAGCAGCTTGGCCCTAGTGTCAACCTGCCGAGCGGCAACACCGGGTCGGGCGAGGGCACCACCGTGTTCCACGGCACCTCCAGACCTGACAGCACGAGCCGAACGACGCCGGGATACGGCACGAGCTCGGGCGGTATGGGGGCCGGCAGCGGAGCGGGGTTCGGCGGGTCCTCGACCGGCGGCGACCTCAGCCGTGGGATCGGACCGGGCCGGTAGGCTCCGATTATCTCGGCTGGCCCGTTGCGGAGGACGCAGGCGCTTCGGCTCGGGCGATGACATCGGCGGGGCTCATTCCCCGTTGCCGCATCGCCCGGATGGTCGGCGCGGCGTCGCGCTTTGCGAGACGGCGGCCGGCTGCGTCGGTCAGCAACGGATGGTGCCGATAGGCCGGGCTCGGCAGTCCGAGCAACGCCTGCAGGAGGCGATGGATGTGCGTCGCGATCCCCAGATCGGCGCCGCGGGTCACCAGGCTCACCCCCTGGATCGCGTCGTCGACGGTCACGGCCAAGTGATAGCTCGCCGGAATTTCTTTGCGGGCCAACACGACATCGCCCAGCAACTCCGGCTCTGCCTTTCGCCGCTCTTGCCCCTCGGACCAATAGAGCGGGCCGGTCGATGCGAGCGCGGCGGCAAGGTCGAGCCGCAACGCGTAATCGGCGCCCGAATGCAACCGGTCGGCGGCGCGTTCGGCCGCGAGGCGGCGGCAGGTTCCGGGATAGACCGGCCCGGCCGGCCCGTGTGGGGCGCCGCCGGCCGCGGCGATTTCGGCCTGGATCTCGCGGCGGGTGCAAAAGCACGGATACAGCATCCTCATCGCCGCGAGACGATCGAGGGCGGCGCGGTAATCGTCGAAATGCTCGGATTGCCGCCGCACCTCGCCATCCCAGTCGAGCCCGAGCCAGGACAAATCCTCGAGGATCGAGATGGCATATGCCTCACGGCAGCGGGTCCGGTCGATATCCTCGAGGCGCAGCAAGAAGCGCCCGCCCTCGCGCCGGGCGGCCCGCCAGCCTTCGAGCGCCGAGCGGACATGCCCGAGATGCAGATAACCGGTCGGGCTCGGCGCAAAACGCGTCACCACCGGAGCGTCGACAATGCGGGCTTGCGCTGCGGGTAGCGTCGGCAGACCGCCTGGGCTAGCTTCGGAGCTCGCGCTCGCCATTCGAAAGACCGCGCCGATGATGTCTCGCCTGTCCGGACCGTCCCGCCCGCCCGCCGCGGGCGGCAAGCCGCGCCGGCTCGTCATTCTGCTGCACGGGCTCGGAGCCGACGGCAACGACCTGATCGGGCTCGCTCCCCATTGGTCGCGGCTGTTGCCGGACGTCGAATTCCTGTCGCCGAACGCGCCCTTTCCCTGCGACATGGCGCCCTACGGCTATCAATGGTTCAGCTCGCAGGACCGCAGCCGCGAGGCGGTGCTGGGCGGGGTCAGGGCAGCCGCCCCGATCCTCGACAGCTTTATCGACGAGGCGCTCGCCGAACGGGGCCTTTCCGATAGCGACTTGGCGCTGGTCGGGTTTTCGCAAGGAACGATGATGTCGTTGTTCGTCGGGCTGCGCCGCGCCGCGCCGGTCGCCGGCATCGTCGGCTTTTCGGGCCGGCTGCTCGCCCCTGATTTGCTGGCGAGCGAGCTGCGTTCGCGCCCGCCGGTGCTCCTCGTGCACGGCACCGAAGACCCGCTTGTTCCCTATGCCTCGCTCGCCGAGGCGGAGGCGGCGCTGAGGGCAGCGGATGTTCCGGTCGAGACCGTGACATCGGTCGGCATCGGCCATTCGATCGACGAGGGGGGGCTGCGGCGGGGCGGCCTGTTCCTCAAGAGCGTGCTCAACGGGACGACGCCTTGACGATCCCGTCGACGGGCAAGAAAGGCCGAATAACTGCCATGATCTTGGGTGAATCCCATTCCGCAGCGCCCTCGACCCGGCCGACCACTTTGCCGTCGCCGTCGATCAGGACGCTGGTCGGCAACCCTTTGACCTCGAAGGCGCGCCCGACGGCGCTCTTGGGATCGACATAGATTTTGACCGATTTGAGCCCGAGCTTTTCAACGAACGGATCGACGGCTTTGCTGCCGCCCCGGTCCTCGGACACCGCGAGCACCGCGATCCGGTCGCCGAGACGCGATTGCAGCCGCTCGATCGACGGCATCTCGCGCAGACACGGCTCGCACCAGGTGGCCCAAAAATTGACGAGGACAAGCTTGCCCTTGAAATCGGCGAGATCGACGGTGGCGCCGCCCGGCTCGGTCAGAGAAACGGCGGGCGCCGGGACCGGTTGCGCGGAGGGCACGAACTCGCCGAGCTTCGACCGATCGGGCATGCCCGTCCCGCTCTCCGCCGCCCTCGCGAAGCTTGGCGCCAGAAGGAGGACGGTCAACCCCGCGACGCAAGCCCATCTCATGGCCTCTTACTCCTATCGCAGACGGAGCGGCTGCCGGTGACCAGCCTCGAACGGCCGGAAGAGGACGCCGCGGTGCAGCCCAACTCGCTATGGGGAGGGCGCTTCGCCGGCGGCCCAGGCGAAATCATGCGCCGCATCAACGCATCGATCGATTTCGACAAGCGCCTCTACGCCGAAGACATCGCGGGCTCGCAGGCCCATTGCGCGATGCTGGTGGCGCAGAACATCCTGTCACCGGAAGATGGCGCCGCGATCAGCGCTGGTCTAGAGCAAATCAAGTCGGAAATCGAAGCCGGCGATTTTGTCTTCAGCGCCGAGCGCGAGGACATCCACATGAACATCGAGGCGCGCCTCGCCGAGCTGATCGGGCCGGCGGCGGGGCGCCTCCACACGGCGCGGTCGCGCAACGATCAGGTGGCGACGGATCTGAGGCTGTGGCTGCGCGCTGCGATCGACCGCCTCGACGGCGCGATGCGCGACCTGCAGCAGGCCCTGATCGACCGGGCGGAGGCGGAAGCCGCCACGGTGATGCCCGGCTACACCCATCTGCAGACCGCCCAGCCGGTAACCCTCGGGCACCATCTTTTGGCCTATGTCGAGATGCTCGGGCGGGACCGCGGGCGGCTCGCCGATTGCCGGCGCCGGCTCAACGAATCCCCGCTCGGCGCGGCGGCGCTGGCCGGCACATCCTTTCCGATCGACCGCGACCGAACCGCCGCGGCGCTCGGCTTCGACCGTCCCGCGGCGAATTCGCTCGATGCAGTGTCGGACCGGGATTTCGCGATCGAATTTCTCGCCGCGGCGGCGCTCGCCGGTATGCATCTTTCGCGCTTCGCCGAGGAGATCGTGATCTGGTGCAGCGGCAAATTCGGCTTTGCGGCGTTGAGCGATGCATTCACCACCGGCAGCTCGATCATGCCGCAAAAGCGCAACCCGGATGCGGCCGAGCTGGTGCGCGCGAAGACGGGCCGGCTGAACGGGTCGCTCGTCGCGCTGCTGACGGTGATGAAGGGGCTGCCGCTTGCCTATGGCAAGGATATGCAGGAGGACAAGGTTCCGGTGTTCGAGGCCGCCGATACGCTCGAGCTTTGCCTCGCCGCGACGGCGGGCATGGTGCGCGACGTTGAGCCCGACCGCGAACGGCTGCGCGCCGCTGCCGAAGAGGGTTTCGCAACCGCGACCGACCTCGCCGATTGGCTGGTGCGGGTCGCCGGCCTGCCGTTCCGGCGCGCCCATCACGCGACCGGAATGATCGTCAGACGGGCGGAGGCGCTGGGCTGCACGCTCGCCGAATTGCCGCTCGGCGAATTGCAGGCGATCGAGCCCGACATCACCGCCGCCGTTTATGAGGTGCTGGACGCCGCCAGCTCGGCCGCCAGCCGGACCAGCTTCGGCGGCACCGCTCCGGAGCGGGTCCGCAAGGCCGCCGCGGAGGCACGCAGGAGATTTCTGGAGTGATGCTCCAGCGCTCAACCCGCTCTTCTATCCTCTCCCCCCGCCGGGCGGACCGCCCTTCAGGGGGGAGAGCCGCCCGGACTCCGGGGGAGGCCCGGGCGCGACGTGGGCCTTCAGCCCACGGACTTGATCCGTGGGGCCTGGGAAGGTGAGGTGGGCGGCGCCGCAAATCCGTCCGTCGGCCCCCCTCACCCTGCCCTCTCCCCCCGGCCGGCGGGGGGAGAGGAGAGAAAAGCGGGTCCTCGAGAGCCCATTTCGCGGCGAAAGTGTAGCGCCAACTTTCCCCAGACAGCCCTGCCGCTTGCGGGGGAGGGAACGCAAATCCGCCCTCCCCCGAAAGCGGGGGAGCGTTGGGTGGGGGTCAGGCCTTGGCTTCGTATGATTCGGCGACGGTTTTCGCCATTTCGAGGAATTGGCGGCGGATTTTGGCGTCGGAGATGGCGTAGTAAAGGCGGATGAGTTCGATGGTCTCGGGACGTTGCAGGTGCTCTCGCCACTGCTTGTCTTCGGGGCTGATCTCGGCGTCGTCGGAACGCAAGTCGCCGAAGAAATAGGAGATCGGAACCCCGAGGATCTCGGCCATTGCCGAGAGGCGCGAGGCGCTGACCCGATTGGCGCCGCCTTCGTACTTCTGGACCTGTTGGAAGGTGAGCCCGAGCGCGTTGGCGAGAGTCTCCTGGTTCATACCCAGCAATAGCCGGCGCATCCGAATCCGGCCGCCGACATGCACGTCTATCGGGTTCGGGACGCCGGTGCCGCGCCCGTATTTGGGTGCCGATCCGGGTTCTTCCGATTGTTTGGCAGGACTCTTCAAGGCTCGTTCCCCTTGCACCGCGCCCACAAGGTTGCAACGGGTCTGCCGGGAGCGCAAGGAAGATTCGACAAATGGAGGCATTCACGACGGCTGAATTAACCTATGGTCGAGTAGCCGTCGCCAATATGGTTAATAAGACAACACCCGGCTAGGGACGGTCGCCGGGGCGGCCGGCCTCGTCGTATCCGCGGCGGCTGCTGATGAAGACCAATGCCATGAGGCCGATCCCCAGGCCGAGCGTGAGGACCACCCCCAATCCGAGCGCGAGCCAGCCGGCACCGCTGATCTCCAAATCGCCGATGCCCAACCACAAGCTCACCACGACGAAGCCGACCGCCGCCAAAATCGCGGCGGCAATCGCGGCTGCGGCTAAACTCTGGTTTCGGGGCGCGCCTCCGATCATGTCAAAAGCTCCGCGACTTGCCGTAAATCCTCGATAAACCGCAGGATTTCGCGTCGCCTCGTCTCCTCGTCCGGAGCGCGCAGCAGCGCCGAGGGATGGACGGTGGCGAGGGCATGAGGCGCCAGCGCGAACGGCACCAACCGCCCGCGCTCTCGGGTCACACGAAAAGCCTTGCCGAACAGCGCCTGCGCCGCAGTCGCTCCGAGCGCAACCACGACGAGCGGCTGTACCACGCTGATTTCCGCTTCGAGCCACGGAAAGCAGGCCTCGATCTCGACTGCACCCGGCTTGCTGTGAATTCGCCGCGGGCCGCGCGGCACCCATTTGAAGTGCTTGACCACATTCGTCACATAGGTCTGCGCCCGGTCGATTCCCGCTTCGACCAGGCAACGGTCGAGCAGTTTGCCCGCCGGACCGACAAACGGGTGCCCGGCGAGGTCCTCGGCATCGCCCGGCTGCTCGCCGACCAGCATCACCCGCGCCCGCTCCGGGCCCTCCCCGAACACGGTCTGTGTGGCGCTCCGGTACAGGTCGCAATTCGTGCAGCCGGCGGCGGCTTCCCGCAGCGCCGGAATGCTCGGCTCTACCGGAATGTCGGTGCCGGCGTCCCCCTTTCCCGAAGGTGCCTTCACCTCTCATGCCCGGCAAGGAAGCGCATGACTGAGTGAACACGATTTCGAGGAAATTGTGCCCGAGCTGCATGCGGATGGATCGGATTGTTGAGAAAGCCGCCTACCCCTGCGCTCGCGCTCATGGCAGAGTGCGGGCCCGGTGCGTTCCACGGAGACCCATATGCCGACCAAGAGCCAACATCCGGAAACACTCGTGCTTCATGCGGGGTACCGGAGCGACCCGGCGACGACCGCTGTCGCGGTCCCGATTTACCAGACGACGAGCTACCAGTTCCGCGATTCGCAGCACGCCGCCAATCTGTTCGGCCTGGCCGAGCTCGGGAACATCTACACGCGGATCATGAACCCGACGACGGCGGTGCTCGAGGAGCGGGTCGCCGCGCTCGACGGCGGCGCCGGAGCATTGGCTCTCGCCTCGGGCCAGGCCGCCTCGCTGTTCGCGGTGCAAAACATCTGCCAGGCAGGCGACAATTTCGTCAGCTCGACCGACCTCTATGGCGGCACCTGGAACCTCTTCCTCAACACGATGATGAAGACGATGGGAATGGAGGTGCGTTTCGTCGATCCGGCCGATCCCGAGAACTTCCGCCGGGCAACCGACGCGCGCACGCGCTGCTACTACGCCGAGACCCTGCCCAACCCGAAGCTCGAAGTGTTTCCGATCGCCGAGGTGGCGAAGATCGGCCGCGAGCTCGGGGTGCCGCTGATCGTCGACAACACCGCGGCCCCGGTATTGTGCCGGCCATTGGATCATGGCGCCGCCGTGGTCATGTATTCGACGACCAAATACATTGGCGGGCACGGCACGTCGATCGGCGGCATTGTCGTCGACGGCGGCAATTTCGACTGGGAAAAGCATGCCGAGCGCTTTCCGCTGCTGAACCAGCCGGACCCGAGCTACCACGGCGCGGTGTGGACCCAGGCGGCAAAGCCATTGGGGCCGATCGCCTACATCCTCAAGATGCGCGTCACGCTGCTGCGCGATCTCGGCGCCCCGATGAGCCCGTTCAATGCGTTTCAGTTCATCCAGGGGCTCGAGACCCTGCCGCTGCGCATGCGCGCCCATTGCGCCAATGCGCTGGCGGTAGCGAAATTCCTCTCCGAGCATCCCAAGGTCACACGCGTCATCTTTCCCAACCAGATGACCGGCGAGGCGAGGCGGCGCGCCGACGCGTATCTGAAGGGCGGCTATGGCGGGCTCGTCGGGTTCGAGCTGAAGGGCGGGCTCGATGCCGGCCGCCGTTTTATCGACGCGCTGCAAATGTTTTATCACGTCGCCAATATCGGGGACGCGCGCAGCCTCGCCATCCATCCGGCGACGACAACGCACTCTCAGCTCTCGCCCGAGGAGCAATTGCAGACCGGCGTCAGCGAGAATTACGTCCGGCTGTCGATCGGGATCGAGCACGAGGAAGACATCCTCGCCGATTTGTCCCAGGCATTGGAGGCCGCCTGATCCAGACCCGGCACGAAACGGTTCTGAAGCTTCGCTGGCCGGTCGACCTCGGACTGACCGTCGCCAGCCACGGCTGGGTCCACCTCGCGCCATGGCAATGGGAGCCCGAAGCCTGCCGGCTCGCCCGCATCGAGCGGATCGGGGGCCTGACCGGGGCGATAGAGCTCGTGCAGCGCCATCCCAGCGAGGTCACCGTCGGATGGCAAGGGTTTGACGCCGCTGCCGAGCCCGAGGTGCTCGCCCGGGCAGGCCGCTGGATCTCCGCCGATTGGGAGCCGTCGGCAGCGCTGGCGGCGCTGGCCGACACGGCGGAGCTGATCGAGGGGGGCGGCGGGCGAATGCTGCGCGGCTCGTCGTTTTATGAGGATTTCGTCAAGACGGTTCTGACCATCAACACGAGCTGGCCGTCGACCTGCCGGATGGTGACGGCGCTCGTCGCCGAGCCTGGCGGTGGCGCATTTCCCGATCCGCAATCGGTGCTCGACTACGGCGAGCAGCAATTGCGCGAACGCGCCAAGCTCGGCTTCCGGGCGCCGACCCTGATCGCAGCGACGCGCCGGATGCTCGATGACCAAGCGATCGGCGCGTCGGGCGAAGGCTCGCCCGAGCAGCTGGCCCATGACTACCTTATCGGCCTCAAAGGGATCGGGCCCTACGCGGCGGCGCATTGCCGCGTGCTGCTCCACGATTTCAGCCGCATCCCGGTCAATTCCTCGGTGATCGCCTATTTACGCGAGCGCCACGGCTGCGATCCGGCCGCCTTCGCCGCCGACCGGTCCTGCTGGGGACCCTACCTCGCGCTCGGCTACCGGCTCATGCGGCTGCGCGAAAAGCTCCAACCCGTAGGCCGAGAGCTTTAGCGATCGAGCACGCACCTCACCTTCCGCGCAAGCTGGTCTACGGTATCCGGGAAGCCATCAGAATGATACCTCCGGCGGCAGGTCGCCGGGCGCGATTCCAAGCTCGGCGAGCCCGCTCACGATCCATTGCCGGACCTGGCCCGTCGCGCGCTTGTCTTCCCCCCAAGCGTTGACCACTCCGAGCAAGCGGCGGTCGTCGTCATAGGGCAGCGCGGGGCAGACGGGCACCCGCAGCTGCGGGGTTGGCACCACCAGCTCCCCCAGCTGCGGGTTTTTCTTTAATGCAGCGACGGCGTGGAAGACCGTCGCGACCAGGCAGTCGGCACGGCCCGACTGAACAGCCTGCTGCGCTTCATCACCGGTTTTGAACCCGGTGATCGCCCCATTTCCGGCGAAGCGCCGGGCCGCCTCCTCGCGCGGCGACCCGGTCTCTGCCGCAACCAGCCGCTCCGGCGTATTGATCTCTGCCCAGCTCTTCACGGCAAAGCCTTGGCGCAGGATGACGGCATAGGTGTCGTAGAACAGTGGATCGGCGAAATCCGCGAACATGGCGCGTTGCGCGGTAGGACTCGGAGCATAGGCAAGGTCGAGCTTGCCGGCGTTGAGGTCAGTTGCGATGTCCCCCCAGTTCGCCTCGATCATGGCCACCTCGACCCCGAGCTCGGAAGCCAGGTCGCGCGCCATCGCGATGCAGAAGCCCGACCATTGGCCGCCCGGGGCGCTCTTGAAAGAATAGGGCTCCTCGCCCGAGGACGCGGCCAGCCGCAGCTTCTTGGTGCGCAGCACGCGCGCGAGGTTCGGCTCCCTCGCCGGGACCGGCTCCGTCGTGGGCGCAGCGCGATCCGGGCCACGCCGGCGAACGACCGCAGCGGCGGCAAACATTCCGGTGAATTCTCTGCGATTCAACATCGCGCCTCCCCGCGCCCTTCCAATGGCACCGAGCCCACCAGAATGCCCGCTCAGGGATGAGCGTATGGCGGGAGGTCGAGGTTCTCCCGGAAAACAGTTCTGCCTTTTGCCCAGGTCTCGCCGTTGATCCGGCTGTCCTCGAACAGGCTGCCCAAACGGAAAACGCCGCAGTCGAAATTGAGAGTGCCCGTCAGCTTCACGCCGCCGATTGCAACAAAGCTATCATAGGGCACGATCACCTGATCTACGCTCCTGTCCTTTTCGCACAACCAAACCTCTGTATTCGACGGCAGCTCCATACCCAACGCCGCGAGCGGCACTGCCATCATCGGCAACAAAAAGCGCTCGAGCCGGCGCGGGCTGCCGATCAGGTGCAGGACTGATCCGGCGGGGATCTCGATCCCGTCGAATACCCGTGCCTCGGCGAGGGCGCAATTCCCCAGGTCGGCGCCGATGATCTCTATCGGAAAGCCCGCGGCGCAGGGAATATTCTGTACCTCGGCCGAAGCCGCCAAGGTGCACGTCGCGACCTGCCTGTCCGATCCCGGCTGAAATTCCAATACCCGATCGGCGGCGCAATCAAAGCTCACGGTTCTCGGTCGCCCCTGCGCATCGGCGAAATCGGCCTGGGCCGGTGTGTCGTCAGCCAGAGTGCAGGAGCGCAGGCCTCCCGAACCCCAGAAGGTCACGGTTTGACCGGCGCGGCAGGATATGCGGTCGAAGGCCGCATCCGCCGCCGGCTGGCCAAAACTGATGCGGGCCGGCTCCGCGCCGTCTTTATCGAGGCTGGAAGCGAATTTGATAAATCCCCGCCAGGCGACCCCGTCGAGGGTGAGCTCGGCACCGGCGGGAAGGGTCGCGGACTCCAGCCGGTCGTAGCCGTCGAGCATCACCTCCGACCCGGCCGGCAGCACGACCCCGTCGATCCGGCGCTCGGCCGTCAATGTGAAATGCCGGCGCGCCGCACGCATCTCCTCGATCAAGCCGTCGACCCACAGCACTGCGAAAAGACCCAACGGAACGATCCAGAAGAGGCCCAGAACGACAATCCCAGCGTTCAAGGCCCACCGCCGGCCGCGCCCGGCAATTCTGCGCCAGACCAGGATCGCGAGCAGGATCGTCGTCAGCGGCAGCGCGATGACTGTGCCGACGACGAATATGTCCAACGCGGAGAAGCTCAGCCCCACATCGCTCATTCGACAGTCTGCTCAGACCACCCGGTGGAGCAGCCGCTCGCCGGCGCTCAGCCGGCGGCAGTTCTCCTCGATGACCGCAACGCTGCGCTCCACGGTCTCGGCGGTGAGCCAGCCGAGATGCGGCGTGACGACGACATTCGGCAATCGGAGCAGAGGGTCATCCGCGTCGACCGGCTCGCGCGAGAAGACATCGAGACCGGCGCCGCGCAGCTGACCGCTGGTCAGCGCCTGCAGCAGAGCAGCCTCGTCTATGAGCGCGCCCCGCGCCGTGTTGATCAGCACGCTGCCGCGTTTCATCGCCGCAATGGCGCAGGCATCGATCATGGCGGCGGTCGCCGAGGTTAAAGGCAGATGAAGCGAAACGATGTTGGCGGTTCGGAGCAGCTCGTCCAATGGAAGAAACGGTACCGCCGCATCGGCGGCCGCCTGCCTGCTCGTGTAAACGACCCGGGCGCCGATCGCTTGCAGCATCGGCGCCAATCGCCGCGCGACGGCACCGAAGCCGATCAGCCCGACCGTTCGCCCGGCGAGCTCGCCCAAATCGTCGGTCAGCTCTGGCTCGAGCAGCCAGCCACGGCCGAACTCGGGTCAAACCGTCGAGCTGAGACAAGCGGCGCAATGTCGCCAGCATCAACAGCAACGTCATTTCCGCCACGGCCTGGGTATTGGTACCCGGCATGTTGCAGACGGCAATGTCCCGGCGGCGGGCGGCGTCGAGGTCGATCGTGTTGACGCCGATCCCGATCTTTTGAATGAGCCGAAGGCAGGGCGCAGCTTCGATCACCGCTGCCGTGACGGGCTCCAGCACGTGCAGCAGGATCTCGGCGTCGCGCATTTCGCCAAAGAACGTGCGCTGGTCGGTCTCTGCAACGATCGCGACCGGGAGATCGAGCCGGGCGAGCTGCTGCCGCAGGCCCGGGCTCGCGCGGTATTGCAGGACCGCCTTCATGCCCCGCGCCATCCGGCGAAGGCCGCTCTATTCCCGAGCGCAGCTTCGATGCGCAGCCCCTCGTTCCACTTCGCCATGCGCTCCGAGCGGGCGAAGGAGCCGACCTTGAGCTGGCCGGCGTTCCAGCCGACGGCGAGGTGGACGATCGTCACGTCCTCGGTCTCGCCGGAGCGCGCCGAAACCACCGTCCGCCACCCCGCTGCCCGTGCCGCGTCCAGCGCGGCCTTGGTTTCGGTGATCGTGCCGGCCTGGTTCGGCTTCAGGAGGACGGCATTGCAGGCGCCGCGCGCGGCCGCCCCGGCGACCCGCTGCGCCGAGGTCACCAGATAGTCGTCGCCGATGACCTGCAGCCGCTCGCCGGCCCCGGCGGTGAACGACACCATGCCCGCGTCGTCGTCCTCCGCCACCGGGTCTTCGACCGAGACGATCGGATAATCCCGGCACCAGCCGAGCAACAATTCGACCAGCGCCGAGGTGTCGAGCTCGACCCCGTCCGCCGCGAGCCGGTACCGGCCGCCGCGGTGAAATTGCGAGGCTGCGACATCGATCGCAATGCCGATCTCCCCACCGGGGGCCAGACCGGCGCGATCGATGGCTTCGGCGAGCGTTTCGAGCGCCTCTGCATTCGAGGCGAATTCAGGCCACCAGCCGCCTTCGTCGGCGACGCCGTGCAATCGGCCGCTGGCCGCCATGATCTCGCCGGCCGCCCGATAGACGCGCGCCGCCATGGCGAGGGCTTCGTCGAACGACGCGGCGCCGACCGGGACGATCAAGAAATCCTGGATGTCGACGCGCCGGCCGGCATGCGCGCCGCCGCCGAAGATCTGGACCATCGGCATCGGCAGGGCGGCCGGCCCGCTCTCCGACAGCATCTGCCAAATGGGCTCGCCACGTGCCGCGGCGGCGGCATGCAGCGCCGCCATCGATACGGCGATGATCGCGTTGCCGCCGAGCCGCGCCTTGTTCGGCGTGCCGTCCAGCTCGATCAGCCGATGGTCGATCGCGGCCTGGTCGGCAATCGGCATTCCCCGCAACGCCGCGGCGATTTCGCCATTCACAGCGGCAACCGCGCGATCGACGCCAAACCCGCCAAAGGCTGTTCCGCCGTCCCGCAGCTCGACCGCCTCGTGAGTGCCGGTCGAGGCGCCGGCCGGCGCGATAGCGCGCCCTCTCGGGCCGCAATCGAGAAAGATTTCGGCTTCGACGGTGGGCCGCCCGCGCGAGTCCCAAACCCGCCGCCCGATTATGCGTGCGATCGTTGCTGCGCTCATCCGCCACCTTGCTACGCGTTCCCTGAGATTTCGTCCGCCCAGACCCGGCGAATTTGAGTGAGGCGAGCCGCCGGCTCGGCGAGCAGCGCTCGCGCAACCCGCCGCACCCGGTCCCTGTCGCGCTCCTCGGTCAGATATTCGACCGGGGATTTGCCGTCGATGCGGGCAAGGGAAAGGCCAGGCAGCAGATGCGCCGCGCGCCGGTCGATTTCTTCAAGGGGCTCCCAATCGACCCCGCTGAAATAGCTTCTCGCCAAGCTGTCGAACGCCGTCAGCAGCCGATCGGCGGCGGACGGAACCCAAAGGCATTTCAAGAGCAGGTGATTGAGACAGAAGGCGAGGTCGAAGGCGGGGTCGCCAAACCACGCGCATTCGGCGTCGATAAACACCGGCCCTCGCGGCCCGACCAGGATGTTCTTGGGGCTGACATCGCCATGAACCAAGGTCAGCTTGGTGCGGGCGGTTGTTTCGGCCAGCTGCTCCAGTGCTGCGGCACGGTCCGGGTGCGCCCGCGCGGTTGCCAGCAGGTAGGGCTCGAGCCGGATCGCGTAAAAGATCGCATCGGTCGCAAACTCCGCCTCGGCGGCCGGCGATCGCGCAAACCGGGCATGAATGCGGGCCAGCCGCCGGCCGATTTCGGCTGCGGTGCCCGGGATGACATGCCCGCGCTGCAGCTGCTTTTTCCATCCCTCGAAGGATTGCGGCGGCAGGTACTCCATCGCAAACATTCCCGCGCCCGCGTCTTCGGCCAGCAACGCCGGGACGGCCTCGGGCATGAAGGCGGCAACCGCCTTGATCCAGCCAGCCTCCTTGCTGTTGCGCTCGATTGGCGCCCGCCACTCGGCAGCGACCCGCAAGCGCGGCAAGGCCCGCTTGACGCAGAATGTCGCGGTCCCGGCCCGGGCCAGCCAGATATCCGATGAGACTCCGCCCGGCAGGGGCTCGAAAGTCACGGGCGCGCCGTCCCGCACCAGCCGGGCCCGAGCGACGAACCCGACGATGGCGCTGTCGGGGCGGTTATCGTCCCGCGAGGTGTGGGCTGCCAACGATGCGACCCTGCAACATTTCGCGGACAGTCTATCGGGGTTGCGGGACGGCGTCGCGCCTTTGCCGTTAGCCTCGGGAAATGTGGGCAGCCCAGGAGGACATCCGGTGACCGCGGCGCCAGTCAAAGCTCTCGCCGGTCAGAAGGCGCTGGTGACCGGCGCCAGCTCCGGCATCGGCGAAGCGGCCGCGATCGCGCTCGGCGAGGCGGGCGCCGATGTCGTGGTGAATTACGTCGCCGGCGAGGACCGCGCCAATGCCGTGGCCGAGGAGATACGCCGGTTCGGGGTTCGGGCTTTCATCCACAAGGCGGATGTCTCGCAGGAAGACCAGGTCCAGGCGATGTTCGCACGTGCCGTCACGGAGCTCGGCACCATCGACATCCTCGTCAACAACGCCGGACTGCAGCGCGATGCGCCGTTTCACGAGATGACCCTGGCGCAGTGGAGCACCGTGATTGGCGTCAATCTGACGGGTCAATTTCTCTGCGCCCGCGAGGCAATCCGCGAATTCCGGCGGCGCGGCGTGGTGGAGGCGGTCTCCTGCGCCGCCGGCAAGATTGTCTGCATCAGCTCCGTCCACGAGGTGATACCGTGGGCCGGCCACGCCAACTATGCCGCCTCGAAGGGCGGGGTGCTGATGATGATGAAAACCCTCGCCCAGGAAGTCGCCCCTCAGCGCATCCGGGTCAACGAAGTCGCCCCCGGGGCGGTGCGCACGCCGATCAACCGCGCTGCCTGGAACACGCCCGAAGCCTACCGGAAACTGATGAGCTTGGTGCCGTACAAGCGGATCGGCGAGCCCGAGGACATTGCGCGCGCGGTCGTGTGGCTCGCCTCCGACCAATCCGACTACGTCGTCGGGGCGACGCTCTTCGTCGATGGCGGGATGACCTTGTTCCCCGACTTCGCCGAGGGCGGCTGACCGGGAACCACGCGGGTGGGCGCCCGGCCGCGCATCGTCATTGTCGGCGCCGGCTTCGGCGGGCTGGAAGCGGCTCGCGGGCTGGCGCGGTCGCCCGTCGACGTGACGGTGATCGACCGCCACAACTACCACCTGTTCCAGCCGCTGCTGTACCAGGTTGCGACCGCGGCCCTGTCGCCGGCCGATATCGCACAGCCGATCCGGGCCGTGCTGCGTCATCAGCAGAACGTCACGGTCCTGCTCGACGAGGTGACCGGCGTCGATACCGCGGCAAGGCGGGTCGAGACCCGGTTCTCCGCAGACCAGCGCTACGATTACCTGGTGCTGGCGACCGGGTCGCAATACGCCTATTTCGGCCACAGCGACTGGCCGCGGCTGGCGCCTGGGCTCAAATCGATCGACGACGCGACCTTGATCCGCCGCCGCCTGCTGCTCGCCTTCGAAGAGGCCGAAACGGTGCCGGACCCGGCGATACGCCGGCGCCTCTTGACCTTTGTCCTGGTCGGCGCCGGGCCGACCGGCGTCGAGATGGCCGGAGCAGTCGCCGAGCTCGCCCACGCCACCCTGTCCCGCGACTTCCGCCACATCAACCCACGCACCGCGCGCATCCTTCTGGTCGAGGCCGGGCCTCGCGTGCTGGCCGGGTTTCCCGAGACGCTCGCCGCGTTTGCTCGCCGCTCGCTCGAACGCATGGGGGTCGAGGTGCTGCTCGACACGCCGATCGAGGCAATCGACCCGCAGGGCGTCGTGGCAAAGGGCGAGCACATCGACGCTGCCAATGTCATCTGGTGCGCCGGGGTCGAGGCATCGCCGGTCGCGCGATGGCTCGGCGTCCCGGCCGGCAAGGGCGGGCGCGTCGAGGTCGCCTCCGACCTCTCGATCCCGGCCCACCCCGAAATCTTCGTCATCGGCGACGCGGCAAATTCAACCGGCCCGCGGGGCGAGGCGCTGCCGGGTCTTGCGCCGGTCGCCCAGCAGCAAGGCCGATATGTCGGGCAGCTGATCGCCGCCCGGCTGCGCAACGAGCCGCCACCGCAGCCCTTCCGTTACCGGGACAAGGGGGCCCTCGCGACGATCGGCCGTCACTCGGCGATCGCCGATCTCGGCTGGATCAGGCTGACGGGGTTCGTCGCCTGGGTTCTCTGGGGCGTTGTTCACATCTTTTTCCTGATCGGCTTCCGCAACCGCCTGGCGGTCTTTCTGAACTGGATCTGGGCCTGGCTCACCTACGGCCGCGGCGCCCGGCTGATCACCGGCGAGACGATGCCGCTCGCTTTACCCGCAAAACCCGCGCCACGGGTGCCGCCGTCTTCCCCGGCCGATAACGTGGCGGGCCAGAGCGGCTTGGATCAGGGTTCAGCCCAGAGCTTGCTCTCGCGGCTCCGGTAATTATCTTGCCGAAATGAGCAACGACAACCCCGCCGCTATGGCATCACCTCTCCCCGCTCCGCGGAACCCGAAGCTTCGCCATATGGCCGACGCGCTGCGCGCGCTCGCGATGGACGCTGTCGAGCAGGCCAAATCGGGGCATCCCGGCATGCCGATGGGCATGGCCGACATCGCCACGGTCCTCTTCACGCAGTTTCTGCGCTTCGACCCCTTGGCGCCGGATTGGCCGGACCGCGACCGTTTTGTGCTGTCGAACGGCCACGGCTCGATGCTGCTCTATGGGCTCTTGCATCTGACCGGCTATCCCGACATGACGCTCGACGAGCTGAAGCGCTTCCGCCAGCTCGGCAGCCGCACCGCGGGCCACCCCGAGCGCGGCCATGCGAGCGGGATCGAGACGACGACGGGGCCGCTCGGCCAGGGCCTCGCCAACTCGGTCGGCATGGCGCTCGCCGAGCGCATGCTGGCGACCGAGTTCGGCGAGGCGGTCGTTGATCATCGCACCTATGTCTTTGCCGGCGACGGGTGCTTGATGGAGGGCATCAGCCACGAGGCGCTGTCGCTCGCCGGCCACCTCGGCCTCAACAAGCTGATCGTCTTTTGGGACGACAACTCGATTTCGATCGACGGCCCGACCGACCTCGCGGTGTCCGACGATCAGATTCTGAGGTTCAAGGCGCATGGCTGGGCGGCCGAACGGGTCGACGGGCATGACACCGAGGCGATCGCCGAGGCCATTCGGCGGGCCCATAAGAGCAGCCGCCCGAACCTGATTGCGTGCCGGACGACGATCGCCTTCGGCGCGCCGACCAAGGCCGGAACCGCGGCAGCGCACGGCTCGCCGCTTGGCGCCGCCGAGATCGCCGGAGCGCGCGAGCGGCTCGGCTGGAGCGAGCCGCCTTTTGTCATCCCCGAAGACATCCGGGCCGAGTGGCGGGCCGCCGGGGCACGCGGCGAAGCCGTGCGCCGCGCCTGGGAACAGCGCCTGCAAGCCTTGCCTGCCGAGCGCTGCGCCGATTTCCTGCGGCGGCAGCGCAACCAGCTTCCAGCCGGTCTCGACACGGCGATCGCGCAATTGTGCGACGGCTTTCGGCAAGCCAACGCAAAGGTCGCGACCCGCCAGGCCTCGGGCACGGTGCTCGACAGCCTGACCCGGGTCGTTCCCGAGCTGGTCGGCGGCTCGGCCGATCTGACGCCTTCGAACAATACCAAAGCCAAGGACCAGAAGGACGTCCGCCCGGGCGATTTTTCCGGCCGGTATATCCGGTACGGGGTGCGCGAGCACGGCATGGCCGCGGCGATGAACGGAATCGCCGTCCATGGCGGGCTGATCCCCTATGGCGGGACTTTCCTGACGTTTTCGGACTATGCCCGCCCGGCGATCCGGCTCTCGGCCTTCATGGGCGCTGGCGTCATCTATGTCATGACGCACGACTTGATCGGCCTCGGCGAGGACGGGCCGACCCATCAGCCGGTCGAGCATCTGGCGGCCTTGCGGGCCATCCCCGGCCTTTACGTCTACCGGCCGGCGGACCCGGTCGAGACCGCCGAATGCTGGGCTTTGGCCTTGCACCGGCGCGACGCGCCGTCGCTCCTCGCCCTGACCCGCCAGTCGCTGCCGCTCTTGCGGCACGACACAGGCTCGGAAAACCGCTCGGCACGCGGCGCCTACGTGCTGGCCGAGGCGGACGACGGACGCCAGGTCACCCTCCTCGCCACCGGTTCGGAAGTTTCGCTGGCGATCGCCGCGCGCGACGCGCTGGCAAAGGACGGCATCCGCGCCGCGGTGGTCTCGATGCCGTGCTGGGAACTCTTCGAAAACACGCCAAAGGAATATCAGGACGCGGTGCTCGGCACAGCCCCGCGCGTCGCGGTCGAGGCCGCGGTCGAATTCGGCTGGCACCGCTGGCTCGGAGCCCGCGGCGCCTTTATCGGCATGAGCGGTTTTGGCGCCTCGGCTCCCGGAGAGGCGCTGTTCCCGCATTTCGGCATCACGCCCGAAAAGGTTGCAGAGGCGGCGCGCTCGCTTCTATAGATCATCGATAAGCTTCGGGAGGACGAACCATGGCGGTACGGGTTGCGATCAACGGTTTTGGCCGCATCGGCCGGCTGGTCTTGCGCGCGGCATACGAGCACAAGAACACCGAGATCGAGGTGGTCGGGATCAACGATCTGGGCCCGGTCGAGACCAATGCGCACCTGCTGCGTTACGACAGCGTGCATGGCCGATTTCCGGGCGAGGTCACGACCGGCGACAATTGGATGGACATCGGCCGCGGCAAGATCCGCGTCACCGCCGAACGCGATCCGGCAAAGCTGCCGTGGCGCGAGCTCGGGGTCGACGTCGCGCTCGAATGCACCGGCATCTTTACCAAGCGCGAGGCGGCCGCGAAGCACCTCGAAGCCGGCGCCAAGCGGGTCGTCATCTCGGCCCCGGCCGATGGCGTCGACATGACGGTGGTGCTGGGCGTCAACCAGGAGGATTTGAGGCCCGAGCACAAGGTCATCTCGAACGCATCGTGTACAACCAATTGCCTGGCGCCGGTTGCGTACGTCCTGCATCAAGGGATCGGGATCGAGCGCGGCTATATGACGACAATCCACTCCTATACGGGCGACCAGAGCCTCCAGGACACGCTTCATTCCGATTTGCGCCGCGCACGCGCCGCGGCGTTGTCGCTGATCCCGACCTCGACCGGCGCGGCGAAGGCGGTGGGCCTCGTGTTGCCGGCGCTCAAAGGCAAGCTCGACGGCACGGCGATCCGCGTGCCGACGGCCAATGTCTCGCTGATCGACTTCAAGTTCGACGCCGCGCGCGAGACCTCGGGCGACGAGGTCAACTCGTTGATGGAAGACGCCGCCAAGTCGAACCGGCTGCGCGGGATCATCGGCATCAACAAGGCGCCGACGGTTTCGGTCGACTTCAATCACGACTTGCACAGCTCGACCTTTGACGTGACCCAGACGCAGGTCCTCGACAAGCGCTTTGTCCGCGTTCTGTCGTGGTACGACAACGAATGGGGCTTCTCCAACCGCATGGTCGAAGTGGCCTCTTATTTCGGCGGCCTTGCTTGAGCTGCGCTCGCGCAAGTAGCATAAAGAGGAATGGCCGAGACGATCACCCTCGAATTCCTCGCCGCCCAGCAGCGTCGCATGCTGGAGGAAATGGCAGCGATGCGCGGCGACATCAAAGTGCTGACCGCTATCGTGCTGCGCCATGAGGAGACGCTGATCAGGATTATTGAGCAGATCACCGCGATGGTGGCGCAAACGCCCGGACCGTCGATCGCCTGCGGGGGCTCGAAGCGCGGGTGGGCCGATTGGAGGAGCAGCCGCTATAGGCGATAGCGGCCCCACTCCGGTCATCATCGTTCACTCGCTCGCCCACGCTGTCGCCGCGCTGACAGCGGCACACCGCGCCGGCCGCCCGGTCGTGCTCGCCAGCGCCCCGGATGCCGGGGCTTATGCCGGCCCCGGCTGGTTCGGTGGACTGGTCGCCGCGGCGCGCGCCAGTGTCCCTGAGGCGCATGCCTCGGCGCTCCTCGATTGCGGGGATAATGTCGGCGCCGCATTGGCGGCGATCCGCGCCGGCGTCGAAGGCGTCGTCTTCACCGGCCGGGCGGATGTCGCCCACCGGCTCGCCGAGATCGCGCGGCAGCACGGGGTCCGGCTCGATATCGAGCGCCCGGCAGCCGTGCTCGACCTCGCGACCGATTTCTTCGCCTCGGAGGACACCCTCGAGCGCCGATGCGCCGAGTTTCTCGGCTGAGGACCTCAGACCTTTTCGGCAGGTCGTTGGCGTGCCACTTCGGCGCGCACGCCACTGCCGGCCATCAGCATTTCGACAGTGAAGGCCGCGATTGCGCTGATCGTGCAGACAATGGCGAGACCGAAAGTGGTGAACAACACCGAGGCGACCGTCGCGTTGCGCAGCGCCCCAACAAAGAGCGTGAACACCGATGTGCAGGTGGCAGCCGCCGCGATGGCGCCGAGCACCACCGCTGCATCGAGCAAAATCGACCGGCGGCGCAAGCTGATCAGCTGTCGAGCAAGCTCCTCGCTCTGATCGGGATCGGCACTGTCCATCATCTTGGTGATCTGCGCGACGAGGTCGGCCACGCGCGCCAGCCGCGTCGCGAACACGTTCAGCATGGTGGCGATGCCCGACAGCAGGAAAATCGGCGTCAGCGCCACCTGAATGACGTGCGCGACGAGGTCGAGAGAGGCCTCTGGTGCAGAGACGCCGGGCATTTTCGCGAAACCTATTCGCGCTCGAGCGGCGTGCCGTTGGCCAGCTCGGAATAAAAGTAGAAGGAGTCCTTGGGCCGCCGGTCGAAATCGGTGAAATCGACGTGGACGAGGCCGAACCTCGCCCGGTAGCCGTGCGCCCACTCGAACCCGTCGAGCAACGAGCGTACGAAATAGCCGCGCACCGGGACGCCGGCCGCGATCGCGTCGAGCACGGCGCCGAGATAGCCGCGCAAATAGGCGATCCGCGGCTCGTCGCGAATTCGTCCCTCTGCATCGATGCGGTCCGGCACGGCCGCCCCGTTGCCGAGGATGTAGATCGGCAGCTCGCCGGCATACCGCTCCTTCGCTTCGATCAGCGTGTGGCGGAACGCCTCGGGGGCGATCTCCCAACCCGTGTCGGTAGCCGGGGTGCCCGGCGACGGCTGGACGCAGGCGGCCTCGAAGGGATCGTCGGGGTCATGCTGCACCCGGCACCGCGTATAGTGGGTCAGCCCGAAATAATCGAGCCGCTGCTTGATGATGTCGAGATCGCCTGGCTCCACCAGCGCCTCGATGCCGGCAGCGAGGGGCTCGGGGTAGCCGTCGCCCACCTGGGGCTCGACAGCGGAGCGGTTCCACAGCGCGTCGAGCATGGTCGTGGCGATTTCATCCTCTTCGTGTTCGCTTGCCGGCTCGTGAACACGGAAATTGTAGATGTTGCCGAGCAGGAGATCGGCACGCTCCGACCGCATTGCCTCGATGCCCAGCCCATGCGCGAGGTTCATCACGTGAATTGCCCGCAGGACCGGTGCCCGCCCGCGTATGCCGGGGGCCTGGCTGCCTTGGCCATAGCCTTCGACGCACGCGATGCTCGGCTCGTTGAAGGTCGCCCAATGCTTGACGCGGTCGCCGAGCCGCCGCACCGCCACGGCGGCATAGTCGGCGAACCACGAAGCGGTGTCGCGGTTTTGCCAGCCGCCGCGATATTCCAGATCCTGCGGCAAATCCCAGTGATAGAGGCAGATCCAGGGCTCGATATCTGCCGCCAATACGGCATCGATGAGCCGATCATAGAATTCCAGGCCCGTTGCGTTGGGCTTGCCTCTTCCTTCGGGCTGGATGCGCGGCCAAGCGACGGACAGCCGATAGGCGGAGAGGCCGAACTCGCGCATCAGCGCCACATCCGCGGGCCAGCGATGATAGTGGTCGCAGGCCCCATCGCCAGTATCATCGCCGGCGACATTGCCCGGCAGATGACTGAACACGTCCCAGATCGACGGTCCGCGCCCGTCCTCCCTCACGGCGCCTTCGATTTGGTAGGCCGCGGTCGAAGCACCCCAAATAAACCCGTCTGGAAAACTCGTAGCCATTGGTCGACCCCCTTGCCGGACCATCATTTCACACTCTGTCGCCTTTTCCCGCCGGACCGGCCCTTTAGGATTGGCGCAAATCGGCAGAAGGCCGATAGTCTTTCCGACCGCAATGGGCAAAGGCAAGGAGCGGGCATGGCGAAGTGGCAGGTCGGCAAGGTTGCCGTCACCAAGATCGTCGAGCTCGAGGTCACGGGCGGCAGCCGGTTCATCCTGCCGCAGGCGACCCCCGAAGCGGTGCTGCCGATCGGCTGGCTGCAGCCCGATTTCGCCGATGAACGCGGCCGCCTCAAAATGAGCATCCATGCTCTCGTGGTCGAAACTGCGAGCCGGCGCATCATCGTCGACACCTGTCTCGGCAACGACAAGGAGAACCGCCGGATCCCGTCCTGGAACAAGCTGCAGAGCAGCTTCCTCGCCGATCTCCGCGCGGCCGGCTATCCGCCGGAGACGATCGACACCGTGGTCTGCACCCATCTCCATGTCGATCATGTCGGCTGGAACACGATGCTCGCCGCGGGGCGTTGGGTCCCGACCTTCCCGCAGGCGCGCTATCTGATGGGGCGCGTCGAATACGAGCACTGGACGAGCCAGCACGAGCGCGAAGACATGGCGGCGGTGCTCGCCGACTCCGTCACCCCGGTCCGGGATGCGGGGCTCGTCGATCTTGTGGAGACCGATCACCGGATCTGCGACGAGGTCAGCCTCGTCCCGACCTTGGGCCACACGCCCGGCCATGTCAGCGTACGGATCGTCTCGCAGGGCGAGGAGGCGCTGATCACCGGCGATTTCATGCACCACCCCTGCCAGATCGCCCGCCCGGAATGGTCGTCGACGGCGGACAGCGATCCGACCGAGGCGCGGCAGACCCGCGAGCGCATGTTGACCCGTCTTGCCGATCGCCCGATCCTCGTGATCGGCACGCATTTCGCCGGCAGGACGGCCGGACGTATCGTGCGCGACGGCGTACTGCATTTTGCTTGGTGGGATGAATGGGTGAGCGTGTCTTCGATGGGTTGAAGGTGATCGACTGCGCGAGCTTTATCGCGGGGCCGGCTGCGGCAACGGTGATGTCGGATTTCGGCGCCGCGGTGATCAAGATCGAGCCGCCGGGCGCGGGCGACGCCTACCGCCGGCGCGCCACGCCGCCGGTCGGGCCCGGGCTCGCGGGCAACCCCGGTTTTGTGCTCGACGGCCGCAACAAGAAGAGCCTCGCGCTCGATCTGCGCTCGGCGGCGGGCCGAGCGTATTGCGGCGGCTGGTCGCCGATGCGGATGTATTCATCACCAACTACCCGGCGCCGGTGCGGCGTCGCCTCGGCATCGCCTATGAGGATCTGGCGCCGCTCAACGAGCGGCTGATCTATGCATCCTTCACCGGCTACGGCGAAACCGGCCCGGAAGCCGACAAGCCCGGCTTCGACGCGACCGCGTGGTGGGCCCGTTCCGGGCTGATGCATCTGGTGCGGGCCGGGGAGGAGACGGCGCCGGCCCGATCCTTGCCGGGCATGGGCGACCACCCCTCGGCGATGGGGACTTACGGCGCGATCGTCACCGCCCTCTATCCAGCGCGAGCGCACCGGCAAGGGTGCCTATGTCGGCTCCTCGCTGCTGGCCAATGGCCTCTGGGCCAATGGCTGCGCTGTGCAGGCGGCGCTGTGCGGCGAAAAGGTCGTGCCGCAGCCGCCGCGGGAGCGCGGGATCAATGCGCTTGAGGGTGCATTACCGCTGCCGCGACGGATCGCTGGATCCTGCTGTCGATCGCGGCCGACGAGTGGCGCTGGGAAAAGTTCAAGGAGTGCCTGAAGGCGAGTGTGCTGGAGGATCCGCGCTTTGCCACCGCCGCTTCGCGCGAGGCGCATGCGCGCGAGCTGATCGTCATCCTCGACGGGATCTTTGCGACCAAGGATCAGAGCGAATGGCGCGCCATCCTCGACGCCGCCGGGCTGATCTTCGGCATCGTCGCCGATATGGACGAGATCGCCGACGATCCTCAAATCCTGGCAAGCGAAGCGCTGGTGCCGTTTGTCGACGGCAGCTCGCTGACCGTCAACAGCCCGTTCTGGATAGCCGGTCAGGAAAAGGTCAGACCCCGCCCCGCCCCTGCCGTCGGCGAGCACAGCGAGGAGGTACTGAGAGAAGCGGGGTATACGGATCTCGAGATCCGCACCCTCCGGGAAGAGGGCGTGATCGGTGTGTGACTGGCGTCAGGCGAACGCTTTGATGATGAGCGAAGCGACGCCGGCGATGACGATTCCGACCATCCATTTGAGGACCGCGAGATCCGTCTCGATCTTGGCAAACCGACTTTCGTACCCCGCGAGTTCTTCCGCCGCGGCACGCGCCTTGTCTTCCGGCGCACCTGCAGCGACGAGCGCGTCGTAGGTCTTGGAGAGCATCACAGCCATTTTAGAGCGCCTCCGCCTCCGCAAAGATCGGGATGCGACACTCCATCGACAACTGTGCTGCGCGTCAGGCGATCACCTTCTCTCGCCTGAGCTCCTCCAACCTCGCGCGATCGTAGCCCAAAATCCTGGAGAGAACTTCGTCGGTGTGCTGCCCCGGCGTGGGCACCGGCCCAACGCGGCCCGGGGTCTTCGACATCTTGATCGTGGCGCCGGGGAGGTACATCTCGCCGGCGACCGGGTCCGCCATCTTGACCAGCATCTCGCGCTCCCAGAGATGCGGGTCGACCGCGACCTGCGGGATGGTCTTGACCGGCGCCACCGGGATCTCGGCGTCGAGCAGGGTCTTGACGATATGGTCGACCGTGTTCTCGGCGCACCACGCCTCGACCGCCTTGCGCCGGGCGTCGCCGCGGCCGACCCGGCTGGTCCAGCCCTCGGCCGCGGCCTCCTTGTTGCCGGTGACGATCTGCATCAGCCGGGTCGCCATCGCACTGCCCGAAGCCGAGATCACCACATGGCCGTCCTTGGCCTTGAAGGGCGGCCGCCCGCCTTCGCCACCCTCCTCGCCGGTGGCGAGGTAGTACGACGTCGGGATCTCGACCATGGTCAGCGCCGAATCCATCAGGCAGCAATCGACCAGCTGGCCTTCGCCGGTGCGGTCGCGGTGGTGCAACGCCGCGAGCGTGCCGATCGTCGCATGCAGCGACGTGTAGCGGTCGACCAGCGAGGTAGCCGCGCCGAGCGGGGTCCCGACCGGCGCGCCGGTCAATGACATCAGCCCGCTCATCGCCTGGCCGAGCGGGTCGAAGGCCGGGCGCTCGCGATAGGGGCCGTATTGCCCGAAACCGGATACCGAAGTCAGGATGATGTCCGGCTTCAGCGCCCGCAATTGGTCATAGCCGAACCCCATCTGCGCCATCGTGCCGGGCCGGAAGTTTTCGAGCACGACATCCGCGGTCGGCACCAGCGCGGCGAAAATCTCCTTGCCGCGGGCCGTGCGCAGGTCGAGGCAAAGGCTCTTCTTGCCGCGATTGTAGACCGAGAAATAGACGCTCTGGCCGCGCACCAGCGGCTCCGATCGCCGGGTCTCCTCGCCGCCGAGTTTTTCGATCTTGATGACCTCGGCGCCGAGGTCGGAGAGGATCATGCCGCCGCGCGGCCCGGCCTGGTACCGCGCCAGTTCGAGCACACGCACACCGTCGAGCGATCCCGCCATTCCCGCCCTCTCCATCAAAAACCTGTGTCGCCGTTGAGTGAACACCCGCTCCCGCGTAGTGTCAAACGATCGAGGGGTCGAAGGAGAGCAAGCCATGGCCTATGAATTTATCCGGACCGAGCGCTTCGACGGCGTCGGCGTCGTCACCTTGAACCGCCCGGAAAAGCTCAATGCGCTGAGCTTCCCGCTGGTCCGCGAGCTCGACGACGCGCTGACCGAGCACGAAGCCGATGCCGAGATCAAGGCGGTGATCCTGACCGGCGCCGGCGACCGCGCGTTTTCCGCCGGCGCCGACATTCACGAGATGGCCGGGCTCAGCGCCGAGGAATTGACGACCCGTCAGGATGTGCGCGGCCGCGCCACTTGGCACATCGCGAACTTCGCCAAGCCGCTTGATCGGCGCGATCAACGGGCTCGCCTATGGCGGGGCGGCGTTGTTGAGCTCGACACTCGATCTGCGGATCGGCTGCGAGCGCACCGCCTTCCGGTTTCTCGCAGCGAGCTACGGCCGGGTCAATTCGAGCTGGTCGTTGCCGCTGCTGGTGGGCCTGCCCAAGGCGAAGGAGCTGCTCTACACCGGGCGGATCGTGACCGCCGAGGAGGCCGAGCGCATTGGCCTCCTCAATCAGGTGGTCCCCGCCGCGCGATTGCTCGACACCTGCATCGAGATCGGCCAGATGATCGCCAAGAACGATGCGCGCATGGTGCAGGGGCTCAAGCGGCTATTGCACGAGCAGATCGGCATGGGCTGGCGCGAACGCTACGACAACGAGGAAGAGGCGCGCGCCACCTGGCTCCTCGCCGGCCATCCGCGCGAAGGCTTCAAGGATTTCCTTACACGCAAGGGGTCGGGCTGAGGCACGGGACAGCACCTCAACCGTCGTGCCTGGGCTTGTCCCGGGCATCCACGTGACCCCCGGGACAAGCCTGGGGTGACGGGCCGGACCTAGAGCCTAAACCACAATGACTCCCGCAAGATCAATCGTTTATCCGTCGTTCCCGCGAAAGCGGGAACCCAGGGCCGTAAGGTTCGAACGGTCGCCCTGGACCCCCGCTTTTCGCGGGGGCGACGATAACCGATTGAGGTAACGTGCTTCATTTCGGGTCAGACACTCACGGATAATCGGTAACGACGACTTCTTCGGTGGCGGTGTCGAGGACGGCGCAGCTCAACTGCCGGCCGTTGCCTTGGTCGCGCGCCTCGCCGGCGGAGCCTGGGTTGATCACCAGAACTCTGCCGACGCGGCGCACGAGCTGGTGGTGGGTGTGGCCATACAACACGAAATCGGCGTCGGCCTCGGCAAAGCGGTCCAATAGGGAGCTGTGCGGGTAGACGTAGGCGCCTTGCGGCTCCCACGGCGTCGAGTGGACGGCGAGAAGCTTTTTGCTCCCAAATTGCAGCTCCAGCCGCTTCGGCCGGTCGGAGAGCCAGTGCAGCAGCGACCGCTCGATCCACTCCGGTCGGCGCGCCCGGGCGCCCTGCGGGCCAAGAAACCCTTCCTCGTGGTTGCCGAGGATCGTGTGCGCTCCGCGGTCTCTGAGGATGCGCACGATCTCGTTCGAGAAACGGTATTCGTAGATGCTGTCGCCGAGGCAGATCAGCTCGTCGACATCGCCGAGAATGGCGATCGCCTGAAGCAGCCCGGCCTCGTTGCAGTGCAGGTCCGAAACGATGCCGACTTTCACCGGACGCTCCGGCAGGCGATGATGTTCATTGGCTTCAAGCTCATCACGATCTCTTCGTTTTGGTTCAGCACCTCGATCAACGTCCGCACCATGCCGCGGTCGGGTTTTGACCTCGAGCGGGCCGCGTCGAGCACCGAGACCCGGATGCGCAGCACGTCCCCTGGCCGAACCGGATGCAGCCAGCGCAGCTCGTCGATCCCGGGCGAAGCGAGGCTCGCCTCTTTCGGCAGGAAATTGTCGGCGAGGAGCCGCATCATCACCGCCCCGGTATGCCAGCCGCTGGCGATCAGCCCGCCAAAACGGCCGCGCGCCGCCTTCTCGGGGTCGACGTGCATATCCTGCGGATCGAACCGCCGGGCAAAGTCGAGGATCTCGGCCTCGTCGATGCGGATCTCGCCATATTCGAAGACGGCGCCGGGGACGTAGTCCTCGAAATAGCGGTCCTCGGCCGGTATCGCAAAATCGGTTCGGGTCAATCGCGCCTCGCAGACACATCGAGGCCGGGCTTGAACCCGGCCATGGGGTGCTGCATTACATCACCCGAGCAAAAAAGTCGCGGATGGACCCGAGAGGGGGGAGATGAATTACGACTACATCATCGTCGGCGGCGGGTCGGCGGGCTCGGTGATGGCGAACCGGCTGTCGGCCCGGAGCAGCAACCAGGTGCTGCTGTGCGAGGCCGGACAGGATACCCCGCACGGCCAGGTGCCGCCCGAGATCCTCGACAGCTATCCGGGCACCGCCTATTTCGATCCGCGCTTTCACTGGACCGAGCTCAAGGTCCACACCGAGGTCGTCTCGCACAACCGCCCGGAGGAGAACCGCCCGCCATTGCGCAAATACGAGCAGGCGCGGGTACTGGGCGGCGGCTCGTCGATCAACGGCCAGCTGGCCAATCGCGGCGCCCCGACCGATTACGACGAATGGGAGGCGCGCGGGGCCGCGGGATGGGGCTGGGACGCGGTGCTGCCCTATTTCAAAAAAGTCGAGCGCGACATGGATTTCGACGGGCCGTGGCACGGCAAGGACGGCCGCATCCCGGTGCGCCGCATCTTCCCCGATCTGTGGAACGGGCACGCCAAGGCTGTCGCTGAGGCTTTCAAGAAAGCCGGCTTCGAGTACATCCAGGACCAGAACGGCGAATTCAAGGACGGCTATTTCCCGATCACGATCTCCAATCTCTATGACCGCCGGGTCTCGGCGGCGATCGGCTATCTCGACCCGGGTACCCGGTTGCGCAGCAATCTGACGATCTCCGCGTTGACCCAAGTCCAATCGCTGCTGTTCGAGGGCACCCGCTGCGTCGGAGTCAAGGCGCTGGTCGCCGGCAGGGACACCGAATTCCGCGGCGGCGAAGTCATCGTCTCGTCCGGAGCAATTCACTCGCCGGCGCATCTGCTGCGCGCCGGCATCGGCCCGGCCGGGCATCTGCGCGATCTCGGGATCGAGGTCGTCGCGCATGTCCCCGGGGTCGGTCAGCGGCTGATGGACCACCCGTCGGTTTCGGTATCGTCCTTTATCAGGCCGGACTGCCGGCTCAACGGGCTGACGCGGCGGCATATCCTTCTGGCGCTGCGCTATTCCTCCGGCATCGGCGGCGCGCCGTCCGGCGACATGTTCGTCGCATCGGTCAGCAAATCGGCCTGGCACGCCGTCGGCGAGCAGATCGGCTCGTTGCTCGCAGCGGTCTACAAGACCTTTTCGGAGACCGGCCAGGTCAAGCTCGCCTCGGGCGACTGGCGGGCCGAGCCGATCGTCGAGTTCAACCTGCTCTCCGACCGGCGCGATCTCGAGCGGTTGATGGATGCCTTTCGGCGGCTGGGCGCGATGCAGATCAGCGAGGCCCTGCGCGAGGCGACCAGCGATCCCTTCCCGGCGAGCTACACCGAGCGGGTCCGCAAGATCGGCGTCGTCAACTCGAAGAACAAGATGATCACCGATGTGATCGCCAAAATGCTCGACGGCCCGGCCTGGCTGCGCCGCATGATGATCGAGAAGGTCATTGTCGAGGGCTACCGGTTCGACGAATTGATGCGCGACGACGAGGCGCTCGAAGACTTCATCCGCAAGGCGGCGATCGGGGTATGGCACGCGACCTGCACCTGCCGCATGGGGGCCGAGGACGACCCGCTGGCGGTGACCGACAATCAGGGCCGGGTGCGCGGGGTCGACGGGCTGCGCGTCGTCGACGCCTCGCTGTTTCCGACGGTGCCGTGCGCCAACACCAATTTCCCGACCCTGATGACGGCCGAGAAGATCGCCGACGCGATGTTGGCGCATTGAGTGTATCGAACGACAGAGGTATCGGGTTCAGTGATGGCAAAAACCGCACAGCGTCCGCGAATTGATCCGACCCGCCGGCTCTCGGGCGAGGGCAGTCTCTCGGATGAAGCCGGCCAAATCTTTGCCGATCCCGACGAGTGGATGCACCGGGAACACCCAATGCTCGGAGGCCGCACCCCTCAGCAATGCGTCGACGCGGGCGAAGAACAAGCGGTCTGGGATCTGCTGCGGACGATAAAATATGTCGGGCAGACATGAATTTGGCGGCCGTGTCGCTGGTAACCGATCACCCCGAGAACCGAACGTGGTATCGCGTCGTCGGCACCCGCTATCTTACGAGTGCGATCGCAACGGCTCATACCCTAGCCGTGTCGTCGCGATTTTATGACCCGATCACGGCTTCTCCTCAGTTCACCAGCCTCTATGTTTCTGACAGTCCGCTTGTCGCGATGTTCGAAGCGCAAGCCCTGTTCGGCTCTCCGACGACGCCGGGCGGCTCGGTCCCGGCGCCGGCTGGCGCTTGGACGGTATTGACTGTCCGGCTGCAACTCGACGCCGTGGTCGATCTGTCGGATGTTGCGTCTCAGGGGCGACTAGATGCCACTGTCCAGGAACTCACCGGTGACTGGCGGGGTTACAGCCAGCGCTCCGCCGCGACCACTGTCGCTCATCCTACCGGAACGGCTCCGACACAAGCACTAGGAGAGGCAATTCATCAAGATGCTCGCGGGCTCGAAGGTTTGCTCACTGTTTCGGCGAAAGTTCCGTACAACCGGAATCTGGTCGCTTTCCCCGGGCACCTCCGTTCGAGGAGCTTTGTCGAATACGAGTGGACGGATGCCGTAGGTGTAAATCATGCCTACCGCATCGATCAGGCCAATCCAAACGGCGTGCAAATACGTTGAGATGCGGCGAATTGCTTGGCGGTTTGCCTGCGCAAGGATGAGAATCGAGGAGGAGGCAGATGCGCTTTGGGGTCTTCGACCATCTGGACGACAGCGGCGTGCCGCTGACCCGGCATTTCGAGGAGCGGCTGAAGCTGATCGAGGCCTATGACCGCGCCGGCTTTTATGGCTATCACCTAGCCGAGCACCACAACACCCCGCTCGGCTATGCGCCTTCGCCCGGCATCTTTTTATCGGCGGTGGCGCAGCGCACCCGGCAATTGCGGTTCGGGCCGATGGTTTACCTGTTGCCGCTCTACCATCCGCTGCGGCTGATCGACGAGATTTGCATGCTCGACCAGATGAGCGGCGGTCGGTTTCTCAACGGCGTCGGCCGCGGCATCTCGCCGATCGAGGTCGGGTTCTACGGCGTCGACTTCGATACCGGGATGCAGCAATTCCGCGAAGCCTTCGAGGTGATGCAAACCGGCCTGACCGAGGACGAGCTCACTTATCACGGCAAATTCTACGATTTCGATCATGTTCCGATGGTTATGAAGCCGGTGCAGAAGCCCTATCCCGAGCTGTGGTACGGCACCAGCCGGCCCGACAGCATCCCGTGGGCGGCCGAGCACCGCGCCAATATCGTGACCTTGCGGGACACCACGCAGGCCCGGGCGATCATCGATCTCTACAAGGCGGAATGGCGCCGCCACGGGCGGCCTGACGCGGAATTGCCGATGATGGGGATCAACCGTCACATCGTGGTCGCCCCGACCGAGGCCGAGGCGGGCGACATTGCGCGCCGCGCCTACCGCCCGTGGCGCCGCCACATGGAGTTGCTGTGGGCGAAGTACGACGTGCCGTTTCCGCTGAAGGCGGCGCTGCCCGACGAATGGGACCCGCTGCAAGCGCATGGGCACTCGATTGCCGGCACGCCGGACCAGGTCCGCGACTTCATCGCAAGCCAGGCGGAGGCGGCCGGCGCCACCTATTTTGTCTGCGATTTCGCGTTCGGCACGATTTCCCATGCCGAGGCGATGCAGTCGGTCGAGTTGTTCGCCCGCGACGTGATGCCGGCCTTTGCCGAGGCCCGGCCATCGGCCTGAGGAACACTTCAGGAACCTGCGCCGCCTTGCCGCCTCCCGCTTTCGGCGGAAATTCGATTGTGTTCGCGGTGTTTTCGGCAGATTAAAGTTGCGCGCAAGGTCAACAGCAATCTCCTTTATGGCGTTCCAAGTATACTGATCCCAGGTACTAGTCGTTGGAAGAAACCAACGATCGCACCTAGGGAGAAAACAGATGAATACCAAATCGATCAAGACCGCTGTGGTGGGGACCTTGGCGGCTGCGGCGATGAGTACGACACTGATCGGGACGGCCCGGGCGGGCAGTCAGGATTTCGATCTGATCAATGACACCGGGCGGACCATCGAGCGGATCTACGTTTCGCGGGTCAACACCAACAGCTGGGAAAACGACGTCCTCGGCCGCTTGGTGCTGCCGCCCGGCTACACCAAGCATGTCACCTTTTCTCCCAGCTATCGCGGCTGCCGGTTCGATGTCAAAGTCGTGTTTCGCGACGGCAGCTCGCTGATCGACTGGGATGTCGATCTGTGCCGGGTCGGACGCGTGACGGTTGCCTAACGCGGCTCCCCGAGAGGCAAAACAGAGCCCCGCGCTTGCGGGGCTTTTGTTGTTGCGGCACCCTGCTTGGATGATGCACGGGAGGGCCAGAGCATGGGAACGATGATCGACTTCGCACGCCCCGACGGGGGCCGGACAAAAGGGTTCCTGGCGATCGCCGGGCAGGGCAGGCCCGGCGTCGTCGTGATCCAGGAGTGGTGGGGGCTCAACGACCAGATCTGCGGCGTGGCGGACCGCCTTGCGCGGGCCGGCTACAACGCGCTGGCGCCCGACCTCTACAAGGGCCGGCTCACCGCCGTGCCCGACGAGGCCAATCACCTGATGAGCGGTCTCGATTTCTCGGATGCGACCAACCAGGATCTGCGCGGTGCGGCCCAGCACCTGAACGGACAGAGCGGGAAGCTGGCGGTGATGGGCTTCTGCATGGGCGGGGCGCTGACGATCGCTGCTGCCGTGCATGTGCGGGAATTCGCCGCGGGTGTCTGCTTCTACGGCATTCCGCCGAAGGAATTCGCCGACCCCGCCAAGATCGGCGTGCCGCTGCAGGGTCATTTCGCCAACCGCGACGATTGGTGCACGCCCGCCGCGGTCGATGAGCTCGAAAGTGCGCTGAAAGCAGCCGGCGTCCCGCATGAGATCTACCGCTACGACGCGGCGCATGCGTTTGCCAACGAACGCAGCGCCGCCTACGATGTCGCCTGCGCCGACCAGGCCTGGGAGCGCATGACGGCGTTCCTCAAAACCGAGACCGCCTGATCAGGCGGTCCCGTTCCGGATCGCCGCTCCAACCTCATGACCATGCGATGACTGCCGGCGACGGCGCTCCATATACCAGGGGCCATGGAACATCTCGTTCAGCCGACGCTCGACTTCATCTCGGCACATTCGGGCTGGGCGTTCCCGATCATGTTCATCACCTCGTTCGGCGAGTTGTTCGCGTTCATCGGCCTGTTTTTCCCCGGCACCTCGATCCTGATCGTCGCCGGGACGTTGATGTCGGCGGGCTCGCTGCCGTTTTGGCCGATCATGGCGGGGGCGGTCACCGGCGCCGTGCTCGGCGAACTCGGTCTCGTTCTGGCTCGGCTCCCGCTTTGGCGGCGGGATCGCGCGGGTCTGGCCGTTCACGCGCAACCCGGACCTCCTGGCGAACGGCATCGGGTTTTTTGAGAGGCACGGCGGCAAGAGCGTCTTCATCGGCCGCTTCTTCGGCCCGGTGCGCGCGGTGATACCGCTCGCCGCCGGCATCATGCGGATGCCGCGCGGCCGCTTCTGGCTCGCCAACGTAACCTCGGCGCTCGTCTGGGCGCCGATGCTGCTCTTGGCCGGCGATGCCGTCGGCGGCATCGGCGAACGCCTTCTCGGATCCGCCAACACCGTGTTGCTCGTCTTTGGCGGCCTGACGGTGTTCGGGATCGTTGCGATGGTCTGGGCCGTGCTTAGATCGGGCCGGTCGAGACCATGAGTGCCCTCCCGGGAGCAGCCATGCATGGACCCTTCTTCACACCCTATAGCCACGAATTCGTCCGTCTCGGCGCTTGCGTACCGCAGGCCGCCGTCGCCGACCCGTCCACCAATGCCGACAATATCCTTCACCTGATCGAGGCCGGCGACGAGGCGCGGATCGCCTTGATGGTGTTTCCCGAGCTGGGCCTGTCGGCCTATGCGATCGACGATCTGCTGTTTCAGGAAGCGCTGCTCGACGAGGTGGAGCGCCAGCTCGCGCGGCTGCTCGCGGCAAGCCGGGAGCTGTTCCCGGTGTTTGCCGTCGGCGCGCCGTTGCGGCATCGCGGGCATCTCTACAATTGCGGCGTCCTGATCCATCGGGGACGGCTGCTCGGCGTCGTGCCCAAGGTGTTTCTGCCGAATTACCGCGAATTTTATGAGCGCCGGCACTTCACCTCCGGGGAGGGTGTGGTCGGCCAGTCCATCGGGATTGCCGGGCGCGAGGCCGCCTTCGGCCGAGATCTGCTGTTCGCCGCGCGCGGCGCAGCGCCGTTTCACGTTTCACGTCGAGATCTGCGAGGATTTATGGGTGCCGCACCCGCCGAGCACCGATGCGGCGCTCGCCGGGGCCGAGCTTCTGCTCAACCTCTCCGCCAGCAACATCACGATCGGCAAGGCCGAGATGCGCCGCCTGCTGTGCGCCTCGCAAGCGGCGCGCTGCATCGCAGCTTATGCCTATTCGGCGGCCGGGGCCGGCGAGTTGACGACCGACCTCGCCTGGGATGGCCAGGCCGGCATTTTCGAAATCGCCGATCTCTTGGCCGAGACCGAGCGCTTCTCGCCCGATCCGCAGATGGCGGTGGCCGATGTCGACCTCGGCCGCATCCGCCAGGAGCGGATGCGGACCAACACCTTTGGCGACAGCGTCCGCGCGGGGGCCGCCGACCGCACGCCGTTCCGCACCATCGCCTTCGACTTTGCCGCGCCCGAGGAACCCCTGGCGTTGCGCCGCGCTGTCGAGCGGTTCCCCTATGTGCCGTCGGATCCGGCAATGCTGCGGGAGAATTGCTATGAAGCGTACAACATTCAGGTCCAAGGGCTGGCGCAGCGGCTCCGCTCGACCGGGTTGAAAAAGCTGGTGATCGGCGTCTCCGGAGGGCTCGACTCGACCCAGGCGTTGATCGTCTCGGCGCGGGTCATGGATCGGCTGGGAATGCCGCGCGACAACGTGCTCGCCTATACCCTTCCCGGGTTTGCAACGAGCGACGCGACCAAAGGCAATGCGTGGCGCCTGATGAAGGCGCTCGGGGTCACCGGCGCCGAAATCGACATCCGCCCTGCGGCGCGCCAGATGCTGACGGACATCGGGCACGCTTCGGCGTCCGGCGAGGCCGTCTATGACGTGACCTACGAGAACATCCAGGCCGGGCTGCGCACCGATTATCTGTTCCGGCTGGCCAACCACAATGGCGGCCTCGTGGTCGGCACCGGCGATCTTTCCGAGCTCGGCCTCGGCTGGTGCACCTACGGGGTCGGCGATCAGATGTCGCATTACAACCCGAACGCGTCGGTCGCCAAGACGCTGATCCAGCATCTGATCCGCTTTGTCGCCGCCTCCGGCGATGTCGGCGAGGAGACCGCGCGGCGTCTTGCACGACATCCTGGCGACCGAGATCTCGCCCGAGCTGGTGCCGCCCGGCGCCGACGGCCTGATCCAGTCGACCGAAAGCATTGTCGGGCCTTACGCATTGCAGGATTTCAACCTGTTCTACACGACCCGCTTCGGCTTCCGCCCGTCGAAGATCGCCTATCTTTCCTGGAACGCCTGGAGCAACCCGGACCGGGGCCGCTGGCCGCCGAATATCCCCGACACCGCCAAACGGGCATATTCGCTGCGGGAGATCAAGCAATGGCTGCGAGTGTTCCTATATCGATTTTTTCAGTTGAGCCAATTCAAGCGGTCGGCATTGCCCAACGGCCCGAAGATCTCCTCGGGGGGATCGCTGTCGCCGCGCGGCGATTGGCGAGCTCCGTCCGACGCGACCGCGACGGTTTGGCTCGAACAGCTCGAGGCCGGGGTCCCGGACCAGGAGTAAGCCGGGTCAATCCGGGCCTTCATTGCGCCAGAACCCCAGCAAGAAGACGCTGCGCTTCCCTCGCCGCGGCCCTGCTTGCGCTTGGATTTCCGAAAGATCGAGGTCTCTGCGCCGCATCCATCGCGAAACGACGATCTTTGCGATCGATCCGATAGCCAGGAATGAGCCAAAATAAATGACCGCGGTCATCAGCGCGCGCATCGGGTATTACAATTGGGTTCGAATCGACGTGCGACGAAGCGCCTCGCGCATCGCGAGCGCCGGCTTTCCATTACAGGTGATAGGCGATGAACCGTCTCGATGGCAAGGTCGCATTGATTTCCGGGGCGGCGCGCGGGATCGGCGCGGAGACGGCGCGGCTGATGGTTGAGGCCGGCGCCAAAATCGTCGTCGGCGACGTGCTCGACGAGCGCGGCCGCGAGACGGTGCGCGCTCTCGAAGCCGCGGGCGGCGCCGCGCTCTATACGCTCTCGATGTGACCCGCGAAGAGGACTGGGCCGCAGCCGTCTCGGCGGCTACCGGCCGGTTTGGCGCGCTCGATATTCTCGTCAACAATGCCGGCGTATTTCTCGGCATGAGCCTCGAGGAAGCCACCTTGGCCGATTGGAATCGGCTCTGCGGGGTGAATTTGACCGGCGTCTTTCTCGGCACAAAGCTCGCCCTGCCGGCACTGCGCGACAGCGGTCAGCGGAGCCTGCACGGCAGTGCGATCGTCAATTTATCCTCGGTCGCCGGTCTCGTCGGTTCGTCGAACGACCCGCTCTATTCGATGACCAAGGGCGGCGTCGCCTTGTTCACCAAGTCGGCGGCTCTCGAATGTCGCCCGCAAGGGGTATCGGATCCGCGTCAACTCGATCCATCCCGGAACGATCGATACCGATATGGGCGATCAGGTCCTCGCGATCCGCGCCCGCAATCTCGGCACCAACGACCTGGAACCGGCACGTCAGCAGACCCTGGACGCGCATCCCGATGGGCCGCATGGGAACGGTCACCGACATCGCCAAGGGCATCGTCTTTCTCGCCTCGGACGATGCCGGCTTCATGACCGGCGCCGGGCTCGTCGTCGACGGCGGCATCACCGCGCAATAAGCCGCCGATCGCCGAGGAACGCCGCGCCGGCCGGTCGTGTTCGCGCGGTGTCTGATGGAGAGGCGGCATGCTGACGATGATCGAGGCGCAGCAGCGCACCGAGCTGTTTCTGACCGGGCAGATGCTCGAAGCGCTGCGCGCGGTCGAATACGAATTTCCGAGCTTCGACACCGAGCCGGTCGATGTCGCGCTCGCTGATGTCGCCCGCTCGCGGGTAGAGATCCGCCATGTGCGCGGCGCTTCGGATGCTACCTACCTCGTCAATGCGTTTGGCGACGAGCTGCTGATGCAATTGCAGCTCAATGTCCACCGGCTCGTCGTGGTTTATCGGGTGCCCGCACTCGACGCGCTCGATGCGAGCACGCTCGCCGTGCGCCTGGAGCGCTGGCGGATCGGCGCCGAGCATGCCGGCTGGAAATTCGGCTGGCGCGACGCGCCGATTGCCGGCGATCCCGGACGGCGTTATGTCGAGACCTATTGCTACGCCTTCGCCGCCCCCGATTTCCTCGAAGACGAGCCGCAGCAGCTCTATTGGCGCACCGACATCGTGCAGATGACGCGCTATTACATGATCGAAGCCGCCCGCAGCGGCATCCGCCTGTCGCCGCGCCGCGCCGGCTTTCCGGTGTAAGTCCAGCGGGCGCAGCTCCCGAGACAGGCTGTCATCTGCCTGTCACGTTTCTCGTTTAAGCCAGCGGCGATTGCAGCGTCGCGGGGACCATGCCGATCATCACTTGCCATTGGCGGTGCTGTTACGCCGCTGCGCGCCGCTCGCAGGCGTGACCGGCGCTCGTCAAGCACCTTGCGGGGAGAAGCCGCTGCTCGTCACCGAAGGCCTCAGCAAGACCTTCGGCCGGACGAAAGCGGTCGACGATGTCTCGCTCGCCATTCCGTCGGGCCAGTTTATTGGCGTGATCGGACGATCGGGCGCCGGCAAATCGACATTGCTGCGTCTCCTCAACCGGCTGACCGATCCGAGCGCCGGGCGGGTCTTTTGCGGCGAGGTCGAGGTCACCATGTTGCGCGGCCGCAGGCTGCGCGACTGGCGTCGCCGCTGCGCGATGATCTTCCAGCAGTTCAATCTGGTCGGCCGCCTCGATGTGCTGAACAATGTCTTGATGGGCCGCCTCGCCTACGCGCCCGCTTGGCGATCGCTGCCCAAGCTGTGGAGCCGCGACGACACGATCATGGCGATGGCCGCGCTCGAACAGTTCGGCCTGGCGGAACTCGCCGCTCAGCGGGCCGAGAGCCTGTCGGGCGGCCAGCAGCAGCGCGTGGCGATCTGCCGCTCCCTGGTTCAGGAGCCCGAGATCGTCTTGGCCGACGAGCCGGTGGCTTCGCTCGATCCCGAGAATACTCGCATTGTCTTGGAGGCGCTGCGGCGCATTCATCGCCATTACGGGGTGACGGTCGTGTGCAATCTGCACTCGATCGAACTCGCCCGGACCTATTGTGATCGGCTCATTGGCATGGCGGCCGGGCGAATTGTATTCGACGAGGCCTCGGCCGCGCTGACCGACGAGGCTGCTCGCGAACTCTACGGCGTCGACGCACACCGGGCTACGATTCCGGCGGAGCGCTGGGTTGCCGGTGCGGTTGCCGGCGCCGCCACCGTGGGCTGACGCCATCCCGGCCTGCCCGACCGAGGGGAAACGAAATGACGATCGACCGTCGCATGCTGATAGCCGGAGCCGCTGCCGCTGCGGCGGCCGGCACCGCCCGGCTCGCCCGTTCACAAAGCTGGCGGGGACAATATTCGGAACTGGTTTACGCCGTCGTGCCCGCGGAAAACGCCACTGGGGTAGTCGACCGCTACACGCCGTTCGTTGATTATCTCGGCCGCGACCTCGGCACCAAGGTCACATTACGCGTCGCCAATGACTACGCCGCGGTTATCGAAGGCCAGCGCGCCGGCAACATCCATATCGGCTACTACGGCCCCGCATCATTTGCGCGGGCGCGACTGACCGGGGTTGCGACCGACGCTCTGGTGATCGACGTCAACAGCGACGGCAGCAAGGGGTATTATTCGGTATTCTATGTTCTCGCCAAGACCCCCTACCAGAAGATCGAGGACCTGAGGGGCAAGAATCTCGGGCTTGTCGATCCGAATTCGACTTCCGGCTACAACATGCCGCTCTACACGCTCGACAGGGTCGGCATCAGCCCCGACACGTTCTTTGGCAAGACGCAGGTTACCGGTAGCCACGAAAACGCGGTGCTGGCACTGACGCAAGGAACCGTCGACGTAGCCGCCAATTGGCGGAATGCCGGCGACGACTTCGAACCTGACACGCATGCTCAATAAAGGCATGCTGAAAAATGCAGATGGCACGCCAATGAAAAAAGAGGACTTCCGGATAATCCTGAAGTCCGAATTGATCATCAACTCGCCCACCGCCGTGCTGTCCGGCCTGCCGGACGAGCTGAAATCGGCGATCCGCACGGCATTCGTGGAAGCGGCATCAAAGGACAACGCGGCGTTCCAAAAGCTGTCGGACGGCAAGAACCGGCCGTTCCAGCCGATCGACAACGCCGCCTACGACGACACGATCAAGCTGATCCAGTTTGTCGATCGGTTGCGCAAGAAGAGCAGCTAAGGCCGCCGCATCGACGCTATGCGTCCCGTCGAGACCTCTCGCACAGCTGCCCTTCACCGCTTGTCAATGAATTGAAGCGCCTGGTGCCCCTGCCTCCTGCAGGCCAACTCGCGCCGTTGCTGGATGCATACAATCAGGCTGTCGCGGCGAAGCGGCGGCAGCTGGCGCTCGGGCTGGTGCTCGCGGCGATCGCATTAACGATCTCGGGCATCGGCGCCGAGCTCCAACCGGTCGTGTTGTGGAGCAAGATCGGGAACTTCACCAGCTATTTTGATCGGCTGCTCAAGCTCGATACCGGCATGCGGGTGTGGACCGACCCGCAGGAGTGGTTTTGGGGTTTGGCGCGCTGGACCCGCTTGCTCGCCGACACTCTGCTGATTGCCTATATTGCCACGCTGACCGGCACCGTGGGCGCCTTCCTTTGCGCGGCTCCGGCCAGCCGCAACCTGACGCGCTACGCGCCGCTGCGGTTTCTCGTCAGGCGGGGCCTCGAATTTTGCCGCAGCGTCCCGGACATCGTCTTCGCGCTGATCTTTGTCGCCGCCTTCGGGCTGGGGCCCTTGCCCGGCGTCCTGGCAGTGGCCATCCATACCGCGGGCGCGCTCGGGAAGCTGTTCACCGAGATCGTGGAGAACATCGATATGCGGCCGGTGGAAGGGATCGCCGCCACCGGCGCCACATGGCTCGCGCAGGTGCGTTTTGCGGTGACCCCGCAGGTGCTCTCCAATCTCGTCAGCTATGCGCTGCTGCGGTTCGAGATCAATGTGCGCGGCGCGACGGTGATCGGGTTCGTCGGCGCCGGCGGCATCGGTCAGGATCTGATCGTCGCAATCCGCAAATTCTACTACTCGGACGTCAGCGCGATGCTGGTGATGATAATCCTGACGGTGATCATCATCGACATGTTGTCGGCTCGCCTTCGGCACCGCCTGCTGACGATGGAGACTTCGCCCTGAGCGACCAGCGGCTGCGCGACGGCTTGATCAGCCAAGCCGCGGAGCTCGGCGCGAGGTACCCCGAAATCCTGGCTGCCGGCTGGCGCAAGCGGCTCCCGCTGGCGATCGCGTGGGCCGGAGCAGTCGGGCTCTACGTCATCGGACTTGTCGTGCTCGGCATCTCACCCGCCGGCATCATCTCCGGGCTCAGGCGGCTGATCGACATCGCCGGGCTGATGCTCCCTCCCGACCCGCAGAGCTGGTCCCGCTTTCTGCTGTATTTCGGCGCGTTGGGGCAGACCCTCGCCATCGCTTTCGTCGGCACTCTGCTGGCCGCCGGCTTTGGGTTTCCGTTCGGGTTTCTTGCCGCCCGCAACGTCGTCGCCAATCGGCTGATCCATTTCCTCACCCGCCGCGGCCTTGACACATTGCGCAGTGTGGACACGTTGATCTGGGCACTGATCTGGATCAACGTCGTCGGCCTCGGGCCGTTCGCCGGGGCATTGGCAATCATGAGCGCGGATATCGGGGCGTTCGGCAAATTGATGTCCGAGGCCATCGAAGCGGCCGACCGCCGGCCGGTTGACGGCGTGCTGTCCGCGGGTGGCAGTCGCTTGCACCGGATCCGTTTCGGCTTGCTCCCGCAATTGCTACCGGTTTTCGCGAGCCAGGTTCTCTATTTTTTCGAATCCAACACGCGCTCGGCCACGATCATCGGGATTGTCGGTGCTGGCGGTATTGGCCTCCACCTCTCGGAGCAGATACGCGTGCTCGAATGGCAGCAGGTCAGTTTCCTGATCCTGATGATCCTGATCACGGTCGCTGCGCTGGATTGGGTCTCACAGCTGCTGCGCAGCGCGATGATCGGTCATCGCGGCTGATCATCGGCCGAGCCGGGCGCGCAGGCCGGCAACTGTTTCGAGCTGGCGGTCCGGGTCGCCGACCAGACGCACGATGATGTGATTGGCGCCCGACTTGACAAAGCCGTCGAGATATTCTGCAGCGCCGGTCTCCGGGCCGCCAAAGCAGGCCTGCCGCCGGCGCATCACCGAGGCCGGCTGCCCGTAATACCTCTCCAGAAAACCGTCGATCCGCTGCGCGGCCCGGCTGGCGTCGGTATCGAGCGCCAAGGTCACATAAATCGCCGCTACGAACTGGCCGACATCGCGCCCCGCTTCCTTCAGGATCTGCTGCACTTCGGCCCATTGCCCCGCCCAGCGGGCAAGGTCGGCCTCGTTGGCGAACCAGCCGTCGAAATGCCGCGCCGCCCGTTCGAGCGCCGGGCGGACCGAGCCCGCCATCCAGATCGGCGGCCCGCCGGGGCGGTGCGGCGTCGGGCCGAGCACGCCGCCCTGCACCGGCCAGCGCCCCTGCCAATCGACCGGCTGTCCGGTCCACAGCGCGCGGGCGAGGCGCAAGCCCTTCCATCATGCGGCCGACACGGCCTTCGAACGGCACCCCGGCCGCCGCGAACTCCGCCCTGATGTTGGGCACATCGCTGGCGATGCCGGCGCCGAGCACCAGCCGCCCCTCGCTGATCCGGTCGAGCGTCGCGAGCTGGTGCGCCAAGACCACCGGGTTGCGCAATGCCGGCAAAAAAACCGCCGTGCCGAGCGTCACGCGTTGCGTGCGCGCGGCGGCCGCCGCCAGCAAGGTCAAGCGGATCATGTCTTGGCCGCGCCAATAGCGAGTCGCCGACCCACACCGAGTTGAAGCCGAGGCTCTCCGCCCTCGTTGCGAGGTCCAAGAGCGACTTAGTTTCGGGCCGCCCCTCCATAACCCGCTCGCGGGTCGGCAACAGGTATCCCATCTGCAGCGGCATGTGTCCCTCCTTCAAGAATTGGGCTCGCAATCCGGTTGAATTTCGTTGCGGCCCGCCTCTCCGAGCCCGAACATTACCCCAATGGGGCGAAGGGCAGGAAATTCGCAGCGTGTCGTCCTTGTCTCTGCTCGGCCTTGTCTTCTTCATGCTGGTGATGATCGGCGCGTTCGCGGTGCGGAGCGCGGCGGGGTTTGGCGCGGTGCTGATCGCCATGCCGATGCTGGCCTTTGTCCTGCCGGTATCGACGGCCGTGTCGGTGACCACCGCGCTGACGGCGATCACCTCGGTCCATCAGGTAAGCCGCGGCTGGCGTCGGGTCGCCTGGCGGCACTTCGCGATCATGGCGTTTTATTCGGCGATCGGCATCGGCTTGGGATTTTACTTTATCCAGATGCTCGACGAGCACGCGCTCCGGCGCGGCCTGGGCGTGTTTTTGATACTTTATTCGATCTATGCTTTGGCGACGGCGAAGGCTTCCCGTTTGGTTTCTGCGCGTTGGCGCGGCCCGTTAGCGGCGGGCACGGGCATCGCCGGAGGCCTTCTCGGCACCCTGTTCGGAGCCGGTGTGGGACCCATATACGTAGTTTATTTCAATGCCTTACGGCTGGAGAGAGAAATTTTCCGGGTAACCATGAGCACCGTCGTGCTGCTCGGCGGGGCGGCTCGAATAGTGGGATATGCGAGCTTCGGGTTTTACGAACCTTCGAGCATCGCGTTGATCGCGATCGGCTTGCCGCTCGTGGCCGTCGGCTCCTGGCTGGGCGACCGGGTGATCCGGAGGCTCGATCCCCAAATGTTTAGTTGGCTTGTCGGTGGGCTCATTTTCCTCAGCGGTGTCGGGCTCCTCGTGAAATAACCCTGCCTCTCGCAGAAATGGGCTCCTGAGGCGCCTCGCATCCTGATTGGCCTCGCGAACGCCTCTTATCGGCGCGATGCCGTCTTTCGGCCAATCCTCCCTTGGTCACCTATATCAAAAAGAGGCGACTCGGCCGCCAAAATTTTGCAGTCTTTTAACAGCAAACTTGCTGTTATCCAATCCTAACATTGGTCTCTACGGTATCTTATCGGGTTGATCTCACCCTGCTCAGGGGTCTCGAAGAACCAATCCCGATTGCCCGTGGGTGAAAAGCGTCGCAATAGCCTAGGGCTTCTCCGCTGGGCATTTCCCGTCGCTTTTCTGTCGATCCCTATTTGGTTGGCCGCTGCATGGTTTCAGCCATGAACTGATTGCGGCGGTAACTGAACACCCGTGCGACCATCGTGACGTTTCCGATGGTCCTTTTAAGTCAAAATTCACATGACTGGGAGAAATTGGCCACCTTGTGGAGGTAGATGAGCTGATACGAGTGATGCTGACGAGATACTTCTGATCGTCACCTTCTGCTCTTCATCCTCTAGTAATATTAACAAGGGGCTTCTTGCCATGCGTAAATTCGCGTGGGTGACCGCGCTCGTCCTCAGTTTATGGTCATATACCGTGGATGCGCAGTCTCCTCCAGCACCCGCTGCGGCATCAGGTTTTACGACGCTGGCTTTCGATGGGGACTTTGCAAAAGGGCTAGATCTCGGCTGTTGGCCGAATGCCGACGGTGCCAAGCATACCTGGTATCAGGGCATATGGTATGCCGGGGGCTACACCGTTCCTTGTGACCGGATTAAGTTGATGGTAGATCCGGTGGCCGGAAAACAAGTGGTAGATCTGACATACAAAGCCGGCGACCCTGCGACTTACGGCGCAACGGTGCTATCCACAATAAATCAAGGGCATAACTTAGTCACGGATTTTCCCAGCGGATACTATGAAACGGTCTTTCGAGTTTAGACGACCCCCGATGTTGTCGGGCTTGGCGGACTATGGTGGGACACCTGGATGTGGGGAACCAAACAGGTGCAGGTGGACCAAAATGTTCAAGTCGTAGAGTACGACATTATGGAACAGCATAGTCAATCGCCAACATGGATAACATCCGGATGTATAAACTGGGGCCACGGCGGACCTGGATATGACTGCGGTTATACTTACGCGAATTTCTTCGGCAGCTTCGATTACCGACAGTATCATAAGTTCGGATATCTGATAACGAACGATGGAACAAAGATTGCGGTGTGCGGATATCTTGACGATGTGCTCATGGGGTGCACAGACCCGAAGGCCACCGGAGATGAACTAACCCAGAGGAATTTCCTTATTGCGTCTGTCGGCTGGGGCTGTAATTTTTCGGCAGGTTATGGAGATTGCACGAATCGCGCGCTCTCCAATGTATATTCATGCCCCTCTCCTTATACTGGACAGATTTGCTTCTCTGTCGTTTCCTCGCCATGCTGCGGCACTGGCTTAGATTACGAAACCAACAATCAATTTGCCTACATCTCGGAAGTTCAGGGTGTTCCAAATGCGAACGGGGTATGGCAGGTGACGGCGCTCGACCCGTGGCCAGGCCCGCGAACGCAGTGGGTCCTATTAGGTTCGAAGTTCAGCGGCGGATGGACAGGTGGGACTGGGGTATTGAATAAATATCAGCAAATCGACATGTACTTGCAGACTTGGCGGGTGTGGAGCTGCGCTGCTTGGAAGACCACTATGTGTCTCGCTGGGGCTAGTTCTCCGCCGCCCCCTCCTCCGCCTGCTCCAGCTCCCTCGCCCCCGCCTCCGCCGCCGCCTCCTGCCCCGGTTGGGATTGGCGCTCACGTCTATCTTAATTCCGACTCTTCGGTGTACCGGAAGGCAAACAATAACCAAGTGCAATGCCTCGCGCCTGCGGGGAGTCGTGGCGTGGTGACAGATGGGGCTAACCGGAATAGGTGGAACGTAAATTTCGATACCACCTGCGACGGCTGGGTCGATTTAAGTCGACTGTTGACTTAGTAACAAAAGTTCCCTGAACCCGGGATCTTATGATTAATCTTGGCGGCGCTGTCGCCATTCGCTGGTCGGCGGGAGCCTTGGCGTAAGCGCCCCGACCGATCGGCGTCGAGAGACGCCGCCCCGATCCGAGCGAGACGCCGGTGATCAGGCCCCTCTATTGAAGACAGAACGTACAGTGAACAGATAGGGGTCTCCTCGCTCGGAGTCCCGCTGATGCCGGAAACCATTGCCGATCCGCTGTCGCCGCCTGGTGATCCGCTGTTCTTTGATGGCGGGATCATTGAATCTCAACAGCTTGGTCCTGATCCCTCTTCCTGTGGCGGGCGCGACGGGCGGGGCCGCTTTGCCAAAGGCAGCTCCGGCAACCCGAGCGGTCGGCCGCGCGGCATTCGCAATCCCCGACGGCGCACCCCCGACCTTGTGGCCAGGCCCCTGAGCATGCAGGCATTGTCGAGTTTGCTCGATCGCAAGCCGCATCTCTTGCGGCCCCTCGCCGAGCAGTTGTTGCCGCCGCCGCTCGCGGCTGTCGACTTGGCGGCGCGGTTCTACAAGGACCTGTCGTCGGCTTCGACGCTCGAAGATTTTCGACGAGTGCTGTCCAACGTTCTCGCGGCCATCGCGCGCGGCGAGGTCACGCCCGCCGGGGGCGCGCGTGTCGCGGAGCGGGTGAGGGCGCGGCTGCGCGCGATCCGGCGGCTCGGAAGCGTCGGGCGGGTGAGCTCCGGCAAACGCCGAGGCTAACCCGCCCTGGCTTGCCTACTCCGCGGCGCCGCGGCGGTGCGAGAAGGTTTGCTCCTGGCTCGTGATGAATTCGAGCAGCGCGGCGCGGCCATCCTCGTTCTGGCGGCGGGCGCGCAGGATCGCGTCGCCGACCTGCCCCGGGTCCTCGACGCGCTCGCTCCACCCGCCGAGGTCGCGGGCGATATTCGGCGTAATTGCCGCCGAGGTCGCGCGCCCGGTACCGCTCATGCGACAGCGCCATCGCATGGGTTTCGATCGCCATCGTCGAATTGTTCAGCACGATCGTCGTGATCGGGATGCCGCAGCGCACCGCCGTCTCGAAATCGAGGCCGGTCATGCCGAAAGCCGCGTCGCCCATGATGTTGACGCAGAATTTGTCGGGCGCGGCGACCTTGGCGCCGATCGCCAGCCCGAGCCCGGTGCCGAGCTGGTGCGACTTGCCCCAGCCGATATAGCCGCGCGGCCGGGTCGCCCGGTAGAACGGGTTCAGCTGCTCGCGCGGGCTGCCGGAATCGTGAGTGACGATGGCGTCGGCCGGGTCGACCACCCGCATGAATTCGGAGATCACCCGGTAGGGGTTGATCGGCCGCTCCTCCGATCGCAGCTTGCCCTGCCAGCGGGCGAGCCATTCTTCGCGCTTGCCGGCGACTTCCTGGGCGATGGCGTTCGAGCGGGTCTTGCCGTTCAGCCGGTCGCGCACCGCCTCGATCAACTGGCCGAGCACGAGCTTGGCGTCGCCGAGGATGCCGAGGTCGGCGGCAAAGGCCTTGTGCAGGTCGCGCGTATCGTTGGTCGCGTGGATGATCTTCTTGCCCGGCGGCAGTACCGGCGTCGCGATGCCGTGACGGGTGAAGCTGCACCCCACGCCGAGCACGAGATCCGATTTGTGCAGGATATGGCGGCCCGGCCCGGTGAAGGTGCCGCCGCCGGGCCCGAGCGCCAAGGCATGATCCTCGGGGAAGGCGCTCTTGCCGTCGAAGGTCGTCATGACGGGCGCCTGCAGCAGCTCGGCGAGCTGCCGCAGCTCGTCGGTCGCCTGCGCGTAGAAGACGCCCTGCCCCGCGAGGATCATCGGGCAGGACGCGTCGAGCAGCATACGCGCCGCCTCGTCGACGTCCTGTTCGTCGGCGGCCGATCGGGAGATCGCACCGGCCGGTGTGCGCCCGGGTCGACCGCGACCTCGGTGCCGACGACATCGGCCGGCACTTCGACCATGACCGGCCCTTGCCGCCCGTTCTTCACCTGGCTGAAGGCGCGCCGCATGACATTGGCGACCTCCTCGGGCTGAATGACCTCCTCGACCGATTTGGTGATCGCGGCGTAGGACCGGCTCGATTTGAACATCGGGAAGAGCTGCGCGGTCTCGCGCGGATGGCCGAGCGGCAGGAACACCACCGGGCTCGAATCGGAAAAGGCGGTCGCAACGCCGGCAAACGCGTTCTCGGCCCCCGGCCCGTACTGCATCGCAAACACGCCCGGCGGGCGGCCGTTGGAGACGCGGGCAAACCCGTCGGCCATATGGACGCCCACCCGCTCCTGGCGGCAGATGACCGGCTTGATCCCGACCGCCGCCGCGGCCTCGATGATCGGGGTAGTGGGGAAACAGAAGAGGGTCGAGACGCCTTCGCGCTTCAGGATCTCGGCAATGACGTTCATGACGAGCATCGATTTCCTCCCAATGCTTCCTGCGGGGATGGCGGCCGGGCGAGTTTAACGTCGATCCGGCGCCGGTGCCAACCAGCCTCGGCCCGCCGAGCTCAGGCCGGCCCTAGGGCTTCAGAACCAGCGCGACTTGTCGACCAGGTTGCGCAGCGGCTGGCCGGCGAGAAAACGCCGGCAATTGTCGAGGATGATCTCGTAGCGCCGCTCGTCGAGATAGGGTCCGTAGCCGGCGGTGTGGGGCGTCAGCAGCACCCCCGGCATGGTCCATAGCGGGTGATCGGCGGGCAGCGGCTCCTGCTCGTAGACGTCGAGCCCGGCGCCGGCGATCTCGCCGGCCCGCAACGCCTCGACGAGATCGTCGAGCCGGGTCGTCATGCCGCGCCCGATATTGATGAAGAACGCGGTCTTCTTCATCTCCTGGAAGCGCGCCCGGTTCATAAAGCCTTCGGTCTCCGGGGTGTGCGGCACGGTCAGGATCACGAAGTCGGCGGCCGGCAACAGCGCGTCGAGCTCGTCGCCGCGGTGCAATTCGGCGACGCCGGGCGGCGCGTCGCGGCGGCGCTCGTCGACGCCGATCACCCGCATGCCGAAGGCCGCGGCGAGCCGGGCGATCTCGCTGCCGATGCCGCCGACGCCGACGATCGAGCGCGGTCGCCTCGGGCAGATGGATCACCCCGGTGTCCTGCGGCAATTTCTTCCACTCGCGCCGCAGCTGCTGCGGGATGTAGTGGTGCAGCCCGCGGGCGAAGGCGAGCACGAAGGCCATCACATGCGCGCCGATATGGTCGTTGTAGATCTCGCGGAAATTGGTGATCGCCACCGGGTGCGCGATCAATTCGGGGTAGTAGTAGCCGGCGGGGGGCGCCGCCTGCGGCGCCTGCAGCCAGCGCAGCCGCGCCGCTCGGGTCAACAAATCGGGCGGGATCGTCCCGAACGCGGCATCGGCATGGGCGATCACCTGGGCGGCATGCGTGTGGTTTTCGGCGACGCACGACCTTGAGCTCGGGCAGCGCCGCGGCGAGCCGCGCCGCCCCACTCCCGCGTCTTGTCCGATCTGCGGCGGCAGCATGACGAATTCGGTGGGCATGGCGATCCTCTCATCGACGCTGATCTCCGGTTGAGGCTAGCACGGGCGGCGGCCGAGCCTGTAGGTTGTCGAGCCGTATTCGGGGGAGGGGCGGGTGCAGCCCTTGCAGAACAAGATTGTTTGGGTGACGGGCGGCGGCAGCGGCATCGGCGAAGCCGCGGCGCTGCGCTTGGCCAAGGAAGGCGCCGCGCTGGTGCTGACCGGACGGCGGCGCGAGCCGTTGGAAGGGGTCGCCGAACAGATCCGCTCCGGCGGCGGCACCGCGTATGTCCAGCCGGGCGATCTGACGGAGCCGAGCGCGGTCAAGGAGATCGGCGACTTTATCAGGAACGAGCTCGGCCGCCTCGACATCCTCGTCAACAATGCCGGCGTCAACATCAACGACCGGCACTGGGACAAGCTGACCCCGGAAAACGCCAAGCTGATGATCGACGGCAACCTCGCCGCCGCGGCGCAATGCGTGACGGTCGCTTTGCCGCTGATGCGGGCGCAGCAGGACGGGCTGATCATCCACACCGCCTCGATGGCGGGCCGCTTTATCGGCGGGTTCCCGGGACCGCTCTATACCGCCGCCAAGCACGGCATCGTGGCGATGAGCCATTCGATCAACATGCAGGAATGCGTCAACGGCATCCGCTCCTGCGTCTTCCTGCCCGGCGAGGTCGCGACCCCGATCCTCGACACGCGGCCCAACCCGGTCGGCCCCGAGGAGCGCGCCCGCATGGTGCAGCCGGAGGATTGCGCCGATTTGATCCTCTACATCGCGCTGTTGCCGAAGCGGCTGACGATGAACGAAGTGATGCTCAGCCCGACCTGGAACCGCGGCTACGTCGCGGCCATCCGGCAGCTTTCCAACCTCTAACCCCAACCATCCGAGGACCGACGATGGCAACCACGCACCACCGGAACCAACAGGAAGAAACTGCTGCTGCCGACGACGATGTCGAAGGCCGGGTGGGCGCTGGTCGAGGCGCGCGACGATGTCGAAGGCGTCTCGTTCGTGCCCACCGTGTCGAAGGCCGAATTGCACCGGCTGCTCGAGGATGTCGCCGGGGTCGGCGCTCGGCGTGCAGCCGTTCAGCGACCCCGAGCTCGATGCCGCGCCCGGTCTCGAAGTCGTCTCGCGCATCGGGGTCGGCTATGACGCGGTCGACGTGCCGGCGCTGACCCGGCGCAAGATCCCGTTGATGATCGGCGGCACCGCCAATTCGGTCAGCGTCGCCGAGGCCGGCGTCTTCCTGATCATGTCATTGGCCCGCCGCGGCGCGGCGATGGACACGCTGGTCAAGGAAGGCCGCTGGCACGACCGCTACAAGGAGATGCCGGTCGATCTCTACGGCAAGACCGTATTGATCGTCGGCTTCGGCAAGATCGGCACGCGCTCGGCCAAACGCTTTGCGGCGATGGAGACGCATGTGCTGATCTACGACCCGTATATGTACTCCGAGACGATCCACGGCATGGGCTATGAGCCGGTGCAGGATCTCGACGCGGCGGTGGCGCGCGCCGACTTCATCACGATCCATTGCCCGAAGACGCCCGAGACGACCGGCCTCTTCGACGCCGCGCGGCTCGCGCATATGAAGCGCACCGCCTTTATCGTCAACACCGCGCGCGGCGGCATCATCGACGAGAAGGCGCTCTACGATGTGCTAAAGGCGAACCGCATCGCCGGCGCGGCGCTCGACGTCTTCGACGAGGAGCCGACGCCGCAGAACAACCCATTGCTGACCCTGCCGAACTTCATTGCGGCGCCGCATGTCGCCGGCGTCACCCGCGAGGCGGTCGACCGCATGGGAATCGCCGCCGTCGAGAACATCCTCAGCGTCCTCGACGGCAAGCCCATCCGCGACAACGTCGTCAACAAGGAAGTGCTCGACGCATAAGGATCAGTTCCATGCCGATCATCAATCGGATCGCCGATTTTCACGGGGAGATGACCGAGTGGCGGCAGCGGATTCACGCCCATCCGGAAACCGCGTTCGAAGAGCACAAAACCGCGGAGCTGGTTTCTGAGCTCCTCGAATCCTTCGGCATCTCGGTCGAACGCGGTGTCGCGCGAACGGGGGTGATCGGCACCCTTAAGGGATTGGTACCAAGCAACCGTGCCGTGGCGCTGCGCGCGGATATGGATGCTCTCCATATCGAGGAACTGAATAATCTTCCGCACGCTTCGCGTAATCCCGGCCGCATGCATGCGTGCGGTCACGATGGACATACGGCGATGCTTCTGGGGGCTGCCAAACACCTCGCGGAGACACGAAATTTTGCCGGGACCATCCACTTCATCTTTCAGCCTGCCGAGGAAAACGAAGGCGGCGCGCGGTTGATGATCGACGAGGGGGTTCTGGAGAAATACCGGGTTGAAGCGGTCTATGGCATGCACAACTGGCCCGGATTACCCCTCGGGCAGTTTGCCATTCAGCCTGGGCCAATGATGGCTGCCTTCGACATCTTCGAGATCGAGATCAAGGGCCGCGGCGCGCACGCAGCGATGCCGCATCTCGCAGTCGATCCGATTGTCGCCGCTGCGCAAGTCGTGAACTCTCTGCAGACCATCACCAGCCGCAATGTGCATCCGCTCGAGGGGGCGGTCGTCAGCGTCACCCAGATCCATGGCGGCGACACGTGGAACGTCATTCCGGAGACGGTAGTGCTGCGCGGCACGACCCGCGCGTTCAGCGCTGCAGTGCGCGATCAAATCGAGCCGGCGATCCGCCGCATTGCCAGTGGTGTGTGCAACGCTTGCGGGGCAGAAATGCGGCTGCGCTACGAGCGGCGCTATCCGCCGACCATCAATTCCGCGCCAGAAACCGAGATTGCCGCTGCTGCGGCGGCCTCCCTCGTCGGCGAGAACAACGTCAGGCGCGACATGCTCCCGAGCATGGCAGCCGAAGACTTCGCTTGTTTTCTCGAAAAAAAGCCCGGCGCCTACATTTGGATCGGCAACGGCGATGCGGCGAGCGGCGCAATGCTGCACAATCCGCATTACGACTTCAATGACGCCGTATTGCCTTTGGGCGCGAGCTATTGGGTGCGCCTCGCCGAAACTGTTTTGACCAAGGAGAGCACGCCGGCCGGACAGCTCTAGCCATTTAATTTCAATCCATGCTGGCGCATTGGAGATAACCCGTCGAGCGCGGCGCGTGCCTCGGTGATCCAACCCGTAGCGTTCATCTCCTCGAAGAGCGCGAGGGCGCGTTCGATCATCGCGCGGTCCTCCAGCGCATTGTCGCCGCGACGGAAGCGGCCGTAGGCCAGCAGCGTCTGCGCCAGCTCGGGGCGCGATTGGATTTCCTCCAGCACCTCGATACTACGGCGGAACGCAGCTTCGGCCGCGGACCGATCGCCCATGGCCTTGTGAACTTGCCCAAGGACGCGGTGAGCGGCGCCTACCTCCAGTCGTTGACGATCCTGCTCCGACAAATCAAGCGCCCGGCGGGCGGCATCCAAAGCCTGGCTGAGGTCGCCCCCGATCAGGTGGACTTGGGAAAGGGCGATCTGCGCAACGGCGATGGTCCAGGCGCGGCGACCGCGCGCGGGCACTTCGTTGAGGGCCTTACCTAGAAGCCGTCGCGCGTCGGGTTGTCGTCCCAGCTTCAAATAAGCAGTCGCGCCCCAGGCCGAGGACCAGAGGACCACATCCCATTCTCCGGTCTTCCAGGCTGTGGGAAGCGACTCCTCCGCCGCAAGGACCGCATCGCTCCAATGTCCCTTGTAGAGGTAGGTTTCGGCCTCCATCGCGCGCCAGGCGCGCAGCCGGTCATTATCGAGAGTATCGCCTGCCTGGCGTGCCCGTGCGGCGTACGCAAGTGATTCCTCTAGCCTCCCCGCGCGGGCAAAAAAACAGCGCCCCTGTGATGCCATCTGGAAGGCTTGCTGCAATCGGTCTCCCGTAGCACCCAACATGTCGATCCCCTGAGCGATGGGGCCGAGCGCCTTCTCCAACTTGTCGCGACGCCCAGGTACGTCCCGTACCGGAGAGCAACGAAAGCTTGAGCCGGGGCGTCCCCTGAACCCTGGGCGCGTGCAATCGAGCCAACAATGAGCGCTTCATCTTCACAAATATCACCTTTCGCCGCCTCCAGCCTCGCGATTGTCGCAACGGGCGCATCCGCCGCATCAGCCAGCGCTCGATCGAAGTGGCGCAATATCGTTGCCTCTCCTGGCTCGTTCCGCCGCCAGCCCGGGAGTGCATAGAGGGACAGGATGACGTCGATACGAATACGGCTCCGCTCCGGGGTCGACGGCAGTCGTTCCAGCAAGTCCAAGACCTGCCAATAATGAGAGACCGCCTCCGGACAAGCATTGAGCTTCCGCGCCCGTTCAGCAGCCTGCAATGTATACCTCAGTGCCTTTTCCCAATCCTCGGCTCTGAGCCAATGATAAGCGAGCAGCGCCGCGCGCTCCGGCTGCGTAGCGACCGTTTCGAGGAACCGCTCTTCGAGCACCTTTGCGATACCGGCGTGAAGCTCTTGGCGTCGGCCGCGCAGCAATGTGCTGTAGGCGGCGTCCTGGACAAGCGCGTGTTTGAAGACGATAGACGCCTGTGGCGGGACGCCTCGGCGGAAGATCAGACCCGCGCCGACGAGCTGGTCGAGCGCGTCGCGCAGCTGGTCCTCGGTCCGGCGCGCGACCGCCGCCAGCAGCTCGTAGGAAAATTCACGGCCGATCGCTGCGCCGATCTGCGCCACCTCCTTGACGGGCGCGAGCCGGTCGAGCCGCGCCATCAGCGAGTCCGTGCAGGCTGGAGGGGATCGCCAGTGGCGGCAAGGAATCGGCGAGCGTGTAACGCCCGTCCTCCTCCCGCAGCAAGCCGCCTTCCAATAACGTCTTCGTCAACTCCTCGATGAAGAGGGGGATCCCGTCGGTGCGTTCGACGATCCGATCTGTGATCTCTGCTGGCAGCGTCTTGCCCCCGGCCAGACGTTCGACCAATGTCGTCGTATCGCGCTGGCCGAGGCGGCTCAAAGTTAGTGCGGTCACCTGCGCCTGGCCGGTCCAGGGCGGCTCGAATTCGGGGCGGAAGGTTATTACCATCAGCACGGGGAGGCGCGGCACCCGCTCCGCCACTCGCTCCAGCAACTCGAGCGAGGTCTGAGTCGCTCCAATGCGCATCCTCGAAGACGAGCAGCACCGGCTGTCCGTGCGCCAGTCCCTGGAGCTGCCTGTATCAACGTCACGAGGATCAGCTCACGTTTTTGCCGGGGATCGGTCGGCGGCGGCGCTTCTGTGGGCAATCCCAGCAGTTCGGCAAACACGGCTGCCGACTCCGGCGCATTGTCGCCCGATCGGGACAGCAGCGTTGCAAGCTTATCGACTTTCGCCGCCGGCCCATCGCTCGCGCGTAAAGCCTGCGGCGTGCTCGACCTGCGCAATGAACGGATGAAGCGCGCTGTCGCGATGATGCGGCGAGCAGAAATAGCGCAGCCGAATGTGCGGTTCGGCCTGAAGCCGTTCCTGCAAAGCTGCAGTGATGCGCGACTTGCCGATGCCGGGCTCGCCGGAGATCAGCACGATCTGCCCTTCGCCCTCCTTGGCGCGCTCCCAGCGACGCAGCAGCAGCTCGATCTCCGCGTCGCGGCCGACCAAGGAGCGTCAGCGAGGCCGACCGCAGTGCCTCGAAGCGGCTTTCGACAGTCCCGGACGCAGCACGTGCCAAACCGGCACGGGCGCATCCAACCCTTTGACCTCGGCAGTGCCGAGATCGCGGTACTCGAACAGATTGCCGACCAACCGGCGCGTGCTCTCGGCGATTATCACGCTATTCGCGGGCGCCATTTCTTGGAGGCGGGCGGCAAGGTTCGGTGTCTCGCCGACAACGCCGCGCTCCTGCGCGTCTCCGGCGCCGATCAGATCGCCGACCACGACCAGGCCGGTGGCGATGCCGATGCGGCTTGCCAGCGCGCCGGAGCCGCTCTCCAGTTTTCCGATGCGCTCGACGAGCGCCAGTCCCGCGCGAACCGCCCGCTCGGCATCGTCTTCGTGGGCTTGCGGGTAGCCGAAATAAATCAGGACACCGTCGCCCATGTATTTGGCGACGTAACCGTCGAACCCGGCGACCACCTCGGCGACGGCTTTATGGTAGGCGCCCAGCACCTCGCGCAGATCCTCGGGATCGAGGCGCGAAGACAACGCGGTAGAGCCGGCCAAATCGCAAAACATCACCGTCAGCTGACGGCGTTCGGCGCCGCCCTCGATCTTCGGACCGGCAAATGTCGGCGCGCTGTCGGCCGGCAGCGCCTTGATCGCGTCGAGCAGGCGCCGGCGATGACCGACCGAAGTGATGCCGAGGTCCCTCAGATCCTCAGCCGTCAGGCTCCGCAGCAGATCGCCATTGATGTCGTTCTCACGGAATGCCCGCTCATGTTGCTCGAGCCCGAGCCCCCGCAGCCAGCCCGCGATGTCCACGCGCGCCTCCACCCCGGCCGGGCACAGGCGCCCGGTGCATCGCGGGACTATACGTCACTTTCGATCAAAGCGGCGCGAATGTGACGTGCCCCGTCACACCGGCGAAAGCCGATACCCTTCGAAGTTGAGCCGGGGTGACCGGCGTCACCCCGGGAGGCGGTCGACCGCATGGGCGTCGCCGCCGTCGAGAACATCCTCAGCGTCGTCGACGGCAAGCCGAAACGTCATGCGGGATTGACCCGCGCATCCACGCCCTCTCGGGCCGCGTGATACAGATGGCCGCGTCGGGCACGGCCATGACGGCAACTAGGCCCCCACCCTAACCCTCCCCCGCTCGCGCTGGGGCATGCACAGATCTCAAAGCCCGAATATCCCCCTCTCCGCCCTTGGGGGCGGAGAGGGTCGGGGTGAGGTGGGGGGGAGCCCCAAGCTCCGAACTGCGGCGCGACCCACCTCACCCTCCCACGCCTGGGGCGTGGGCCCCTCCCTCTCCCCCGGAACCGGGCGGAGAGGGGCAAAGCGCACGAAACACCGTTGCGGATCGAAATGTGTGCATGCCCT
>CAWILK010000016.1:0-86229 GCA_963836845.1 uncultured Alphaproteobacteria bacterium | reverse complement strand
GAAGGGCGTGCCCTCGGGCATCACGATCGTCGCCGGAATGCCGAGCCGGCGGGCATGGTAGGCGACGCCCTGGGCGTGGTTCCCGGCGGACATCGCGACGACCCCGGCGCGCCGCTCGGCGGCATCGAGCGTCAGCAGCTTGTTCAGTGCGCCGCGTTCCTTGAAGGAGCCGGTGCGGTGCAATGTCTCGAGCTTCAGATAAAGCTCGGCGCCGGCGAGCTCGGACAGCGCCGGCGCGCCTATCACCGGCGTATGCACGATCGCGCCCGCGATTGCCGCGGCAGCACGCCGGACATCCGCGATGCATAACGGGAAGTATCGGCGGTCATCGCGGTGGAGCCAGCGTAGGGTCGATACCGCGGCGGATCGGCCGGGCACCAGCCAATCGAAATCCCGCCATCGGTGCAGCAGATCGGCGAAATGGCCGACAGCGGGTTGCCGGACTGGCCGGGGATCGCCATCATCCGCGCGTCCGCCGGGACGGCCAGATCGGTGATGATCCGCAGCCCGGCGCCGAAGCGCTGCTCAAAGGGGTTCGCGTCGTCGCGGATCGTGCTCGGCCCGCGATTGAGCGTGTCGTATGTCCCGCCGGTCGGGATCGAGACCTCCAGCCAATCGCGCAATACCGGAATCCGGCTGAAGACCGGGTTGGCAAACACGGCGACATGCGCCCGCCCCCATCGCCATTGCCTCATATCCTCGCCGTAGGCGCGGCGCAGCCCCGCGAGCGCCGCATCCGAGAGACTCGGCGAGACGCATGGCGCAGCTCTCCTCTCCGGGCCGCTTCGGGTCGTCGCACCAATCCGGGCGCTCGGTCAACACCGCTTCCATGACCCGCGGCCGCAAATCCCAGTAATCCGACACCGCCTCGCCGAACCGGCCGAACAATACCGCGCGGCTGAATTCCCGCAGCCAGGCGGTGAACAGCAGCGGCTCGACCTTTTCCCGGTCCATGCGAAAATCCCAGTGCTGCAAGAGCTCGATCGCCTCCTGCGCCGCGGCGCTCTCTTCGACGAGCCGGTCATCAACGGAACCAGCCTGCTGCGCCATCAGCGACAGCGTATCGGCCTGGATCGCGGCGCTGCGTTTGCGGCGATCTGCACCGGGGTCGCGGCGAGCAGCGCTTCGATCCGCTCGGCGCGGTTCGGCAAATCCCAGTCGCGGCTCAGGAAATAGGGATAGCTCTCGGGCACGATCTTGTTGTTGGCGCTGACGAAATGGCCCGAAGGCGGGTTGACCGCGCTCGGCAAAGCCGCAAACGGGATGAAGCCGGCCCAGTCGTATTCCCCTGTCCAACCCGGCGCCGGCAGCCAGCCTTGGCCCTTGCCGCGGATCGGCACCAGCCCCGGCGCGATGAACCCGATCGTGCCGTCGACATCGGCGTAGACGATGTTCTGCACCGGCCCGACGAACTTCTGCAGGGCCGCCCGAAAGCTCGGCCAGTCGGAGGCGCGGTTGATGTCCCACACCGCCTCGGCGCTGCGGTCTTCCGGCATCGAGAATGTCGCGGCCAAGGCCAAGACATACCCCGGATCGGCTGCGCCGGGCGGCAAGGCGTCCGACAGCACCGGGCCGTGCCGGGTCTCGCGGATCGTGATGTCGACCGGCGCCGCGCCCTTGCACGGCGATCGTCTCGTGCCGGGTCACGAACGGCGCGCTGCCCTGCGGCGTCAGATAGCGGCCGGGATCGGCGGGGTCGATCTTTTCGACGAAAAGGTCTTCGACATCGGCAGTCGTCGTCGTGAACCCCCAGGCGATCCGCTCGTTGTGCCCGATCACGACGAGCGGCACGCCCGCCGCGGTCCCCCCGGCAATCTCGTGCTGCGGGGTCTTCAGCCGCGCGAGATACCAGAAGCCCGGCGCGGCGAAGGCGAGATGCGGGTCGTTGGCGAGAAGCGGCTTGCCGCTGGCGCTGTGCGCCCCGTCGACGACCCAGTTGTTGGAGGCGTAATGCGGCCCGACAACCGCCGGCAGGCTTTCGTAGAGCTGGTCCAAGCGCCAGCCGGCGGTAGATCGGGACCATCTCCGCGAGGGTCGTCGGCGCGTCCTTGGGGTATTCCGGATAGAGAAAGGCGAGATCGGCGGCGGAGATCGTCCGGGCCATCCGGGCGCGCAGCAATTCGCCGCGGTAGTTGCCGCCGAGCTGGACCGCCATCAGCTTGCCCCAGACGAGGCTGTCCGCCGGCCGCCAGGCTCGGGGCTGAAGCCGAGCAGCAGGAATTCCGGCGGCAATGCCCCTCGGTGCATGCCCAGAAAGGCGTTCACCCCGGCTGCATAGGCGGCGAGCGCCCGGTTCATCTGCCGCTGACAGGAACGGGATTTCGGCTTCGGCGGCGCGGTAGAGGCCGAGCACCCGCATCTGCCGGTCGATCGCGAGCGCCTGCGGCCCGAAGATCTCGGCGAGCCGCCCGGCACCGTAGCGCCGTTGCAGCTCCATCTGGAACAGCCGATCCTGGGCATGGACGAAGCCGAGGCCGAAAGCGGCATCTTCATCGTCTTGCGCCGCGATCAGCGGGACGCCGTCGGCGTCGCGCTCGATCGCGAATCTCGGCCTTCGGCCCGGATCAGCGCGATCCGGCCGTCTGTCTGGGGCAGCGCAGAGCGGAGATAGAGGTAGAACGCGCCGCCAAGGAGCACGATCACCGCCGCCAGGCTCACCCACCCATGCCCCCCACCGCCTTCGAGGGCGGGACGGGCGGAGGGCTTCCTCAAAGACCGAGTTCGCGCAGGATCTTCTCGCGGTCGGCGTCGAGATCGGGCGCCGGCGGGCGCGTTGCCGGGTCGGCGAAACCCGACAGCTTCATCGGGTTGCCGACGAGTTCGAGCCGGCCGGTCACCGGGTCGTCGACCGAGATCAGCATGTTGCGGGCCGCGACCTGCGGGATGGGCGATCGCCTGCGCGACATTGTTGATGGCGCCGCACGGGATGCCGGCCGCCTCCAGCACCTCGATCCAATGGTCCGTGCCGGCCTTGCCGAGCACATCCTCGATTTCCGCCCGCAACGCCTCCTGATGGCGATTGCGCAGCTCGTTGGTCTTGAACAGCGGGTTGTCGGCGAGATCGGCCCGGTCGAGGGCATGGGCCAGCTTGACGAACAGCCCGTCATTGCCGGCCGCGATGATCAGGTGGCCGTCCGCGGTGTGGAACGCCTCGAACGGCGTGATCGACGGGTGCCGCGCACCCATCGGCCCGGGGATTTCGCCGGTCGTCGTGTAGCGCATGATGGCGTTTTCGAGCAATGCCAGCTGGCAGTCGAACAATGCGACATCGACCTTGGTCGCCTCCCCCGTCCGCTCGCGGTGCAAGAGGGCGGCGTTGAGCGCGACCGCCGTATAGAGCCCGCCGGCGAGATCGCCCGACCGAGGTGCCGATCCGGGTCGGCGGCATCCCCGGATGGCCGGTGATGCTCATGATGCCGCCGAGCCCCTGCACCACCATGTCGTAGGCCGGGTAATGCGAATAAGGGCCGGTGTGACCGAACCCCGACGCGGCCGCGTAGACGAGGCGCGGATAGCGCGAGTGCAGGGTTTCCCAGCCGTACCCCAGCTTCTCCATCGTGCCGGGGCGAAAGTTCTCGACGAGCGCGTCCGCGCGGTCGAGCAGCCTTTCGAAGATATCGCGGCCGGCCGGGGTTTTGAGGTCGATCGAGATCAACTCCTTGCCGCGATTGACCGAGGCGAAATAGGTCGACTTGCCGTTCTTGAACGGGCCGTAATGGCGCGCGTCGTCACCTTGGCCGGGCGGCTCGACCTTGATCACCCGTGCGCCGAGCTCGGCGAGCAACAAGGTGCAATAGGGGCCGGCCAAAATGCGGGAGAGATCGACGATCGTGATGCCGGAAAGCGGCCCGGGCTGCGCCATGGCTCGTGGTCCTCTTGCTGCGAAAGCCGTCAATAGCGTAGCGCAGGCCGCGCCCGCAACCGGCTCTTGCGGCTCGCTCGCCGGTTGTGACCGGTCACGCGCGGGACTATTCTCGCCGCGCAGCAGCAACGCCGTCAGCAGGCCGATGGACAACCGATCCGAGCATGGCGACGACGGGGCCGACCAGCGCAGGTCGGCGGCGCTGATCGGATTGATCATCATCCTGGCGCTCGCGATTGCGGGCGTGGTGCTCGTGCGGGAACTCAGGGAACGGTCCCGTCTCGAGGACTGCCTGATGTCGGGCCGCACGAACTGCGCTCCGATCGAGGCGCCGTCGCGCCGTTAGCCTCTGGCGACCCGGCCGGCGCTACCGGACAGCCGTCGGTAGATCCGCATGCCTCATGAGAGCCGGAAAATTGCCTCATTGATTTTGCACACTTGCTCCGGAATGCGTCAAGCTTGGCAAACAAAATTTCAACGTATAAGAAGTCCCGCTGCAGACCCGCTGCAGCAGCAGCGGGGCTTCGGAGGCTGGACAATCTCAGATTGTGGGTCCCGGCGAGCAGAGCGGCGCTTCGCCGCATCCCTGGACCGGCCTCGGCGCACCTTAACGTCGGGGATGATTCGCGGGATGACTCGTATAGAAGGTCTATGATAAATACCGGTCTTCGCTTTGGTTCAGGGCTGGGGAGGCGCTGGCGATGGTGAGGCGCGCGATGAGCGCAGTCGTTGTCCTCGCGCTGGTCGCGGCAGTGGTGATCTGGCGACTGGGGCTCGGACCCGAGAAGGCTCCCGCCGCAGCCCAGGCGCCGTCGCCGGCGATCCCGATCACCGCCGGAACCGTTGCTGCCGAGGATGTGCCGGTTTTCCTTTACGGGATCGGCTCTGTGCAGGCCTATAACATGGTCTCCGTCAAGAGCCGGGTCGACGGCCAGATCGTCAAGATCGACTTCAAGGAAGGCCAGGACGTCAAGGCGGGAGACCCGCTCATACAGATCGATCCGCGCCCCTATCAAGCGGCGCTGCAGCAGGCTCTCGCGGGAAAACAAAAGGACGAGGCGCAGCTCGCCACCGCCCAGGCCGATCTCGAAAGATACGGGCAGCTCGTCGGCGCCGGCCACCAGACCCGGCAGAGCTATGACCAGCAAAAGGGCCTGGTCGCGCAACTGCAAGCAGCGATCAAGGGCGACGAGGCCCAGATCGAGACAGCCAAGCTCAACCTCGGCTACGCCGATATCCGTGCCCCGATCGACGGCCGGCTCGGGGCAAAGCTCGTCGACAACGGAAACCTCGTGCGGGCCAGCGACAATGCACCGCTTGTGACGATCACCGAGGTCAAGCCGATCTTCGTGAGCTTCACGCTGCCACAGGACTCTCTCATCGACATTCGAGACAACCAGGGCAAATCGCCGCTCGTCGTGCGCGCCTACAGCGCGGACGGTAAAAGGCAATTGGCCGAAGGCAAGCTGACCTTGATCGACAATGTGGTCGACCAGTCCACCGGCACGATCCGGCTCAAGGCTCGTTTCGACAATGAGGAGGAGCATCTGTGGCCGGGGGCCTTTGTCAGCGCGCGGCTGGTATTGTCGATGCGCAACGGGGTCGCGACGGTGCCGTCCCGGACGGTGCAGGACGGCCCGAACGGCCGATATGCTTACGTCATCAAGCCCGACGACACGGTCGAGCGCCGCAATGTCGAGGTCGCCTCGATCCAGGACGGCATTGCGGTGGTCACCAAAGGCCTCGCACCGGGCGAGCGCGTGGTGGTCGACGGCCAGTATCGATTGACCAACGGCGCGCGGGTAAAGCTCTCTGCGCCGCAAACGGGAACGGCGGGCTGAACTGCCGAGAGTTCCTGATTCACCCCTGAAAAACTGGTTCGAAGACGATCGCCGATGAGCATTTCCGAGCCTTTTATCCGACGACCGATCGCGACCTCGCTGCTGATGCTGGGAATTCTCGTATTCGGCATCGGCGCCTACGGGCTTTTGCCCGTAGCGGCGCTCCCCAAGGTCGATTTCCCGACCATCGTCGTCTCCGTCAACTATCCCGGCGCGAGCCCGGATACGATGGCGTCGGCCATTGCGACCCCGCTCGAACAGCAATTTGCGGCGATCCCGTCACTCGAGCAGATGACCTCGACCAGCGGCACGGGGTCGTTATCGATCACCCTGCAGTTCGACCTCGAGCGCAACATCGACGCCGCGGCGCAAGATGTCCAGACCGCGATCAACGCCGCCACCGGCGTCCTTCCGAAGGATCTGCCGAACCCGCCCACCTATCGCAAGACCAACCCGGCGGACCGCCCGGTCCTGATCTATGCGGTCTATTCCAACGCCTTGCCGATCTACAAAGTCGACGACTACGCCTACACGATCCTGGCGCAGAAGCTGTCGACGGTGAAAGGCGTCTCGGAGTCTCGGATCTTTGGGCAGCGGCCCTATGCGGTGCAGAATCCAGATCAACCCTGTCGCGCTTGCCGCCCGCGGCATCGGCCTCGAAGAGGTGCGCAACGCGCTGGTGACCACCACCGTAAATCGGCCGAAGGGCAACATCGTCGGCCCGGATCAGGTGGTGACCTTGGACACGAACGATCAGCTCTTTAATGCGGAGTCCTATCGCGAGGTCATTGTCGCCTACCGCAACGGCGCGCCGGTGCGCCTCAAAGATGTCGCCGATGTGCTCGACTCGGTGCAAAACCAGCGGATCGGCGCGTGGTATTTCGAAACGCCGGCGGAAGGCCTGGCAATCCAACGCCAGGCGGGCGCCAATACGATCGAGCTGGTCGACACCATCAAGTCGATAATCCCGCGCCTCGAGGAATCGATCCCGCCCTCGATCAAGGTGGAGCTGGTCTCCGACCGCTCGCTCGTTATTCGTGCCGCGGTGCATGATGTGCAGTTCACGATGATGCTGACCATCGGCCTCGTCGTCATCGTCATCTTTCTGTTTTTGCGCACGCTGTGGGCAACCGTGATACCGAGCCTGGCGGTGCCACTGTCACTGCTCGCGACCTTCGGGGTGATGTACGCGGTCGGCTACAGCCTCGACAACATCTCGCTGATGGCCCTGACGATCTCGGTCGGGTTCGTCGTCGACGACGCGATCGTGATGATCGAGAACATCGTGCGCTATATCGAGCAAGGCGAGAGGCCGTTCGAAGCCGCGCTCAAGGGCGCCGGCCAGATCGGTTTCACGATCATCTCGATCACCTTTTCGCTGATCGCGGTGTTTATCCCGCTGCTCTTCATGGGCGGCATCATCGGGCGGCTGTTCCGCGAATTCGCCGTCACCGTATCGGTGGCGGTGATCGCCTCGGCTTTCATCTCGCTGACCTTGACCCCCGTCATGTGCTCGCTGTTCCTGAAAGAGCAGAACCTGCATTCGCAAAACTGGCTCAACCGGGGCGCGGAGCGGTTCTTTGCAGCGCGACATTGCGCACCTATGACCGCGGTCTCCTCTTCGTCTTCCGCCACCAGTTTATGACGCTTTTGTCGACCCTCGCGCTGATCGGAGTGACCGGGTTACCTCTACGTAACCATTCCGAAGGGGTTTTTCCCGGAGCAAGATACTGGCTTTATCTTTGGCCAGGCCGAAGCACGACAGGACATTTCCTTCGCGGCGATGTCCAAGATCACCCACCGGATCGTCGATGTCGTGCGGAAGGATCCCACCGTATCCGGTGTTTTCGCTTTTACGGGCGCCAGCTCGTTACAACCCGACCGAGAACGCCGCTCGGCTGTTCATTCAACTGAAGCCGCATGACCAGCGCGATCTGACCTCCAACCAGATCATCCAACGCTTGCGGCCCAAAGTAGCCGCGGTCGAAGGCGCCAAATTCTTCATGCAGTCGGGGCAGGACATCAGCATCGGCGGGCGCCTCAGCCGAACGCTGTACCAATACACGCTTACCGACACCGATAGGGAGGAGCTCAACCACTGGGCGCCGATCATCGAAGCGCGCGATGCAGAAGCTGCCGGAGCTTCAGGACGTCGCCTCCGACCAGCAGATCGCTGCACCGCATATCGCGATCGAAATCGACCGCGACATGGCTTCGCGGCTGGGCATCTCGCCGTCGCTGATCGACGAGACCCTCTACGACGCCTTCGGTCAGCGCCAAGTCGCGACGATGTACACCTCGACCAGCCAGTACAAGGTCGTTCTCGAGGTCAAGCCCGAGTTCCGGGACGATCCGACAGCGTTGTCAAAGATCTACGTCAACGGCCCCGGCGGGGCTCAGTTGCCGCTGAGCGCCTTCGCCCATTTCACCTCGAACGTCGAATCACTGTCGGTCAACCACCAGGGACAATTTCCGGCTGTTACCTTGTCGTTCAATCTCGCCCCCGGCATCGCGCTCGGGCAGGCGGTCGACAAGATCCATCAAACGATGGCTCAGCTTCGCGTCCCGGCGACGCTCGAGGGCGCCTTCCAGGGCACCGCGCAGGCTTTCCAGGCCTCCTTGTCCTCGACGCCGCTCCTCGTCGCCGCGGCGATCCTGGTCGTCTATATCGTCTTGGGAATGCTCTACGAGAGCTACATCCACCCGATCACGATCCTATCGGCGCTGCCGTCGGCCGGCGTCGGCGCGTTGCTGGCGCTGATGCTGCTGCACTATGATCTGAGCGTCATCGCGATGATCGGCGTCATCCTGCTGATCGGGATCGTCAAGAAAAACGCGATCATGATGATCGACTTCGCCCTGCAGGCGGAGCGGATCGAGGGCAAGAGCCCGCGCGAGGCGATCCACCAGGCCTGCCTGCTGCGCTTCCGGCCGATCATGATGACGACCTTTGCGGCATTGTTCGGAGCGATTGCCGATCGCCTTTGGCCAAGGCGCCGGCTCCGAGCTGCGGCGGCCGCTCGGCATCGCGATCGTTGGTGGATTGCTTGTCTCTCAGTGGTTAACGCTGTACACCACACCGGTGATCTACCTATATCTCGAGCGGTTGAGCCGCTGGTTTGGGCGGGCCTACCGCCCATCGCGGATGGCCGAAGCCCTCGGCGATCTGCCGCGGCCAGCCCTCGCGGAGAGCCGTCATGGCGCCGAATGACATCTCACAGCCGTCCCCGTCCCCGGCCGGGAAATCGGTGAGGTTCGACCACAGCACATCAACGGCGGGGGTAGGGCGCGCCTTCGGCTTTCTGGTTCACGACGTCTCGCGTCTGATCAAGCGGCGCTTCGAGCGGCGGGCACGCCAGATGGGGCTGCCGATCACCCGGCAGCAGGCGGCAGTCGTCCTCAATATTGCGAGCCATGAGGGCGTGAGCCAAGCCGAGGTGGCGACCTGGCTCGGGATCGAGCCGATTGCCCTCGTGCGAATGCTCGACAAGCTTCACGAGGAGGGGCTCGTCGAGCGTCGCTTGCACCCCACGGACCGGCGCGTGCGGACATTGTGGCTCACCCCTGCCGCCGCTCCCGTCGTCGGGCGGAATTCTCGCCATCAACGAGGCGATCCGCCATGAGGCATTCGGCGGGTTGCCGCCGAAAACTCGCGACCTCGTGATCAATTTTCTGTGCCAGATCAAAGATAATCTCGCGCTGCAAGAGGAAGTGGCGGGCGATCGCGCCGTTGACGGAGCTTCCGAAACAGCTCCCGGAACGCGCGAGGCGTGAGGTCGAAATTGAGGCAGCCGGGCCGCTTTTTGGATAGTTTCGGAGTTGCATTCGCCGCGTCGATGACTGCGGCGACCGCAGGGACGCCTGGTGGGATCGGTTGCTCGACCGATTCTACGGAGGCGGCCCGCGCTGCGATCTCTTCGGCGCTGGAAGAGTGGCGTTCGGCCTTCAACGATCGTGACGGAAGCCATGTTTGCGATCTCTTTGCGCCGGATCTGATCGCCAATTACCAGGGCCAGCCGGAACGTGATTACGCCGCGCTCTGTCAATTGCTGAAAACCTCGGTGCAAGACAGGGAGCGAGCCTATCGTTACTCGTTCGACATCAGCGAAATCTTGGTGTTCGGCGGTACAGCCATCGTCAGGCTGGTATGGACACTCGAGATCGCGAAAAACGGCGCGCCAAAAGAGCTCGTCAGGGAGCCGGCAATCGACATATTTCGATGCCAGGACGACGGGCGCTGGAAGATTTCCCGATATTTGGCCTATCCGGCGCCCCCTTGATTTCCCGCAAGGTCCCCATCGTCCATGCCTGTTTTTGCGATCCCTTTCCCTGCGATCGATCCGGTTGCGATTTCGCTCGGGCCGTTTGCGATCCGATGGTACGCGCTCTCCTATATCGTTGGGCTGTTGATCGGCTGGCGCTATTGCTTGGCGCTTGCCGATCGGAACCCTCGTCTGGTCACCCGGCAGCACGTCGACGACTTTTTGGTATGGGCGACCCTGGGCGTCGTGCTCGGCGGCCGCATCGGCTACGTCCTCTTCTATCAGCCGGGCTATTACTTCCATCATCCGATCGAGGCGCTCTATGTCTGGCACGGCGGCATGTCGTTCCACGGCGGCGCGATCGGGGTGACGATCGCCATAATCTTGTTTACCCGTGCCCGCCGAATATTGCTGTTCGCGTTTTCCGACATCGTCACGGAAGCTATCCCGATAGGCTTGTTCTTCGGCCGCATAGCAAATTTCATCAATGGCGAGCTCTATGGGCGGCCTAGCGATGCCCCCTGGGCGATGGTCTTTCCGAACGGCGGGCCGGTGGCGCGCCATCCGAGCCAGCTCTATGAAGCCCTTTGCGAAGGAGTTCTCCTTTTCCTGGTGCTGTTTGCAGCCGACCGGCTCGACGCCCGTCAGCGTCCCGGCCTCGTGACCGGATTGTTTCTTGCCGGCTACGCGGTCGCCCGCATGTCGGGCGAGTTCTTTCGCGAGCCCGATGCGCAGCTTGGTTTCCTGATTTTCGGAACCACAATGGGCCAGCTTCTATCGGTTCCACTGCTGATCGCTGGCCTGCTGATCATTGCCTGGTCGACGCGGGCGCGCATCCCGGCCCGATCGTGACCGAGGGACTTGCGGCCAAAATCGCCAGGCTCATCCGCGCCGAGGGTCCACTGACCGTCGCCGCGTTTATGGCCATCGCGTTGCACGACCCGGATAGCGGGTACTATGCGACGCGCGACCCGATCGGAACGCGCGGCGATTTCACGACTGCGCCGGAGATCAGCCAGATCTTCGGCGAGCTGATCGGACTGTGGTGCGCCGACCTCTGGCAGCGGATGGGACGACCGGACCCGGTCGTCGTGGCCGAGCTGGGGCCGGGCCGCGGCGTGCTGGCGAGCGATTTGCTACGTGCCGCCGCCACGGTGCCGGGGTTTCGCCGTGCGCTGCGGCTCTATCTCGTCGAATCGAGCTCGAGGCTCCGACACGAGCAGGAAGTGCGGCTTCGCGACGCGGATCCCGTCTGGGTGGCGCAAATCGCCGATCTGCCCGAGGAACCGATGCTGCTCGTCGCAAACGAGTTCCTCGATGCGCTCCCGATCCGGCAATTCGTGCGTGGCTCCAAGCACTGGTCGGAGCGCATGGTGGCGCTCGATCCCGCAGGGAAGCTCGTCTTTGTCGACGGACCCGAGACGCCGACTGCGACGTTGCTCGTTCCCGCGAGCCTGCGATTCGGCGCTTCCGGCACCATCGCCGAGATTTGCCCGGCCGCGCTTGCGTTGGCAGCCGGGCTCGGTGCCCGGCTGGCGCGCCGGCCGGGCGCCGCTCTCATCGTCGACTACGGCTATTTTCCGAGCGCGCCGGGACCCACCCTTCGGGCTGTCTCGCACCATTCCCCGGTCGGTGCCCTTGCGCAGCCGGGATGCGCCGACCTGAGCGCCCATGTCGACTTTGCTACCTTCTCCGAGGCTGCCGGAAGGGCTGGAGCCGACACCTACGGCCCCGAGACGCAGCGACGGGTTCTCGAGGCGCTCGGCGCCAAGGCGCGGCTCGCGGCGCTGAGCCTACGTGCCACCCCGGCCCAGAGACGCGACCTCGAACGCGGTCTGAGGCGCTTGATGGACTCCGCCGAAATGGGCGATCTCTTCAAGGTCGTGGCCCTCGCTTCCCCGGGTCTGCCGCGTCCGGCGGGGTTTGATACGGACCCGATCCCAGCACGTCGATAGTGGAGCGATGATCACTCTGCGTATTCTCAATGATGATGCCGATATTCGGCACGCATTCTTCACGCGACGAGGCGGAGTCAGCGAGGGGCTTTATGATTCCCTAAACTGTGGGTTCGGCTCGGGCGACAATCTTGAAAGGGTTGCCCGTAACCGCGGGATCGCGATGCAGCAACTGGGGCTTCCGCCTGATCGGCTCGTCACCTGCTACCAAATCCACAGCGCCACGGCCATCATCGCAGAGGCGCCTTGGCTCCCCCAAGCGGCTCCCAAGGCCGATGGCGTCGTTACCCGCGTTCCCGGCTTAGCGTTGGGGATCTTGACGGCCGATTGCGCGCCAATCCTGTTCCACGACCCGTTCGCAAAGGTGATCGGCGCCGCGCATGGCGGCTGGCGCGGCGCGCTCGGCGGAATCATCGAAGCGACAATTGGCCAAATGGAGGCGATCGGAGCAGCGCGGACCCGCATCCGAGCAGCCGTCGGGCCTTGCATCGGCCGCGCCTCCTACGAGGTAGGGGCGGAATTTCCGCAGCGGTTCCTTGCTGAAGACCCCGCCAGCCGTTTGTCTTTCGAGGCTGGCTCCAGGGCCGGTCATTTCATGTTCGATCTAGCGGGGCTATATCGAGCACCGGCTCGCTCGGGCCGGTGTCGCGACGGTCGAGCGTGCCTCGCGTGACACCGCCGCCGAGGCGGAGGATTTCTTCAGCTACCGGCGTAGCTGCCTGCGCGGCGAGGGCGCCTACGGGCGCGGTCTCTCGGCAATCGTGCTCACGCCGGATTCGGCCAGCTCCAAGTGCCCTACCTGATCCTGTTCGTCGCCTTTTGCGCGCTCGGTCTGCTGGCCACCTGCGTCTTGCTTTCGCTATGAGCGGCGCCGTGCGTCGAGCCATCCACGCCGCCGCTGCCATGGCAGTCATGTCTTTTGGGGGGTGCCAGCCGCTGCCGCACCCGTTTGCCGAGGACGTGCCGCGGCGCGGCGCGCCGATTTTGCTGTTGCGCGACAGCGCCAGCGTGACGATCGCTCCGATCGAGGGCAAGCCTCGGGCGACCGCCGAGAAGCTCGGGCCGGCGATGGCGAGCGCTCTGCAGGAGCGCGAGATCGCGGCGAGCAACAAGACGGCGAGCATCGGCAGCTATGAGCTCATCGGCAGAATCCAGGGAATGGCCCCCGCGAACGGCAAGGCGGCTCTGGTCGCACTCTGGGAATTGCGGGACGCTTCGGGTCAGCGGCTCGGCGAGCGCGCCGAGCGGATGGAAGCCTCGGCGGGCGATTGGGAGGAAGGTAACGACGATGCGGTCGCCCGTCTGGCCGGGGCGAGCGCGGCACAGCTCGCCGCCATCATTCAGGAAGACGCGCCGACCGAGGCCGAGACGGGTGGGCGCGCCCGGCTCTTGATCGGAGTAGTGGCCGGCGCCCCGGGCGATGGCGGCGAGTCGCTGTCGAGAGCCATCACCGAGATGCTGAAGAAGCAGGGCCTCACGATCGTAACTGACCCGCAAGCTGAAGCCGACCTCGTCCTCGACGCCGAGATCGCGGTCGCAAAGCCCAAAGCGGGCAAGCAGAACGTCAAAATAGTCTGGCACGTGCGGCACAAGAAGGGCGGCGAGATCGGCACTGTCGGGCAGGAGAACGATGTCCCGGCCGGTCTGCTCGATGGCGCTTGGGGAGATGTCGCCTACATGGTCGCGGTCTCCGCGCAGGGCAGCATAATGGAGCTTGTGGCCCGCGGCTTGCCGCAGCCGGCCGCGAAGTCCTGAGCCCATCCCGGTCATGTTGCCGATCGTGAAAGCGCCCCTCCTAACGATTGAGCAACCCTCATCTGGCATAGCGTGCCTATGCCGGTCAGAAACACACCCGAGTTGCCGACTTGGGATATCTCAGCCGGATATGCCGCAGAGATGATCGCGGTCTTCGTTATCGTGATTGCGGTCGTAATCCTGCTTGCCTCGTCCGCGAACCGGCGCAAGCGATCAGATAACCGGGGCGAGCGCCCGTTTGCGATGAGCCAAGCCACTTCGGCGTCAGCCCGCAGGGATGAACCAGGGGATCAGCCCGGCGGCGGCAAGCTTGGTGACCGGCAGCCCAAAGTTGCCATTCCGTCCGTGGGCTGTTAAATACCTCGCGAATGAAGCCGTGGGCGCGAACCCGACGGCATCTGCGGCTGTTCCAACTTATGAAGATCCTTTCCTGCAACGCCAACCGGCCGCTCGCCGAAGCCATTTCGAATTATCTCGACCTACCGCTGATGAAGGCGACTGTGCGTCGGTTTTCCGACATGGAGGTATTTGTCGAGATCCACGAAAACGTGCGGGGCGAGGACGTTTTCGTGATCCAGCCGACATCCTATCCGGCCAACGATCACCTGATGGAGCTGCTCGTTGTTCTCGACGCGCTGAAGCGAAGCTCGGCGCGGCGGGCGACTGCCGTAGTTCCCTATTTTGGCTATGCCCGGCAAGACAGAAAGTCGGGCCCCCGAACTCCGATCTCGGCCAAGCTCGTAGCCAATATGATCACCGCGGCCGGGGCCGACCGCGTGCTCACGCTCGATCTGCACGCCGGCCAGATCCAGGGGTTCTTCGATATCCCGACGGACAATCTGATTGCTGCGCCGGTGCTGGTCAAAGATATCCGCGAGCATCATTCAGGCGAAGACCTCGTCATTGTGTCGCCCGATGTCGGCGGGGTCGTGCGTGCCCGGGATATCGCCCGACGGCTCGATGCGGATCTCGTCATCGTCGACAAGCGCCGCGAGCGGGCAGGCGTTTCCGCCGTCGTCAACATTATCGGGCAAGTTGCCGGACGGCGCTGCATTCTCATCGACGACATCGTCGACACGGCGGGCACTCTGTGCAATGCAGCCGCGGCCCTGATCGATGCCGGGGCGTCGAGCGTTTATGCCTATGTAACTCATGGTGTGCTGTCTGGTGCCGCGGTTTCGCGGGTGCTGGACTCACCGATCGAGATGCTGGTCACCACGGACAGCATCGTCGCGACCGAGGCGGTTCACGCGATGCGGAACATCCGGCAGGTGACGATTGCCCCGCTGATCGCCGAAGCGGTCCAACGGATCAGCGAGGAGCGGTCGGTCTCCAGCCTCTTCGATTAGCTCCGCAAAGCAACGCGCCCTGCGGGCTGGCATCGGCGCGGCGCAGCCATATTTTAGAGCAGTTCCCGAGGAGAAATCACGAATGCCCGAGATCACCACCCTCAGCGCCGAGTCGCGTGCGCGAGCCGGAAAGGGCGCCGCCCGGGCCGCCCGACGGATGGGGCGCATCCCCGGCGTCATCTATGGCGATAAGCAAGACCCGGTGCTGATCAGCCTGGAGCCGCGCGAATTGTCGCGTGCGCTGGCCAATCGCGGGTTTTTCGCGACGTTGATCGATGTCTCGGTCGACGGCGTTATCCACCGCACCCTACCCCGCGAAGTGCAACGCCATCCGGCAACCGACGCGCCGCTGCACATCGACCTCATGCGGGTCGGCGGCAATAGCCGGGTGAGCGTGACTGTGCCAGTCGTTTTCACCAATCCGGAAATGTCGCCGGGGCTGCGCCGCGGAGGCATTCTCAACATCGTCCGCCATGGCATCGAGCTGAACTGCCCGGTCGACAGCATCCCTGACCAGCTGCTCGTCGAGCTCAACGGGTTGGAGATCGGCGATAGCATCCATGTCAGCCGCGTTATCATCCCGGAAGGTTGCCGGCCAACCATCAGCGAGCGCGATTTTACGATCGCCAGCATAGCCGCGTCATCGGCCGTGCGTGAGGAGGCGGCGGCATCGGCCGCCGCTCCGGCACCCGAGCAGCCTCCGGTGGGTTGAGCATCGAGCGACAGCCCACGTGACAATAATCGCTAGGTGATGCACCTCATCGCCGGTCTCGGCAATCCGGGTTCTCAATACGCCCGAAACCGCCATAATGTCGGCTTCATGGCAGTCCAAGCGATTGCCCGGCGGCACGGCTCGCCGGGTTTTCGTCGCCGCTTCAAAGGCGAACTCGCAGAGGCCTTGATCGGTGGCGAAAGGGCGCTGCTGCTGAAGCCGCAAACCTTTATGAACGCGTCCGGTAAATCGGTCGGCGAAGCGGCACGGTTTTTCAAAATCTTGCCTTCGGATGTCGTCGTCATACATGACGAGATCGATTTGCGCCCGGGCAAGCTCAGGGTGAAGCGCGGTGGCGGCAGCGCCGGCCACAACGGCTTGCGCTCGATCGATACGTTGCTGGGACAGGATTATTGGCGGGTCCGCATCGGGGTCGGGCATCCGGGAGTGAAGGAGCTGGTGCAGCCCTACGTCCTGCAGAACTTCTCCGGCGAAGAGCTGACCGGCTGGGTCGAGCGGCTCCTCGATGCGGTCGCGGAGACGATACCGCTCCTGCTGTCCGGCGCGCCCGACGCTTTCATGAGCGAAGTGGCACGCCGGTGCGCGCCGCCGGGCGCCGGCCCGCCTGAAGATGCCAGAGCAGCTAAGTGAATGGTTTGAACGCATGGGTTTCAGTTGTGGGATTATCGGACTGCCGAATGTCGGCAAGTCGACATTGTTCAACGCCCTGACCGCAACTGCGTCAGCGGAAGCGGCCAATTATCCGTTCTGCACGATCGAACCGAATGTCGGGCGGGTCGCCGTCCCTGACGAACGGCTCGAGGTAGCGGGCCGCCTCGCCCAATCCGCAAAGATCATTCCGACCCAGCTCGAATTCGTCGATATCGCAGGGCTGGTCCGCGGCGCCGCCCGCGGCGAAGGCCTCGGCAACCAGTTTCTCGGGCATATCCGCGAGGTCGACGCCATCGCGCACGTGTTGCGCTGTTTTGCTGATGGCAACGTCGTCCATGTCGAGGGATCGGTCGATCCGATCCGCGATGCCGAAACGGTCGAGACGGAATTGATGCTCGCCGATCTCGAGAGCCTGGAGCGCCGCGTAATCCAAATCACAAAGCGGGCTCGTGGTGGAGAGCGTGAAGCAAAGACTCAGCTCGGCCTCGTCGAGGCAGTTTTGGCGGGCCTGCGCGCAGGCCGACCCGCACGTGACCTCGATCTCGAACCCGAGCAGCAAAAGCAGCTTGCGGCTCTTCAGCTCCTGAGCGCCAAGCCAATCCTCTACGTAGCCAATGTAGAGGAGTCGATTGCCGCTTCGGGAAACGCTGAAAGCAGCCGCGTCTCGGAGTATGCCGCCCAACGCGGGGCCGGCTCTGTGACGATCTCGGCCGCAATCGAAGCAGAGCTGGCCCATTTAGCCGATGCCGGCGAGAAGCGGGAATTCCTGGCGACGCTCGGGCTCGAAAAGACAGGTCTCGTCCGCATGGTTCAGGCCGGCTACGCGCTCCTCGACCTGATCACCTTCTTCACCGTCGGACCCAAAGAAGCGCATGCCTGGACGGTCTCGCAGGGGACAAGGGCACCGCAAGCCGCCGGGCGCATCCATACCGATTTCGAAAAGGGCTTTATCCGGGCCGAAACCATTTCGTTTCCGGATTTTGTTTGTTGCGGCGGTGAGCAGGGGGCCAAAGAGGCCGGCCGCATGCGGCTGGAAGGGGCGGAGTACGCTGTGCAGGACGGCGACATCATGCATTTCCGCTTCAATCTTTGATGCAGCCTCGCGCCCGGGCCGCCGGTCATTCTTCGCCGAAAAAGAGGGTTGCCCCGTTAGCCTCGCGGGCCGGCACGACGAGCCTGCCATCCGGCATCTCATCAACAGCGATTTCCGATTGCCTGAAAAATTCCGCGGTATCATCGCGTCGTTCGACGCCCAGCTCCAAGGCCACGATCCCGGGAACCGGAAAGCCAGGATCGAAGTCGACGGCTGGATGCATCGTCGCAAAATCGTCGGGTGTGCTGAAGACGATCCGGTGGCGCCCGACATGCACGCAGACCACCGCATCGGTTGTGGTCACCTGCTGAATTCCGAACAGGCGATCATAGGGTTCGAGCAGCACGGCCGTGTTCTCGGCCAGTACATGAATTCCTCTGATGCCATTTGAGCCATTCGCGTGCCGGAGCCATTCCGGGCGTCGCATCAGCTCGGGAGTCAGGTGAGCGCAGATAAAGCTGTCGAGCCCTGGCGTCTCATTCTCTGACAAACCAATCAAGCTGAAGCGCGGCACGACCGCCCCTTCCGCCAGTTCGAGCAGGCGCCCAAGCGGCCGCGGCTCTGATGGATGGAGCTGCATGCCGAGCAGCGCGGAATAGACATCCTCGGCCGGCGCATTGGGCGCGAAGGCCATTGCCATCAACCCCTCGCGCTGCGCAAGGAACGCGTCGAGGCGCTGAACGAAATCGCTCGGATCGACAATGCCCAGGAGCTCGACGTAATCGGTCGGGAACATGATGCAATAATTGCCCGTTCCCTGGCCGATGTGCCGGCCGCGGGGCGACAGCGTGAAGCCGAGCCGGACCCAAGCCGCGCGTGCCTGCTCCAGATCGCGAACTCCGACAATCACGTGGTCGATACCCGCTATGCCGTCGCGCATCCTCGCCTCCTCGGGGGGGTCTAGGTAACCTTAGTTGTCCGGTGCCGTGGGCGCCAGCAGGCCAATAGCGGAGGATCCATGCGCTTCGGCATCTTGGAGCGTCTATTGCGTCACGAGGCTGCCAGCGGTGTCGTTCTGATGCTGGCCTCCGCGCTCGCCCTCGTGCTCGCCAACTCGTCATTGGCCGGCGTGTACGATTTGTTGCTCAGCGTGCGCGGCTCGGTGCGGATCGGCGACTTCGCTATCGAAAAACCGTTGCTGTTGTGGATCAACGATGGGCTGATGGCGATCTTCTTTTTGCTGGTAGGGCTGGAAATCAAACGAGAGTTGCTGGACGGCCAATTGTCCGACCCGAGGCGAGCCCTGCTGCCCGCAGCCGCCGCAATCGGCGGGATGATCGTTCCGGCGCTGATTTACCTCGGCGCCACCAGAAACTCGCCAGGCGCGACAGCCGGCTGGGCGGTTCCATCGGCGACCGATATCGCGTTCTCGCTGGGTGTGATGGCGCTGCTCGGCAGCCGTGTACCGGGTTCTCTGAAGCTGTTTCTGACGGCGCTCGCGATTATCGATGATTTGGGAGCGATCGCGATTATTGCGATCTTCTATACGGAGGAGCTGTCCGTTGTGTCCCTCGAGGTCGCCGCGGTAGCGTTGGCGATACTGGTTATCCTGAACCTCGCTGGAGTCCAGCGGGTCATCTGGTATGTGCTCGTCGGGATCGTGCTCTGGGTGTTCGTGCTGAAGTCCGGGGTCCATGCGACGCTCGCCGGGGTGGCCGTGGCGCTTGCGATCCCGTTCAGGGCGGGACCGGGCGAAGCCTCTCGAGCTTTGCGTATCGAGCACGATTTAGCCCCCTGGGTGGCGTTCGGCATCCTGCCGCTGTTCGGTTTTGCCAATGCCGGGTTGTCTTTTGCCGACCTGTCGCTGTCGTCGTTGTTTCATCCGGTTCCGCTCGGCATCGCCGCGGGCTTGTTCCTCGGTAAGCAGGTTGGGGTTTTCGGCGCGGCAACGCTGATCATCCGCTCTGGTTGGGCCAATCTGCCGGCCGGCTCCAGCTGGGTCGCGCTCTACGCCACCAGCGTCCTCACGGGTGTTGGTTTCACAATGAGCCTGTTCATCGGCACGCTGGCCTTCGGGCGGTCCGAGCTCGAAAGCTTGATGCGCCTGGGAGTCCTCGTCGGCTCGTTGCTTTCGGCGGTCGTCGGGGCGGCTCTGCTGGCCTTGCCGCCGGCTCGAAGGAATATCGAGAGCCCATCGACATGATTTGGAAACAGGCCTGGGCGGTCGGGGCGACCCTCACCATGCCCCGAACCGTATTTGCAGCCTCGGAAAACCTGCCAGACTTGACCGGGGAGTGGGTCGGGTTCGCCGCGCTCGCGGTCTTTCTGGCCGCCTACGCGCTGGTCATCAGCGAGGAAGCCACCCACCTGCGCAAATCCAAGCCGATGGTCATCGCCGCCGGCATCCTTTGGATCATGATCGGGATCGTCTACTCGGGTCGCGGCTTGTCGCGCGAAGCGGCGGCCTCGTTTCGGCACGTATTTCTCGAATATGCCGAGCTCCTTCTCTTCCTCATTGTCGCAATGAGTTATGTGAACGCGCTCCAGGAGCGCGGCGTCTTCGATGTCTTGAGAGCCCGCCTGATACGCTCCGGATTGAGCTACCGCGCGCTGTTCTGGTTGACCGGCGCGCTCGCATTTTTTATTTCGCCGATAGCCGACAACCTGACGACGGCGTTGGTGATGTGCGCGGTGGCGATGGCCTTGGGAGCAAATGCACCCCGTTTCGTGTCGCTGTCCTGCATAAACATCGTCGTCGCTGCCAATGCCGGAGGCGCGTTCAGCCCGTTTGGCGACATTACGACCCTGATGGTATGGCAAAGGGGAGTGGTCGCGTTTGGCGACTTCTTTCAGCTGTTCCTGCCGTCGGTGATCAATTTCATGATTCCCGCGGCCCTCATGCACGTTGCGGTTCCCCGAGGCATCCCGCCGCCGCACGACGACCCGGTGCGCATGAAAGTGGGAGCGCGGCGAATCACCGTCTTGTTCATCGCCACCATAACCACCGCAGTCGTGGCCCAAAACTTTCTCGACCTTCCGCCTGTCCTCGGAATGATGACCGGGCTCGGATATCTGCAGCTGTTCAGCTATCACTTGCAGCAAAGCCATCGTCGCGGCAGGGCAGGGGGCGATCTCAGCTTTGATGTATTCCACAGGATCGCGTCTGTGGAGTGGGACACGCTGCTGTTCTTTTTCGGCGTCATGATGTGCATCGGAGCGCTCGGCCTGCTTGGTTACCTGTCGCTGATATCGCATCTGCTCTATGGCCAATGGGGAGCCACTGGGGCGAACATCCTGATCGGCGTCCTTTCTGCGGTCCTCGACAACATTCCGCTGATGTTCGCGGTCCTCACGATGCAGCCCGACATGTCCCTGGGCCAATGGCTCTTGATCACCTTGACGACAGGCGTCGGGGGCAGCCTTTTATCGATCGGCTCGGCAGCCGGCGTCGCGTTGATGGGGCAGGCCCGCGGCATCTACACCTTCTCGGCCCATTTGCGTTGGACGCCAGCGATCGCCGCGGGGTACGCAGCCAGCATCCTCGCCCATATCGCCCTCAGCAGATGATCGCGCGTGACCCCATGCCCGCTATGGCTGTTCTCGCTGCTGTTATTTGCAGCGAGGCAACAGCCTGTCGGCGGTCGCGGAATCGGCCGGCGTTATGACGTGTCACCACCCCGCCGCACGGATCGCGCCCTCTTTTCGCCGGACCTCAGTGTGACCGTCGCCTCTTGTTCCTCCTGTTCTTTGCAGGGAATCTACAAGCAGGGACGGCAATGCAGCCCCGCGCTTCAAGTCTGCCAGCGTAGCAGACGATGCTGCGGGACCTCCCGGGCGACAGTGATCTGCATGAAACGGAACACCCTCAAATGGAACCCTTCAGGCTGCGGATTATACGCTCCTATTCTCTAAATCGCAATTACGATGAGAATATCACATCGTCCAGGTTAAAAGCGCAGAATGGGCGGATATTCACGCGCGGCCCGCGGCGAAGTGCCGGTCATCGCCGGCCTTCGGGGAATAGATCCAAGAGGCCTTCGCGCGATGCCGGGCAGATGCCGCGCTCTGTAACCAGCGCGGTGACCAGCCGGGCCGGGGTCACGTCGAACGCGTAATTTACGGCTGGGCTGTCGATCGGCGTCAGGCGGACCGCAACACGCCGGCCCTCTTCGGTGTAGCCCTCGATATGGGTCACCTCGCGCGCGTCGCGCTCCTCGATCGGGATCTCCGCCCCGCTCTCAATTGTCCAGTCGATCGTCGGGGAGGGTAGCGCGACGTAGAACGGGATGCGGTTGTCGTGCGCCGCCAATGCCTTCAGATAGGTGCCGATCTTGTTCGCCACATCGCCGCCCGCCGTCGTCCGGTCGGTTCCGACGATGCAGAGATCGACGAGGCCCTCGCGCATCAGATGGCCGCCGGCATTGTCGACAACCACCGTATGGGGGACGCCGTGCTGTCCCAACTCCCAGGCGGTGAGGCCGGCGCCCTGGTTGCGTGGCCGGGTCTCGTCGACCCAGATATGAACCGGGATGCCATCGTCATGGGCGCGATAGATCGGCGCGAGCGCGGTGCCCCAGTCGACCGTCGCAAGCCAGCCGGCATTGCAATGCGTCAAGATCTCGACCGGCCCGGGGTAACGCTTGCTGCGCCAGGCCTCAGCAACCAGCCGCACTCCGTGCTCTCCGATAGCGCGATTGATCGCCACATCCGCCTCGGCGATCTCGCCGGCCCGCGCCAACGCGGCAGCATGCCGACGGTGTTCCGCCACCTCGGCCAGCGCCTTCTTCATCTCCGAGAGGGCCCAGCGCAGATTGACGGCGGTCGGACGGGTTGCAGCCAATCTTTCTACTGCTGTGTCGAGGCCGCTGTCCGACGGATCCTCGGCAATCGCGAGCGCAACCCCGTAAGCGGCCGTCGCGCCGATCAGAGGCGCACCACGAACCTGCATTGTGCCGATGGAACGCGCCGCATCATCGAGGTTGCGCAAATTGGCGATGACCAGCTCGTGCGGCAGCCGGGTCTGGTCGATGATCTCGACCGTGCGTCCCCCTTCGCCGAGCCAAATCGTCCGCATCGGCCGGCCGCCGACGTTCATTGCTGTTGCTCCGACGGCACTCGACCGAGCACCCGGCCAGCGACTGCGTCGAGCCGGGCCAGCACCGCCGGGTCGCGCCGCTCCGGCGCGGTGATCAGCGCGCGGTCGAGAGACCGCTGGCAGCCTTTCCCGCAGGGCGCGGCGTCGCCGGACAGAAACGGCACGACGCGGGCAATCAGGGCTTTGGCTTTTTCCGCATTGGCGAGCAAAACGCCGAGGATCATTTCGACGGTGACGGCATCGTGACCCGGATGCCAGCAATCGTAATCGGTGACCATTGCGACGGTCGCGTAGCAGATCTCTGCCTCCCGGGCCAGTTTCGCCTCGGGCATGTTGGTCATCCCGATCACGTCGCATTTCCAGGACCGATAGAGCTCGCTTTCGGCGAGGGTCGAAAATTGCGGCCCCTCGATCACGATATAGGTGCCCCCGCGCTTCAATGTAACTCCGGCGGACGGCCCCGCCGCGACCAGCGCATCGCCGACCCGCCCGCAGACCGGTTGCGCCATCGAGACGTGGGCGACGCAGCCTTTGCCAAAGAAGCTTTTTTCCCGCGCGAAGGTGCGGTCGACAAACTGGTCGACCACCACGAAGTCGCCGGGTTCGAGGTCCTCGCGAAGGCTGCCGACCGCCGACAAGGAGACGATATCGGTGACCCCGCAGCGCTTCAGCGCGTCGATATTGGCACGGAAATTTATCTCCGAAGGCGGCAGCCCGTGCCCGCGTCCGTGCCGCGGAACAAACACCACAGGCTGGCCCTGCAGCGTGCCGAAGCAGAATTCATCCGACGTCATGCCGAAGGGGCTCTGGACCCGCCGCCATTCGACATCGGCCAAACCGTCGATTTGATAGAGCCCGCTCCCGCCGATAATGCCGATGATGGGCCGGGCCATCGGGCGCTAGTGGGCGGCGGCCCAGATTTTGCGCTTTGCCGCGTAGAAGATCCCAGCGGCGATGAGCAGGAACAGCACCACCTTGAACCCGGCGCGATGGCGCGGCTCAAGATTGGGCTCTGCCGCCCAGGTGAGAAACGTGACGACATCGTGCGACATCTGCGGCACGGTTGCCGGAGTGCCTTCGGAAAAGGTTACCGCCCCGTCGTTGAGCGGCGGCGGCATCGCGATCTGGTGCCCGGGGAAGTATTCATTATAGTACATGCCGGGGAGCAGGTTGAACCCGGCCGGCGGCTCCTTGTAGCCGTTCAACAAGGCATAGATGAAATCGGGCCCGCCCTCGCGCGCCTTGACAATCATCGACAGGTCCGGCGGCAGGGCGCCGTTGTTGGCGGCGCGCGCCGCCTGGTCATTCGGGAACGGGCCGGGGATCCGGTCGGAAGGCCGACCGGGCCGCTGGTACATCTCACCCTGATCGTTCGCCTCCTCGTTTGTCACCTGATAGCTCCCGGCAACCGCTTTGACTTCATCCTCGCTGTAGCCGAGGTCGGAGAGATCGCGGAAATACAGGTGCTTGACCGGGTGGCACGCGGAGCAGACTTCTTTGTAAACCTGAAAGCCACGCTGCGCCGAGGCCCGGTCATAGGTTCCAAAGACGCCGTAAAAAGACCACTCCTGACGGGGTGGGGATGGGGTCTCCTCTGCGGCGCAGGGGGTCGCTCCAGGAAGGAACAGCAGGGCGCTCAGCGACAGAGCGGCGCAAATCAGGTGTCGCATGTCAGCGGTTCGCCATCGGTGCTCCGGCATGGCCGAGCCCCGGGCCACTGCCTTGCAGCACCGCGGTGCCGATGCTCGCCGGCAGCGGGCGCGGGCGCTCGAGCTTGCCGATCACCGGGAACAGGATCAGGAAATGGACAAAATAATATAAGGTCGCGATCTGGCCAACCGTCACGACCAGACCCTCGGGCGGGTTGGCGCCGACCCAGCCAAGGGCGATCACGTCGATCACCAGCAGCCAGAACACCCATTTGTAGATCGGCCGGAAGCGCGCGCTGCGCACCGGCGAGGTGTCGAGCCACGGGACGATGAACAGCAGCGCGATCGAGCCGAACGCCATGATGACGCCGAGCAATTTGTTCGGCACCGAGCGCAGGATCGCGTAATAGGGCAGCAGATACCATTCCGGCACGATATGGTTTGGTGTCTGCATCGGGTTGGCCGGAATGTAATTGTCCGAGCTGCCGAGGAAGTTGGGCGCGTAAAACACAAAAAACGCATAAATCAGAAGAAACACCGACAGCCCGAATATGTCCTTGATCGTGAAATAGGGGTGGAACGGCAGCGTGTCCTGCGGCCCCTTGAGGTCGATGCCAAGCGGGTTGTTGGAGCCGAAGCGGTGCAAGGCGACGAGATGGAGCAGCACCACCGCCACGATAATGAACGGCAACAGGTAATGGAGCGCGTAGAAGCGGTTCAGGGTCGGGTTGCCGACGGTAAAGCCGCCCCACAGCAGGGTGACGATGCTTTGGCCGATCCACGGTATTGCCGAGAACAGATTGGTGATCACCGTGGCGGCCCAATAGCTCATCTGCCCCCAGGGCAATACATAGCCCATAAAGGCGGTGGCGATCATCAATACCAGGATGACGACGCCGAGGATCCATAGGAGCTCGCGCGGCTGCTTGTAGGAGCCGTAATAGAGCCCGCGGAACATGTGGATGTAGACGATCGCGAAGAACATCGACGCCCCGTTCATATGGGCGTAGCGCATCATCCAGCCGTAATTGACATCTCGCATGATCCGCTCGACCGAGTCGAACGCCAAGTCGGCATGCGGCGTGTATTGCATTGCGAGGAAAATGCCGGTCACGATCATCACCACCAGCATGATCCCGGCGAGCGAGCCGAAATTCCACCAATAGCTGAGGTTGCGCGGCGTCGGGTATTCATAAAGCTCGTGCTGCAGCATCCCGACGAATGGCAGCCGGTAATCGATCCATCGAATGACCCGGCTGGTCGCCCCCGGGCGGCGGCTGTCGGCCATTGCCGTTCCCCCTAGCCGATCTTGATCGTGGTGTCGCCGGTGAACTCGTAAGGCGGCACGACAAGGTTCGCCGGGGCCGGCCCCTGCCGGATGCGCCCCGAAGTGTCGTAGACTGAGCCGTGGCACGGGCAGAACCAGCCGCCATAGGGGCCGCGGTCGTCGCCGGCCTTCTGGCCGAGCGGGATGCAGCCGAGATGCGTGCACACGCCGATGATGACCAGCCATTCCGGCTTTTTCACGCGCGCCGAATCCGCCTGGGGATCGCGCAGCGAGGATACGTCGACATCCCCGGCCGCCTTGATCTCCTCCGGGGTGCGATGATCGACGAAAACCGGTTTGCCGCGCCATGCGACCGTGAGGCGCTGGCCGGCTTGCACGGGCCCGAGATCCACCTCGGTCGTGGCCAGGGCCAATGTGTCGCGCGACGGGTTCAGACTGTCGATGAACGGCCAAATCGTCGTGGCGACGCCGACGGCGCCGATCGCGGACGCGGTCAAGATCAAAAAATCGCGCCGTGTCTCGCCGGGATGGGCTCCGGGGACATTCTGATGCGCCAGATCGGCCATTCACACCTCGTAATCTGCGCAGCCGTCGGCTCGCCTCGGCAAGCTATACGGTTGAGGAGAGCGAACTATGTGACAGACTGCCGCATAAATCGGCACCAAATCGGGTATAGAGCGACGCCGGTATACGGTATCCGGCAGTGCCTGAGAACCGGCCCTGGAGGTTCATTGCGTCTCGCCCTGTTCGAGCCGGACATCCCGCAAAACACCGGTGCGCTCCTCCGGCTGGCGGCTTGCCTGGGAGTTGGGGTCGACTTGATCGAGCCTTGCGGCTTTTTGCTCGACGACCGCCGCCTCAAGCGCGCCGCCCTCGATTACGCCGGTGATCTCGAAATTCGCCGTCATGTCTCGTGGACGGCGTTTCTTGCCGCGCGCTCACCCGGATCCCGGCTCGTCTTGATGACGACATCAGGCAGCGTTGCGCTGCACCGCTTTGCTTTTGCGGCCGAGGACACCATCCTGCTCGGCCGGGAGAGTGCCGGGGTTCCCGAAACGGTGCACCGCGCTGCTGCGGCGCGGGTCGTCATCCCGTTGCGCGGCGGCGCGCGATCGCTCAACGTCGCGCTCGCGGGCGCGATCGCGCTCGCCGAGGCATTGCGCCAAACCGGGATGTTCCCCGAGCCATGAGCGAAGACTCGCCTTCCTTTCCCCCGAACCCGCAGCGCGTCGCCCGCGCCGACCGCTGGTTCGCCAGGTTGCGCGACCGGCTTTGCGCCGCCTTTGAGGCGATCGAGGACGAGTTCGCGAGCGCGGCCGGGGAGGGAGGGCCGCCGGGCCGCTTCGAGCGGACCGATTGGCAGCGCCCGGGCGGCGGCGGCGGCACGATCTCGGTCATGCGCGGCCGCGTCTTCGAAAAGGTCGGGGTCAACATATCGTCGGTGTCGGGCGAGTTTTCGCCCGAGTTCCGCAACGACATCCCGGGCGCCGCGCAGGATCCGCGGTTTTGCGCGAGCGGCATCTCGCTGGTCGCCCATATGTGCTCGCCGCTGATCCCCGCCGCCCATATGAACACCCGCTACATCGTCACCAGCAAGGGCTGGTTCGGCGGCGGCGCGGATCTGACGCCGATCTACCCCGATGCGGAGGCCGCGGCGGAATTCCATGCCGCCTTTGCCGCGGCCTGCGCCGGCTACGGCGAGGACAGCTATTCCCGCTTCAAGAAGTGGTGCGACGACTATTTCTTCCTGAAGCACCGCGGCGAGCCGCGCGGCGCCGGCGGGATCTTCTTCGATTATCTCGACAGCGGCGATTGGGAGCGCGACTTTGCCTTCCTGCGCTCGGTCGGCGAGGCGTTTCACGGGGTCTTTCCGGCGATCGTGCGGGCGCGGATGCGGCTTCCGTGGACCGCCGAGCAGCGCCGGCACCAGCTGGTCCGCCGCGGCCGCTATGTCGAGTTCAACCTGCTCTACGACCGGGGGACCGTCTTCGGGCTGAGGACCGGCGGCAACCCCGAGGCGATATTGATGTCGCTGCCGCCGCTCGCCGCCTGGCCGTGAGCGGAACAGCACGGCCGCCCGGGTGTTTGCGCTAGGCGATGAGCAAAGCGAACATCCATCACCCGCAGTCGCTTGAGGCGGCCTACCCGCCCGACGCCTTCGCCAGCGATGCGGCGCAGAACGGCCGGTCCGAGGGCCAGCGGGTCAGCGGGGTGCGCATCCTGTCGGCGCCCGATGCGGACGGCAACTTCAAGCTCGAACGCGCGACCCAGCAGGTCGGAGAAGCCACCTCACCCGCCTTTCTCGCGCCCCACCGCCGCGAAGACCGGCTCGCCGATGCCGGGCGCGACAGCCCGACCCCGGTTTCCGCCGAGCCGAGCCCGCGCCAAGACTACAACAGATTTCTCGACGACATCGCCACCGCTGCGCAGCGCTGTGGCTTCAGAGCGGACCAGTCGCCCGGCCGCGCCGACCCCCGTCTGCGCGGCCTGCGACAATAGCCCAAATCTGGCGCGAGCCGGGCGAGGGTCGGGTCAGACCTGCTGGATCGCGGAGAGCAGCCAGTCGCCGCCGCGGCGGCGAACGAAGGTCCAAACCTCCTCGGCCTCGACCGGCTGGCGCGGGTCGCCGCTGACGACGTAGTCGGGCGCGCCCGACGAGCCTTCAGCGCGCACGACGTAATCGTTGGCCCGCCACCGCAGATAGGCGGTCGCGTATTGCATGTCGCCCTCTTCCCAGCTCTCGCTGAGGTCGCCCTTCAACAGCTCGACATTGGCGACGATGTTGCGCACCCCTTGGCTCGCGTTGCGGGTCAGCTCCTCGGAGAAGTAGCTCAGCATCTCCGGCGTCATCAGCGGGCGCATGCGGCCGAGATCGCCCTCGCTCCACGCCTCCTGAACCGCGGCGTGGATCGCCTGGAAGCGCTGCAGATCCTCGTCGCCGACTGTGATGTCGCGGCCACGGTCGAGCCGTGCCGGAGCCGCCGCCGCCCCCGCCGAGCGGGGCGGAAAGCCCGCACCTCCGCCTGGCCAGCCATTCGACAACCCGCGCCCGCGGAACAGCCGAACCGCGAAATAGATCAACAATCCGATGATCAGGAACATCAGCAACGTTCCGAACATCGAGCCCGCGGCAGCGCCTTCCCCGCTGGCTGCGAACCCGGCGTGCCCGAACAGCCAGGAGCCGATCATCCCGCCGGCCAATCCGGTCAGAAACGGGTGGCGCTGGAAGAAGCTGCCTCCCCCGCCGTAAGCGGGAGCGGTGACCGGCGGCGCGAGCCCGGGCTGACGCGGCGCGTCGGGACGCGGTGTCACGCTGCGCGTCACCGGCTGCGCGCCGTTGTTCTCGAACGTGCGCGACCCGCGGCTGCCCATGCTCGATGAGCGGCCGCCAGAGGAGCTGCCGGCCCGCGCCTCGGCGATGGCCGGGGCGAGCGCCAGCGTCGCGCTAAATAAGAGCGCCAGCAAAACGCGCCAGTTCAGCAGCAGACGTCTCGACATGTCCATAGGTCCAGGGCCGGATAAGAATGGTGCCCCTAATATAGGCGCCCGCACCCCGCGGTGGAAGCGCCCCGCCGGCGATATCCGGTTGCTTGATTGCTTGCCTGCCGAGACCCAAATATTCGCATAGATGCACGGTAGGCGACCGCGCGCCGCATGCGGGCCGGCCGCCGAGGCTCGCTCAGCGTAGAGGAGAGGCATGCATGTCGCGGCTGTCGCTGTTCAACTCGCCCCTGCTCCTGGGGTTTGACCATTTCGAGCGGGCGCTCGATCGGGTCAGCAAGATTTCTCCGGACGGCTATCCTCCGTACAATATCGAGCAGCTCGGCGAAAACGCGCTCCGCATCACCCTCGCCGTGGCCGGCTTTCAGATGAGCGATCTCAGCATAACGGTCGAGGAGAACCAGCTCGTCGTCCGCGGCAAGCAGACCGACGACGCGCAGCGCGTCTACCTGCATCGCGGGATCGCCGCGCGTCAGTTCCAGCGGTCCTTTGTTCTCGCCGAGGGCATCGAAGTGCGCGGCGCGGTGCTCGACAATGGCCTGTTGCACATCGATCTGGTTCGACCCGAGGTCGAGAGCCGGGTGCGGACGGTCGAGATCCGGAGCGGCTCGACGGCGGCCCGACGAGCGCCGGTCGGCTCGAACTCGTAAGCGCTCCAGACCGGCCAAGGAGGGTCAAATGAAAGAAGTTGAGCACATCCGGAATATCTCGGCGCGCGAATTTGCTGCCCTCGGCCTTCAGGATGTGGCGTATGTGAAGCGCGTGCTGGTCAACGATGTGGTCGGCTACGCCGTTCACGCCGCGGACGGCACGCAGATCGCGGTGCTGCCCGACCGCAACATCGCCTTTGCGACCGTGCGCCAGCACGATCTCGAGCCGCTGAGCGTCCACTGACGCATCGTCGCCCAGGCCGGCGGCGTGTCATGGCTTGCGGGGCCGCAGCAGGTGATGATGGCCGGGCGCGTAAAGTCGGCTTTCGGGGGCATGGCGGCCGGCCAGCGCCCGCCCGACTAGGATCAGCGCAGTGCGGGTGATGCCCGCCTCCTTCACCTTGTCGCGGATGTCGGCAAGGGTGCCGTGGATCAGCCGCTGGTCGGGCCAGCTGACCCGGCAGGCGACCACGACCGGGCAATCCGGGCCGTAATGTGGCGTCAGCGCGCGCGCGACACGCGCGAGGTTGTTGATCGACAGATGGACCGCCAAGGTCGCTCCGCTCGCCCCGAGCCGTTCCAAGGCTTCGCCTTCGGGCATTGACGAGGAGCGCGTCGCGGTGCGCGTCAGGATCACGGTCTGGGAGATCTCAGGCAGGGTCAGCTCGCAGCCGAGCGCAGCGGCCGCCGCCGCGAAAGACGGGACCCCCGGGGTCACGTCGAACGGGATGCCGAGTGCCTCCAGGCGGCGCATCTGCTCGGCGACGGCGCCGTAGAGCGACGGATCGCCGGAATGGAGACGGGCGACATCCAACCCGTTCTCATGAGCCTCCGCCACATGGGCCATGATCTCGTCCAAGGTCAGCGGGGCGGTGTCGATCACTAACGTGCCGGGCGGCACGGCAGTGAGCATTTCAGGCGGCACGAGCGAGCCCGCATAGAGGCAGACCGGGCAGCGCTGAAGAAGCCGCAGCCCCCGAACCGTGATCAGATCGGCGGCGCCGGGGCCGGCGCCGATGAAATGCACCGTCAATTCCGGGCGCCGTCGAAATAGCCGCGCGGGGTGTAGAGGCGAGGCGGGTCGCCCTCGACACAGCGGGTCCGGCTGCTGCCGACCAGGACGATCGTCAGCATGTCGATATCGGCCTCGGCCAGCGTGGAAAGCCGAATCGTCCAATGTCGCTCACCGATGCGCCCCAGGTTGCGGCCGACAAAGACCGGGGTCTCGGGGGACCGATGCCGCGACAGGATTTGCGCCGCCTCGGCAAGACGCGTTGGGCGGCGCGACGAGCGCGGGTTGTATAGCGCAACGACGAAGTCGGCCGCGGCGGCGGCGTCGAGCCGGTTTCTGATGACCTCCCACGGCGTCATCAGATCCGATAGCGAGATCGCACAGAAATCGTGGCCGAGCGGCGCACCGGCCCGCGCGGCAGCGGCCTGCAGCGCCGAGATGCCGGGGCACACCACGAGCTCGATGGCGCGCCATTCCGGTCTGTCCGCACTATCGAGCAATTCGAACACGAGCGGCGCCAATCCATAGACGCCGGCATCGCCCGACGATACCAGCGCCACGCTTCGCCCTTCTGCCGCGAGGTCGAGCGCCAGCCGCGCACGCTCTATCTCCCCGCCGATCGCGCTCGCATGTTGCTGTTTGCCGGCGATCGCTCGACCCAGCAGATCGAGATATAAGCGGTACCCGACGACATCCGTCGCCTGCGTCAGGGCCGCGCCGGCTTCCGGACTGCGCCAGCGGGCATCGCCCGGGCCGATGCCGACCACGCAGAGCTTGCCGCGCGCCCGGCCGATCGCCTCCGCCGCGATCGGGTGCGCCGCGCGCGCCACGGCGCAAGTGGCGCGGCGCGATCTCCGCTTGGGCACGAGCAGCATGCCGGAAGCACCAACGGCGGCGAGCGCCGCGCCCTCCGCCACGCCCCAACAGCCGGTTGCCCGAAACACGGCAGCCGAACGCCCCGACAAGCGGGGCGTCTCGGCCAGCAGGCGTGAGGCGGAAAAGAACCGGGCGGGCACCCCGAGCGCAGCGGCCAGCGCGTGAATTCCCGGCTCGGCGAGCTTCAGCTCGAGCGATACGACGGCCGCAACCGCGGCTTCGGCCAGCCCCGCCTCGGCCAAAGTTGCATGCGCCAGCTCCGAGATCTCCGCGGCGGAGCAGCCGCGCTCGCAGCCGATGCCGACAGCCAATACGGGCGGGTGAAAAACGAGCGCGTCGCGTTGCGGCCGGATCGCGCGGTCGGTGACGACGACCCGCCGATCACCGTCTTCTGCCCAAGCGACGGCATGCAGCCATTCGGCGCCCCCCACTTCCTCGACCAACGAGACGGGCGCGCCTCTGAGCAATGCTGCCGCGATGGACTTGACCTGGTCCCGGTTGGCAATGCGCCAGCCCGCGGGCGGCTCGTCGAGAGCAAAGCCGAGGCGCAGATCGCCGGCCGTGGTGATCGCAGCAGCTCCGCCGGTAAGTCCGGCGACGACGCGGGCTAGCACGTTGGCGCCACGGTGCCCACCGACCAACGGGACGGCTACCGAGCCATCCTCGGCTACCGCCACCACCGGCGGCTCCTCGCGCTTGTCGGTGAGCAGTGGCGCGATCGAGCGGATCAGGATGCCGCTCGCGCAAATGCCAATGACCGGCTTCCCCGCCGCGAACAGAGCCGCGATGTGCGGCGCCGCGCGGTCATATTGTTCGTCCCAATCCCCTGGCTCGCCGTGCGGGCCATGCAGCCGGGCGCCCGGTATTGCGGAACGCAATCGCTGTCCGATCGAAATGCCGCCCCGTCCGAGCGCGATGATCACAATGTCGTCTGGTAGTAAGCGGCTCATTCTTCGAATGCTTTCGGTAACCCTAATATCCATCGGGTCTCGCGAGTTAACCGCGATTGTTGCAATTTGTCGATTGTCAGCGACAATTCTCTGCTAAAGTTGTGGCACAAGCGGCGGGGGAGTTCAGGGGCTATGCAATTCCTTCTCTGTATCTGTTGCATCGCAATGCTTCTCGAAGCCGCGCCTGGGGTCGCGCAGAACGCTAAAGGTTCCGACGCCGCGATCCCCTCTGTCGATGCCACTCCTAACGAGCCTGCGAGCTGGACGGCGCCCGGTCGGGTCGGGCGCGTCAGTCTGGTGTCGGGCAACGTGCTTCTGCGCAGATCGGACGAGACCGGATGGACGGATGCGGAACCCAACCAGCCGGTTTTTGTCGGCGGATCCGTTCGAACCGACCCGCGAGCGCGCTCCGAGATCCGCATCGGCGCCAATACAATCAGCCTGTCCAATGCCACCGAGGCCTGGCTTGCGAATCTGGACGAGCGGTTCACGCAGATCGCGGTCGAGCACGGGCGCATCGGCTTTCACCTGCGCCGGGTCGCCAATGGTGAAATTGTCGAGATCGATTTTCCACGAGGCGGCGTCTGGCTGCTCGGTCCCGGGATTTACGACATCGATATCGGAAGCGGCGAACAGCCGTCGCGCGTAGCGGTCTTCCAAGGGACGGCTCATGTGGTCGGCAGCGGCAGCGATGCGAAGCTCGAGGCGGGCCAAGCGGCTGTGCTGGCGGGCTCCGAACCCGCCCTCAAGACCGAGCCCGCCGTGCCGGATGCTTTTGTCGAGTGGTACGGCGAGCGTGACTACGACATCGCCCGCCTGGCTGCGCCCTATTTTGTCTCGCCCAAAATGACCGGCTTCGCCGAGCTCGATTCCGCCGGCGTCTGGAAGATCGACGCGAATTACGGCCCCGTCTGGTTCCCGAAAGATCTCGAATGGGCGCCCTACCGGTTCGGCCATTGGGCCTCGATCGCGCCTTGGGGCTGGACCTGGATCGACGATCAGCCCTGGGGGTTTGCGCCGTCGCATTACGGCCGGTGGGCGCTGATCAACGATAACTGGGCGTGGGTTCCCGGCAGCTTCGTCGAGCACCCCCGTTATGCGCCGGCCGTGGTCGCCTTCCTCGGCACACCCGGTGTCGGCCTCAGCTCCGAGGAAGGCGCGGCCGTCGCGTGGTTTCCGCTGGCCCCGGGCGAAGCTTACTGGCCGAGCCATGCGCGCGATGTCGATTATGTCCGCCGGTTGAACTTTGCGAATGTCCAAGATGTCGATTCGATCGGGCTGCAGGCAAATGGCGATCCGCCGCTGGAACTCTTCAACCGGGAATTCGCCAATCGGGAGTATGCCACGGTCATTCCCCGCTCTGCGTTCGTCAACGGGCGGCCCGCTGCGCCGGCGCGCCTCACCTTGCCGGAGCAACGGTTGCAGAATGCTCCGGTGCTGATGGCCTCGCCGCAGATCGCGCCGCCTTCAGCGCAGAAGGTCGCCCGAGCCATGAGCAAGCCTGCCAATGCCCCGCCCGACCGCGTGATCATCCGATTGGCCCGTAAGGGGAAGTCGACCCCTGCGCGCACCGCAGCGGCGCAGCCGCGTGGCCGGGCGCAAGCGACGCTGATCCGCGGCGCGCACCTGCACACCCCGAATTATGCCGGTCAGCGGGGGCGGCCGACAATCGTGCTCCGTGCCGCCTATCACGTGCGTTCCGGGGCTTGGACCGGTTTGCGTTGAGCGGGCGCAGCACGATGATCGATTATCGCAGCGACAACACCGGGCGGGCCGCACCGCAGCTTCTCGAAGCGCTGGTGCGAGCCAACCAGGGCACGGCGCTCGGCTATGGCGCCGACGAATGGACCGCGGCGCTGCAGCAGCGTTTCTCGGATCTGTTCGAAACCTCGGTCCGGGTCTTTCCGGTGGCCACCGGGACGGCCGCCAACGCCCTGGCATTGGCGGCGCTCGGCCCGTCATGGGGCATCGTCTATTGCAGCGAGGCCGCCCACATCAACACCTCCGAGGCCAATGCAACGGGGTTCTTCGGCGGCGGCGTCAAGCTCGCTGCGATCGGTGGCGAGCACGGCAAGATCGATCCGCACCTGCTCGCCGATGCACTGGCCGGGATCTCGCCGGCCCAGCTCCATCGAGGCCGCCCGACTGCCGTCAGCATCACCCAGGCGACCGATCTCGGCGCTGTCTATACTCTCGACGAGGTCCGCGCGATCGCCGATGTGAAGGCGCAGCGCGGCCTCAGGCTTCATATGGACGGGGCGCGCTTTGCCAATGCCGTGGCGCGGCTCGGCTGCGGCCCGGCAGAACTGACCTGGCGATCTGGTGTCGACATCATGTCCTTCGGCGCGACCAAGAACGGCGGCGCGCTGTGCGACGCAATCGTCGTATTCGCGCCCGACCTGGCCGACGGGCTCGCCGTGCAATTGCGCCGTGCGGGGCAGGTCTGGTCGAAGATGCGCTTCGCCTCGGCACAGCTGATGGCTTACATCGAGAACGGCCTCTGGCTCGACATGGCGCGCGCGTCGAACGCCATCGCGGCGCGCATTGCGGCCGGGCTGCGCGGCCTCCCCGCCGCGCGTTTGCTGGCGCCGATCCAGGCGAACGAGATTTTTCTCGAACTGCCGGGCGCGGTTATGGACGCGCTCGAAGCGGACGGGTTTCAGTTTTACCGCCGAACCCAAACCCTCGCCCGTTTCGTCTGCCGTTTTGATACGACAGAGGCCGAGGCCGACGCGCTTGTCGCGGCGTTGCGCCGGCACCCGAGCCGAAGCGAGTGAAGGCGGCGTCTATTCCGCCGCCGCAGCCTGCGGGCCCGTCTCGGGCAACATCCCGATCGCGCGCATGTAAAGGTCGAGCAGGCTCTCCTGCTCGTCGTGCTCGTCCTTGTCCATTTTTCGGATCTTGATGATCTGGCGCATGATTTTCGTATCGAAGCCGGTGCCTTTGGCTTCGGCATAGACTTCCTTGATGTCCTCGCCCAAGGCGCGCTTCTCCTCCTCGAGCCGCTCGACGCGCTCGATAAACGACTTCAGCTGCGCGCCGGCAACTCCCCCGACATCGGGCATGTCCGCTCTCCCCCGTTGATGCCGCCCCCCGGCGGCGGCGCAACGATAGCCGCCGCCCTATCCGGCATCAATGCTTCTGAGATGCGGCGAACGCGGCCTTTTGCTCCGCGCTGGCTTCCCTCTGGTATTTCGCCCGCCATTCGTCATAGGGCATGCCGTAGACGATCTCCCGCGATTCGGGATCGGACAGCGCCAGACCGCGCTCCTCGGCCTCGGCGCGGTACCATTTCGACAGGCAGTTGCGGCAGAACCCGGCCAAATTCATCATATCGATGTTCTGGACATCGGTCCGCTCGCGCAAATGCTCGACGAGCCGGCGGAATGTTGCGGCCTCGAGCTCGGTGCGAGTGTTGTCGTCCATCGGACCCTCCTCGTGTGTTGCCGATCCTATGTAGCGCCGGACCCGGGCCGATTGAAGCGCTACCCGGTTTGCGCTGCCGCACGGCGGCGGATCTCGTCCATGGTCAGATCCTCCTTGCGCGTGGCGATGAACCAGCGATAGCCGAACGGGTCTTCGATCCCGCCCAACCGGTCGCCATAGAATTGATCTGCTACGGGGCGGATCAGGGTCGCGCCGGCCTTGACGGCGCGCTCGACCGCGGCATCGACGTCTTGGACGTAAAGATGCATCGAGACCGGCGAGCCGCCGATCGTCTTGGGGCTGAGCGCCTGGATCTCTGGGTGCTCGTCGGCCAGCATGACCCGCGAGCCGCCGATATTGATCTCGGCGTGATGGATCTTGCCGCCGGGGCCGTCCATGCGCATCACTTCGCTGGCGCCCAGGGCCTTCGCATAAAATGCGATGGCCTCGGCGGCGCCGCTGAAAATCAAATAGGGCGTAACGGCGTGATAGCCCTCGGGGATCGACTGCACCATTTATGCCTCCTATACAGGATAGACGAGCGAGGTCGGAACGACCGTCGAATCGTAAACGCAGATCCTCTCGGAAAAGCGCAAGCCGGCCCCCTCTTCGACGACTTTGTCGTGATACCTGCCGCACAGAAACAGCTCGGAGGGCTGGTCGACCATCGACTGAAAGAGCGCGAAATTCGCCGTGAGCCGCAGACCCTGCGGCTCGATCGCGCGCAGCCGGATGTTGCCGGTCAGGTGACGCACGAACCGCGGCACGTAGAGCGCCGTCTCGCGCAGCGCGACGACACGATCGGCCAGCATGCCGCGGCTCTCGCAATAAATCAGCGCAATCGGCAGGTTGCGTTCGATAGTTTTCGCGCGGGATAATTTTGTAAATGCAAGTATCGGTAAAGAAATCGGGCCAACGCTCGAGCTCGCCGTCATCGAGCGCATCGCCGTAGGCGCAATAAAGATCCGCCAGACGCGCGCGCAATTCCAATGACGCATCGAGACCGGGCGCCGCGATCATCGGTAGACGTCGTCGTGCCTGGGGGAATGGATGCCGAGGACAAGAGCCCCTCTCCGCCCTTTAGGGGGGAGAGGGAGGGGCCCGTCGCGGAGCGACGGGAAGGTGAGGTGGGCGGACCGCGGTCCAGCACGTCGGCCCCCCTCACCCTGCCCTCTCCCCCCGGCCAGCGGGTGGAGAGGGTAAAAGAGGCAATGGTGTTGATTCATTTCAGGCAAGTTCTCAGAGACCCATCACGGCCCGGTAATGCTGGTAAAAGCCGCGGATCGCGGTCTCCGTGACCATATGGGGCTCGTCGTGCACGGCGCGGCCGCCCATCTCGGCGATGCATTCGGCGCCGGAATCGCTGTCGATCCCGGCCTGAGAAAGCAGCATCGCCTCGCTGTCGTCGAGCGAGACGAGGCCGGCGGGCCCCATCAGGTTGGCTTGGCGCAGTCGGCGCTGCCGCATCTCGGGCGTGTCGTCGGCATAGCCGAAAAAGGTCCAGGCAAGGTCGAAGTGTCCCGGCATCGATCGGCACGATCTGGCGCATCGCGAGGGTGTTCGACTGCTGCTGCACAATCAGGTTCGGCCACAAGGTCTGCATCACGACAGTGGCGTCGCCGGCGAATTCGCGGACCGGGTCCAACAGCCGCGGATCGCGCAGTGCGAAGTTCGGCTTGAACGCCCGCATCTGCCGGGTCGCCTCGTTCTCCTGCTGGTCGCCCCGGCGGCTGACCAGCACCGCGTGCCGCCCGGTCGCATCCATCTCGATCGCCGATTTCTGGTCGAGCCGGAAAAGCCCGAACGTCACCAGGAAAACATGCAGTAGGCTGGCGTGATACGGATCCTTGATGTTCTCGAACATCAGCTTCCAGTTGCTGGGGATGCGCTGACGCAGATAGCCCAGCACGACGAGCTCGCGATCGGCAAAGACCCGGTCGAAATAGCCGAGCATGGTTTCGCCGAGGTAATCCGCGAGCGGTTCTGTGCTCTCGGAGAAGCTGGCGAACACGACCCCGTGGCGGCGGGTCACCGCGAGGCGTTGCAGCCCGTGCTCCTCCGGCCGGAAATCCGCCGGCATGCCGCCCTGGCCGCGGTACCCGCGGCGGAACGGCACGCCGAGCAGCTTGCCGCTCAGATCGTAAGTCCATTGGTGGTAGGGGCAGACGAACTCTTTTGCCGTGCCGCGGCTGACCGAGCAGAATTGGGCGCTGCGGTGGGCGCAGCGGTTTAACAGGATGCTGACCTCGCCGGAGGTGTCCCGCACGGCGACGACCTCCTTGGTGCCGAGGCGGCTGCGCTTGAAGTCCCCGGGTTTTGGTATTTCCGCTTCCAGGCACGCATAAAGCCAGCCCGGGCCTTCGAATATCCGTCCCTGCTCGCGCGCGAAGATTTCCGGCTCGGTATAAACCCAGTTCGGGATGCGCGAGCACCCCTCGTCCGGCCACCGGCGGCCCTGAAGAATGTCAGACCCGGCTCCTATCGGGTGCCCGGTGGATCCATCGGCTGGCGGCATGCGGCCTCACAATCGGCAAGGGTGGTCGTGTCCGTTGTGATTACCATCGAACGATGGTGCGGGACAGGGCTGATCGGTTCGCCAGGATACAACCTTAAATTGAGTACGACATTTTACACTGATCGTTCTGCAGCGAATCTGCAGCAAGACTCAGCCTGGGATTGAAATCCTTCATTTCCACCACCGCGGTATGCCGTCTCGATGTCCAAGCCATACGATGCGAACAAGGCGATTTTCGGGTCGCACGAGGTCAGGCCCGCCGGACATGCGGGCGGACCGCCTCCAGCAGCTGGGCGGAAGGGGCAAGGCGCGGCCCCTCGCCGTCGTCGACCGGCGGCACGATCGTCACGTCCCAGGCAGACAGTGTCCTGAGCGAGGACTGCGCAATCGGGTGGTTGAGGAGCGGCTCGTTGAGCGAAGGCCCGACGATCACCGGCGTCCCGCGCCCGATCGCCTCGGCGACTACGGACAGCGCCAGATTGTCGGCGATCCCGTGCGCGAGCTTGTTGAGCGAGTTGAAGCTGCACGGCGCAAACAGTACGACGCCGCGCGGCGGCCGTGGACGGATCGCCAGGTCGAAATACGATTGGACGACCTGTACCCCGGCGATTTCCGCAAGATCGCGCGGTGCGAGGACGCGCGACGCATTCGGCGTCGGAATCGCGATGACCGTCGCAAAGCCGAGGCCTACCAACCCGCGCAGGAGCTCGGGACAGCGTGAAGCGGTAGTCGAGCCGCTGAGCACCAGGTAGGCGACGTCGAAACGCTCGCCGCTGGCCGAACGGACTGCCCCGCTCAGGCGCGTAACCCCCAGGCGATGGCGTTGCGCAATAGCGAGATGAAGGCATCGCTCTCCCACGAGCCTCGAAAGGTAGGCGGCGTCGTGTCGGCCGGGTCGGGGTGCGCGGGCCGCACGAATTGCGGGATTGTGGCAATGGCCGAGGGCAAGATAGGTCACGCCGCCGACGCCGACCTGACGAGTATAGCCCAGCACGCGGGTTTTGCCGTCGGCTTGCAGAGAGGTGTCCGTGGCGTAGAGGGTTCCGATGACCGGCGAGACGGCATCGGGGCCGTACTCTGCGGTCAGCAAAACCCGCGTCGCGCCCGGATCCTGCAGTTCGACGAAATACGGCTCGTCCTCTACCTCGAAGGACGCGCCGAGCCCGCGGGTCAATGGGTGGTCGCGGTCCCGCACCTCCACGCGGATCCTGCGGATCGGGGGTGGGTCAGAAAATAGCTTCCGAGTAGGGCGTGGTGCTCGGTCTTGACGGTGCGGCGTTGGCGGCTGCCCGCAACCCGCTCGGCGCGCCCGCCGCTGGTGCCGTGCAGCCCGAGCCAATGCCCACCCGCCTCCAGCCAGCCTTCGATGGCACGGCACTGCGCGGGATCGGGGTAGGGGCCGGCAACATAGGTGATCAGCAATCGGCTGACCGGCAGCCATTTCTCGACGTCGGCAAAATCATTGGCGACCGAGGCCGCAATGCCCTGCTCGGCCAAGAGCCCCAGCACCCGCAGCCGGGCATAATCATGGTCGTGCCCGGCATAGGAGCCTGGCGGAAAACCGCCGGCAATCACATGCGCGCGGCCTGTCGTCTCTGTCATCGGCTCCCCTCGCTCGCCGTTCGAGGCTCACACCAGCACTCCCGCCCAGTCTCTCACCTTGCCGTGCTCTTCGCCTACCACGAAATCGCGCTCCTCAACCCTGCTTGCCGCGGCGGCTCGCGGCGAGCATGCTCGCCTGCGGCATAGTCGGCGCGAGCTGGCGCGAACACCGCTATCGGAGGTGGGTTCATGAACGGCGCGGAAAGTCTGGTGCGCACCTTGGTCGGGGGCGGGGTCAATGTGTGCTTTGCCAATCCCGGGACGTCCGAGATGCATTTCGTCGCCGCGCTCGACCGGGTCGAGGGGATGCGTTGCGTGCTCGGCCTGTTCGAAGGAGTGGTCACCGGCGCCGCCGACGGCTATGCGCGAATGACCGGGAACCCGGCCGCGACCTTGCTGCACCTCGGGCCCGGCATGGCCAATGGGCTCGCCAACATCCACAACGCCAACAAGGCCTCGACGCCGATGGTCAACATCGTCGGCGATCACGCGACCTATCATCGCCGCTACGATGCGCCGTTGACGACCGACATCGAAATGGCCGCCAGGCCGTTCTCGCGCTGGGTCAAGACCTCGCCCGATGCGCGCTCGGTAGCGGCCGACGGCGCGGCCGCGATCGCCGCGGCGCGCACCCCGCCGGGCCAGATCGCGACCTTGATCCTGCCGGCCGATACGGCGTGGAACGAGGGCTCCGGCGCGGCCGAGGTGCCGCCTGCCACGGCCCCCGCCGCGGTGCCGCCCGAGGCGGTCGCCGAGGCCGCGCGGGTGCTGCGCTCGGGCGAGCCGACTTTGCTGCTCGTGACCGGCTCAGCACTGCGCGAGGCGGGGCTCGATCTCGCCGGCCGGATCGCTGCCAAGACCGGCGCGCGGCTGATGGCTCAGGGCTCGAACGCGCGCACCCAGCGGGGGCGCGGTCGCGTGTTCGTCGAGCGGGTGCCGTACGTGGTCGACCAGGCGGTCAAGGTCTTGGCCGGGCTCAAGCACATCATTCTGGTCGGCTCGAAGATGCCGGTCGCCTTTTTCGCCTATCCCGACAAGCCCAGCCTGCTGTCGCCGCCCGACGCGGTGGGCCATGTTCTCGCCCGCCCCGAGGAGGATCTGCTGGGCGCGCTCGCCGCTTTGGCCGACGAGCTCGGCGCACGCTCGACACCCGCACCGGTGACCAATGATCCGCGGCCAGAGCCGGGAACCGGGGCAATCACATCGGAGGCGCTGGGCCGGTCGCTCGGGGCGCTGCTCCCCGAGAACGCGATCGTCGTCGACGAGGCGGTGACGACCGGCCGCGGCTTTTTTGCGCCGACCGGCGCGGCGGCGCCGCATGACTGGCTGTCGAACATGGGCGGCTCGATCGGCATGGGGATGCCGGTCGCGACCGGCGCCGCGGTGGCGTGCCCGGACCGCAAGGTGATCTGCCTCGAAGGCGACGGCAGCGGCATGTACACCTTGCAGGCGCTGTGGACGCAGGCGCGCGAGGGGCTCGATGTGACGACCTTGCTGTTCTCAAACCGCAGCTACGCGATCCTCAAGGGCGAGCTCGCCAATGTCGGGGCCGGCAATCCCGGCCGCAAGGCGCTCGACATGCTCGATCTCGGCCACCCCGACCTCGACTGGGTCGGCCTCGCGCGCTCGATGGGCGTCCCCGGGGCGCGGGTCACGACGATGGAGGCGTTCAACGACCGCTTCACCGAGGGTGTCGCCAGCCCCGGCCCGTACCTGGTGGAGGTGGTCCTCTGAGCACCATCGTCGCCCCCGCGAACGCGGGGGGCTGGAGGGCCTCGTCTGCCGCTGCGCGAGTCGCCTCCGTCTCCGCAGCATGGCGGATTGCTCAGACGGTCGCAGCAGGATGTCGGGGCGCATGGTTCGATCGGCCACGCCTTTGATGGTGCGGAAGCTGGCATCGAGCTGTTGCCACAGCGGATCGCTGTCGATCAGCTGGGCGATCTGCCCTTCAAGGCTGCGGATTTGCTTCCTGAGGAGTTGCAGGAGCTCATCGAACGAGTGGCGCACCTCGGGGTCGGTCACCAGACGGCGCTGGTTGAGTTGGGCGGTGCGCAGCTCGGTGAGTTGGCGCAACCGGGTGACCAGCGCGGTGAGCCGCTGCTGGGCGTCCGAAGCCGGGGGTTGCGGCGCGATGTGTTTGACTTCGGCAAACCAGGCGATGACCCCGGTATCGATGCGATCGGTCTTCTCGAGAATGCCCATCGCCTCGGCAAAGCGGCGCACCGCCCGCGGGTTGACGATGGCCGCCGGCACGCCCGCGGCCCACAGCAGGCCACAGGGCAGCCTCTCATACCCGCCGGTCGCCTGCATCGCAACGAAGGCGACTTGGTGTTCCTTGCAGAAGGTGGCCAACCCGGCAATCCCGTTTGCGGCGCCTCAGCTCACCGGCCTCGCCGCGGTCTCTCCCTCCGGCCGGCAAGCGGGTGAGAGGGGCTGAGATCCGAAAGCGGGTCCCATCGAGATGCCTTATTCTCGCGGGCGATAAGTGTAGCGCCTATACTTTCCCGTGCGTGACAGCCGCTGTCCCCGGACTCCCTGCGCTCTCGCGGGAACGACGGGAGCACGCGGTCGGCTGTTCAGCTGGGTTGTCGGGTTCGCGTTGCTGTTCGCCGGCACCGCGCAAGCGGCGTGCACCGGGGTGGTCGCGGGCGGGCCGCTGCGCCTTGCCACCGCCGGCTCGGAGCAAGCGGTCTCGCTCACCTTCCTCGGTCATGCGAGCTTTCTGATCGAGAGCCCGGGGGGAGTTCGCATCGTCACCGATTACAACGACGCGATAAGGGCGCCGGCAACGCCCGGACATCGTCACGATGAACAACGCCCATCCGACGCACTACACCGACGCGGTCGAGCCGGACATCAAATACGTATTGCGGGGATGGGATCCTGCCGGCGGCGTTGCCACCCATCGTCTCGAATACCGCGATGTGCGCATCCACAACGTGCCGACCAATGTGCGGGAGCTCGGCGGGACGCGTTACAATGGCAATTCGATCTTTGTGTTCGACATCGCCGATTTGTGCATCGCCCATCTCGGGCATCTGCATCATACTCTGACACCCGCCCATCTCGCCGAGCTCGGTGCGATCGATGTCGTGCTGGTGCCGGTGGACGGGGCCTGGACCCTGAACCAGGACGAGATGATCGAAGTCCTCCGGCAGATCAAGCCGAAGATCGTCATCCCGATGCATATCTTCACCCAGGCCACCCTCGACAAATTTTTGACAAAGATCGGGGTTTCCTATCCGGTGCGGTCGGCCGCCAGCCGCACTCTCGTTCTCACCCGATCGGGGTTGCCGGCTGAGGCGGAGGTGGTAGTTCTCCCCGGCCGGTAGTCCGATCCGGCTGGCCCCTACGGAACTATCCCGGTCGGGGCATCATTCTGAAAATGGGGAATTTCCTTAAATCGGGTCGGTCGCAATGGGCGAAGGGCTGCGAATCTATAATCTGTTTCCGACATTGGCGGGCACGATCCGGCAATGGACCGAGCACCTGCCGCGCATCGCGGCGATGGGGTTCAACGCCGTCTATGTGAACCCGTTCCATTACCCCGGGTTCTCCGGAAGCCTCTACGCCGTCAAGGATTATTACCGGCTCAACCCGCGCTTTCGCGGCGACGAGCGCGACGAGCGACGACGCCCTGCTGCGCGGCTTCACCGAAGCTGCAGGCCGCAAAGGGCTGCGGGTCATCATGGACCTCGTCGTCAACCACACCTCGAAAGACAGCGAGCTGGTCGCCAGCCGTCCGCACTGGTTTGCCCGCGATGCGCGCGGCAACATCGTCTCGCCGCTATGCGACCGACCCGGCCGATCCGACGCAGAAGACCGTCTGGGGCGACCTCGCCGAGCTCGATTACCGGCCGCCGCAGCAGCGCCAGATCCTCGGCTATTTCCAGGAGCTGGTGCGCCATTACATCGGGTTGGGGTTTGGCGGGTTCCGCTGCGATGCGGCCTACAAGGTGCCGGCCGAAGTGTGGCGCGGGCTGATCGCCGACGCCAAAGCGGCCGATGCCGAGGTGGTGTTCTGCGCAGAAAATCTCGGGGCGCCGAAAGAGGCCGTCCTGGCGCTCGCCGGCGCCGGGTTCGATTATCTCTTCAACAGCGTCAAATGGTGGGATTTCGAGAGCCCATGGCTGCTCGAGCAGTATGAAGAGTTTCGCCGCATCGCGCCGTCGATCGGTTTTCCCGAGAGCCACGACACCGAGCGGCTGGTCACCGAGCTGCGTCGCCGCCGGCATTCCGGAAAAGCAGATCGAGCGGCGTTACCGGCAGGCCTATGCCTTCGCCGCAGCCTATTCGACCGGCGTCATGATGCCGATCGGGCTTCGAATACGGCTGGTCGCGGCCGCTCGACGTGGTCGAGCACGCGCAACGACCAGCCGGAGCCCAAACGCTTCGACCTCGGCGAGTTCATCGCCGAGGTCAACGCGATGAAACGGTCGCTCCCGGCACTGAACGAGGAGGGGCCGCAGCGGCTGTTGAGCAACCAGGACGATCCGCTTTTAGTGCTGGAGCGGCGCACCGAGCGCGGCGACGAGCGCGCGCTCATTCTCGTCAACACCCATGAGCACGAGCCGCGGGTCGTCTCGCTCGCCACGCTGCCGGTGGGGCAGGGAGTGGATTTGACCGATGTTTCGCCCGGTCGATCATGAAGAGATCGGCTCGCAAGTGACGCTCGCCCCGCTCGATGCTGCGAATCCTCCGGGCGCGACATGGCCCGCTCGTCGCATCGGGTCGCCGCAGCATCCGCAATGGCGGCCGGAAGCGCGCATCCATATCGAGGAGGTCTACCCGGAGCTCGATGGGGGCCGCTATCCGGTAAAGCGGATCGTCGGCGAGGTCGTTCGAAGTCTGGGCCGACCTGTTCCGCGACGGGCATGACAAGCTGCGCGCCGTTCTCAAATACCGCTACGAGGACGAGGAGTGGCGGGAAACCCCGTTCGCCTTCTACGACAACGACCGCTGGGTCGGCGCGCTTCCGGCTCGATACGGTCGGGCTCTGGCGGTACACGATCGAGGCCTGGACCGACCACTTCGAGAGCTGGCGCGACGAGGTCGAGAAAAAGCGCGACGCCGGCCAGAACATCGAGCTCGAGCTCGTCGAGGGCGCAGGCGATCGTCGAAGCGGCGCTGCACGCAGCCCGATGCCGGTGATGCCGAGGCGGATCCGCGAGCGCTGCTGCGGGATTTCGCCGCGCGGCGATACGGCCGCGCGCACCGAATTGCTGCTCTCGCCTGCTGCACGCGAGCTCATGGCGCCGCTGCCCGGTGCGCAGCGACGCCGTACGCTACTGCCGCGGAGCTCGAGGTCGTCGTCGACCGCAAGGCGGCGCGGCTTTGCCGCGTGGTACGAGATGTTCCCGCGCAGCCAGGGGCCGAACCCGGCAAGGGCGCGAGCTTCGACGATTGCATCGCGCGCTTGCCCGAGATCGCGCGGCTCGGCTTCGATGTCGTCTACCTCGTGCCGATCCATCCGATCGGCCGCGTCAACCGCAAGGGCAAGGACAACACCACCGTTGCCGAGCCCGGCGACCCGGGCAGCCCCTATGCGATCGGCTCGGCCGAGGGCGGGCACCGCGCGGTCAACCCCGAGCTCGGCACGCTCGCCGATTTCCGCCGCTTTGTCGCCGCCGCCGCGGCGCTGGGGATGGAGGTCGCGCTCGATTTCGCGATCCAAGCGGCGCCCGACCATCCTTGGGTGCGCGAGCATCCGGAATGGTTTCGGTTCCGCCCCGACGGGACGATCAAATACGCCGAGAACCCGCCGAAGAAATACGAGGACATCGTCAATGTCGATTTCGACAACCCGGACCGCGAGGGGTTGTGGGCCGAACTGCGCGACACGATCCTGTTCTGGATCGACCAGGGCGTGCGCACCTTCCGGGTCGACAACCCGCACACCAAGCCGTTGCCGTTCTGGGAATGGCTGATCCGCGAGGTCGAAGGCGCGCTGCCCGGAGGCGATCTTCCTGTCCGAGGCGTTCACCCGGCCCAAGATGATGCGGGCTCTGGCCAAGGCGGGCTTCACCCAGTCCTATACCTATTTCACCTGGCGCAACACCAAGGCGGAATTGACCGAGTACCTGACCGAGCTGACGCACCTATCCGGCCAGGGAATATTTCCGCCCGAATTTCTTTACCAACACGCCGGACATCCTGCCGGTGTTCCTGCAGGAAGGGGGGCGGCCGGCATTCCGCATCCGCCTGGTGCTGGCGGCGACCCTGTCGCCGGTCTACGGCATCTATAACGGGTTCGAATTGTGCGAGAACACGCCGATCCCCGGGCGCGAGGAATATCTCCATTCCGAGAAATACGAATACAAAGTGTGGGATTGGGATCGCCCGGGCAACATCAAGGAGGATATCGCGGTCCTCAACCGTTTTCGCCGCAACAATCCGGCTATGCAGGATTTTAGCAACCTGCGCTTTCTAGACTGCGCCGATCCGAATATCCTCGCTTATGCGAAGATCTCCGCGGACCGGGCAAATATCGTGATTGTGGCCGTCAATCTCGACCCGCACGCGGCTCACGAGGATATCGTCGAGCTGCCTCTGGGCGAGCTCGGCTTGACCGCCGACACGACATTCTCGCTCGAGGAAGCATTCACGCGCAGCGCGGTCACCTGCCGCGGCGCTCATCAGCGCCTCCGCCTCGACCCGCAAACGAACCCCGCTTTGGTTTTCCGCCTCCAGAAGTATTAAGGGGCATGATGCGTCTCGCAGCGCACGATCTCACGCAGTCCTCACCCATTCGCCAACCCTAATGACACCTCCCAATGACGTTTCCGCTCCGCTGGCTGAGAGCGGCCTGGTTGATCTCAGTGCGGCCGCGGACCCGCTGTGGTACAAGGACGCGATCATCTACCAGCTGCACGTCAAGGCTTTCTTCGATGCCGACAATGACGGTATCGGCGATTTCGAAGGACTGCGCCATAAGCTCGATTACCTGCAGGATCTGGGGGTCACCGCGCTGTGGCTGTTGCCGTTTTACCCCTCGCCGTTGCGCGACGACGGCTATGACATCTCCGACTACAAAAACATCAACCCGTCCTACGGCCGGATGGCCGATTTCAAGGTCTTTATCCGCGAGGCCCACCGCCGCGGGCTGCGGGTCATCACCGAGCTGGTCATCAACCACACCTCCGATCAGCACCCCTGGTTCCAGCGCGCCCGCCGCGCCAAGCCCGGCTCCAAGATGCGCGACTTTTACGTCTGGAGCGACACCGACCAGAAATTCCCGGAAACGCGCATCATCTTTCTCGACACCGAAAAGTCGAACTGGGCCTGGGATCCGGTGGCCCAGGCCTATTACTGGCACCGCTTCTACTCGCACCAGCCCGATCTGAACTTCGACAACCAGCGGGTGTTCCGCGGGGTCGTCGATGTGATGCGGTTCTGGCTCGACCTCGGGGTCGACGGGATGCGTCTCGACGCCGTGCCCTATCTGATCGAGCGCGATGGCACGATCAACGAGAACCTGCCGGAAACGCACGACGTTCTGCGCCGGCTGCGCGGCGAACTCGACAGGCGTTACGACGACCGCATGCTGCTCGCCGAAGCCAATCAGTGGCCGGAGGACGTGCTGCAATATTTCGGCGCGGGCGACGAATGCCATATGGCGTTCCACTTCCCGCTGATGCCGCGCATCTACATGGCAGTCGCGACCGAAGACCGCCACCCGATCGCCGACATCATGCGCCAGACGCCGGACATTCCCGAGACCTGTCAGTGGGCGGTGTTCCTGCGCAACCACGACGAGCTGACGCTCGAAATGGTGACCGACCGCGAGCGCGATTATCTGTGGAACTATTACGCCGCCGACCGGCGGGCACGGCTCAACCTCGGCATTCGCCGCCGGCTCGCGCCCTTGATGGAGAACGACCGGCGCAAGATCGAGCTGTTGAACGCGCTGTTGATCTCGATGCCGGGAACGCCGGTGTTCTATTACGGCGACGAGATCGGCATGGGCGACAATGTGTTTCTCGGAGACCGCGACGGTGTGCGCACGCCGATGCAATGGTCGTTCGACCGCAACGGCGGATTTTCCCGCGCCGATCCCGCCCGCCTTTACCTGCCGCCGATCATGGACCCGGTCTACGGCTTCGAGGCGGTCAATGTCGAAGCCCAGAGCCGCTCGCCGTCATCGCTGCTGAATTGGATCAAGCGGCTGATCGCGGCGCGCCGCTCGCGGCGCGCCTTTGGTCGCGGCACGTTGCGCTTCCTCTATCCCGCCAATCGCAAGGTCATCGCCTATCTGCGCGAGTTTGGCGACGAAACCGTCCTGTGCGTCGCCAACCTGTCGCGCTCTCCGCAAGCGGTGGAGCTCGATCTCTCCGACTGGCGCGGCCGTCAGCCCATCGAATTGCTCGGACGCAGCGTCTTTCCGCTCGATCGGCGAACTGCCCTACCTGCTGACCCTGCAGGGATACAGCTTCTTTTGGTTCGAGCTGACGACGACCCACTGCCGAGGCAGCCAGCCTGCGTGCGACGCCCCCCGAATTCCTGACCCTGGTGATGCCGCATGGCTGGCCGGACCTTTTCCGCCAGCACAACCTGCCGCAGCTCGAAAGCGACGTGCTGCCCGCCTTCCTGCCGCGCCAGCGCTGGTACGGGGCGAAGGACCAGCGGATCAGGAGGGCAACCGTTCTGGCGCGCGGCGAGATCACTCGGCTCCCCGAAGACGGTCCGGCCCCGGAAGTGTACGTGGCGAGTGTCGTCGAGGCGCAGCTCGCGCGGCGGCGAGCGGCCCCGATACCTGCTCCCGTTGGCTACGGTGTGGTCTTCCGCCGAGACCGAGCTGCGGCAAGGCCTGATGCCCGACCACAATCGCCGAGTTGCGCCAATTCCGCCGCGAGGGAGCGCTGGTAGACGCATTTTCGCAGGACGGGTTCTCGCTCGCGATCATGGATGCGATCCGACAGGAAGCCGCGATCCGGCTCGAGGGCGGCGAGATCCGCTGTCGCAAGGCGCCGACCTTCGACGAGGTCGCGCCGCCGGATCGGCTGACGGTTCGGCGCGGCGGGGCGGAGCAGTCCAACAGCTCGGTGATCTTCGATGATTATGCGATGCTGAAATTCTACCGTCGCCTTCAGCCCGGCCCGCATCCGGAAATCGAGATGTCGCGTTTTCTGGTCGAACGGGCAGAGTTTGCCAACACGCCGCCGCTGCTGGCGTTCGTCGAGTTGGATCTCGACGGACAGAGCGAGCCGGAAACCCACGCCCTGGCCGTGCTGTTCGGCTTTGTCCGCAACCAGGGAGACGGCTGGACGCAGGCTCTGGATTATCTCACCCGGTACCTCGACGACGCTTTGGTCTCGAGCGGGACAAGGCCGGCCGATCTGCCTGATCCTGATGTTTTCTTCCTGTCATTGGCCCGCCAGCTCGGGCTCCGCACCGCCGAGATGCATCGTGCGCTGGCCGAGAAGGCTGGCGACGATCCTGACTTTGCGCCCGGAACCGATCACCTCCGAGGATCTCGCCGAGTGGAGGAACGCGTTCGAGACCGCCGCTGCGGACATGCTCGCCAAATTGGAGCGCGAGCGCACCAGACTTGCAGGGGTCGGCGCAGCAGCTGGCCGAGCGCGTGCTCGCGCTGCGCGACCGCCTCTCTCGTCAGACGCGCTCGCTGATCCCGGACCGCGTCGAGGCTCAGAAGACCCGCTGTCACGGCGACTTCCATCTTGGTCAAGTGCTCGTGGTGAAGAACGATTTTTTCATTATCGATTTCGAGGGCGAACCCGCGCGCCCGCTTGCCGAGCGCCGACGCAAGGGTTCACCCCTGCGCGATGTCGCCGGGATGATCCGCTCGTTCGACTATGCCAGCTTCACGGCAGTCCGTCAGCTCGCCGAGGCTCGGCCGGCGGCGGAGCCGAGGATGCTGCAACTTGCCGAAGCCTGGCGGCACCGTGCCATCGACGGCTTCCGCGCTGCCTATCGTAAAGCGATGCGGGGCTGCCCGGCATATCCGGCGAGCAAGAAACAGGCTCGCGAGATGCTGGCGTTCTTCACGCTGGAGAAGGCGGTCTACGAGGTGTCCTACGAGCTGGCTAACCGGCCTGGCTGGGTCGACATCCCGCTGCAAGGCGTGCTCGATATCCTCGGAAGGATGGAAGGGGCCGAACGTGCTGCGGCGGCCTGACCCACAGGTCGAGGCCGTCGTCGAGGCCCGCCATGGCGACCCGTTCTCGTTTCTCGGCATGCACAAGACAGGCGCTGGGATCTCCGTCCGCGCGATGCTCCCCGGGGCACAGGACATGTCGGTCGTCGATTTGGCGACGGACAAAATCGCGGCCGAAGGCGTCCAGGTCCATCGAGACGGGTTCTTCCTGGCGACAATCGCCGATCGCGACGAGCCGTTCCGCTACAAGCTCAGAGTATCGAGCGGCGGCGCCAAACACGAATTCTACGACATCTATTCATTTCCGCCGGTGCTGGGCCAGATCGACATTCATCTGCTTGCCGAAGGCAATCACTTCGCGAGCTATCGCAAGCTCGGAGCGCACCCGTCGGTGCATGAGGGTGTCGAGGGGGTCGCCTTTGCGGTATGGGCGCCAAACGCGCGGCGGGTCAGCGTGGTCGGCGATTTCAATGCCTGGGATGGCCGGCGCATGCCGATGCGGAATATCGGCGGCTTCTGGGACCTGTTCGTCCCCGGCCTGAGGCCCGGCCATCTCTATAAATACGAAATCCTCGGCGCCGACGGACAGGTTCTGCCGCTGAAGGCCGATCCCCAGGCCGAGCGGTCCGAGAGGCCGCCGAACACGGCCTCGATAATTGCCGATCCTTCGCGCCATCTGTGGCAGGACGGTCGATGGATGGCCGAGCGCTGGCAACGCAATGATCGGGAAGCGCCGATCTCCATCTATGAGGTCCATCTCGGCTCGTGGCGCCGCAATCTCCCCGAGAACGGCCGATACTTGACCTACCGCGAGCTCGCCGACCAGCTCGTCCCCCATGCGGTCGAGATGGGTTTCACCCACCTCGAGCTGATGCCCGTCACCGAATACCCGTTTGACGGCTCTTGGGGGTACCAGCCGATTTCCCTCTTTGCTCCGACCAGCCGTTACGGCACGCCGGACGATTTCCGGGCGTTCGTCGACGCCTGCCATCGGGCAGATATCGGGTTGCTGCTCGATTGGGTGCCCGGCCACTTCCCGACGGATCCGCACGGCCTCGGGCGGTTCGATGGGACGGCGCTCTACGAGCACGCCGATCCACGCCAGGGCTTTCATCCCGATTGGAACACGCTGATCTACAACTACGGCCGCCGAGAGGTCGCCAATTTCCTGCTGTCGAGCGCGCTCTATTGGCTGCGCGAGCTCCACATCGACGGCATCCGCGTCGATGCCGTCGCCTCGATGCTCTATCTCGACTACAGCCGCCACGAGGGGCAGTGGATCCCGAACGCCTTCGGCGGCCGTGAAAATCTGGACTCTATCGCGTTTTTGCGCCGAATGAACGAGGTCGTCTTCCGCGAAGCCGGAGCGACTTCGGTGGCGGAGGAATCGACCGCTTGGCCAATGGTCTCGCGCCCGACCTATGTCGGCGGGCTCGGCTTTGGCTTCAAATGGAATATGGGGTGGATGCACGACACCTTGCATTACATGTCGCTGGATCCGATCCACCGCAAATATCACCACAACGACCTGACTTTCGGGCTGCTTTATGCGTTTCACGAGAATTTCATTCTGCCGGTGAGCCATGACGAGGTCGTGCACGGCAAAGGTTCTCTGATCAACAAGATGTCGGGAGACCGGTGGCAGCGCTTTGCCAATCTGCGAGCCTATCTCGCCTTTATGTGGACCCACCCCGGCAAGAAACTGCTGTTCATGGGCAGCGAGTTCGCCCAGGAGCGAGAGTGGAACCACGATATCGGACTCGATTGGCAGCTCCTCGGCGATCCGTTCCATGAGGGCGTCCGGCGCCTGGTGCGGGACCTGAACCATCTCTACCGCAGCACGCCCGCCCTCTACCGGCTCGACTGCGATCCGGAGGGGTTCCACTGGATCGACGCGGCGAATGCCGCCGAGAGCATCGTCTCTTACCTGCGCCGCGGCCGGGGCCCGGCAGAGCTGGCCGTCATAGTCTGCAACTTCACCCCTGTGCCGCGCGAGGGTTACCGGATCGGGGTGCCGCGGCCGGGACGCTATCGCGAGCGCATCAACACCGACGCGACCGACTATGCGGGCAGCGGCATCGGCAATGCCGGGGAGGTCCACAGCGAGCCGCATCCGATGCACGGCCATCCGCATTCGATAGCCCTGAACCTGCCGCCTCTCGGCGGCCTGATATTCAGTCTCGATTAATGACCGGCGTGTCCCTCGGCGCCGGCCAGCGCGAGCTTTCGCCCGCCCTCCCCGAGCCTGAGAGGCGGGAGTCGACCCTCTCCCACGCTGCGCTGCGCTTCCAGGAATTCGAAAGCGGTTGCAACACCGCCGCCGTTACCGGGTTGGAACTCGAGTAAAAAACCCCCTCTCCGCCCATCAGGCGCGACGTGGGCCTTCAGCCCACGGACTTGATCCGTGGGGCCGGGGAGGGTGAGGTGGGCAGCGCCGCAAACCGTTCCATCTGCCCCCCTCACCCTGCCCTCGCCCCCCGGCCGGCGGGGGGCGAGGGTAGAAGAGCGGGTTATCAGGAGCAAATTTGGCGGCAAAGGTTGACCCTCGATATCTTCCGGACCGCCCTGCCGCTGCCCGGTGAGGCCTGTCGAGGAGCCCCGCCGCGACCATCTCTCCGCCTCTGATGGCGGCGGCTCCGAAGGTGTGGCCCGGACGGCCCTATCCGCTCGGGGCGACTTGGGACGGCGAGGGGGTCAATTTCGCGATCTTTTCGGCGCATGCCGAGAAGGTCGAGCTATGCCTTTTCGACCGCTCGGGCGCCCGCGAGGAGGCGCGGATCGTCCTGCCCGAGTACACCGACGAGGTCTGGCACGTCTATCTGCCCGATGCCCGCCCCAACCTGCTCTATGGGTACCGTGTCCACGGCCCGTTCGACCCGGCGAACGGCCACCGTTTCAATGCGAACAAGTTGCTGATCGACCCCTATGCCAAGGCGCTTCAGGGACGGGTCCGATGGGGCGATGCCGTGTACGGGTACCGCCTTGGGAGCCAACGCGAGGACATGTCGTTCGATCGACGTGACGATGCGCGCAATGTGCCGAAGTGCCGGGTGGTGGAGCCGGCCTTCACCTGGGGCGAAGATCGCCGCCCTCAGATTCCCTGGGAGGAGACGATCATCCTCGAGCTGCACGTCCGCGGCATCACGATGCGGCATCCGGATGTCGCTCCGAGCCACCGCGGCTCCTTTGCGGGTCTCGGCTCCCCCGCAATGATCGACTATCTCGTCGGCCTCGGCGTTACCGCCGTCGAGCTGCTGCCGATCCAGGCGGCGATCGACGACCGGCTCCTAGTCGAGCGCGGTCTCGTCAATTATTGGGGCTACAACACGATCGGCTATTTCGCGCCCGACCCGCGTTTCTTGCCGACCCAGTCGATCGCCGGCGTGAAGACCGCGGTAAAGCGGCTGCACGACGCCGGCATCGAGGTCATCCTCGATGTCGTCTACAACCACAGCGGCGAGGGCAACCATCTCGGCCCGACCCTGTCGTTCCGCGGCATCGACAACGCCTCCTACTACCGGCTGGAAGCGGACCGGAGGTTTTATTGGGATGTCACCGGCACCGGCAATACACTAAACCTCGATCACCCGCGGGTGTTGCAGCTGGTCATGGATTCTCTGCGCTACTGGGCGTCGGAGATGCATGTCGACGGCTTTCGTTTCGATTTGTGCCCGGCATTGGCGCGCGAAAGCGGCGACTACTCGCAGAGCAGCGCGTTTTTCGATGCGGTTCGCCAGGACCCCGTCATGGCCGGGCTCAAACTGATCGCCGAGCCATGGGATCTCGGCCCGTACGGGTATCAGCTCGGCAATTTTCCCCCGGGCTGGGCCGAGTGGAACGGGCAATATCGCGATACCATCAGGCGCTTCTGGAGGGGCGAGGAGGGCCTTGTCGCCGATCTCGCCTCACGCGTGGCGGGCTCTTCCGACATCTTCGGCTACCGCGGCCGACGGCCTTGGGCGAGCATCAATTTCGTCACCGCGCATGACGGTTTCACATTGCAGGACCTGGTCAGCTACGGCGGCAAGCACAACGAGCCCAACGGCGAGGACAACCGCGACGGCGCGGATAACAATTATAGCTCGAATTACGGGATCGAGGGGCCGACTGACGACCCGCGGATCATCGAGATGCGCGACCGTCAGAAGCGCAACCTTTTGGCTACCCTGCTGTTGTCGCTCGGAGTGCCGATGCTGCTTGCCGGCGACGAAATCGGACGCACGCAGCGCGGCAACAACAACGCTTACTGCCAAGACAATGAGACCTCCTGGTTCGACTGGGACAACATCAGGCCCGAGGACGCCGATCTCGCGCGGTTTGTTCGCTACCTGGTCCATTTCCGGCGCCGGCACCGGGTTTTCTCGCGCCCGCGCTTTCTGCGCGGGGAGGTCCTCTCGGAGGCCGGGGTCAAGGACATCACCTGGATCACGCCATCAGGAAAGGAGGCGACGGCAGAAGACTGGAGGAATACGGCTGCCCTCGCCCTCGGCTACGTTTTGAGCGGGGCGGCCGGTGAGTTCTTCACCCCCGGCGGGCAGCGCGACATCGACGAAAGCTTTCTCGTGATGATGAACGCTCATCATCAAGGTCTGGATTTTCGCCTGCCGGTGCTCGCGGCGCCGATGTCGTGGGAGCCGCTGATCGACACCGCCGAGGCCACAGGCCGCGCATACGACAGCAAGCTCTGCGCACCGGGCGAGGTTTACCGGCTGCGGGCCCATTCCTTCGCATTGTTCATTAACCGCGCCCGACGGCCCGACAGCCCCGGGGTGCTCCGCCTGCTGGCCGAGCCGGGGGAGGACGATGCGCCGCCATTATGAGCTGCCCTTCGGCGCCGAGCCGACCGCGGACGGGACGAGGTTCCGGGTTTGGGCGCCGCGCGCGTCGTCCGTATCCTTGCAGCTGGAGGCTGCCAGCCCGGAGACGATCCCGATGGAGCGTGAACCGGGCGGTTGGTTTTCTGTTTCGGCCCGCGCCGGCCCCGGGATGCGCTACCGTTATCTGCTCGACGGCGAGGCTTTCCCGGACCCGGGGTCCCGCCGTCAGCCGGAAGGCGTGCACGGCCCGAGCGAGATCGTCGATCCCTCGGCCTATGAATGGCGCGACACCGGCTGGCGCGGCCGACCATGGGAGGAAACGGTCGTCTACGAGCTGCATCTCGGAACTTTCTCCGAGACCGGCGACTTCGCCGGAGCAATCGGACATTTGGATCATATCGTCGAGCTGGGCGCGACTGCGGTCGAGCTGATGCCGATCGCCGAGTTCCCGGGTCATCGCGATTGGGGCTATGACGGCGTGTTCCTCTACGCTCCGTCGTCGCAATATGGTAGGCCCGATGATCTGAAGCAGCTCGTCGAGGCGTGCCATGCGTGCGGGCTCGCTGTGTTTCTCGACGTCGTCTACAACCACTTCGGCCCCGAGGGGAATTATTTGCCGGCGATCGCGCCCGATTTCTTCACCGACCGCCATCAGACGCCATGGGGCGCCGCGATCAATTTTTCTGGACCCGGCAGCCGGCCGGTGCGTGATTTTTTCATAGACAACGCTCTCTATTGGCTCGACGAGTTCCACTTCGACGGGCTTCGCTTCGATGCGGTCCACGCGATCTTCGACGAGAGCGAGCCCGACATCATCAGCGAACTCGGCCAGACGATCCGGCGCCGCATTACCGATCGCGAAATTCATCTCATCCTCGAGAACGACCACAATCAGGCCCGCTATTTGCGCCGCGCCGGGGATCGCGTCGCTGGCTTCGACGCCCAATGGAACGATGACCTGCATCACGTGCTGCATGTTCTCGCCACTGGCGATGCCTCCGGCTACTACGCCGATTATGCTGTGGAACCGGCTAGGCAGCTCGGCCGCGCGCTGGCCGAGGGCTTGGCGTATCAGGGGGAGCCTTCGCCCTTTCGCGACGGAAAGCCGCGCGGAGAGCCGTCCGGTGAACTCCCGGCCACGGCCTTTGTCGGTTTTCTGCAGAACCACGATCAGGTTGGCAATCATCCGTTCGGGACACGCATCGCCGCGCGCGCAGAAGAAGCCGCATTGCACGCGGCAATTGCGATCGTGCTGCTGTCTCCGCAGATCCCGCTGCTGTTTATGGGCGAGGAATGGGCGAGCAAGCGGCCATTTGCGTTCTTCTGCGACTTCGAGCCGGGGCTGCGCGATGCGGTGCGCGAAGGACGCCGCCGTGAGTTTGCTCACTTTCCCGAGTTCCAGGACGAGGCGGCGCGCGAGCGCATTCCCGATCCGACCGCGCCAGCGACCTTCGAGCTGTCTCGGCTCGACTGGTCGGAGCCGGGTTTCGAGCCGCATTCCAGCTGGTTGGCCCATTACCGCCGATTGCTTTCAGTAAGGGCGCGGGAGATCGTACCTCGGCTCGCCGGCATGCCCTCCTTTGCTGGTAATTACCAAGTGCTCGGGCCGAAGGCGGTCCGGGTCGAGTGGCGGCTGGGCGATGGCGCGCGCCTGGGGCTGCTCGCCAATTTTGGCGATAGCCCGGCATCTGGGAACCTGCCTGAAGGAAGGTCGGTTTATTCGTCTGCCGAGCAGCCGGGGGCGCCTCTCAGCGCCGCATTTTTCCTGGCCGAGCCAAACCAGAGCGAACCCGGTTCTCCATGACCCCCCTGCGGAAATGCAGAAGACGTTGCGAGGCGCAACCTTGCCCTCCCGCGTCGCTCAAGGCTGTCCGAGAAATCTTCAGGGTGAGCTTTTGCCGACAGACCTGCGCCTGATGACCCGCTCTTCTTCCCTCTCCCACCGCCGGCCGGGGGGGAGAGGGCAGGGTGAGCGACTGTCTGATCTGTCAAGCGGGATTAGGAAAATTGCATCGGACATCGCGAGCTTTGGCGTTGAGGCGGACGAGAAGTTTGCGGGCGAGCGCGACGCGGATGACCTTTTTGGGCTTTCCGGCGTGGGTCAAGCGGGCATGGCAGTCGGTGAAGTCGGAATTGTATCGGCGCACCAGGTCGGCGACGACAAAGAGGATCGAGCGGATGGCGCTGCGGCCGCCGCGCACCGGGCGTTTGCCGTTGAGCTTGCCGCTGTCGCGGGCGATTGGGGCGAGGCCGGCGAGCTTGGCGGCGGCTTTGTTCGACAGGGTGCCGATTTCGGGCAGCTCGGCGAAGAGGCAGGCGACGGTTCGATCGGCCACACCTTTGATGGTGCGGAAGCTGGCATCGAGCTGTTGCCACAGCGGATCGTTGTCGATCAGCTGGGCGATCTGCCCTTCAAGGCTGCGGATTTGCTTCCTGAGGAGTTGCAGGAGCTCATCGAACGAGTGGCGCACCTCGGGGTCGGTCACCAGACGGCGCTGGTTGAGTTGGGCGGTGCGCAGCTCGGTGAGTTGGCGCAACCGGGTGACCAGCGCGGTGAGCCGCTGCTGGGCGTCCGAAGCCGGGGGTTGCGGCGCGATGTGTTTGACTTCGGCAAACCAGGCGATGACCCCGGTATCGATGCGATCGGTCTTCTCGAGAATGCCCATCGCCTCGGCAAAGCGGCGCACCGCCCGCGGGTTGACGATGGCCGCCGGCACGCCCGCGGCCCACAGCAGGCCACAGGGCAGCCTCTCATACCCGCCGGTCGCCTCCATCGCAACAAAGGCGACTTGGTGTTCCTTGCAGAAGGCGGCCAACCCGGCAATCCCGGCGGCGCTGCGTTCGAAGCTCTTGACCGGCCCGTCGCGGCCGAGCCGGGCTTCCAGCGTGGTCGAGCTGACATCAATTCCACAAATGAGGTTCGTCACGGTAACCTGCCTTGTCCATGCGATCGACAATCGAGCGACTGTTCGGTCGTGCGTGACACGGCGGCAGGCGGTCCCAAGGCTCACGCGCGGTTGTTGCCTGAGGGGGCACGGGCGTCGCCCGCCGCGCACGGGGTCCGGTGGCCACCGGACCCCGTGCCGCGCCGCTCTCATCACAACCCGGCGCCAAATTCCAGATACAAGGGGGCCGATGGACCGGTTTGCGGCCCTGCCCACCTCACCTTCCCCGGATCGGGTCCGGGGCAGGCCCTCTCTCCCCTAAGGGGCGGAGATGGGCTTTTTCTCGTCGGCGGCTCTGCAACCGATTTCGATTCCCCGGACCGCCCTGCGCGTAACGGGGGGCGGGATCGTATCATCTGATATGACCAGCCGGGCCGATCTGCTGCAGCTCTGCGACTTGATCGGGATCGAGGCGCAATACACCGACGCGCTGGGCCAAACGCGCGCAGTGTCCGACGACACGCTGGTCGCGTTGATCGCCGCATTCGGCTTGCCCTCGGATCCTCGGCAGGCGCGCCGCGAGCTCGAGCAGCGCAAAGAGCAAGCCCCGTTGGGTCTCGACCCGGTGCATCTGGTTCGTGCAGAGGATTCTCATCCGGCGCTGACGCTACGGCTCCCGGCGGGCGCTGGGGAGGTGGTCTGGAATTGCCGTCTCGAAACCGGCGACGAGCGTTCCGGCAAAGTCGCCGTCGCGCGCCGGAAGACCCGGGAAGGGTTCGTAATGCCGCTGCCGGCGGATTTGCCGCTCGGCTATCATCGGCTCCGGATCGAGGTCAAAGACGAAGCCGCCAAAATTGATCTGATCATCGTTCCCGACCGGTGCCATCTGCCTGCCGAGCTCGGGCCGGGGGCGCGCAGCTGGGGGCTGAGCTGCCAGCTTTACGGGCTGCGCAGCGCACGCAATTGGGGCATGGGGGACTTCACTGATCTGGCGGTGCTGGCCCGCGCCGCCGCGGGTTGCTCTGCCGCCGTTCTCGGTATCAATCCGTTGCATGCGCTGTTCGCAGCCGAGCCGCGGCATGTCAGCCCCTATTCACCCTCCAGCCGGCTTCATCTCGATTACCTCTACATCGACCCGACAGTCGTTCCCGGCTTTGCCGAGGACGACACGGTACGCGCCCTGATGCAGGGGGAATGGTTTGGCGCCACCCATTGGGCTGCGCGTTCGGCCGAGTTGGTTGACTATGGTGCCGTCGCCGCCTGCAAGAAACCAGTGCTGGAAGCGTTGTTTCGCCGCTTTCAGTCGCGCGAGCTGGGTGCAGGCGAGACTGCCATTACCGATTTGGGGCAGGCTTTCAGGGAGTTTCAGCAGGCTGGCGGGCGGTCGCTGGCCGACTTCGCTGTTTTCGAAGCGCTCCACGAGCACCACGCCCGAGACAAGCAGGAATTCTCGTGGCAGCGCTGGCCGGCGCCAATGCGCGATCCGCGGTCGCCGGAGGTGGCCAGCTTCGCTGCCGCGCACCGGGACCGAGTTGAATTCTTCGAATTTTTGCAATGGGAGGCCGACCGCCAGCTCGCCGCCGCCGCGGCTGCAGGGCGCGAGGCGGGATTGTCGATCGGGCTCTACCGTGATCTTGCGGTTGGAGCCGACCCCAATGGGGCGGAGGCGTGGGCAGACCAGGAGCTGGTTGCGCCCGGAGCCTCGATCGGCGCGCCGCCGGACCAGCTGAGCCGCGCCGGTCAGAATTGGGGCTTGGCACCGGTAAATCCGCTCGAGCTGCGCCGTCAGGGTTTCGCTCCGTTCATTGCATCATTGCGCGCGAATATGCGTCACGCCGGCATCTTGCGGATCGATCACGTGATGTCGCTGAACCGGCTTTATTGGATCCCGAGTGGGATGGCGGCTACAAACGGCGCCTATGTGAACTATCCCTTTGCCGATCTGCTGCGGCTCGTCGCGCTCGAAAGCCGGCGGCACGCCTGCGCGGTCGTCGGCGAGGATCTCGGCACGGTGCCGGAGGGCTTCCGCGAGACGATGCGGTCGGCCGATGTGCTTTCCTACCGGATCTTCGTGTTCGAAAGAAACCGGGACGGCAGCTTTGTGCCGCCGGAACGGTATCCGGCGCTCGCCGCGGCTTCGGCTGCGACCCATGACATCGCCACTCTGAAAGGCTTCTGGCTGGGCGCCGACATCGCTTGGCGCCGCCGGCTCGGCCTCTATCCGGATGAGGCCGCGCAAGCTACTGAGGCCGCCGAACGCAGCCGCGATCGACACCTATTGCTCGAGGCCCTCGTCGGCGAAGGGCTGCTCGCCGCCGATCAGCTGCACGGCTTCTTTTCCGAGACCCGCGAGCCGGTTTATTCAGCCGAGCTCGGGCACGCGATCCTTGCCTATCTCGCGCGTTCGCAGGCTAGGCTGATGCTGGTTCAGCTCGAGGACGTGATTTCGGAAACCGAGCAAGCCAACCTCCCGGGCACCACGGATGCGCACCCGAACTGGCGCCGTCTTTTGTCCCGCACTCTCGAAGAGATCGAGGCGAGCGGCGCGTTGGGTCAGGTCGCGCAGCTGATCAAGGAAGCGCGGCGGCGCGCGGCCGCCTGATGAGCGAGCACTTCGACAGCTTCACGCCGATCCGCGCCACCTACCGCCTGCAGTTCCATCGCGAGTTCACGTTTCGCGACGCCACCGCCCTGGTGCCGTACCTCGCCGCGCTCGGCATCAGCCATCTCTATGCCTCGCCGATCATGGAGGCGCGCCCCGGCTCGACGCATGGCTACGACATCATCGACCACAACCGGCTCAACCCAGAGATCGGCACCGAGGCGGATTTCCGCTCGCTGATCGACGCGCTGCACGCCCATGGGATGGGGCTGATCCTCGATTTCGTGCCGAACCACATGGGGATTGGAAGCGACAACGCCTGGTGGCTCGATGTTCTCGAATGGGGCCAGGACTCGCCGTATGCAGCCTATTTCGACATCAACTGGGACGCGGTTCGGCCGGACCTCAAAGGCCGGGTTTTGCTCCCCGTGCTGGGCGATCATTACGGGGTGATCCTCGAGAAAGGCGAGATCGCACTGCGCTTCGACAACAAGGAGGGAAGCTTCAGCGCGTGGTATTACGAGCACCGTTTTCCGATCTCGCCGCGCTGCTATCCGATCATTCTCCAGGCTGCCGGTGAGCCGCTTGCCGGTCTCTGCCGTGAATTTGCGGCGCTCGGGGATTTCCAGGCCGGGAGTGCGCGCGAGCGCGCGGCCGAACTGAAACAATGGCTCGCCGAACGCGCCCATCGAGCCCGCATCCGCGCAAGGCGATCGAGGCTGCATTGAAGGAGTTCGCGGGCGAGCCCGGAAATCCAGCGAGCTTCGAGCGCTTGCACGAGCTGCTCGAAATGCAAGCCTACCGCATCGCTTATTGGCGCGTCGCGGCGGAGGAGATCAATTATCGGCGCTTTTTCAATATCAACGAGCTGGCCGGCTTAAGCATGGAATTGCCCGAGCTGTTCGAGGCGACCCATCGCCTGGTGTTCGGCCTGATCGAGGCTGGAGTCGTCCAGGGATTGCGGATCGATCACATCGACGGGCTCTTCGACCCGCGGGCCTATTGCGAAAGGCTGCAGTCGCAGAGCGCAGCGCCGCTCTACGTCCTCGTCGAAAAGATATTGGCGCGCTATGAAATTCTGCCGCCCTGGCCGATAGCCGGCAGCACGGGCTACGATTTCATCAACCAGGTGCTCGCGATTTTTGTCGATCCGGCCGGCGAGGTTCCGACTGACCCGCCTCTATCGACGCTTCACGCGGAGCGCCGACAGCTTCGACGATGTGCTGTACGCCTGCAAGAAACGCATAACCCAGGTGAACCTCGCCAGCGAAATGAATGTGCTGGCGCACGAGTTTCACCGCCTGTCGATGGGCAGCTGGCGCACGCGGGATTTTACATTGAACGGGATGCTGGCGGCGCTCGAGGAGGTAATCGCCGCCTTTCCCGTCTACCGCACCTATGTGACGCGGGAGGGCGCCAGCGCGGACGACCTTCGCTATATCGAATGGGCGCTCGCGCAGGCAAAAAAGCGTTGGCGTGTCCAGGATCTGAGCATTTTCGATTTCTTGCAGGAGGTTTTGACCGGCCGCTTGGCAGACCGGCAGCTCGACGCCGACGCGGCGCTGCGGGTGGCGATGCATTTTCAGCAGGTGAGCGGCCCGGTCATGGCCAAGGCCGCCGAGGATACCGCGTTCTACCGCTATTTCCGGTTATTGGCCCTGAACGAGGTCGGAGGCGATCCGCGGCGCTTTGGCATGTCGGTCGCGGCCTTCCATCACACCAGTCAAGACCGCGCCCGCAGCTGGCCGCGCGCCATGGTCACGACGGCCACCCACGATACCAAGCGCGGCGAGGATGCCCGAATACGCCTGGCTCTGCTGTCCGAAATGCCGCGCGAGTGGGGCCGGCGCGTAGCCCAATGGCTGCGTCTCAACCGCTCGCGCCGAGCCCAGCTCGACGACGAGATCGTGCCCGACCGCAACATCGAGTACCTCTTTTACCAAGCCCTGATCGGTGCCTGGCCTCCCGGGCTCGATCCGGGCGACGTCGAAGGAATAAAAGGTCTCGCCGAACGCGTCGAGGCCTACATGATCAAGGCGGTCCGCGAGGGAAAACAGCACTCGAGTTGGAGCAACCCGAACACCGCCTACGAGGCTGCTCTGCAGCGTTTCGTCCAGACCGCGCTCGACGCCTCGCGGACGAACCCGTTTCTCACCGAGTTCCATGCTTTTGCCGAAGCCCTGGCCCGGCCCGGCGCGATCGCTTCCTTGGCGCAGCTGGCGCTGAAGCTGACCGTGCCGGGGGTGCCGGACATCTACCAGGGCGGCGAGCTATGGGATTTCAGCCTGGTCGACCCCGACAACCGCCGGCCGGTGGATTGGGACCGGAGGCGGGTGCTGCTCGACGAGATCGCCGAGGCCTCGCCCGCCGACCTCTCCGAGCGGTGGCAGGACGGCCGCGAAAAGCTCTTTGTTGCCCGACGGCTGCTCGAATTGCGGCGCAACTATCCGGCGCTGTTCGCCGAAGGGGACTATCAGCCGCTCGAAACCGAGGGCGAGGCGAGCGGGCACCTCTGCGCTTTCGCCCGGAACCGCGGCGACCACACCATCGTCGCCGCCGTGCCGCGTCTGGTGCATCAGTTGTACCGCGGCGGCCGGGGAGCCGAGTGGGGTGCGACGGAAATCTCGCTTCCGCCGCGAAAAGCGTGGCGGGACGTGTTCACGGGCCGGAGGTACGAGGCCGACGGTCGGATCCGGGTAGGCGACCTCTTGGCCGATTTCCCAATCTGCGTCCTGGTCGCAGATGCCGCTGGGGCTGATCCCGATCCTCACCACGGCCCGCAAAATACGTTATACTGACGCGGTCGTGAGCCTTTGAGCTTGGGTATGAGCCGCGGGATCCCGGGTTACCCTGGCGGTCTACCCAGGGGGTCGGCGGGGGAGGCGGGGCCCGTGCCTCCCCGCCCGCTCCCCCCATCCGGCTCATCGCGGGGAGGATGGGATGCGCTTTTTGGTGCTCGGCGCAGGGTCGCAAGGCAGCTATTTCGGCGGCATGCTGCTCCAGGGCGGGGCGGATGTCAGTTTTCTGGTCCGCCCCGAGCGGGCCGCCGAGCTCGCCGAGCGCGGGCTGGTCATCAAGCTGCTCGAAGGCGAAATCCGTCACTCGGTCAAGACGCTCGTCTCCGGGAGGGTCGACGGCCGCTATGACGTCGTCCTGCTCGCCTGCAAATCCTACGATTTGGACAGCGCGATCGAAGCGATCGCGCCAGCGATGGGCGACAACAGCGCCATCCTTCCGGTCCTCAACGGGATCAATCACATCGCAGCCCTGGAGGGCCGGTTCGGCCGCGATCGCGTCCTTGGCGGCTTGTCCAACATTGCGACCGCACGATCGCCCCAGGGCGAGGTGATCTGCTTGCCCGGAACGGCGGGCACGACGATTTTCGGCGAATTGTCCGGCATACGAACGGCGCGTTGCGAAAAGATCCAACGGGCGTTCGCCGCTGCCGGCCTGCCGTGCCGGATCAGCGACCGCATCATTGCCGAGATGTGGCTGAAACTGTTCGGCTTCGCCTCGATCGCGGTGATCGCGACCCTGACCCGGGCAAGAGCCGGCGAGATCGCCGCCGCGCCGGAATCAGCCGGCTTCGTCGCGGCGGTGACGGAGGAATGCGCACGAGTTGCTACCGCCGAGGGCTACCCGCCGCCGGAAGAGATGAAGTCCGCCATCGGCGAACTCTTCGCGCAGCCCGGCTCGATCTATTCGCCGTCCATCCTGCGGGATGTCGAGCAGGGCCGTCCGACCGAGGGCGGCGACACGATCGGCGAGCTGGTCCGCCGGGCCGCCCGCCGCGGCATACCGGCGCCGCTATTGCAAGCCGCGCTCTGCAACCTTCAGGTGCATGACGTCAGGCGGCGCCAAGCCTCATAGCGTTTCGCCGGCAGTCACCGGCCGCGGAAGTGCTTGTAGAAATCGACGACCTCCGGGCTTTGCTGGAAGCCAAGCAGGATGTTGAGGTCCGCTCCCTTGCGCCCTCCGAGCGGGATCGTCTCCTCGATATGATCGGTGACCCCGGCGCGTTTCTGGGTTTTCTCGAAAGCGATGCGGACGGCAAACGACTTCTTGCTGAGCACCGTTTGATCGGGTGCCGTCACCGCGATGAAATACTGGAGATCAACGGCGTCGCCCCTTGATGCGGCGCCGCGCTCGCCGATCACGATGGCGTCGAGCGCGATCCGCAGGGCATCGCCGGAATAATCGCATTTGAGGTCGGCCTCGCTGAGGAGGCCATAGAACGCGACATTGTCCGGCCGGCGCTCGGGGGCAGGCCCGAACACGGCCGTGTTCGAGAGCGGCCGCAACACCACCGCGCTCGGGCAGGCTTCTGCCGTCTTGGACGATGACGACGAGAACCAGCCGCAGCCCGAGAGAGCGGCGAGGCTGAACAGCGCTGCGCCAGTTGCAGCCCGCGCGACCCTCACAGGGTGTTGTGAGTGCCGTCGCAGAACGGCTTGCCGCCGGTCGCCTTGCACCCGCAGAGCCACACCTCCTCCGTCGCCTCGGCGGTGAACGGGACCGGGGTCAATCCGGTGCCTTGGTGCGAGCCGTCGCAAAAGGGCTGCGCGGCGCTGCGCCCGCAGGCACACCAGAAGTATCTCTTTCCGGCCTCGACATTGACGCCATAGGGCTCTTTTTGCGCGGGTATCGGTGCGGTCATGCTTCTTCCCTGCCTCTGCCCTTGATAGTGTCGCCATCGCGGCGGCGGTTCGCCGCCGCGCGGACTGTATGCGAGCCGCGACGGCCAAACAAGCCGGGCCGGCATTCCCGATGCGGCGGAACAGAGCGAGATGGCCGTCTACACCGATGTTTCCGACGACGAGCTGCGGGCGTTCATCGCGCTCTACGACATCGGCGAGGTGCTGTCCTGCAAGGGGATCGCCGAGGGTGTCGAGAATTCGAACTTTCTCGTTACCACCGAATGCGGCAACTTCATCCTGACCCTTTACGAAAGGCGCGTCGCGCCAAACGATCTGCCGTTTTTCATCGCGCTGATGGAGCACCTGGCGCGGCAAGGCGTCGCCTGCCCGACACCCGTCAAGGGCACGGACGGAAAAGCCCTGCGCGAGCTGTGCGGCCGCCCCGCAGCGATCGTGACGTTCCTTGCCGGCATGTGGCCGCGCCGCATCCAGCCCTTCCATTGCGCTGCGCTGGGGGAGGCGCTCGCGGCGCTGCACCAGGCCGGCGGCTCGTTCGGGATGACCCGTGTGAACGACCTGTCGCTCGGCGGCTGGCGCCGGTTGTACAACGCCTGCCGCTGCCGCGCCGGCGAGGTGCAGCCGAGGCTCGCCGACGAGCTCGGCGCCGAGCTCGAATTTCTGGAGCGCGAATGGCCGCGCGGCTTGCCGGCCGGGGTGATCCACGCCGATCTCTTTCCCGGACAACGTCTTCTTTCGCGAGCAACATGTTTCCGGGCTGATTGACTTCTATTTCGCCTGCACCGACTTCCTCGCCTATGACTTGGCGATCTGCCTCAACGCCTGGTGCTTCGAAGCCGACGGCAGCCTCAACGTGACCAAGGCGCGGCTGCTGCTCGGCGCCTATCGGCGGGCCCGTCCGCTCGCCGCGGCCGAGCTCGCGGCGTTGCCGCTGTTGGCGCGCGGCAGCGCGCTGCGGTTTCTGCTGACCCGGCTGTTCGACTGGCTCAACCAGCCCTCGGGGGCCCTGGTGCGGCCCAAGGATCCGCTCGAATACCTGCGCAAGCTGCGCTTCCATCGCGGCATTGCCGATCCGCGCGGGTATGGGCTCGATGCCTGAGCTCGCCGAAGTCGAGATCTTCACCGACGGCGCGTGCCGCGGCAACCCCGGGCCCGGCGGATGGGCGGCCATCCTGCGGTATCGCGGGGTCGAGAAGGAGTTGAGCGGCTACGACGCCGACACGACCAACAACCGCATGGAGATGATGGCGGCGATAGCGGGGCTGGAGGCGTTGAAGCGGCCATGCCGGGTCCGCCTCTACAGCGACAGCCAGTATCTGCGCGACGGCATCACCAAATGGATCCACGGCTGGAAGCGGCGGGACTGGCGCACCGCCGACAAGCAGCCGGTCAAGAACGTCGATTTGTGGCAGCGGCTCGAGGCGGCGGCGGCCCGCCACGTCGTCAGCTGGGAGTGGGTGCGCGGCCATGCGGGCCACCCGGAAAACGAGCGGGCGGACGCGCTGGCCCGCGCCGCCATCGCCGAGGCGAATTGGCGGGCGGGATAGCCGCGCGACAGTCGCCGCCCGCGACCCGTCTACAGCGCCTTCAGCATCGCTTCTGCGCCCGAAGACTCGACCTGGCCCGGTGATTGCTCGACATTGAGCGATTTCACGACGCCGTTGTCGACCAGCATCGAATAGCGTTTCGAGCGCATGCCGAGACCGGCCTTGGTGAGATCGAGCTCGAGCCCGAGGGCGCGGGCGAAATCGCCGCTGCCGTCGGCCAGCATCGTGACCTTGCCCTCAACCCGCTGATCCTTGCCCCAGGCGGTCATCACCGCCGGATCGTTGACTGCGACGCAGGCGACTTCGTCGATCCCCTTTGCCTTGATGTCCGCCGCCTTCTCGACATAGCCCGGCAAGTGGCGCTGCGAGCAGGCCGGGGTAAAGGCCCCCGGCACCGCGAACAGGGCGACCTTCTTGCCGCGGAAGAGCTCGTCGGTGGTGACCTCCTTCGGCCCCTCGGGAGTGATTTGCCTCAACGTCACCGAGGGCAATTTGTCGCCGATCTTGATCGTCATGGTGAGTCTCCGGTGGGTGTAAGAGCCAAAACCCTTCCGACGCGGTTCGCTCGATGCCGGACGGGCACGGGGCGGAGCGATAACATAGGACCGGGGTGCGGGGCAAAGGAGGCCGCGAAGATGCCGGGGCGATGTCCCTGGCCTGCAACTCGACCGTGCATCGATAATTAAAGCCCGCTGCACCTGCAGCGGGTCTGCAGCGGGAACTCCCTTATAGGTTGAGCCGAGACCCGGTTCCGGCGGCGGCAGCGCCGCGTCGTTCGAAGTCCCTTGTTTCGATCGCCCGGGCAAAGGTGTCGATCACCGACGCGATCCGGCTGGCCTCGCCGGGCGTGACGATGCCGCGGGCGAGCGCCGAGGTGACCGCTTTCATCGCCCGCGCGATGTCCGCGGCGCTCTCGATCGGCGGCAGGGCGAATTCGACGCTGCGCTCCCGGCAGCGCGGCAGAATGCGTTCGACGCAGAGCCGCAGCGCGGTCGCGTCGCCGAGCATCGCAAGCTCCACGGTTCTGCGGGTCAGCGCCTCGGCTTCTTCGGCCAGCAGCGCCGCCGCGGCACGCGTCGCTCTGTTGCGGGAACCGCGACGGCGGCCGATGGGATTGTCCGACCTCCCCGGTTCGAACCGGGGAGGCATGTCGGGGTAAATTGGGTCATCCGTCATCAACCTCTCCTCGCTTTGACGCAGCCCCTCGCGATCGGCGCATCGTATAGTATCAATAAGGCAATTTTGTGGATCGTCATTTCAGCAACGATTGGCCGACCTCACGGCCAACGCCGCGCTGGGCGCGCCCCGCACGGTCGGCTACGATCGGCCGTACGACGCTCGGATTGGCAGGCTGCTGAAATTGGGTGAATGTCGTCATTCCGGGGCGCGGGCATCGCCCGCGAGCCCGGAACCCAGGAACACGGGCTAGAGAAATCAATGGCTTGGCTGATGTTCATAGGTTCCGGGCCCGGCCCTGACGGGCCGTCCCGGAATGACCCGCGAGTTTTTCCGCGTCCTGTTGGAGGAGTTGCAAAATGGCCTCGGAAGCCCTCGACGCAAACGCGGCCCAGCGCCGTTACTGGAATACGGTCGCGGGGCCGCGCTGGGTCGCCAGCCCGGGGTTCCGGGAGCGGCGCAACCAGGAGAGCACGGTGTTGCTGCTGGCGCGCCTGGGGCTGACCGGCGGCGAGAAGGTGCTCGAAATCGGCTGCGGCACCGGCGCCTTGACGGCACCCGTCGCCGAGGCGATCGGCGAGCATGGCCGTCTCGTCGCGGTCGACATCTCCGAGCCGATGCTCGGAGCCGCGCGGCAGCGGATCGCCGAGCGCGGATTGCGCAACGTCACTTTGTTGCACGGCGACGCCCAGGTATTCGAGTTCGAGCCGGCAGCCTTCGATCTCGCGACCTCGCGCATGGGGATCATGTTCTTCGCCGATCCGGCCGCGGCCTTCCGCAACATCGGCGGCGCGCTAAAGCCGGGCGGGCGTCTTGTGTTCGCCTGCTGGGCGCCGCTCGCCGAGAACCGGCACTGGCTGATCTCCTACGAGATCGCATTACGCCATCTGGGTCCGCCCGCCCCGGCACCGGCGCACGAGCCGAGCCCGCTCGCCTTTGCCGACCCCGATTACATCCGCGGGGTTCTCACAGCGGCCGGCTTCGCCGGGATCACGGTCGAGCGCGCCCACCCGACGATCATCGGCGGCAGCCCCGAGGAGGAGGCGCGCCAGGCGCTATTGATGGGCCCGACCGCCCGGCTGATCGAGCAAAAGCAGCCCGACGAGCCGACCCGCCAGACGATCGCCCGCGAAATCGAGGCCGCCTTCACCGCCGAAGCCCGCACCGGCCCGATCCGCCTGCCGGCGACCATCTTCCTCGTCGCCGCCCACTGTCCGGCGTAAAGAGAGATCGATTCGACCACTGTGCACACCAGCTCACTGCCATTCTCGCGGAAAGGCCGGTGAGCAAGTCGGATGCCCAACATGGGGTTTAGGGTCGGGTAACGAGCCTGGTGATCGGCGGCCTGCTGCTGTTTGAAGGACGCACCCGGCCCTTGTTCCGGTCACTTCGGCGGAGACGAGCCGGCCAGCAACAATTGCGTAATTGCGTCGATGAAGCGCCCGGCTGTGTCGATGGCCACCGCCGCATCCGTGCCGGAAATGGCCGGAGTGTTCGGATCGACGCCGTAATCGGCAATCGATTTGAACTCGTAAGTTCGGGCGAGAAGGGTCAAATATTCTGGGGCAATGCGCGGCTCATTGCGCGCCAACCGGCTGAACGTCGCCCGGAGTCCGCGATGGGTTTTCACGCCCTTGCCGGTGCGCTCGAAGATGTAGGCTTCGGCGGCATGATAGGCAGCAAGGTAGGCTTCGCGGGCCGCAACTTCCGGCTCGGGCAAGGCCGCGATGTTTTTAGCCCTGTCGAGGCATCGCCGCGCCTTGGCCAAACAATTGGCGGTTTCGGCTTTCATAAATCGAGGCCGTCCTCGCGCAGGTTATGCATGAAGATGGTGCGCTCGCGATAAGACCCGGCATAAAACGGCTTGGCCGAAATCACCGCGCCGGTGTCGAGCAGAATGGCCGTGGTGAGCGACGCCAGCTTGTCCAATTCTTCGGTCAGGGTGCCGGGGTTTTTGATGAACACGGCAATATCGTAGTCGGAATCCGGGTGATGGTCGCCGCGCGCGCGTGAACCGTACAAGACGACGCGCTCCAGCCGGTCGCCATAGATATCGCCAACGGCGGTGCGGAAGCGGGTGAGAATTGCTTCTTCTTTTGGGTTGGGGGACATCGTTTCCTCGCGCCGCGCATTATAGTTCAAAGATCGCTGCCTCAAATTCCGATCACTCCAAGCTGGTATGGCATCCGTGTAATCGCACCACTGCTTTGCCGGATCTCGGTCATATTGCCGTTTTCGCTTTCGCGATGAGTAATGCCTTCGGCGAGATGACCTTTTGAGCCCGCTTGCCGCCATAAGGCGGGGAGAAAGGTCCATCCCATGGTTCCGGGACGACCCGTCAGGACCGGGAACCCGGGAACACGGGCCAAGCCATATACTGTGGCGCCTGTGTCTCTAACCGCCAGGGACGGTCATGTCCGTCAAGCTGGTGGAAATTCGGGAGTGAAACTGAGGCGCCAACAATGGACGCGACCGCCCTGCTGATGCTTCACAGAGGCTGCGCCTGCTGCAAGACCTGGCCGCGAAATTTCGACGGCAATGCGTTGGGGGTGAGGACGGACACCGGCACGCCCAGCAGCTTTTCGGCGTCGATCTTGAAGGCTGCAAGTATCAAGAGGCTGGTCGTTTCCGCAGGGTCAACCAGCAAATCAAGATCGCTCTGCTCGGTATCGGTGCCACTCAGAACCGACCCGAAGACACGGGGGCGCGCGAGGCCGTGGCGGTTCACAAGCTCCCGCAATTCGCTGCGATGCGCGGCCAGTGCATCGGATGGCTTCATAGTCGGCATTGTAGCACGGACAGGGTTAAAGACAATTTCACGCTGTAACCCACCTTCGGAGCAGGGTGTCAAAAACAGCACGCAGATGCACTGCCCGGCTGATCGAACAAAAGCGGCCCGACAAGCCGACCCGCCAGACCATCGCCCGCGAAATCGAGGCCGCCTTCGCCGCCGAAGCCGCACCGGCCCGATCCGCCTCCCGGCCACCATCTTCCTCGTCGCCGCCCGCCGCCCGGAGTAAAAGGAAACTCCGATCGGTTCGAGCACCGCACGCAACCAGCTCACTGCCGTTCTCGCGGAAAAGACGGTGAGGAAGTTGGATGCTAAACATGAGATTAAGGTCGCGTAATCTGCCTTATGGAAAATCGCGGGGTCGAGCGGCTATGGCGTCCATCTTAGTTCCGTAAAATCGCTCACTTTATAGCTGCGGCTGCGCGGAGAAATCGCGTTACCTCATGTGTGATCCGCTCGTGGACGTTTTTATTTCGCTCCATGGGGGTAGGGCGCTTATGCATGGCGCTAACCGAGTATCGTTGCCTGCGGAGTATCGGCTTGCTGCCGTTGTAGAAAGCTGCCAAAGGGCATCGTGAAGCGATGCTAGAAATGTAACGAGGAGTTCCAATTCTCGTATATTTGTGTTTGCAAATAGGCCGCTGGCTTCGGTTGCGTCAGGGATTTCTCTGTGAGCAAACCACTTGCGCCTGATGTCTCTATACCGAGCCTCATATACCTTTCTGTTTTTCCTTACGAATGATCGGATACGACGAAAGTATGCCGGTGTGGGGACATGCACTGTTTTCATATAATCATCTAGCCAATCGGGCGGCGTTGCGCTTTGCCCTTGCTTTCTGGCGGCGAGCGCAGCCTTGGAAAATATACTGGGATTGTTTTGAGCTAGGCGAAGCAATCGATCAATGTTGTACTTGGAGTTTTGATCGAATATCCGTCCAAGGGCAATGAAACCCGCCGTCTGAAGTGCCCCAAGAATTCGTATTCCAAAACAAGGCAGCACTGTTGAGCATGTTATATACTTTGAGATTGCGCGCAGCAGTCTGGTGCACGGACAGATAGGCATACAAGAATTGGGCCGCCTCATCTGCCTCCTTACGGAAAATCTCTAGCTCGCGTTCGAACTGAGCAGCCGCCCCGTTGCTCGACTGTCCGCTCATGGCGCGCTTGTTAGCCTCGAAATCGTGCTGTTGTGGGACGTTGCAGCTGCGGGCGATGTCGCGGATTGCTTCGCCGTTCTCGCTTCCGCTGTCGTGCTTCATGCTGCTGGTGGGGCGTGAGCTTCGGCTTGCGGCCAAGCTTCACGCCGCGCGCTTTCGCCCGTTCCCGGCCTTCGCCCGTGCGCGCCCGGATAAGATCAGCGCTCGAACTCGGCCAGACCCACCCAACACCGTCAGCATCAGCCGTCCGTGCGATGTTGTCGTATCGGCCCATGCGTCGCCCAGAGACCGGAAACCGGCTTTGCCGGTCGGCAATAGCAGCCAGCGCGTTCAACAGGTCGCGCGTGGATCGCGCCAGCCGGTCGAGCCGTGTCACCATCAGCACGTCGCCGAGCGCAAGCTGGTCGATCACGCTCCGAAGCTGCGAACGGTCGGTCTTGGCTCCGCTGACATGCACGTCGCGGAACACCTTCTTGCATCCGGCCTTGGTCAGTTGTCGGGCCTGTGCGTCAACGCTCTCGCTCTTGCCGCCCGGTGATACCCTTGCGTAGCCGTATTTCATGGGGTCATTATGCAGCAAACTTACGCAGCAAAAAAGTCCTTTGTTTTCAGCGCCCTAATTTTGCTGCGAAATTGGTGACTTCTGCACTGCCCGATGCCGTTCCCCTTCTCAGTTGTGTAATCGAAGGGGCTGGATCATTCTACGGGCAAATCGAATTCAGGAGATCGGCCCCATGTCAATCGACCCGCCTGAACCCACTATTACGACGCCTTTCGAGCGTATGCGACCGATGCTCGGGGTGATGATTGGGTTCGCGGTTATTTACGGCGCGATGTTTGGTGCTTACTATTTCTGGAGAACACTTTCCGAAAGGAAATTCGACAACTCTGGTGACTTAATACTGGCAGGGTTGGTGCGACCTTTCTGTGACCGCGATGTATGTTGGCGCAAGATTGGTGATTTCGGCTACGTCAACCAAGCGTGACGTTATACCTAGGGAGGATCGAGTTCTCCTTGAACCCCTGATAACGGAATCAAACGAAAAGGCCATAGAACAATACGTGCGATTGAGTAGCTTGGCCGGTGCTACAGGCACGGCTACACGCTTGGGCCTAACAGGTTTTACCTACTCATTACTGTTGCTCTTACCCTTATATTTTTTGCTCTCGAACTATATAAACCTGGTGGTGGTTTCATGGATTTGTGCGGCGGCTCCGGATTTTTGGACAGCGGGATAAGCTAAAGGCTGACCGGTCCAAAGGGGCGTGAGACGTGGGCGTAAAGAGGAAGCAGCACAGCGCGGAATTCAAGGCGCGGGTGGCGATGGCGGCGCTTTCGGGGGAGAAGACCCTGGCGGAGCTGTCGGCGGAGTTTGGGGTTCATCCGACGATGATCAGCAACTGGAAGCAGGAGCTGGTGAAGCGTGCGGGGGAGCTGTTTGCGCGCGGCAGCAAGGCGCCGGCGGCCGCGGATGCGCAGAAGGTGATCGACGATCTGCACCGCAAGATCGGGCAGCTGCAGGTCGAGTGCGATTTTCTTGCCGGGCAGCCCGCCATCTCCCGAGTGCTGAGAGGCGGGCGATGATCGCGCCGGAGGCGGGGCTGTCCGTAAGCCGGCAATGCGCGCTGCTCGGGGTTGCGCGCAGCAGCTTCTATTACCGGCCTCGGCCGGAATCGGCGGAGGAACTCGAGCTTCTGAAGCGGCTCGACCGGATTTTCACCGACCATCCGGTCTACGGCAGCCGCCGGCTCCAGGTGGCGCTGTTGCGGGAGGGGATTTCGGTCGGCCGCCGGCGCGTCCGGCGGCTGATGCGGAAGCTCGGGCTGTGGGCGGTCAGGCCGAAGCGGAACACCAGCAAGCGGCATCCCGAGCACAAGGTCTACCCGTACCTTCTGCGCGGCAAGACGATCGACCAGCCGAACCAGGTGTGGGCCGCTGACATCACGTACATCGCGATGCGACAGGGGTTTTTGTACCTGGTCGCGATCATCGACTGGGCGACCCGGCGAGTGCTGTCCTGGCGGCTGTCGAACACGCTGACCGCGGGGTTCTGCGTCGAGGCGCTGAGCGAGGCCCTCGCCCGGTTCGGCAAGCCCGGCATCTTCAATACCGATCAAGGCGCGCAATTCACCAGCGAGGAGTTCACCAATATGCTGCGGGATCATGGGATCGAGATCAGCATGGACGGACGCGGGCGCTGCCACGACAACATCTTTGTCGAGCGCTTGTGGTGGACCGTGAAGCACGAATGGGTCTATCTGCGCCCGGCGGCCAACGGCATCGAACAGAAGCGCAGCCTTGGCGAGTTCTTCGACTGGTATAATCTGCGGCGTCCGCATCAGGCGCTCGGCTGGCGAACACCGGACGAGGCTTACCTCGGCCAATCGACGGCTGCGACGGCACTGGCCGCCTGACGCCATGCCGAGGAGGTGCTGTGAATTTGTGGACAGTCGGCTGCGCCGATCCCCGCCTGACCGCGCAAGCGCGGTCCCCTATGGACAAGCCGGGGAAAACGCCATGCGTTTCCCCCACCTTGCCCACAGGTCGGCGGCTGCCCACAAGCTTCACAGCACCCCGCAACAAGACAGGTATGAATTTGATTTCGGGGAAAGGTGAAACCATCAGCCGGCTACCAGTCTTTAGCTTATTCCTCCCCGGAAGCTGTCCAAACAACCGGGACCGTCGCATTGACCAAACTCACTTTAGGCGCGTTTATTGGGTCTTTTGTCCAAAGGGCGGCGACTCCCCAGGCTGTCGCAACCACTGGTCGGGTCCCCTTGTCATGAGAAACTGATAGCGCATCGCTCGGCGGGAACCGGACACGTGCCGTTGCAGAACTCTTGACTTACGCACTATAAAAGCCCGAAATCGTCTTTAAGATGGTTAGTGGTTTACCGGCGCCCCGGTCGCAGTACCCGTAGGTGGCTTCCGGTGTAGGGGTAACTCATCTACCCTGCCCAGCTCGTTCAGCAAGGCCCCTCATGCCAGTTCGCTGGATACGCTATATCAACACGGGTTGCGCAATTGTAGGAGCATGTGCCGCTGTTGCAATACCCACTCGTCATAAATTATGAGGCTGACAAAAATAGAGCCAACGAAAATAGACTTGCCCAGGCATCTCGCACAATACAGCTAAAGCCTTATGCTTTTGCTTCCGGTGAGATCAACATCTTGTAGCTGATGGGCGGGTGACCGGCGGCGATGCCGAGCAGGGAGCGGAACGCGGCATGGCGGGTGCGGCGACGGTTGAAGCGAAAGACGAACTCGTCGAGATAGGACTGAAGATGTTTGCGGCGCAAGCCGTGATAGACGCCCAAGGCCCAGACCTTGAGGTTGGAAAAGATGCGGTGCACCCAGGGCAGGACGATGTGGGCCGCCATCTTGCCCACGACATGGGGATCGTGTTTGACGCTGGGAGCGCCGGGATAGGCGGACCATCCATCGGTTTTGGCGGTGGTGCCCGGGGCCAGGTTATGGGCGATGAAGGGATGCAGGCTGTCGGCCGAATAGTCGCTTAGCTCGGCCAAACGGATGCGACCGGGCCCGGCCCCGCCGTCCTCGACCTCAACGGCGCCGACGATCAGCATCTTGCCCTGATGGCTGCGGCCGCCGCCGCCCGTGAGCGGATCGTTCTTGCTGCGGCAGGGAATTTCGGTCTCGTCAATCTCGACCAAGCCGGCGAGCGCGCTGCGGCCGGGCGCGACCATGCTGCGGCGCAGCTTGGCGCACAACAACCAGGCGCTGCGGTAGGCGCCCAAGCCGAGCTGGCGTTGCAGTTGCAGCGCCGAGATGCCGTTGGAATGGGTGGCCATCAGATAGGCGGCCCAGAACCAGATGGTCAGCGGCAGCTTGGAGTGGTGCATGATCGTCCCGGCGGTTACCGATGTCTGTTTGCTGCAGCCGGCGCATTCCCACGTCCATGGCTTGGTTTGCAGCTGCCACGCTTTGCTCTTGCCGCAGTCAGGACAGACGAAGCCCTCGGGCCAGCGCGCCAGGAAGAGGTACTTGACGCAGGCCGCTTCGTCCGGAAAACGCTGCTGGAACTCGATCAGAGAACGAGGAAAGTCGGTCACGGCAAGTCCCTCCAAGCGGGTCTATGTTCGTTCTTTGTTCTACACCAAGACCGCGCCCACCGCCACAACATATTGCGTCACCGGACGCAGAGGCATAAGCCGTTACGGCTAATGGATGATCTGGATCAAAAGATCTCTACTACTATCGGCACGAAAATCAATTTAGATGAAAAAAACAATATAACGGGCGGCCAGCGATTCAGCTATGAATACATTGATACTCATCAAGATGTACAATTACAAGTTTATCGCCTTTTGAATATTTATGATTTCGTATGTTTGGGAGCTAAAGTATCCAAACCGATAATTGGAAATATGAGAGGTGATGCATTGCGCGCGACATGGTCAGATTACTATGCCTACATTGTTAATCATCGACAACTCAAAGATGTAAATGCTCATGCTTGGGAGAATTGGACAACTGGATCGGCCGAGACCCTTCTCCTTAGAGGAACCGGGACGCATAAGCCCCATTCTGGAAAGCCCTGCAAAATCCTTATTAAATGCTCGCTGCGCTCGCTTAGAAGAAACACCGGGGGGAGCAGTCTATCCCGCCCTTTCGCGGCCGGCTTGGCGCGCGGAAATACTTCGGCTGCGCCGGTTCTATTTCAGCCGGCTCGGGCGCAAGATGTGGGGTCAGGCGGCGAGGCGGGAACTCGTGTTGTGGCTGCGTTGTAGCTGGTCGATTTCGCGCGCGACATCAACACTGCTTCAGCGCAGATGGTCGAATTGGAAGCGGAACGAGCCTCTATGTGACCGTATCCAACCGGCTGTGGGCGTCGGGAAATGAGCCGGCAGGACCATGACGGGAGTGTCGGCGAAGGTTTCGAGGAAGCGCCGGCGTGTCGTTCGCGCCATATTCCGCATCAACGCAGAAACAGCTGTTCAGCTGGGGCTCGGCGCATTGCAATGCCGTATGCATAATATCGCCGCTGAGGATTACCGATGCTTGCTTGGCGCCCACCACGACACAGACGTGACCGGGCGTGTGCCCTGGCCACGGCTCGATCCGAACCTGGTCGTCGAATGCATAATCCATGGCAACGAGCTCCGCCTGCCGCCGCTCCATCACCGGCAGCAGACTGTCCTCGAAATACGGGTCGGTGGTGTAACTGGCTCGCGCTTCACTCACCTGCCAATATTCCCATTCCCGGCGAGCGAAGAGGTAGCGGGCGTTCGGGAAGGTCGGCACCCATCGACCGTCGAGGAGCCGCGTGTTCCAACCGACGTGATCAGCGTGCAGATGCGTGCACAACACATAGTCGATGTCGTCGGGCGAAAAGCCGGCGGCGGCCAGATTGGCAAGATAGGGCCAGTTCTTCTGATGATAGCGCGGCTTGTGCGGGCGCTCCTTGTCATTGCCGGAGCAGGTATCGACCAGGATTGTCGCGTGCGGCGTCTTGATGACCGTGCTGTGAAACGCGAACACGAGAAGCCCGCGAGCGGTGTCCATCAAGCTCGGCTCGAGCCAGGCTCGGTGCCGCTCGATGAGTTCGGAAGACGCCTCGGGGTAGAGCACGGTCGGTTCGAAAAGCGCCGCTTCGAACTCGAGCACGCGCGTGATTTCGATCTCGCCTACGCGCCAGCGATAGAGCGTGCTCGTCGTCATGTTCATCTCGTTTTTCTGCCTATTCTGCCGCTGCCCAAGCCCGGCGAAGCGGCATTGCCCTGACCCTCGGCTGCGCAGAGCGCGCGATTGCAATTGCAAACGCAGCCCGAGCGCGCGACCTTCCCCGGTCCGTGCGGATCGGGTAGGATCTCATAACCGGATCATTGGAGGAAACGATGCAGCAAACCGGGGGGGACCGGCGACCAGGTTTTGTGGGCACTTTCGGCCCTCACGGGGACGGGCGTTCTTGGCACGGGCGCGAGGTCCGCGGCTGCGCAGCAGGTGAAGTATTCGTCAGGGGACGGAACCCTCAAAGCTCAAGGCGCCTCCCAATGCCTGCGACTGCCATCACCATATCTACGGGTCGCAATACAAGGTTGACCCGCGCTCGACCCTGCGTCCCGGTGACGCCACGGTTGACGACTATCGCGCCTTGCAGAAGCGCATCGGTACCAGTCGCAACGTCATCGTCCAACCCTCGACCTACGGCACCGAGAATGCTCCGACGCTCGACGCGCTGGCGGCTTTCGGCCCGAGCGCACGCGCCGTCGTCGTGGTCGACACGACGGTCACCGATGCCGAGCTGAAGCGTATGCATGGGCTGGGGGCGCGGGGCATCCGCTTCAATCTCGCCCAAGCCGGCGCGACGACCCCGGACATGATCGAGCCGCTGTCAAAACGGGTCAACGAGCTGGGCTGGCACATCCAGATCAACGCCTCGGCCGCCACGATCATGGAATACGAGGCCATCGTGAAGGCCGGCATCATCCTGCAGATCGATGCTCCGGATCTGGCCATGGGCCGGCACACCATGTATCGCGACCGCACGCGTCGAAGAGTTCGAGCTGCTCGCGGCGCGGCATATTGAAGTGCTGAATCATGCATTGCGCAATGTTCCGGCCGAGCGGGTGCGCATGCATGTGTGCTGGGGCAACTACGAGGGACCCCATCATCACGATGTTCCGCTGGAGCGGCTGTTGCCGATCGTGATCAAAGCCAAGCCGCAGGGCCTGCTGTTCGAGGCCGCCAATCCCCGGCATGCGCATGAGTGGTCGGTGTTCAGAAGATCAGGATTCCGGATGACAAGATCATGATCCCGGGGCTGCTGATCGACGACGACCAACTACATTGAGCACCCGGAGCTGGTCGCCGAGCGCATCGAGCGCTTCGCCCAGGTCGTGGGGCGCGAACGGGTGATGGCCGGTACCGACTGCGGCTTTGGAACATTCGCCGGCTTTGGCCCGGTGGAGCCGGATATCGCCTACCTGAAACTGCGGTCGCTGGTGGAAGGGGCGCAGATCGCCTCAAGCCGGCTGTGGCGTTGAGGCGTGGCAAACTAAGGAGAGACAGCATGCGCGAATTCGATCAGCAAAGCATCACCCAGGCGGTGATTGAGCGCCTGGCGCAAAGTGATGATCCGCGTTTCAAGCGGGTCATGACCTCGCTGATCACTCATCTGCACGACTTCGTTCGGGACGTGCAGTTGACCGAAGGTGAGTGGATCGGCGCGATTCAATTCCTCACCGATGTGGGAAAGACCTGTACGCGAGAAGCGCCAGGAATTCATCCTGCTGTCCGACACGCTGGGCGTATCGGTGCTGGTCATCACCATCAATCATCCCGCGGACCATGGCAGCGCCGAATCGACGGTTCTGGGTCCCTTCTACTGGGAGGGCGCGCCGGATCTGCCGCGGGGCAGCAATCTGGCCGAAGGGGTCAAGGGCGAGCCCACATTCTATTCGGGACGGGTGCTCAGTGCGGACGGCAAGCCGCTGCGCGAATGCCTTGCTGGATATCTGGTCCGGCAATGGCGACGGCTACTACGACATGCAGATCCCCGAGGAGACGGGCATGAAGGCGCGCGGGCGGATCAGGACCGATGCCGAAGGGCGCTACTGGTTCCGCTCCATCCGACCGACGTTCTACCCGGTGCCGACCGATGGTCCGGTGGGACACATGCTGCGCAAGATGGGCCGCCATCCCTACCGGCCGGGGCACATCCATATGATTGTCTCGGCGCAGGGCTATCGGCCGGTGACGACCCACCTGTTCGTGGCCGGGCAGCGAGTACCTGGATACCGATGCCGTATTCGGCATGAAGGAGTCGCTGGTGGCGCAATTTGAGCGCCATCCGCCGGGTGCGGCGTCCGGAGGCGAGCGCGTGGAAGTGCCGTTTTACACGGTGAATTACGACTTCCGGCTGCGGCCGGCGGAGCCCGGCTGTAGGTCCGGCGGCCTGCCGCGGCACAGCCGCTATGCGGTAGCGTACCTAAGCCAGTGTCGAATCGTGAACTTGCGCAGGTAATCGTCAGCTTGCTCTGGTAAACTCCGCCGCCCGTAGCTCGGCGAAAGCAATAAGAAAGACGCGCCGCGCTATACGTTCCACCTATTGGATCCGCACGAGGAACGCTCAATCACTACGCTGATCGAGTGCGTCAAGCAGCAAAAGCAGGGAATGATCGGACGCTACGGCAAGTCCGATAATTCACAAGGAAGCGTCGAGGTGCTGATCACCTTGGCCCCTTGATCGCCTGTGGTGGATCGCTGTTACATTCGGCCGCACCAGCCATTGGGTCGTGGCCGCGGTCCTGCCACTGCTCATCCTGTTCACCCTGCGCGTTTTCGCGCTGATGCATGAGTGCGGGCATCGCAGTCTGTTCCGCAGCGTCGCGCTGAATCGCTGGGTCGGCTTTGTACTGGGCGTGATCTGCGGGCATGCCGCAGTATGTGTGGGCGCAGCACCACAATTATCATCATGCCCATAACGGCAACTGGGAACGGTACCGTGGGCCATATGCAACATTGTCGGTGGACGAATACGCGGCGCTGACCACGGCGCAGCAGCGTTTTTACCGATACAAATGCAGCGTTCCCGCCGCGCCCCTGGCCGGGCTTCATCTACCTGATCGTGAATCCGCGCCTGACCTGGATCAGGGGCACGTTCGGGCTGTGGGTACATATTCTCCAGCGGCCAAATTCGCCCGTTCCGGCCTATCGGTGCGTGAACTGTCGGCCAGCTACCGGACCCGCTACTGGAAGACCCCCAAGGAATACCACCACATGCTGTGGAATAACCTGGTGCTGCTGAGCGCCTGGGCGATCATGTGCTGGTATTTCGGTGCGGGCCTGTTCTTCATCATCTATCTGCTGACCGTGTCGATCGCGGGCGGCCTGGGGATCGTGCTGTTCACCGTGCAGCACAACTTTGAGCATTCCTACGCCACCGGCTGCGCGACGCTGGGACTACGATACGGGCGCCATCGAAGGCACCAGTTTCCTGGTGCTGCCCGGCTGGCTGAACTTCTTCACCGCCAACATCGGCTATCACCATATTCACCATCTGTCCTCGAGCATCCCCAGCTACCGCCTGGTGCAGTGCCACAACGAGTATCAGCACCTGTTTCCGAGTGTCGTCGCGCATGAAGCTGTCACAGGTCTGCGGCTGCCATGAAGTGCATTCTCTGGGATATCCGCGCTCACCGGATCATTACGCTCGCCGAATTTCTCGGCAGGGTCTGAAGCCCCGGCGTCGTTGCCTGATGCCGGGCCTCAGTCTCGTCGCCGCCGGGGTGGTTCCGGTGAAGTAAGTCACCACGTAGGCCTTCACGCTACCATCGGCCTGCGGCACACCCGAGACCCTGACCTTGGTGCCGGTCGCCATGCCGGTGGTGAAGCTCGCCAGACCCGCGGAGGTCGTCAGGTCGATGGGGCTCACTGTCACGACACCGCCGCGTCATGTCCACCTGGTACACCAGGGTGGCCGAACCGCTCACGGTTCCGGCGTTCACGGTGACCGGGTTTGTGCCGTTCGCTGCCGTGATGGTGAAGGTCTCGGCATTGGTGGCGGCAACCGGCGGGCTGGCGACCGTGCCGACCGGCAAGGGTGTCGGCTCAAGAATGGACTTGGCGGCGCTCCAGCCCGTGGCATTGGCCGGGTCACCCCAGATGACGTAGCTCACGCCCCAGGGAATGATCGCACCGGCCGTGCCGCCGAAACTGGCGGTGCCGTCGGTGGCCGAAACGAAATCACTGACCGCATTGGCACCCGAATCCACCATCGTCGGGTAGGCGAAGTTCCACCACTTGTAGCCTCGTGATGGCATTGCCGCTCATCGGATCATTGCCATTGGCGGTGGCGGAGGCGATGTAGCCCGAGCGTCACGGTGTAGTCGTCGATGGCACGCACGAAGTCATGCGTGTAGGTGAAACCGCTGGCGCTGGGCGCCGAAATGGCGCCCGAGTAGTCTGCCGTCTCGATGTCGATCTCCTGTGCAACCAGTGGCACGGCCAACGGATCCACGACGCTGGCATGCACCTTGAAGCCGCGCACGATATTCTTGTTGGCCACGAATGCAGTGCCCGTGCCAATCGGCGTGGCATCCGCGACCGCATTCCAGGGCTGGCGATAGAAGAACTGCGTGTTGGCGTTGACCGTCAGTGGTACGCCGATGCCGGATTCGTTGGTGATGGTGAGGACATTGGTGTTGGGATTGGCATTCAGAACGTGGCCTTCCGGGCTGACCCACACGCTGTTGAAGGTGCTGCTTGCCCAGATCCGCGTCGCCACCAGAGTGCCGTTGTCCTGGTAGCGCGCCGCGATGCGCACGAACTTGCCATTGAGGCTGGATTCGCCGGAGAAGTTCTTGATGGTGGTGACAGTCTTGGCATCCACGTCGTAGAACAGCGTGCCGTTGGTCGCATCCGCCAGGATGGTGAGCGTCTGCGTTCCCGTGACTTCCGTTTCCGGCGAAACCGCCGGCAACGTCGGGAAATCCTTGTCGATCGTGATCGAAGTGCTGTCACAGGAAATCCCGTCACCGTGCCATATGTATGGCGCAGTACCAGGCGGCGCAGGTCGGCCAGAGGACGATGCCGCACCGGACCGCTGAAATTGACGGCCCACTGTGTGGCTGTCGCGCTGGGCGGGTTGTGGCCAATGATGAAGGCCGGCTGCGACAGATCGAATTCCAGATCCAGCGCGGCCGTGCCCGTGGTGCTCACAACCAGCGGGGAGACGAAATTGACCGTGATTGGCGCCGTCAGATTCGTGCCGCTGCCCTGGGTATTCATCACGTGAATATCGGAACTGGATACGGCCGTGCCGGCGGCGAGGGCAAAGCCCACTTCCGGGTCGGCCGAGGCAGTCAGCAGTACGTCTCCCGGATTGCCGCTCACTGTCATGACCGCGCCGGTGTACGTGCCGACCGGAACCGTCGCATTGCCGAGGATTTCGGCCAGCTGATCCAGCTGCTCAAGATTGACGAAGGGCGCCGGGGTCGGGGCCGTATAGACCTGACATTGCTGCCGCCGCCCTGTGGAATCAGCGCAATGCTCAACACCTTCACGCCTATGGTGGCCCAGTCATCTGAAGACGCATCGCTGATCATCATTGGGATCGCGTTGGCGGTTTGCGAAGCTGGCGCCTGCCCGATGCCATGGTTGAACCCGATGTAGCCTGAAGATCCGCCGCCGCAGGCCGTAAGCGTTGCAACACGCGCCGCATACGGCGAAGTTGAGCTTCCTGGTTTCCATGGTCTCTTCCCTCAGTCGACGATTGCAGTTGGCAATGGGGGTTCTGTAGCGGATGACGGCGATATGGTTGACGCGGTCTGTGCGGATGGATCTATTTGAGGCGTTTGTCAGCGATTGGCGACAATAATTGGCAGTGCTGCCAGCAACGGGTAAGCTGTGATTCGAATCGATGAGCAGCCCGACACTACAGACGATGCTCGGCATTGCGCTGGAGGAAGCCCGGTTTGGTCTGGCCGAGGGTGGCATCCCCATCGGCGCCGCGCTTTTCGACGGCGAGGGGACGCTGCTCGGGCGGGGCCACAACCGTCGGGTCCAGGAAAACGACCCATCCATCCATGGCGAGACAGATGCCTTTCGCAAGGCAGGCCGGCGCCGCAGCTACCGGGACACGGTGATGGTCACGACTCTGGCGCCGTGCTGGTATTGTTGCGGTTTGATCGTACAGTTTCGCATTGGCACTGTCGTAGTCGGAGAGTCGCACACGTTCCGTGGCGGCGTCGACTGGCTGCGGGAGCGCGGTGTAAGGTCATCGATCTGGATTCCGCGGACTGCGAACAGCTGCTTAGGCATTACATCACTCAGCATCCCAAGGTCTGGAATGAGGACATCGGCGAGGATTGAATGCTGACATTCACCTGGCAGGCATAGATCACATTCGTCAGCAGATCATCGATCTGCTCATTCAGTTCGGGCCGCAGCTGCTCACGGCCATTCTCATCATCATCGCCGGAGTGATCGTCGGAGGCTGGGCGGAGCGCTGGTTGCTGCGCGCGCCTGCGGCGCTTTGATCTCGAGCCGCCGCTGCGGGAGTTGCTATCAAGGGTGATCCGCGGGCTGGTGCTGCTGTTGTTTCTGTCATGGCGCTGCAGAACCTTGGGGTTCAGCTGCTGCCGCTGATAGCCGGACTGGGAGTGGCGGGCGCCGGCATTGCGCTGGCCATGCAGGGGGTGCTCAGCAATCTTGTCGCCGGCCTGTCGATCATTCTCACCAAGCCGTTTCGGGTCGGCCAGTACATTCAGGTCGCGGGCGTGGAAGGGCAGGTGGAGCAAGTCTCCCTGTTCAGCACCATTCTGACTGCATGCCGATCGTTCCAAGGTCGTGATCCCGAACCGCAAGATTGTCGGCGAGATCCTCCACAACTATGGCCATGATCCGCCAAGTCAGCGTCCAGGTTGGTGTGGCGCCAGACACGGATGTCGCCGCGGCGCTGCAGGTCATCGAAGGCGTGGTGCTGGCCAATCCACGTGTGCTGAAGGATGTGCCGCCAGTGATCGGCGTCTCAAGTCTGCGCAGTCGGTGGTTCAGATCAGCATCCGGCCCTGGGTGTCCGTTGACGACTATGGCGCTGACGCAGGCCGAGCTTTCCCGTGCGATCCTGGAAGCGCTACGGGCGAACCGGATCAGCCTCGCTCTCGCGCAGCACGAAGTGCGCCTGCTGCAGCCTCAGGACCTGAACGGGTTTTGCAATTGCGCGCCACTAGCGCGCCGGCCGGCGAAAATCCTGATCCGAGTAGGGATTCGTGGTCGGAACCCGGATAACGACCGGTGCATGGTCCTGGCTCAGATGACAGGCGTTGCAGGTGGTTGTCAGTCCCGCATAGGCCGTCTTGAATTGGCGGACATCCTTGGCCTGGATCGCCTGGTCTACTGCCTTTAACGGTTCAGTGGTCATGGCGCCGATGACCGCCGTCATATCGATGTTCCGGTAGATCGGAATGGTTCGGGCGACCCGGGCGAACGCATTGCGCAGTTCACTCAGTTCGTACTGTGCGTACGGCCAATTTCCTTCCTGGCCGGCGAGTCCGAGTTTGGTGTGGCGCGGCTGAATCGCCATGGTCATCAAATCCCCCAGACTCGGATGATAGTCCGGTGTCGGAGCCGCCGCCGGCGTCTGCGCGACGGCGAGTCTGCCCGACAGCTGCGCGTTGAATGCGGCCACACGCTGGCCGCGACGCATCAAGATCGCACGCGGTCGAACTTTCAGTTGCAAGATAGCTCTCCTAATGAGTCTCAATTGTTCAGGTCGCGCGCCAGAATCAGTTTCAGGACGATGTGGTCGGTTGCGCTGGTGAGGCCAAAGCCGACTGCCGCCCTCGATCGACCAGGGCTTGCCGCTGTAATCGAACACGCCGAACAGCTGATGCTGTTGTTGCGAGCGCCGAATACAAGGCGCGCAGCGGGCCGAAGTCGGCGTACTCCTCGGCTGCGATCGCCCAGGTCTTGTCAAAGTTGTAGGCGACGCGGGTGGCGGGAGCGAAATCGAGTCGACTGAATCCCTTGTACGAATTGTCGAGTATCGGGTTCACGATGATGTCCAATGCGCCCAGGTGCCAGCCCACGATGGGGCGGATTTCCTGGGTGTGGCGGCTTGGATCCCAGTGTGCGGTGTTCCAGCTGAATTCGAAATTCACGCCGTAAAAGAAGCGCTGATTGGCCGCATCGGGCTCGACGAACAGGGCCCGCACCTTGAACCCGTTATAGGTCAACGCACCGTTGCCGCTGATGCTGTAGAGGGGAAGATAAAGGCCGGCCTCGAACCAATCGGTCACGCCGTACGCCCACTCCGGAACACCGTTGAGCGTGTGGTTGGGACGATGCCGCCGGGATAGTCGGCGCTGGTGCGGCCGTCGGGCGTGTAATTGTTGTGCACCGTCAGATTGAATACACCCGGCGCGGCAATTTCGGCGTTATAGACTTGAATTTCGTCTGTCTGGGCGTGTGTCGATATTGACCGGAAGACGCACAGCAGTCGCCAATAGCCAACAATAGCGGACGCATTACTCCTCCTGATGATGCTTCGCCGTCGAATCGCATGCCAAAGCCATCCTGGCTTTGTCGCATAAAGCGCAATGGTAGCAAGAACGATGGCCTCGTGGCGTATCGGCGCTACGGTGCCCGGACACTTACATCAGGAAGGAATTGATAACGTGTCTCATTTCAAATCGCGCTCGCATTGCGCGAGTTCGACCCATTGGCGTCGCCAGGCCGGTGCTTCGAACGGATCGGCGAAATACTGGGTCTCCTGCACGACCTTGTCGTCGCGGAACTCCATGATGCTGACCGTATAGGCCGACGCCCCTGATACAGAATGATGTATTCCGTGATCCACAGTTCATCTGCGCCGAGAATTCGCCTGACTTTGAAACCCGACGGCTTGCCGGGGTGATGGCTGCGCAGGGCCTGCAGGTTGCTTCGCCCGAGGATTCGTTCGCCGGACTGAGGGTAGTCACACACGGCATCGACAGCGTAGATATCGTGTTCCGCG